>NZ_LDJK01000014.1 GCF_001431535.1 Stenotrophomonas chelatiphaga
AAAGAGCCCGGGACGGTGCGGGGCCCAGCGAGGCGATCGAACCGAAGAACGCTTCCTTGCCTTCCTGACCCGATGACAGGTGCAGTCGTGATCCCCCAGGCGTCAGTACATCGCCCGAGCCACTAACCTGCGATACGTCACTGGTACCCCGCCATGTGGTTTCTTCATGGGCTTGCGGGTGCAGCATGATCAGGGCAAGAGAGACAAGTGCCGCACGCACCATGGCTTCAACATCCTTGTTGGGAGTGACCTGCATTCTATCGCCGCCCCGCCCCCGTCCCGCCCCGTCCGAGGCATGGATTCCCCAACTGCTTGCGTGGCCCGCCGGCATGCTAATCTGAACGGTTGCATCCACCCCTCGTGCCACGCCATGACCTCCACGTCCCATTCCCGCGCAGCCACCCAGGCCGGAACCGCCTTCCGCACGCTGGGACCGCTGCTGGCGGTCATGCTGTTCTTCCTCGGCAGCGGGTTCCTGGCCGGCAAGAACATCCACACCATCCGCGAGGGCAGCGCGCTGGTACTTCGCTCGCAGGAGACGATGACCGCGCTGGCCGACGTGCTTTCGGCCGTGCAGGACGCCGAGACCGGCCAGCGCGGGTATCTGCTGACCGGCGACGACAATTACCTTGAACCGTATCGGGCCGCCCTCGGTGTTGCCAGCACGCGGTTGGACACGGTGAAAGAGGCTCTGGCCGACGACCCGGCGCAGCGTGACCGGCTGAAGCTGCTGGCGCGCAGGGTCCAGGACAAGCTGGACGAGCTGCATGAAACCATCGAAGTGCGCCGCACCCAGGGACTCGAGCCCACCTTGGCCGTGGTCGCCTCCAATCGCGGCAAGGCGGCCATGGATGACATCCGGGCCCGGCTGGCGACCATGGGCGCGATCGAGCTGGACAAGCGCGCCGGGCGCCTTGAGGAGATGGAATCGGCCTACAGCGCGGCGCTGAGCTCCGGCGCCGCCAGTGCGGCGCTGGGTATCGTGCTGACGATCTTCATCGCGATCCTGCTGCGCCGCCACACCCGGGCACGCGAACGCGATGCCTGGCTGCAGCGGGGCCGGCTGGAGCTGGCCACCGCCACCGGCGGCGATCTCGACAGCGGCGCGCTGGCCCGTGCCAGCCTGGGCTTCCTGACCCGCTTTACCGGCGCGCAGGCCGGCATGCTGTTCGAGCCCGCAGCCAGCGGATTCCGGCAGGTCGGGGCAGTGGGTGCAGCCGCCGAAGCGGACGGCACCCACACGCTGCGTGCCAGCGGCAGCCTGCTTGGACGGGCGGTGGATGAGAAGCGCGTGCTGGTCGTCTCGAATGTCCCGCCGGGCTACTTCACGGTGGCCTCCGGTCTCGGTCAGGCCCTGCCCCGCCACCTGGTGATCGCCCCCAGCATCCACGAAGGCGAGGTCAGCGGGATCATCGAGCTGGGCTTCTTCGGCGCGGTGCCGGCCGAGGTCGTCGAACTGCTCGAGCTCGCCTCGGCGGACATGGCGGTGGCGCTGCGCTCGGCCGCCTACCGGGCGAGGTTGTCCGAACTGCTGGCCAAGACCCAGCGGCAGACCGAAGCCCTGCAGGTGCAGAGCGAGGAGCTGAAGGTTTCCAACGAAGAGCTGGAGGAACAGAGCCGGGCGCTGCGCGGTTCCCAGCACGAACTGGAGGAGCAGCAGGCCGAACTGGAACAGACCAACAGCCAGCTGTTCGACCAGTCACAGCAACTCGAAGAAGAGCGCGACAAGCTGGCACGCGCCAACGCCGCCATCCTGGCCGAAGCGCACAAAGTGCAGCGCGCCAGCCAGTACAAGTCCGAGTTCCTGGCCAACATGTCACACGAGCTGCGCACGCCGCTCAATTCCGCCCTCATCCTGTCCAAACTGCTGGGCGATAACCGCGACGGCAACCTGAGTGCCGAACAGGTGAAGTTCGCGCGGACGATCCACTCCTCCGGCACCGACCTGCTGAACCTCATCAACGAGATCCTGGATCTGTCCAAGATCGAGGCCGGGCATATCGAGGTGCATGCCGAGCGCTTTGGCGTGGAGAAACTGCTGTCGGGCATCGCCGCCCTGCTCGGCCCTGTGGCCAGCGAGAAGGGTCTGTCGTTGGACGTGCTGATGATGGCCGACTGCCCGCCGGTGATCGAATCCGATCGCCAGCGCATCGAACAGATCCTCAAGAACCTGCTGTCGAACGCGTTGAAGTTCACTGAACAGGGCGGCGTGACGGTCTCCGCTTCGGCCGGTGGCGAAGGCGAGGTCGTGTTCACCGTGACCGACACCGGCATCGGCATCGCGCCCGAACAGCAGGTACGTATCTTCGAAGCATTCCAGCAGGCCGACGGATCGATCAGTCGCCGCTACGGCGGAACCGGGCTGGGGCTCTCCATTTCCCAGGAGCTGGCCCGCCTGCTCGGCGGCGACATTACCGTGGACAGCGAACCCGGCAAGGGCAGCCGTTTCCGGCTGGTGGTCGCGACCCGGCTCGCGAACCCCGGGCGCCCTGCGGTTTCCGTGGCGATGGCCCCGCTGGAACCGGCTGCGACCGGCTTCGCGGCACCCACCGCCATCGCCGTGCAGGACGTGCGCCCGGCAGCCAGTACGGGCGGCAACGGACGCGGCCTGATCCTGATCGTCGAGGACGACGCCGCGTTCGGGCAGATCATCGGCGACCTGGCGTCCGAGATGGGCTTCCGCTACCGGATCGCACAGAGCGCGGGCGAGGCCTTGGCCGCTGCGCGTGCAGAGCTGCCCCACGCCATCGTGCTGGATGTCGGCCTGCCCGACCAGTCAGGCCTGTCGGTGCTGGATGTACTCAAGCGCGACATGCACACGCGGCACATCCCCATCCATGTGGTTTCGGCGATGGATCATTCGCGAAAAGCACTGGCGCTGGGCGCGGTCGGCTTCCTCGGCAAGCCTGCAACCCGCGAGGCCCTTGCAGAGGTGCTGCTCTCGTTGGAGCGCCGGCTTTCGCTGCGTCCGCGCCTGGTGCTGGTGGTTGAAGATGACGCCGTGCAACTGGACGCCGTGCGCGAGCTGCTGGCCCTGGCCGACGTGGAAACGATCGGCGCGCGTTCTGCGGCGGAGTGCCTCCAGGCGCTGGCCGAACACAGCTTCGACTGCATGGTGCTGGACCTGACGCTGTCCGATGCCTCGGGATTCGAGCTGCTGGAGATGCTGAGCGCGCAGAGCGTGGATGCCCTGCCCCCGATCATCGTCTATACCGGGCGGGTGTTGTCAGCCGCCGAAGAGGTGCGGCTGCGCCGCTATTCCAGTTCCATCATCATCAAGGGTGCGCGCTCGCCGGAGCGCCTGCTCGATGAAGTGACCCTGTTCCTGCACAAGGTGGTGAGCGAGCTGCCGGAATCCAAGCAGGGCATGATCCGCACCGCGCAGCACCGGGATACCGCGCTGGAAGGGCGTCGCGTGCTGGTCGTGGAGGATGATGTCCGCAACATCTACGCGCTGATGAACGTGCTTGAGCCACACGGCTGCAAGGTGACGATCGCGCGCAATGGCCAGGATGCCATCGATGCGTTGACCGCCGCGGTCAGCGGGCCCGCGCCGATTGAACTGGTGCTGATGGACATCATGATGCCGGTCAAGGATGGCCTGACCGCCACCCGTGAAATCCGGCAGGACCGGCGCTTCGACACCTTGCCGATCATCGCGCTGACCGCCAAGGCGATGCCCGATGACCAGCAGCAGTGCATCCAGGCCGGTGCGAACGATTACGTCGCCAAACCGCTGGACGTGGACAAGCTGGTGTCGCTGATCCGGGTCTGGCTGACCGCCTGAATCGGTAGCGCCGAGCCACGCTCGGCGAGCGCGAAGCGCGGCGTGGATCAGACATCGCGCCGCCACAACGGAAGGCCGCCGAGCACGGCTCGGCGCTACCAGGGCAGGCCGACGCGAGTGCACTCCGGTAGCGCCGAGCCACGCTCGGCGAGCGCGAAGCGCGGCGTGTATCAGACATCGCACCGCCGGAACGGAAGGCCGCCGAGCACGGCTCGGCGCTACCAGGGCAGGCCGACGCGAGTGCACGCCGGTAGCGCCGAGCCACGCTCGGCGAGCGCGAAGCGCGGCCGGTATCAGACATCACAGCGCCGGAACGGAAGGCCGGCCAACGCCTGTGCACGCCGGTAGCGCCGAGCCACGCTCGGCGAGCGCGAAGCGCGGCCTGTATCAGACATCGCACCGCCAGAACGGAACCCCGGCCGACGCCGGCGCAGGCCGGTAGCGCCGAGCCACGCTCGGCGAGCGCGAAGCGCGGCCACGGCCGCACCTGTATAGGGCTACCTCGCCTCACCCTCACTTCATCGCGTGCGCTGGCTAACATCGGCCAGCGTAGCGTCGCGCCCATCAGTTCGCCGAATGATGCCCACTACCGGGCCGGCAGGTGTTGCCGCAGACGCGGCTCGCCCACCTACGCAGCACGATCCGTGGCTGCCAATCAGGAGTACCGCTCCATGTTCATGCATAACAAGCGCCTCATGTACACCGTGCACGTCGAGCAACCCGACCCCATCCTGGCCTCGTTGCTGCTTGAGCAGTTCGGTGGCCCGCAGGGCGAACTTGCTGCCGCGATGCGCTACTTCACCCAGGCGCTGGGCGAAGAGGATGCCGGTCGCAAGGACCTGCTGCTGGACGTGGCGACCGAAGAGCTGAGCCACCTGGAGATCATCGGCTCGATCATCGCGATGCTCAACAAGGGCACCAAAGGGGAGCTGTCCGAAGGCATGATCGAAGCGATCGAGATGCGCGGCATGACCCAGAACAGCACCAGCCACACGCAGTCGATCCTGTACGGGGGTGGGCCTGCCCTGGTCAATTCCAGCGGGGTGCCGTGGACGGCCGCCTACGTCGACTCCATCGGCGATCCCACCGCCGACCTGCGTTCCAACATCGCCGCCGAATCACGCGCCAAGCTGGTCTACGAGCGGCTGATCAACGTCACCGACGATCCGGGCATCAAGGACGCGCTGCGCTTCCTGATGACGCGCGAGATCGCGCACCAGCAATCCTTCGAGAAGGCGCTGTATGCCATTTCGCCGAACTTCCCGCCGGGCAAGCTGCCGGGTGATCCTGAATACACCGACCTCTACATGGACATGTCGCAGGGCGATGGCGATGTCGAAGGCCCCTGGAACAGCGGTGAAGCCTGGACGGTCATCTCCTCGCGCGAGGAGCAGTACGCGCTCGATGGCGGCGACGGTGAGGCGACGGTCGATGGCCTGACTGCGTCGCAGGAGGAGGCGCTGGACGCGATGGCCACGCGGACCGCGTCCGACCCGCTTGCCGACCCGCTGACGGGCGCCGAGCTCGGCACGGCGCCCACCGTGGAAGACGGTCCGCCACGCCCGTTGCTGGGCTGAGCGATGAAGTGGATCGGTGGCTTCGAAGGCGCCGACCACGTCAACGGCAGCGGCAGGGCCTTGTCGATGGCAGTCGATAGTGGCCACCTGGCCAGGCTGGACACGGATTACCGGCGCCTCAGGCGGATGGGCTTCAGTGCGGTGCGTGAAAGCCTGGGCTGGCGCACGTGCGAACAAGGCGATGGTTTCAATTTCCAAAGCCTGCATGCGCGCATGCAGGCAGCGGAGCGCGCTGGGCTGGAGATACGCTGGACGCTGATGCACTACGGGGTTCCCGCTGACCTGGACCTCCTGGACGGCAACAAGACGGCATTCGTGGAGCGCTTCGCGGCCTTCTGCCAGGCCACAGCGACCGCGCTCGCGGACTACGCCAGTCCCTCGCCTCGGCTGATCAACCCGATCAACGAAATCTCGTTCCTGTCGTGGGCGGCGACCCATACCGGGCTCATCCATCCGCATGCAGGCGACCGTCCCGCAGAGGCAGGCCGGCTCAAGTCGCTGCTGATCCGCGCCGCACTGGCTGGCTGCAGCGCCTTCAGGCGGGTGGATCCAACTGCGCGGATGCTGTGGGTCGAGCCGTTGATCCATGTCGTGGCGCCGCTGGCGAGCCCCGCCTTGCGGCAGCAGGCCGAACGCCTGCACGCGGGACAGTTCGAAGTGCTGGATGCGCTGATGGGCCGCGTGCAGCCATCGCTGGGTGGCGCGCCCGGCTACGTTGACCTGATCGGGGTTAACTACTACCACGGCAATCAATGGGAAGCCGGTAGCCAGCGCCCCTTGGACTGGCACCGCGCTGATCCACAGCGCGTCCCGTTTTCCCGCCTGCTGGTCAAGCTGCAGCAACGGTATGGGGTGCCCCTCACGCTGAGTGAGACCAGCCACGTGGGTTGTGGTCGGGGCGCCTGGCTGAGTGACATCGCCCAGCAGGTGCGTTACGCCGCCGATGCAGGCGCACGCCTCGAAGGCATCTGTCTCTATCCAGTGGTGGATCGCCCGGATTGGGAATCTCCGCTGCACTGGCATCAAAGCGGGCTTTGGGATGTCCAACCGAACCTTGCGTTGAAGCCGCTTTCGCTCGTCCGCGATTACGCACTCGCCTACCTCCAGGCCCGTACGTCCCTCGCGCACCACATCCCCCTCCAACCTGGAAGAAATGGCATGCAGCAGCTCCTGGTCTTCTCGCACCTTCGCTGGGATTTCGTGTACCAGCGCCCGCAGCACGTGCTGTCGCGCCTTGGCCAGCGCTGGCCCATCGTGTTCTTCGAAGAGCCGGTGCATGACCCCGACCGCGAGGCCTGGCTTGAAGTGCTGCAGCCGTGCATCGGCGTAACGGTGCTGCGGCCGCATAGCCCGCTGGCTGATCCGGGTTTCGCCGATGCGCAGTTCCCGGTACTGGATGCGCTGCTGCACGCGTGGCTGGCCGAGCACGGCGAGCCGGAGATGGCCGTCTGGCTGTATACGCCCATGGCGCTTCCTCTGCTCCAGTCACTGCAGCCGGTCGCCATCATCTATGACTGCATGGATCAACTCGGGGCGTTCAAGGATGCCCCCGAGCGCCTGATGGACAGGGAACGTACCTTGCTGGACATCGCCGGCGTTGTATTCACCGGCGGGCCTTCCCTGTACGACGCCAAGCACCCGCACAACCCCAACGTGGTCTGCTTCCCGAGCAGCGTGGATGTGGCGCACTTTGCCCAGGCCCGTCGCGAGCGTGACCCCGCCGCCAGGGCCGCCGCACCCCGCTTGGGCTTCTTCGGCGTGCTGGATGAGCGGCTGGACCTGCCGCTGCTGGACGCCCTGGCCACGGCGCACCCGGGCTGGGAGATCGACCTGGTGGGGCCGGTGGTGAAGATCGACCCGCAGAGCCTGCCGCGCGCGGCGAACCTGCACTACCTGGGGCAGCGCGGCTATGACGAGCTGCCAGCGCTCATCGCCGGCTGGGATGTCTGCCTGCTGCCCTTCGCGTTGAACGCATCCACCGCCTACATCAGCCCCACCAAGACGCTGGAGTACATGGCGGCGCGCAAGCCTGTGGTCAGTACCGCGGTGCGCGATGTGATCCGGCTTTACGCGGACGGCGTGCAGGTCGCGGTGAGCAGCGAGGACTTCATCGCCGCCTGCGACGCGGCGCTGGGTGAACGGGAAACCACGCGCCGCAACCGGATTGCCGACCAGGATCGGCTGACCTCCGCGACGTCGTGGGACCAGACCGCCGACGCCATGGCCGAGTGCATCTTCGATACGGTAAAAGCGGGGCTGAGCCCCCGCGCCGCGCTGTATCTTGCCGGCGGCCAGGTGGTTCGCATCGAAGAGGCGCCGGTGGCGTGCCTGATCCTGGGCGCTGGCCCCACCGGGCTGTCTGCCGCTTACCACTACGGCGCGGGCAGTGTGCTGGTCGAAAAAGAACAGACCGTGGGTGGCTGGTGCCGCTCGCTGGACGATCAGGGTTTCCGCTTCGACCATGCCGGCCACATCATGTTCTCCAACGATGCCACGGTGCTGCGGCTTTACCAGACCCTGCTCGGCGATAACCTGCATTGGCAGAACCGGGAGGCGTGGGTCTACAGCAAGGGCGTGCACACCCGTTATCCGTTCCAGGGGGCGTTGTACGGCCTGCCTCCCGCAGTGCTGAAGGAATGCCTGGTCGGCGCGATCGAAGCCCGGTTCGGCCCGATCACGGCGACCGGAACACCCGCTGGCCTGCCAGCCGCCAACGCCGCGGCGCGCGCCGAGCCTGTACCGAAACGTGCAGCGCCCGCTGATTGCTGTGCCGATGGCACGGTCATGGCAGACATAACCGAAGGCGATCCGAAAGATGCGGCCAGCGGGGTCAACGTCGCGTCGATGGCGCGCTCCGGGCCGCCGGCGAACTTCGAAGAGTTCATCTACCAGGTCTGGGGCGCCGGCGTGGCCAAGCACTTTGCCGTGCCTTACAACACCAAGTTGTGGACGGTCCCGCTGCATGAGATGGAAACGTCCTGGCTGGGCGGACGGGTGCCCTTGCCGGACCTGCAGGAGATGATCGAGGGTGCGCTGGAGCCGGTGGCCGCCCCGGTCGGCCCCAACGCCCGCTTCGGGTATCCCCTGAAGGGTGGCTTCCAGGCGCTGATGGATGGTTTTCTTCCGTTGCTGGAAGGAAAACTTTCCTTGGGCAGGCGGGTCAGCGCGGTGTCCGTGCGCCGCCGTGAGGTAAGCTTTGCCGACGGCCAGCGCATGCGCTGGCAGCACCTGGTGAGCACGCTCCCCTTGCCCGAGTTCATCGCGCTGATGGGTGACGAAGCGCCGGAGCGGGTGCGGCTGGCAGCGGGCGGCCTGCGCCACGTATCGGTGCGCTGCGTGAACCTCGGCGTTGGCCGGGCAGACCTGACCGACAAGCACTGGATCTACTATCCGGAGGACACCATCTTCCATCGCATCTTCGTCCAGGGGAATGCGAGTCCGCACAATAATCCGCCCGGTGGCTTCGGGCTGACCTGCGAGATCACCTACTCGCCGACCAAGCCGCTTCCGTTGGACGGTGATGCCCTGATAGCGCGCTGCATCCGCGAATGTGTCGAGGTCGGCATGCTGCGCGCGGAGGATCCGATCCTGACGACATCCATCGTGGACATGCCCTACGCGTATGTCCTCTACGACCATGCGCGCGCCGCGAACGTGGACACCATCCGCAGTTGGCTGCTCACCCATGACATCGAGCTGGCCGGGCGCTACAGCGAATGGGAATACTACAATTCGGACCACGCCTTCCTGGCCGGCCGACGCGCTGCGGGCAACGTGCAGGCTTCACTGACCAAGCGCAGGGCCGGCGCCACATGAGGGCCCGCGCGCCAACGAAACAGGTCGACGCGAGCGCAACCCGGTAGCGCCGAGCCACGCTCGGCGAGCGCGAAGCGCGGCCCCTGTCAGCCCACCGGCGCAACCAGGTCCTGCGCCCGCGCACGCGAAGCCACCAGGTACCGGCAGTACTTGCCGATGAAGATCCCGGTGAATCCACCGGACAACAGCAGATAGGCGGCACGGAAGCCGCTGTCCGCCACCAGTGCCGGCGACATCGCCAGCGCCGCTTCAAAGCCGTACTTCACCACGAACGTCACCAGCAACAGCGGCAGCAGGCTGTAGTCCGCACCGCGCCACAGCTTCCCGGTGGCTGGCTCAACACGCAGTTGCACCCGCCGCAACAGCATCCAGCCGATGCCCGCACCGGCGGCAATTCCCACCATCCACAGTGCCCAGGCTTCCCACGATGCGGGATACCGGACGTTGATCGACCACACACCCCACGCCGTGAACAGGCCCGGCACGATCGCCAGTTTCGACAGCGAGGTTTCACCCGGTTTCATCGCCATGACGCCGCGCATGACCAGGAAAGCCAGAAGCACCCAGACCCAGATCGGGGTATGCGAAACGAAGAGCTGCAGCATCTGCACGGGACGTCCTTGAAGTGATGGGATGCGAGCCAGGAAGTCCCGGCTACGGCATGACAATCATCGCGGGAAACCGGCGCGGAACAAGTGACAGCTGTCACCTGCCGTGGGCAGTTGAACCTTTGCCGGCGGACCTGGGCATCGGTAGCGCCGAGCCACGCTCGGCGAGCGCGAAGCGCGGCCCGTGTCAGGCATCGCAGCGCCGGAGCGGAACGCCGCCGAGCACGGCTCGGCGGTACCAGGGCAGGTCAACGCGGGTGAACGCCGGTAGCGCCGAGCCACGCTCGGCGAGCGCGAAGCGCGGCCTGTGTCAGGCACCGCCGCGCCGGAACGCAACCGTTGGATCAGATCCAGCCTTGGTCCAGCAGTTCGCGCTTGATGTAGGCATAGAACACCGGCGCGGCGACCAGGCCGGCAAGCCCGAATGCGGCTTCCATCAGCAGCATCGCCAGCAGCAGCTCCCAGGCCCGCGCACGGATCTCGCCACCGACGATGCGCGCGTTGAGGAAGTACTCCAGTTTGTGGATGACGATCAGGTACAGCAGTGCGCCCATGGCAACGTAGAACGACACGGAAAGCGCCACGATGGTGATGATCGTGTTGGAGATGACATTGCCCACCACCGGCAGCAGCCCGGCCACGAAGGTGATCAGCACCAGGGTCTTGGCCAACGGCAGCTGGACCCCCATCACGGGCAGCACCACCAACAGGAAGATGCCGGTGAACAGGGTGTTCAGCAGTGAGATCTTGACCTGGGCGAACACCACCTGACGGAACGAGGTGGCCAGCCGGCTGATACGGCCGACCAGCTCCTGCGCAAGCGGGCCCATGCGCGGCAACGGCATTTCGTCGTAAAGCGCGACCATCGCGCCCAGCACCATGCCGATCAATACCCGCACGCCGACCTGCACCACCGAAGTACCCGCCACGCCCAGCTGGCGCTGGTGTTCTGCAGCCCATTCGTTCAGCGCAGTGCGCAGCGCTTCCAGGTCCTCCGGGATATAGGCACGCAGCACTGCCGGAACCTGGTGGCGCGAGCTGTTGAGGATGTCCATCAGGTGCGCCAGCAGCGCGTCCGGTCCCCCGGTCTGGTTGCGGAAGACGGCCGCCAGGCCGACACCGGCCAGGCTCAATGCGCCGATGATGAGCACCGCGAGCACGATCACCGAAAACGCCCTGGCACGACCGGGAGGCAGCCTGCCCTCCACCAGTCCGGCGAGCAGATGGGTCAGGTGAAAGACCAGCAGCCCCGACAGAAGTGTCACCACCAGCCCCAGCCGCAGCGCCAGCCACATGCCGAGCAGCATCAGCAGCCACGCGGCCACGCGGAATGCAGGGGGGCGCGATGCGGGCGCAGTAAGTTCGTGCATGGAAACAGGCATGGAGTGTCGATCCTGGGGCGAAACCTGGAGCCATCATACGGGGCGGCGGATTACGCAATGAGGTGTCGTGATAGCCCATTGAGCATTCCCCCTGCACTTCTAGACTTGATTCAACAAGACGGCGTCCGGCGCCCGTCACGGATGGATCAACCCGATTCAACGGAGGATACATGGGCAGTGCAGCACAGCGTTCCGAACAGGTCCCAGGCGTACCACCGCACCGGCCCGGCGGGGTCGGCATCCTGGCCGGCAATTCCCGTGTTTCACTCGACAGTGACGGCGTGATCGAGGTCCAGGCCCAGCTTCGGGCATTCGACGCCGCCCTTGCCCTCGCGCGTGGCTATCGCGAGGCTGGACTGCCGATGCCGCGGGTGTCGGTGGCCTTCGATCATCGCGGCATCTTCCGTACGCAGTTCCTGGATGACGGACTCAGCAATTCGCAGAAGCGGCGTCCCCGTCTGAGCCACCTGCATCCCGCCATCCGCACGGTGTTCGAGACTGCTGCCACGCGTCATCAGATAGCGCTCGGCGACATCCACGCCATCCACGAGGATTCCGCCCGCCAGCATCTGTCCCATACCCTGGCCCTCGGAGGCGTGCCCGAACGCCTGGTGCGCAGCATGCTGGCCGGCATCACGGAGCCGCCGGCTGGCGAAGATCCGCAGGTGCCTACGCAGCGGCTGACCTGCGCCGCCATCACCACGGAGTACTTCGCGCGTGCGGCCGGCGATGCGGCATCCGGCACGACATTGCTGGAGGTGTTCTTCGAAGACAGTGCATGGTCGGGACGACTTGCCTATGGGCGCGGCCTCCAGCTCAGCCACCTGCTGGGCAGCACCTCTACGATCCGGCTGAACCTGGTCAGCGACAGTGGCGTGGTAAGCCAGGGCGCGTGGATCGCGCCGAAGCCCGCAGGCGCCGCTGCAGAGGCGTCTGCAGCAGCGGCATCGGGGCGCACCGATGGATGACGGGCAGCACTCGATCTACCTGGACAACAATGCCACAACGGCACTTGATCCGGACGTCCTGCAGGCCATGATGCCGTACATGACAGGCTGCTATGGCAACGCCGCCAGCCGAAGCCATGCCTTCGGCTGGGCTGCGAGCGATGCCGTTGACACGGCGCGGGCGGCAATCGCCAAGGCGATCAATGCGGCCTGGCCGGCGGATATCATTTTCACGTCCGGTGCGACCGAGTCGGTCAATCTGGCGCTGGCCGGACTGCGTTCGCTCCAGGGCGCGTCCGGTGGCCATGTCATCACCTCGATGATCGAACACAAGGCGGTGCTGGACAGCTGTGCCCGCCTCGCCGACAACGGCGTGTCGGTGACCTGCCTGCCCCCCGCCGCTGACGGCATCGTTTCGCCCCGGCACATTCGAAGCGCGATCCGGGCAGACACGCGGCTGGTATCGATCATGGCCGCCAACAACGAAACCGGCACGCTGCAGCAGCTGGAAGATATCGGCGCCCTCTGCCGGGAACGCGACATTCCCTTCCATACCGATGCCACCCAGGCGTTCGGCAAGGTCGCCATCGACGTCAGGCGCATGAACATCAGCCTGGCCTCGTTTTCCGCGCACAAGATCCACGGACCCAAGGGCATTGGCGCGCTGTACGTCGATTCGGCGAAGCCGAGCCTGTCCCTCTCACCGCTGATCGTAGGCGGCGGGCATGAGCGCGGCCTGCGTTCGGGCACGCTCAACGTGCCCGGCATCGTAGGCTTCGGCCGCGCGGCGGAACTGGCACAGCAGACCCTGGAAACTGAATCGTGGCGGGTGCGCGGGCTCAAGGATACCCTTCGCCGCTATCTTGCTACCCACGTGCCCGGCGTGGAGATCAACGGCCACCTGACCGCGTGTCTGCCCGGTACGCTCAATGTTTCCTTCGCCGGCGTGGATGCCTCCTCGCTGTTGCTCGAACTGCCGGATATCGCGTTGTCTTCCGGCTCGGCCTGCACGTCGGCGCAGCAGTCGCCGTCACACGTTCTGCTTGCCTTGGGCGCCAGCGAGGCGCGCATCCAGTCCAGCGTGCGCATCGGAATAGGTCGGTTCAATACCGAAGAGGAAGTGAGGCACGTCGGCGCACGTCTTGCCGAGGCGGTGGCAACGCTCAGGTCGATGGTGCCAGCGGCCCCGCCGCCGGGGAGCTGACCCATGCGCCCCCATTCCCCGCCGCTCATCCTGTTCGGCACGCTCTTCAGTGCTGCCGGTTACGGCGCAACCTTCCTGGTCACGTCGTGGTTTCTTGCCCAAGGCGGCAGTGAACTGGATGCAGGCACCACGCTCAGCATGGCGCTGCTGGGGACATTGCTGGGCGTGCCGCTGGTGGGCTGGTGCGCGGGTTGGGTCGATGCCGCGCGCCTGGCGGCACTGGGCGCGCTGGCCATGGCAGTCGGCTATCTGCTGCTGGGAAGCCTGGGCGGAATCGAACCGGCTTCCCTACCCCGCCTGGCCGCCATGCTGATCGGCCTGGGCTGGGGCATGTTCTATCTCGGCGCACCGTTGGCGATGTCCGAACGGCTGGATGACAGCGAGCGGGGCCCAGGTTTTACCCGCTTCAGCGCGTTCCAGATGACCGGCATCTGCGGCAGCCCGATCGTGCTCGCCGCACTGTTGGAACATGGCGGCCTGCCGTTTGCATCCGCGTTTCTGTGGGTCGGTATCGCAGGCCTCCTGGCCGCGGTCCTGCTGGCGTCCTTCGGCATCCGTGAACCGCGATCACCGCAGCGGAAAATGCTGCGTCCGTGGGTGCGCAACATCCGCGTGCTGGCCGGTTCCGTGGCGATCCGCCCGATCCTGATGGCCGGATTGGGCGGGGCCGTGTTCTCCGGCATGATGGCCTTCCAGGGCTCGCTCACCGATGGCAGCGCGGCCAGTGCCAGCACCTTCTTCGCGCTGCATGCAGGGACCGCGGTGCTGCTGCGGCTGCTGCTGGTGCGCCACCTTTCACGTTGGCCGCGCAGGCCGGTCATCATCTGCCTGCTCGGTTGCCTTGTCGCCGGACTGGTGTGCCTGCACGGCAGCGCCGTGCATCCGGCCTTCCATGCTGCGGCCGCCATCCTGACCGGCGCCGGCTACGGTCTTCTGTACCCGGTGATCCAGACCTGGGCGGTCAATGCATCGGCACTGGAAAACCGCCACGCGGCGCTGACCTGGTTCGTGGTCGCCTACTTCATCGGGATATTCGGTTTTCCTGCGCTGGGTGGATGGCTGCTGGTGGCCGCTGGCACGTCCACTTTCATCTGGGCACTGGCCGCGTTGGCAATGCTGGAACTTGCGGTGGCGACGGTGGGCCGACGCGCTTGCCCGGACTGACCGCGGCAACTCACGCTCGGCGCGGAAAAGGCTGCCAATGGCGTCCTCGTCGTGAGGCTGCTGGTCCAATGCTAGGATTCCGGGTCGACACAGGACCTGTCAGCCCACCGTGATGCGCATCCTCGGACTCCTTCTCGCCTGCGCCTCGCCGTGCTGCAGCGCCGATGCCCTGCCGGCTGACGTCACCGCGCACCTTGCTGGCCCGGACAAAGCAAGTGCAGCTGATGCGAGCGCTGCGCCGGGGCCATTCACCCATCCCGTTGATGCGTCGCCAGATGCGCCACTCGTTGCGCTCAGCGGCGACAGCCAGCGCCTGCACTACGGTCTCTATGCCGAGCGCGGGGCGACGCGTCCTCGCAACATCGTGCCGGACTTCTCACGCGCGGGCTATCGCGGAGGTGGCGTCAGTCTGCCGGCCCGTTCCAGCATTCCGGTGCTGGAGATCGTCGCGCCGGAGGCTGGCGGAGACGACTACCCGCGCATCCAGGCGGCCATCGATGCGGTCGCTGCACGACCTGCGGACAGCCGGGGCCTGCGCGGCGCCGTCCTGCTGCGACGCGGCCACTACACGGTGAGCCGGACACTGGCCCTGCGTTCCGGTGGCGTGGTGCTGCGCGGTGAAGGCCGCGGCGCAGACGGTACGGTGATCCATTCAACGGTGACCGAACGCCAGGGCAGGATCATCGAGGTCGGTGACGCCGAATCACGCATGCCCGCTGCGGACCGGGACCCGCGCCGGACCCGGATCCGTGCGGATCATGTGCCGGTGGGGGCGATGCAGGTCGAAGTGGCATCGACGGCGGGCTATCGTGTCGGTGATCCGGTAGCCGTTGTCAGGGAGCCGAATGCGCGCTGGCTGGGCCCCGATGGTATCGATACCGCGCGCTATGGCTGGGTCGCCACTGACTACACCGTGTACAACGAACGCGTGGTCACCGCGGTGGACCGGGGCACGCTGAGCCTTGATGCGCCGATCATGGATGCCATCGAGTCGCGCTTCGGTGGCGGCAGCGTCTACCGCACCCGTCCCGAGCGCATAGCCGAGGTCGGCATCGAGGACCTGCGACTGGAAGGCAACCGGGAAACGGGAACGGTCAATGGTACTGCCGACACCGGCCCCTTCACCGGCATCCGCTTCGGTGCAGTGCGCGATTCGTGGATCCGCGATGTCACCGTGCGCTACGTTTCGCATGGATTCGTGACCCGTAACGGCGCACTTTTCAACACCTTCCAGGATATCGCCTACCTCGATCCACGCTATGGACAGACCCAGGGCGCGCGTCGCTACGTGTTCCTGTACGAAGGAAATTCCGCCTTCAACCTGACCCAACGCTGCTACAACCACGGCGGACGGCATACCTTCGTCACCGGTGCGCGGGTACCCGGTCCCAACGTCTACCTGGACTGCCTGGCGGTGGACGACAGCAATGACAGCGGCCCGCATCACCGCTGGTCGACCGGGGTGCTGTACGACAACACCAAGGGCTACATGCTGCGTGCGCAGAACCGTCGGTACAGCGGCTCCGGACACGGCTGGGCCGGGGCCCAGCAGATGTTCTGGAATACCGAGCACGATATCCTGGTGGTGCAGGCGCCGCCGTTCGCGATGAACTGGAGCGTGGGGCAGGTCGGCCACCTCCAACCCGGAAAGTTCCCGCCTGAAGAGCCGGCCGGCCGCATGCAATCGGTGGGCCACGTGGTGAGCCCGCGAAGCCTGTACCTGCAGCAGCTGCAGGATCGGCTGGGGCAACAGGCGGTGATCAACATCACCACCGCCGCGCAACGGCAGGGGCGGATCTGGGACGTTCTGGCAGCACGCGCTGGCGAATGACGGCCGCGCCGATGCAAGGAGACCCGCACATGCGGCTGCCAGCGCGTCAGGCATCAACAACTAGTGGCCGGCAACGGCCGCACGCTGGCCTGCGGCAAACCCATGCACGCGCGCGCGCCATGCGATCAGGAATCCAATCGCCAGCAGCACGGCCATCGCGGCCGGGAAGGTCTGTGCGCCCCATTGGTCCAGCAGCACGCCACCCACGACACCGCCGCCGGCGATGACGCTGTTCCAGGCCACGACATTGAGTGACAGCGCGACATCGGCGCCCTCCCCCGCGCTGTCGGCCAAGGCGGTCTGCAGCAGGGTCGCCGCGCCGCCGAAGGTGAGGCCCCAGACCGCTACGCAGGCATACACCACCGGCTGCAGGCCCTGCGCAAGTGCCAGCACCACGGAGATCGCGAAGAAGGTTGCCAGTGATGCCAACACGGTGCTGCGCAGGTGGCGCTCCACCAGCTTGCCGGTCACGCCGATACCCGCAAGCGCGGCGGCACCGAACACCAGCAGCAGCACGTCCACCCGGTTGCCGAGCCCGGCGTGCGCCGCGAACGGTGCCACATAGGTGTACAGGATGTTGTGGGCCAGCATCCAGGCCATCACGGTGGCCAGTACCGGACGCACGCCCGGGGTGCTGAGCACCTTGCGCAGCGACACCCGCTGGGCTGCCGACTGGCCGGGGTAATCGGGCACCTTGGCCAGCACCCAGATGATCAGCAGGACGGTCAACGCGGACATGGCGCCGAATGCGGTGCGCCAGCCCAGCAGGCCGCCCATCCAGGTGCCCAGTGGTACACCCAGCGAGAGCGCTATCGGCGTTCCCACCATGGCGATCGCCATCGCCCGACCCTGCTGTTCGGGTTGCACCATGCGCCTGGCGTAGCCTGCCAGCAGGCTCCACGCCAGGCCTGCCGCTGCGCCGGCAAAGAAGCGTGCCGCCAAGGTCAGGCTGTAGTCGGTGGACAGGGCGGTGATGGAATTGAACACCAGGAAACCGACGATGGTCAGCAACAGCACGTTGCGCCGCCGCCACTTCTGTGTGGCGATGGTCAGCGGAATCGCTGCCAGCACCGATCCCAGCGCGTAGGCGGTGACGGTCTGCCCTGCCATCGCCGGGGTGATGTCGAGGCCGGCGGACATCAGCGGCAACAGGCCGGCCGGCAAGGTCTCGGTCACGATGCAGATGAAGCCGGTCATCGCCAGCGCCAGCAAAGCCGCGATGGGCAGCGGCGCGTGGGCCGCGACGAGGGGTGAAGAGGTTGCAGAAGTCACACGCGTTCCTTGTTCGAGGGCAGGCCAGTCATCGATACGTACCGTTCGGTACAGATGAAGACCATGAAAAAGGCGGCCATGACGGCGCGCCACATATGTATCGGTCGGTATATATAAGTCGCAGTCGTTCGCGTTGTCAACACGTTCTGTATCGAATAGTATTTATCTCACGCTACCGGAGCAGGCCATGGCACAGATCGGCAGACCACGCAGCTTCGACCGTGACACGGCGGTCGACCAGGCGCTTCACCTGTTCTGGGAACAGGGCTACGAATCCACGTCACTGGCCCAGCTCAAGGCGGCGATCGGCGGTGGTATCACCGCGCCCAGCTTCTACGCCGCGTTCGGGTCGAAGGAAGCGCTGTTCAAGGAGTGCATGGAGCGCTACCTGGCCACCTTCGCGCAGGTGACCCACTGCTTGTGGGACACCTCTCTGGCGCCCCGCCAGGCGCTGGAACTCGCCCTGCGCGGATCGGCCCGGATGCAGTGCGAGCGCGGCCACCCCAAGGGCTGCATGGTGGCGCTCGGGGTGATGAGTGCACCCTCGCCGGAACTCACCGCGCTGACCGCGCCGCTTACCTGCTCGCGTGCGCACACGCGCGCCGGCATCCGGGCCTGCGTGGATCGCGCCATCGCCAAGGGCGATCTCCGGCCACGGACCGACCCGGCCGCACTGGCGTTCGTGTTCGACAGCTTCCTGCTGGGCCTGACCACGCTGGCCCGCGATGGCAAGACCTTCAAGGCCATGGATGCGGCCATCCAACAGGTGATGGTGGTCTGGGACGCCCACGCGGGCTGAGCGCCGCACCGTCCTCAGAACGCGAGGTTGGTCTTCACTCCCAGCACCATCGCATCGTGGTTTTGGGACAGCCCGCCCGGATGCACCACGTACTGCACGACCGGCTGCACGCTGACGCCCGGCCACGCCTGCCAGACATAGAACGCTTCGGCGGTGTACTCGGTCTTCGCCCTGCCCTGTGCCCCATTGGCCTGCCGTGCGTAGCGCGGGTTGACTTCGGTAGCGGCCACGCCGAGCCCGATCTGGTCCGACGCGCGCGCGCCGACGCCGGTATAGGTTGCGATGGCATGCACCGTGGCATCGATGTTGCCGGTACGGCGATCGGTACGGACCAGGTCCAGCTGGCCACGCAGGCCCGACTGCGCGCTGCTGCCGTCGCCCGCGCTGAACTGCTGGCGCAGGCTGATCCAGCCGCCATAGGCGCCGCTGCGCAGGGCCGCATCCAGACCGCTGCTGGCCCATGCGCCGCCTGTCGGGTCCTGCCAGGCGTCAGCCCGGGGCGCGCTGCTGTACCAACCGCCCACTGCGTAGTGCCCCTGCAATCCACGCACCCTGCCCTGCCAGCCCAATTCCACGGGGGTGAGCGTGCCGACGGTGCCGGAGGGGGCCAGCCGCAGGCCGCCTCCGCTTTCATCGGCGTAGCGAGGATTGACCTGGTACGCGCCGAGGCGCAGGTATGTCTGTTCGGTGGGTGCGACGTCCAGCACCGCGCCCCACTGGCTGAGCGGCCCATTGAACCAGTAATCACCGACGATCATCGCCGGCTGGCTGCCGCAGAACGTCAGGCTCATCGCGGTGCAGTCCAGCGTGTTGAAATCATCGCCGACGGCCATGCGACCGAGTTTGAGCCCCACCCGGCCCTCGTTCCACTGCTTGCCCAGCCACAGGCTGCCCAGCCGCCAGATGCGGCCGCGGCCGTAGGCTTCCTGGCTCTGCAGCAGCTGACCCAATGCGGCGCGTTGGTTGAGGTTGGCGCCATCGCGACGCGTCACCGACACCTGCGCCTGCAGCCCGGACCAGCCGGCCAGGCGTTCAAGGTCCAGCGTTGCACCCAGCGCCAGCTGGCCGACGTGGGTGCCGGTGCGCCGGCTTCCGCCGGAAAGGTTCGTCGCATCCTCGGAGGTATAGCTGGCGGTGAGTTCAACGCCGCGTGCTGCAAGCGCAGCGCGGCGCCCGTCGGCATCGGGCAACAGGTGCGGTGCGGCCGAAACGCTGGATGACAGCAACAGGCCAGCCAGCGGCAGCCAGTGCCGGCAGGGGGTAGGACGATTCATGGGGGAGGTCTCCGGCATGGCATCACGCCATGCAGTCGTTGCGTGGGGTTGGCGTTACCGCATGTCAGGCAAGCAGTTCGCCGGGGTCGACATCTTCGGGGGTGATGATGCGGAACCGGGTGGGCCCTGCAGGCGGCGGCGAATCGAGCTCGCCGCGCTGGTGCAGGATGTACTGCAGGGCCTGGATGGCCTGCGCTTCGGGGTCCTGGTCGATCACCGCGGCGATCTTCCCGCGTGCCATCAATTCGGCATGTTCGCGCGTTGCTTCGTGGGTGATCCATACCGGCATCGGCGTCGGGGCGCGCTTGCGCAGCGCCTTGGCGATGCCTGCCGCAGCCGATCCGGTGTCATAGATCGCCACCACGTCATCGCGCTGGCGCAGCAGTTCATCCAGCGACGCATGCGCCATATCCGGCTGGTCGTGGTGGGCCACCGGCTCGCGCACGTCCAGGTGCGGGAACCGTTCGTGGATGACCTTGCGGAAGCCGGCTACGCGTTCGCGGTGATCACCGAAATCCGTGGATGCCACGTACAGCAGCACGCTGCCGGGCCGGTGCGTGAAGCGCCCGACCAGGTAACCTGCGGCGCGGCCGGCCTTGAAGTTGTCGATGCCGGCATACGGATGCGGGGCGATCTGGGTGACATCGCTTGTCACGGTCACCACCGGAATGCCCTGCGCCTGCACATGGCGCAGGGCCAGGCGGATGGGGGGCACGTCGCGCACGAAGGCCAGCAGGCCCGCGCGCGGATGCGGCGGGTGCTCCAGGAAGCGGATCAACGCCGCCTCGTCCTTCTCGTCCCAGAACATCCGGTGCAGGCTGACGCGGGTGCCGAGCATCTGCACCTGTGACATCAAGGCGGCTTCCAGCCGCTGGTAATGCGGGGTGTTGACGTTGCTCATCACCACGTCGATGTGCAGCACGCCGTGGTGCACGCTGGGCAGGACCCGGCGCAGTTCCAGCTGGCGTGCAGCGGCGATCACCCGCAGCCGCATCGAATCGGACACGCTGCCCCGCTCATTGAGCACGCGGTCGACGGTGCTCTCGCTGACACCGGCCAGCTCGGCCACCTGCGCAAGGCGGGGCGTACGGGCGGAGCGGCTGGGGGCAGCGGGAGTCATCGATGGCGCACTCAATGAAGGGGGCGGACTTACTTGCCGGCCTTGGGCAGGGCGTAGGCAATCACATAATCGCCGCGGTTGTCGTTGGTGCCGGTGCGCGTTGCACCGCCAGCCACCACCACCACGTACTGGCGACCATCCTTGCCCACGTAGGACATCGGAGCGCCCTGCCCGCCCACCGGCAGGCGACCCTGCCACAGGACCTTGCCGGTGTCGTTGTCCAGGGCGCGCACATAGTAGTCCAGGCTGCCGTGGAAGAACGTCAGGCCGCCCTTGGTCACCAGCGGGCCACCCATCGTCGGCATGCCCAGCGGGATGTCCACGCCCGGGGCGATGCCATGCACCGGCGCGTCCTTGATGGTGCCCATCGGCACCTGCCAGCGGGTCTTGCCGGTGGACAGGTCGATGGCGGTCATCGTGCCGAACGGCGGCTTGAAGCACGGCACGCCCAGCGGCGAGACGAACATCGAGCGCTCCACGCCCCACGGCGTGCCGGTCTGGGTGGAGTACTCGCCTTCGGTGGACGGCTTGTAGCCGATGCGCTTGGCTTCTTCCTGCTTGATGAAGCGGCCCCACTGCGCCATGCGGATGTCGTTGACGATCAGCGTGCCGGTGCTGGCGTCGACCGCGCCGCCGCCCCAGTTGAAGCCACCGTAGTAACCCGGGTAGATCAACGTGCGCTGCTTGTCCGACAGCGGGGTGAACTCACCTTCCCAGCGCATCTGCTTGAACTGGATGCGGCAGTACAGCTGGTCGAAGATCGACGCGCCCCACATGTCCGATTCCTTGAACGGCTCGACGCCGACGGCGATCGCCGAATGCGGCTGGGTCGGGGCCACCTTCATGCCCGGCATCGCATCGGTGGAGACCTTGCGGTATTCCACCGGCACCACCGGCTGGCCGGTACGGCGGTCCAGCACGAACACCTGGCCGCGCTTGGTCAGCTGCACCAGCACCGGCGTGGTTTCGCCATTCTTGCCGGGCATGTCATACAGGATCGGCTGCGAGGACACGTCATAGTCGAACTGGTCGATGTTGGCGGTACGGAAGTGCCAGCGCTCCTTGCCGGTCTTCAGCTCCACCGCGACCACCGCATCGGTGTACTCATCGGAGTAGTCGTGGCGGTTGCCGGTCCAGAAATCCGGGGTCTGGTTGCCCAGCGGGAAGTAGGCCAGGCCCAGCTTGGGATCATAGGCGGCGGTGCCCCAGAAGTTCGGGGTTTCCAGCGGGTACAGCTGGCCTTCCGGCAGCGGGGTGCTGTCGGTGGCGCCACGCTTGGCATCCCATGCCCACAGGATCTTGCCGGTCACCACGTCATAGCCACGCACCACGCCGCCCGGTTCGCCGACGGTGAGGTTGTCGTTCAAGCGGCCGCCGACCATCACCACGCCATCGGCCACCAGCGGCGCGGAGGTGACGTTGTAGGTGCCGGCATCGCTGTCCTTCGGCGCCGGCGCGATGCCGATGCCCAGGTCCACGTAGCCCTTGTCACCGAAGTCTTCGCACAGCTTGCCGGTTTCCGCATCCAGCGCCAGCAGGCGCGCATCGATGGTGGTTTCGATGATGCGCTTGCGGCAGATCGCCGGTGCAGCGGGGGTGTTGGCGGCGACCGCCTGAGCGGGCGCGGTGGCGGTACTGGCAGCGGTGGCGGTGTCCAGCGCATCCAGGTCGGCATAGCCCACGCCACGGCAGCGCTTCCAGCCCTGGGTGCTTTCGCTGACCACGGCCTTCGGATCGAAGCGCCACTTTTCCTTGCCGGTGGTGGCGTCGACCGCCACGACCTTGCTGAGCGGGGTGCACAGGTACACGGTGTCGTCGATCTTCAACGGCGTGACCTGGTACTCGGCGCCATCGATGGCGAGATCGCCGGTGCGGTAGGTCCACGCGACCTGCAGATCCTTCACGTTGGTGGTATTGATCTGGTCGAACTGGGCGTAACGATCGCCACTGCTGGTGCGTCCGTAAGCCGGCCAGTCGTTGCCGGCGGCCTGCCCTGCAGCGGCATTGGTGACCTTGGCACGCGAGCCATCGGCTTCCACCGTCGGATGCGGCACGAACATGCCGGCGAAGAAGCCGACCAGGCCCAGCGCCAGTACACCGGCCAGCGCACCGGCGGGACGGCAGCGCAGTGCAGGCGCCAGGTCGCGGCGATGCAGGCGTGGCGCGAAGGCGGCGGTCACCATGGCGACCACCAGGAAGGCGATCAGGCGCGGCACCAGCTGCCAGAAGTCCAGGCCGACTTCCCACAGCGCCCACACTGCGGCGAACAGCAGCAGGCCGAGCGCCATCCACAGCGCACTGGCACGCAGGCGGACCAGGGCGACGCCGGTGGCGGCGAGCACGGCGCCGGCCAACAGGTAGAACCACGATCCGCCCAGGGTGATGAGCCACACGCCGCCGGCGGCGAGCAGCACGCCCAGCAGCGCGAACAGAATGCCGGCGCCTTGGGCAAGTTTGGATGACACGCTTTGCATGAGGACCTCTGGATTGCAGACAGCACCCTTCGCCGGGCGCGGCCATCGGCCATGCCACAGGGATTCCGGGTGAGATGGGTGGTGGGCCTGGGCAGAGGAATGCTCATCCGCCGTGGGTCCACGCCCGCTGATGCGGCGCTGCTGCGACCAAATGCCGCAGTGCGTCAGCGGGAGGATGATAGCCATCGCGCTTTCATAAAAACGACACGCTGACGGAAAACCGTCAACGCGTGATGGAACGCTTCGTCGCGCGAAAGATCAGACCACTGGCCGCACCGCGTCCCGTGGGGTAGCGTCGTGCTGATTTCTTTCATCCAGTGAGTACACCATGCCAGCCTCTGCTGGATTCACCGCGGCGGACGTGCGCGATCAGTCGGGCAAGACCTTCATCGTGACCGGTGCCAATGCCGGCATAGGGCTGGAAACCTCGCGCGTGCTGGCGCTTCGTGGCGCCCGCGTGCTGCTCGGGTGTCGGAACGCCGCAACCTTCGAGGCCGCCGCTGTCGACCTCCGGCACAGCGCACCCAGGGCGGATCTGGCCTGGATGCCGCTGGATCTGGCTGACCTGGATTCGGTACGCGCCGCGGTCGCGGTGGCGCAGCAAGAAGCGCGGATCGATGGGCTCATCAACAACGCCGGAGTGATGATTCCGCCGTTGACGCGTACGCGGCAGGGGTTCGAACTGCAGTTCGGGGTCAACCACCTCGGACCGTTTGCGCTGACGTCCCTGCTGCTGCCGAAACTCGCCGAAACGCAGGGCGCGCGCGTCGTGATCACCTCGAGCATCGCCCATTTCAAAGGCAGGATGGAATGGGATGACCTCAATGCCGAGGCCGGCTATCGGCGGGCTGCGCGCTACCGCAGCAGCAAGCTGGCCAACGCCCTGCATCTGTTTGAACTGGACCGGCGCCTGCGCGCCGCGAACTCGCACATCGTGGCGGTGGGCTGTCACCCCGGCGTGGCGTATACCCGCCTGGGCCGTCATGTAGGCATCGCGCAGTGGGTGGGCCCGCTGGTGGGCAGGTTCCTCAATACCGCCGTGCAGGGCGCGTGGCCGACGCTGCAGGCAGCGACCGGCGACGTTGAGCCCGGTGGCTACTATGGCCCCACCGGACTGGCACAAGCGCGAGGCGTATCGGGCCCGGCCAGGCGCGGGGAATCGGCCCTGGATCCGGTGGCTGCACGCCGTCTGTGGGATATCTCGGTGCAGCTGACCGGGATCGACCCGGGGCTGCCGCCTGCGTAGCCGCCGGACCTGCCGCAGGTGGGGTCAGCGGGAGCCGATCCGCACCACGCGCTGCACCTGGTCCAGCCACAGCAGCTGTACGGGGGCCTCACCGGAATCCAGGCGCAGCAGGCCATTGCTGCCCTCGTTGCCGTCGCTGTCGAGGAACTGCTGGATGGCAGGACGTTCGACCACGGTGCCGACCAGGACGCTTCCGTCCTGCATGTGCAGTTCGGCGATCATCTCCGCATCCAGCTCGGATTGCAGCGCCTTGAGGCGGTCGATGGCGGCGGCCTCGGTGTGGATGCGGGGGGCACGCTGGGTCATGGTTGGTGTTCCGTGGAAGGGCTGGACCCTACGGTACGTGAGCGCACGCGAACGAATCCTGCGCTCGGCGTGTGGACGATGCGAAGGATCACGTGCCGGCCTGACGTCGCCGTCGACGTACGGCCAGGACCTGCCCGGTGATGGCGGTGATCAGGATCAGCGTGTTGGTCACCACGAAAACGGTCGAACCGACCATTGCGCTGTAGGCAATGAAAAGCACGGAGGCGGTCATCTGGCCGATGAACAACCATGTGGACACCGCTTCGACCGAGTCCGCCTGTTGCTGCTTGTGGATCTGGCGCCCGAGCGTAAGGATCAGCACCACCGTGGCCGCCCAGCCCAGCAGGTCCACCGGCTGGAAGGTCACCGCTGCAGTACCGGTACCGGCGACAGCGCCGGTGCCACGTCCAGTACCTCGCGTTCGAGTGCGCGCAGGAACCCGCTGAAGCCGTGTGGTGCCCGCGCGGTCCGTCGTGCGCTGGTGGCAACAGCGGGCTGCGCCAGCCAGGCAATCGAGGCGTGCGCCTGCTCAAGCGCATGCACCAGGGCAACGTCTTCGCCGGTGACCACGGCGCTGAAGCCGCCTGCCGCCAGGTACGCCGACGCGCTGATACCCATGTTGGCGCCATGGATATGCCGATGCCCATCGGTCACTGGCTTGCGGGTGAAGGCATCGCGTACGGCCTGCGGATAGTCCAGCCAGTCCACGACCTCCACCACGCCGCAGAAGGCATCCGCCCCGCACTCCACCTGGCGGCAGAGCCAGTCGGCAGGCACGACGGTATCGGCGTCGGTGCTGGCGATCCAGCGCGCACCCAAGGCCAATGCATGATCCGCTGCCGCCGCACGCGCGATGCCGACGCAGCGTGCGTTGAGGGTCACCGTGGAAGCACCCTGCAGGCTGCAGACAGACCCCGTGGCATCGCTGCAGTTGTCCAGCGCCACGACGACCTGGACCGCTTCACCGCGCAGGCCGGGGTGGGCGGCGGCCAGGGAAATTGCCGCCAGGCAGCGGCCAATGGAGGCCGCCTCATCATGCGCCGGTACGATCACTGCGATCATCGCAGCCCCTCCCATGTCGCCACACTCGTCGGCTGCCGGCTCCACGCCTGCAGCACGAGGTCTTCGTCCTGATAGTTGAATGCTTCGAGCAGACCGCCGCGGAGCAGACGATGGACGTTCTCGGTAGTGCTGCGCGCCTCATCAAACGGATGCCGCCAGTGGCAGGCCAGCAGCAGGCCGTCTTCGGCAAGACTGTCGTCGAGCTGCAGCGCCATCTGCTGCAGCTCGCCCGCATCCAGGTAGTAGCCGACCTCGCTGACCACGATCAGGTCGAAGCGTCCCGGCGGCCACTGGCCAGGGTGATGGGCACGCTGCAGGGTGACATGGGGGCAGTCACTGACGGATCCGGCGGCCTCGGCAAGCGCCTGCTGGTTGATGTCCGTTGCCAGCAGCGCATCGCACCGCGCGGCCAGTTCCGCCGTGAGCACCCCATTGGAGCAGCCGAGTTCCCAGGCATTTGTGTAGCGCGGACGCGGCAGGCAGGCCAGGGTAAGGGCCCGCTTGCGCGCCTCGTACCAGCGGCTGCGGTAATGGAACGGATCGGCCTGCTGGTACAGCGCGTCGAAATAGGCGGCGGTGTTCATCCGATCAGCACCTCGAAAGCGCGATGGAAACGTGCGGTGACGTGCGCCGGCAGGATCGGCTGGCAATCGAGCCCCTCGACGTCGCCGGTCTGGGTGGCGAACGCCTGCATGGCCTCGCGTTTGCGCGAACGCATGGCGGCGTCCATCGGGATGCGCATGGCGGTAGGCCAGGGGGCGGCGGGTGCATCAGGATCCAGCCAGTGCCAGGCCCATACGGGGTACTGCAGCGCCCGTGCGCCGCGCGCGCCAGCGGCGGCAAGCGCGGCACGGCCGGTGGCCTCGTGATCCGGATGCGCGTCGCCGATCCACGGCGCGATGATCAGATCGGCCGGCATCAGCTGTGCCGTCAGGTGCGCGGTCAGTTCTGCTTCGTGGGTGCTGACCCCGCCATCGGGAAGCCCCAGCGGGGTGACATGGGTGGCATCCAGCCCCAGTACGCGCACGGCCTGCGCCAGCTCGTGGCGACGTGCATCACGCAGCCGGGCGGGCGGCCACAGGGCCTGGTCCGGGTAACAAGCTTCACCGTCGGTCACCGACACCACGTGCACGGCAACGCCGTGCGCCAGTGCCGCCTGCATCAACCCGGCGCAGGCCAGCACTTCGTCATCCGGGTGGGGAGACACCACCAGCAGCCGGCGCGTGCCCTCAAGCAGGTCCTGTGCGGGCGTGATGGGCAGCGAAGCCAGCCACGTGCTGCCAGCCCAGTCCGCTTCCAGCGTGCCCTGCCCTTCGATGCGCTGCGGGGTCACAGCGTCCATGGCCGCTCCTGTGCCTGCACGGCGCGGCCGAGTTCAGCCCAGTCCCGGTCGGCATGGCTCTGCCGGATGAAAACGGTGAGGTCGCTCCAACGACGTGCGTGGTCATCGTCCAGGCACATCGGCCCGGGCCCGAGCGCCCGCGCAACCGCATCCAGCACACTCGTGCAGGTCCGCTCCACCACGCTGCGCACGCGCAGGACGTCGGCCTGGTGCGGCGCGGTCGGCATCGCGTCGATCCACGCCGCCAGTTCGCGCATCAGGGCCGCCGCCGACTGCAGCCGCATGTCGACCTGGCCCAGCAACGAGGCGGTCTGTGCGTCGCCTGCCACGCGCGGCGAGCGTTGCAGCGGCGCCGCAAGTGCCGCGGCTGCGCCATACCAGCATGCGGCGATGCCGGCCCCGCCATGCCAGAAACCCGGCCGTGACAGGTACGCGCCGGGCTTGCCCACTGGCTCGGCAGGGACGTCGGTGAACTGCACGCAGCCGCTCGGGATGCCGCCCATGCCGGTTGCGTGCCAGGTCTGCGGGCGAAGCCGGATACCGGCCGCATCGGCATGGATGCGCAGCAGTTGCGACCCCTCCGGGCCGCGCGCCGTCACCAGTGCGATGTCAACCAACCCTGCGCCGGAGCACCAGGGTTTATCGCCACTCACCGTGCCGGTCGCGGGGTCGAACACCAAGGTGGCCTGCGGCCCTTCAGCGGCCCACACCGCCGCGAGCGACTGTCGATCCAGTGGCGCTGCGTGCAGGTCGGAGAGGATCGCCTGGGCGTCGTAGTGCGCTTCCAGCACCTTGGCAAGGCACAGGTCGCGCGCGGCAATGGCGGCTAGTTCGCGCCAGCGCGCCAGGGTGTGTCCACGCCCCGGCAGCGGCAGGCAGGGTTGGCCTGCCATCACCTCACGTGCGGCCGCCTCCAGCGCGGGGGCGGCGTGGTCGGAGAGTCGGTCCATGTCAGTCAGCCGAGGTGCTTGGGTGTGGGAGCCCCGTGCAGACAGCATTCCTGCCGTGTGCGGTCGCTGCATGCATCGGGACATCCTTCTTGAAACCGGGTCCTACTGATACCTGTGCGTCCGTACCCGCGGAGTGACCGGCGTGTGCGGGGCGTGTGCAGCTGCCGGGGACACCGCGCTCACCTGCCCTCGCGCATGTTCCAGTCGCACGGGGATCCCTGCCATCGCGGCAGGGACACACGCTGCACGGAGCTGACCATGACCAAGCAACCGATCAATCCCGGCGCCGATGTCGCCGACCAGGACAAGCCGGACACCCCCGACAAGCACCGCAATGATGATGCGCGGTGGAAAGACAAGGACATGCCGGAGTCCGAGCACACGGCCACGCCCGACGATTACGAAAAGCCCCCGAAGCCCTGAGGACCCTGTATGGCCCTGATCCACTCGATATTGATGGGCGCCGTTGCCGGCATGCGCGCCATGACCCCGCTCGCCGCGGTGACCAACGCAGCCCGCACCGGCACCCTGCCTGCTGACAACGGGGCGCCGCGCCTGCTGTCCAATCCGCTGGCGTCGGCCGGCATGTTGGCGTTGGCGGGCGGCGAACTGCTTGGCGACAAGATGAAAACGGCCCCGGACCGCATCGTTCCGGCCGGCATGGTGGCCCGCGTAGCGACCGGCATGATCGCCGGCGCCGCGCTTGCCCCGCACCGCCAGCGTGGAATCGGCGCGCTGCTGGGCGCCGGCACCGCCGTCGGCATGGCTTACCTGACCTTCAACCTGCGCATGCGTGCGATCGCACGTTACGGTCAGACGCCCACCGGCGCGGTGGAGGATGCGATCGCCGTGGGCAGTGCCGCGCTGATTGCCCGATGCGCCGAGCGTAGCAACGCGTGAGCGATGCACCGGATCCGTGCGCGTTCACGGGTCCGTACGCGTTCAAGGTAGCGCCGACCCATGGTCGGCGGATACCAGGGCGTTCGCATCACCCGCCGCAGGTCACTTTCTGGTCGTAGTCGGTTCCAATGGCGACCTTCGCCAGCGACAGGCGCACGCCCTGCCCTGCCTGCAGCGCCATCGGAATCTCGACGCTCTTCATGTCCACCCCGGCAATGCGCAGGCAGCGCAGCGGAACGCCCACGCGCGTCCACTCGCCGACCTTGGCTGACGCCAGTGCCTGGGCGATCGAAACCTCCCCACGCGTGGTTTTTCCGCTCGTTGCCAGGTAGCTGACCGGCGCACCGGCGGGCAGCGCATCCACCCGCAACGTGGAAATCACGAAAACGTCGCCGTTGGTCTCGCGATCAAGATCCAGTGGCGCGTTGGACCTCAGCTCAACCAGTCCCTTGCCGCTGAACGTGAACTGGCGCCCGCCTTCCTGCACGTCCGTGTTGATCGCCGTCATCGCAAGCGACCCGTCGGGCGTGGTCGCGCTGGGGTGCACGATGTCCATCGCCTCACCGTCAGCCCCGGTCAGGCGCAGGGTCAGGCCGGTCGCGGCCACGCCGCGGTCGAACCAGGTGCTGGTGCGCGACTTGGTCGGGTCGATGCCCGGCTCTTCGGAAAGCGGCGGCAGGTTGCCCTTGTCCGCATAGGTAAGGCCGTAACCGAATGCGAACTGCGGGTCGTAGCCCGGCTGGCCCACGTTGTTGGCGTACTGGTCGGCACGGCGCGGCCAGGAAAAACTGAGCTTGCCGCTGAAATCGTGCTGGGGCCTGCCGTTGGCACCGCGCAGCAGCACATCGGCCACGCCCGCGCCTTCTGATCCCGGCAACCAGGCGGCGACGAAGGCGTCGGCGGCATTGATCTCGCGGTTCAACCACAGCGGACGCCCGCTGATGAACACGGCCACGACCGGAATGCCGTCGGCTTTCAGCTTGCGGATCAGTTCCAGATCACCCGAGCGGCCGCCCTTGAACATCAGGTCCGGCAGATCCCCCTGGAACTCGGCATAGGGGTCTTCGCCAAACACCACGATCGCCACATCCGGCTTGCGGGTGTACGCACCGTCCACGGCCAGTTCGGCCTTGCCGCCGGCTGACTGCACCTGCGATTTCAGGCCATCCCACAGAGTGTCGGCGTTGGGAAAGTCCTCGCGCTTGGTGCCGTCACCCTGCCAGGTCAGCGTCCAGCCGCCGGTCTGCTTGGTCATGTTGTCGGCACCATCGCCGGCAACCAGCACGCGCTGCTTCGGTGACAGCGGCAACAGGCCATCCTGGTTCTTCAGCAGCACCAGCGATTCACGCACGGCCTGCCGCGCTACGGCGCGATGCTCCGGCGATCCCAGCAGTTCGAACCTGCCACCGAGCGCACGCGCGGACGGCTTGGGCTTTTCAAACAGCCCCATGCGCATCTTGGCCAGCAGGATCCGGCGCACTGCATCGTCCAGCCGTGCCATCGGCAAGGTACCGTCCTTGACATGCTTGACGGTGCTCTCATACAGGCCCTTCCAGGTGTCCGGGGCCATCGCCATGTCCATGCCGGCGATATAGGTCTGGGCGCAGTCAGTGTTGGTGCAGCCCTTGACCTGGCCATGGCCGTTCCAGTCGCCGACCACGAAGCCACCGAAGTTCATCCGGCCTTTCAGCACATCGGTCATCAGCGGCTTGTGGCCGTGCATCTTCTCGCCATGGAAGCTGTTGAACGAGGCCATCACCGACTGTGCGCCGGCGGCGATGGCGGGCACGTAGCCTGCAGCGTGGATGTCGCGCAACTGCGCTTCGGAGACCGTTGTATCGCCCTGGTCCTTGCCATTGGTGGTGCCACCGTCACCCAGGAAATGCTTGACCGTGGTCATCACGTGGTGGTCGTCCAGGAAGTCGGCAGCGCCGGCCTTGCCCTGCAAGCCTTCCACGAACACACCGGCATAGCTGGCAACCAGCGCCGGATCCTCGGAATAGCCTTCATACGCGCGACCCCAGCGATCGTCCTGGGGCACGGCAACGGTCGGTGCGAAGGTCCACTCCATGCCGGTGGTGCGGGTTTCAGCCGCAGTGATGCGGGCGATCTCGCGCAGCAGCTCCGGGTTGCGCGTCGCGCCCAGTCCGATGTTGTGCGGGAACAAGGTGGCACCCACCACGTTGCTCTGCCCGTGCATCGCGTCGATGCCCCAGATGATCGGGATCGCATGACCACCCCCGCTGGTATCCATCGACGCTTCCCAGTAGGCATCGGCCAGGGCCAACCACTCCGCCGGCCTGGCGTTGTAACGCCCACCCGGGTCGGATCCGCCGCCGGCCAGCACCGAGCCGAGGCGATACTTCTTCACCTCTTCCGGGGTGATGCTGCCGATGTCGCCCTGCACGATCTGGCCGACCTTTTCCTCCACGCTCATCGTGGCCATCAGCGCGTCGATGCGACGCTCGATGGCCGGGTCGGTGGCCAGCGGCCAGGTCGGCTGCGGCCATTGCGACGGGTGGATCTGGCCGGCCGGCGTGGCCGCATGGGCTGCAGTGCCGCAGGCCAGTGCCAGGGCAACACACAGCAGCAGGGGCTTGAAGGGTTTCATGATCAGTGGACTCCATTCGGATCAGAACAGGTAGCGCTGGCACAGGCCGCAGCTGCCGGCGACGCTGGACGTTTCTATGTCCTGATTGACAGCGCTGTCAAACCTGTTGGCCCGTGCCGCGCGCAAACCCTTGCAGCACGTGGCCCGGGCGCCCGTCACGGCGCGCTGATCGCTGCGGCGCAGCACGATTGCGGCCCACGCCGGCGGCGCACGCTACCGCTTCGCCGCGCGCCATCCTGCCGCACGCGCTTCGTCCGCGGAACAGAAATAGCGCTCACCACTTTCCGGCTGGATCCGCGTCTGCGCGTAATCGCGCTGCCCCGGCATGTGGAAGATCTTCGCGCCCGCACTGGAGATATTGCCTTTGATGCGGCAACCGCTGGTCGGCGCGCGCGCGGTCCCGGTCGCGCCGGCGTGCACTGCACGCTGTGCGCGGCGGTAGTCGGCCGGCATCTGGAACGCCCCCTGCCACAGGTTGCGCTTGCCTGCCTTGGCCTGCTGTTCTGCACCGACGTAAGCCGTGGCGTATTCCCGGTAAGCCACGGCCCAGCCGGATCGAACCATCCAGGCGTTCACCGATTCGGCCTGGACGAAGCACTCGGCGACCGACCTGCCATAGCGATCCACATCGCGCTGCACGCAGCGCACCGTCCTGCCCTGCAGGTGCCCATCCAGCGCATTGGCGGCCCGACGCCCACAGGGCCATGACCTGCCTTGCGGGTCCGCGCACTGCTGCGCGCTCTCGGGCGCATCGATTCCCCATAGCCTTACCCGCTTCTGGTTGACCGCAAGGGTGTCACCGTCGACCACCGTGGCACGGCCCGCGATTTCGACGGGCGCGGCGAGCGCCCACGAGGGAATGACAAGTACAACGAACATCACGACCAACCTGCACATACAACGCACAACACCCTGCATCACGCAAAACGGCGCCTATTCTCGCCCAGCCCCCTGGACTGCGGCACTTCGAAGCGTGCATCAGGGGTGCGATGTTCACGTCTTCCTCATCCTTGAAAGAAAAACCAGCCGGCTGCATCCAGCCCGCTGTCGGCTGCGTACCTTCAGTACCCCCATTCCGGGGACGAACAGGAGAAGCAACGTGCAAGCTACTTTCAAGAAGATCGCTTTTGCCACCAGCCTCGTCGTTCTTGGTGCCTTCGCGGCCCCCACCTTCGCCGCCGATCCGCCGACGGTCGGCGGTGCGTTGATGTATCCGGCCAAGACCATCGTGGAAAACGCCAGTGCGTCCAAGGACCACACCACGCTGGTCGCCGCGGTCAAGGCAGCCGGACTGGTGGATACCCTCAACGGTGCCGGGCCGTTCACCGTGTTCGCGCCCACCAACGCCGCCTTCAACAAGCTGCCAGCCGGCACCGTGGACACCCTGGTCAAACCGGAAAACAAGGCAGCCCTGACCAAGATCCTGACCTACCACGTGGTGCCCGGCGTGCACACTGCTGCCCAGTTGACCGCGGCGGCCACCCAGCAGGGCGGCACCGCCACGCTGAAGACGGTGCAGGGCGAACCGCTCACCTTCAAGCTGCACGAGGGCAAGTTGTGGATCGTCGACGCCAAGGGCGGCAAGGCGTCGGTCAGCACGGCCGATGTCATGCAGTCCAACGGCGTCGTCCATGTCGTTGATACGGTACTGATGCCGAAGTAAGCGCCAGCAACCGGGCGGGCGTCGAGGCGACGTCCGCACCGGCCGCGGGAAACACATGCGAACGACGCCGATCCGCCTATGCTCGGCTGAATGTCCGCACGCGAGGGGTTTGAATGAAAAAGAGCACGAAGATGCTGCTGATCGTGATCGTTGGCATCCTGGCCATCGTGGGTCCGTCGTGCATATGGCTTGCGCGCAATGGCAATCCGGACGCCCCGCAGGAGCCGGACAAGAACGTCCACAAGGGTGCCACGCAACCCGCAGGCTGAGTCGCGCCCCCACCTGGGTAGCCGCGGTGATGCCGCCCCGCTGGCATCCGCCCCCATCGATCAGGGACAATGGCCCCCGTCCGGGCCTTGCCCGGCCCGCAACAGCATGGACCCGCATCGAGCCGGTCACCGCTCTGCTGTCCATTCCTGGCCTAGTGCCGTTCCTTCCGGATTCGATGTGACTACCACCGCCCCACCCGCCGCGCCCGTGGCCGACGAACAGCCCCTGACCGACCGCCTGCGCGCCGCGCTGGACCTGCTGGAGGCCATCGAAGCCGACCGCAGCGTGCTGGATGCGCTGCCCGAAGCCGACCGCGTGCGCCTGCACCAGGTGGTTGCCAAGGTGTACCACCCCGAGCCCAAGGCACGCCGGGCGATGCTCAAGCAGCAGGCCAAGGTCCGCCACCAGGAAAAAGTGCGCAAGGCCGAAGCCCTGCTGGAACAGACCGGTATCCGGACCCTGCGCCGCAAGCCCGTCTTCAGTACCCCGAATTACTTCCCGCCGCATGCACCCGGACTGCACGATGCACGCAATGGCGAAGGCGCCGAGGTGGCTGCCGAGCCCGTACATTCGCCGGAACTGCGCCACTGCTACGTGTGCAAGCAGAAGTTCACGCAGCTGCATCATTTCTATGACCAGATGTGCCCGGCCTGCGCCGAACTGAACTTCCACAAGCGGACCGAAACCGCCGACCTGCGCGGCCGCGTCGCGCTGCTCACCGGTGGGCGGGTCAAGATCGGCTACCAGGCCGGCCTGAAGCTGCTGCGCGCCGGCGCCGAGCTGATCGTCACCACGCGCTTCCCGCGCGACTCGGCTGCCCGTTACGCCGAAGAACCGGATTTCGCGGTGTGGGGCCATCGCCTGCAGGTCTACGGGCTGGACCTTCGCCACACCCCGAGCGTGGAAGCCTTCTGCAGCGAGTTGCTGGCAACCCGCAAGCGGCTGGATTTCATCATCAACAACGCCTGCCAGACGGTGCGCCGTCCGCCGCAGTTCTACGCGCACATGATGGCCGGCGAGACGGCTGCATTGCACGAGCTGCCCGAAACGGTGCGCAGCCTGGTAGGTCAGTACGAGGGCCTGCGCAGCGCGGAGCTGCTGAGTGATGCCTCGGCGATCGCCCTGCCGGCGGTGCAGGACCGCGGCCTGAACGGCGCCGATGGGCTGACCCGTGCCGCCGAGCTGTCCCAGGTGGCCCTGCTGGAAGACGAGCTGGTGGGCCAGCAGCATCTGTTCCCGGAAGGCCGGCTGGACCAGGATCTGCAGCAGGTCGATCTGCGGGGTCGCAATTCCTGGCGCCTGCTGATGGCCGAAGTACCGTCGGTGGAGCTGCTGGAAACCCAGCTGGTGAATGCGATCGCGCCGTTCATCATCAACGCGCGCCTGAAGCCGCTGATGCTGGCCACGCCGGAGCGCGACAAGCACATCGTCAACGTGTCGGCGATGGAAGGCCAGTTCTACCGCAACTTCAAGACCACCCGTCATCCGCATACCAACATGGCCAAGGCCGCGTTGAACATGATGACGCGTACTTCGGCGGCGGATTACCAGAACGACGGCATCCACATGAACAGCGTGGATACCGGCTGGGTGACCGACGAAGATCCGGCGGATATCGCGGCCAAGAAGGTGCAGGAAGAGCGCTTCCATCCGCCGCTGGACATCGTGGATGGCGCTGCGCGCATCGTCGATCCGATCATCCACGGGTTCAACACCGGCGAGCACGTGTGGGGCCAGTTCCTCAAGGATTACGCGCCCACCGACTGGTAAGGCGCGCGTCGGTAGCGACGGCCGCTGGCCGTCTGCTTGCGCAGGGTGGGTGACGACCGTTGGTCGTCACGTTTCCAACGTCACCGCGTGAGCGCCATCAGCTGCGCTTTGTCCTGCAGCCCGGGCATCGCGCGGATCTGGTTGCGCAGCAGGCGCAGGTCCTGCTCCCGGCCCAGCGCATCGCTCAGCCGGCGCAGACCCTTGGCATGCTTGCCGCCGTCACTGCCTGCATGATCCTGCACCAGCCCGCCGTCCAGCCGGGCCATCACCTCCAGCTGCATGCGCAGCCGCCGCACCCTGCGCCGCCAGTCATGCAGTGCCTCCGGGTCATCGCTGTCGCGGGCACGCGCGGCGGCTTTTTTCGCTCTGCGCTGGCTGCGGGCCAAGGCACGCCGAAGATCCCCCTTGCGCACCCGCTCCCAGCGCTGCGCATCCAGCTCCAGGCCGACACGCTGGACCGCACGCCGCTTCTTCTGGAAACCCGGATCCTGCGCACGGGCGCGCTGCAGCAGGCGGTCACGGCGGGCACGCAGATGCGTGATGACGCTGGCCCAGCCGGGGGACGGTGCGTCGGCCTGCAACGATTGCGCGGTCTCCACCAGCACATGTGCATCGCGCAGCGCCGAAAGACCACGGCCCAGGCGCTGCAGCGCACGGTCGGTGCGTTGCAGGGGCTGTTCGTCGGTTGCGAACAGCGCCAGCACCGCGCGTAGACGCCGGATCGCCTTGCGGGCGCTATGCACGCCCACGTGGATATCCGACCGCGACGCCAATGCATTGGCGATGGCCAGGCACTCTTCCTGCACCAGTTGGCGGGCGGCAGCCCCGATCACCGTGGAAGGCATTGCGTACTCCGCAGCACGACTGCCCGGCAGTCTAGCCGAGATCCCCATGGAACCCGGCAGTCCACGGGACCTTAACCCGCGCGCCCTATCCTGCTGGCCGGGCACCGACTGCCCACCCAACAAGGAGAGTCCATGAAGAAGCTGCACGTGTCCCTGATCGCCGCCTGCCTGTTCGGCGCCAGCCCGGCGGCCTTCGCCGAAGTCGCCAACCTCACCAACAGCGCCGACGGTGCCACCCGCGAGGCCGGAATCACCGCGGTGAAGCAGAAGCTCCAGGCCGCCTGTACCGACCGCAAGGGGACGCCGGACCTGGACTCCTTGGAGGTGGTGTTCGAGAAGACCAGCGAGAACCCGAACGTGCCCAAGCCTTATTACGTGGACGGCAAGATGCAGTGCAACCTGCCCTGATTCCAGCGCGTGCCGCACGGGTACACCGGCTGATATAGTCCAACGAGCACGACGGGCGTGGTGCCTGTCCACGAACAACAGGGAATTGTCATGGGTCTTCGACAGGCGGTGGCAGGTGCGGTTGGCGGTGTTCTGGCCGACCAGTGGAAGGATTTCCATACCGTCCCGAACGGACTGCCGTCCACGGCAGCGCTGTTTGCCGCGGTGCCGCGTGGCACCAATGCGGGGCGAGGTTCCAACACCAGCGCCTCGACCAACATCATCAGCAACGGCTCGAAGATCGTGGTGCCCGAGGGCTATGGCCTGCTGCTGATGCAGGACGGCGCGGTCACCGCCTTTGTCGCTGAGCCGGGCGGCTATATCTGGGAATCGGACGATACCCATTCGCAGTCGATCTTCGCCGGTGACGGCCTGGTAAGTTCGCTGATCCGGCAGAGCTGGGAACGCTTCAAGTTCGGCGGACAGCCGGGCTCGCAGCAGGCTGCCTTCTTCGTTTCGTTGAAGGAACTGCCGGACAACCGCTTCGGTACGCAGTCGGAAATCTACTGGGATGACGGCTTCCTCGGCACCCAGGTCGGCGCGGTGACCCGGGGTTCGTACACGCTGAAGATCATCGACCCGATCCTGTTCGTGAAGAATTTCGTCCCCGCCAGCTACCTGCAGCCGGGCCAGGTCTTCGACTTCACCGACCTGGACAACGCGGCGGCCAGCCAGTTGTTCAACGAGGTGGTCGGCTCGCTGGCGCCTGCCTTCAGCCTGTATACCAACGACCCCGGCAAGGGCAACCGCATTACCAAGCTGCAGCAGGATTCGCTGGGCTTCGCGCAGAGCTTGTCCAGCGCGGTTGAACAGGGTTACCAGTGGAAATCCGATCGTGGCCTGGCCATCGTCAAGACCGCGATCGTTTCCATCGAGTACGACGCCAACACCCGTGAACTGCTCAAGACCGTGCAGCGCGCCGATGCGCTGGCGGGTGCACGCGGCAATTCCAACCTGCAGGCCAGCGTGGCGCAGGGGATCCAGTCGGCCGGCGAAAGTGGCGGTGCCGCCGGGCTGGTGGGCGTTGGCATGGCATCGGGGATGTTCGGTGCCGGCAGCCTGCAGCAACCGGTCGCGCCTGCCGCGCCTGCCGCCGATGACACGGTGACCCAGCTGAAGAAAGCCAAGGAGCTGCTGGATCTCGGCCTCATCACCCAGGATGACTACGACAAACTGAAAGCCAAGGCGCTGGGACTGTAAGACGCCAGGCGCCTCAACGATGACCACGCCCAGAACGCCGCCGCCCTTGCCCGGGGCGGCTTCCCCGGTCGGCCCCGGATCGCCGCAGGACATGCCACCGCTGCCCGGCAGCCTTGCCGTGGATCCGGCCACCCTGCCCCCACCGATCCGCGACGAACTGCTGGCGCCGGACCCGGTGGCCCTGGATACGTCCGCCGCCGAGCTGAAGGACGGGCTGAATCGCTGCCCCAAGTGCGGGTCCAGTGATATCCGCCATGCGCTGGGCACCGATGTGCTGGTGTGCCAGTACTGTCGCAACGAATGGCACGGCCACCGGATCGAAGAAGCCTTCGGCCTGGGCGTGGGCATCGCGGACCTGCGCGGCGATGTGATCGCCTCCGGCGCGCGCGCCATCGACGCCGATGCCGCCAGCCTGATGAGCTTCAAGTGCACGGGCTGCGGCGCGGAAGTGACGATCAACACCGAGAGCACGATGACCGCACGCTGCCACTGGTGCCGTCACGTATTCGGAGTCAACGAACAGGTGGCCAACGGCGCCGTGCCCGATGCCGTGCTGCCGTTCAAGGTCAGCAAGACCGATGCGGTAGCGCGCATCCGCCAGTTCGTCGACAAGCGGCGCTTCTTCGCGCTGAAGGCGTTCAAGACCGAGTTCACGCCGGAGAATGTCATCGGCGTGTACCTGCCTTACATGGTGGTGGACAGCAACGCCAGCGCCAGCGTCGTGGGCCGCGGCGAGATCGAGACGCGTCGCTATACCCGCGGCACCGAGAAGAACAAGAAGACCTACTACGACGCAGACGTCTACCACGTGGAGCGGCAGCTCGATTTCACCGTCGACGACCTGCCGCTGGAGTCGTCGGCGCGGCGTGGCCGGCTGGACGTCAAGGCCAATACCAACAACGTCATCAATACCATCCTGCCCTTCGACACCAAGAATGCGTTGAAGTGGAATGCGTCCTACCTGGTGGGGTACTCGTCGGAAAAGCGCGACGTGGACATCGAGCAGCTGCGACCGCGCCTGGAAGACCAGCTGCTGTCGATCGCGCGATCACGGATGGAGCCTTCAGTGCAGCGCTATGACCGCGGCGTGCGCTGGGACATGGAGAAGGTCGACGTGCATGGCTCGCGCTGGGTGTCGATGTACGTCCCGGTGTGGCTGTACTCCTACCGCCAGCGGGGCAAGGGCATGCTGCACTACATCGCGGTGAATGGCCGCACGGGTGAAACCATGGGCAGCGTACCGGTGCAGCAGTGGAAGCTGCTGCTGGCGGCGCTGGGCGTGGGTACGGTGGTCGAAGGTGCGGTCCTCTGGTTCCTGGGAATGTCGATATGAGCAGTGATGGCGGTGGCATCGTGGCGCTGCTTGCGCTGGGTCCAGCCAGTGCAACCGCGTTGTACTGGACGCTCTACCGGTATTACCGCAATACCGACAAATCCCACGCGTTCGAGCGCGAGACCGCCGTGGTGACGGCGCCGGTCACTGGCAATGACAGAAAGGTGCACACGGTGACCGGTACCGAGCAGAGGCGGATCAGCGGCGACAACGTGCACGACCATCGGCAGCGGGTAACGAAAATGTCGCCTGGGTCGTCCGCCATCGGCAGCCCGCGTACCAGCGGCTAGCCCTGCGACGGCCGCACTCACGTGGCCGTGGCGCATGCGGCCCTACGGTAACGGACACAGCCCTGCCGAGCCTGCCGCGTGCCCTACCCCTTCCAGCCGACACGTCGCCGCTTCCTTCGCGCCGGGGCAATGACGCTCGCCGCTGCCCCCTTGCTCGCCTGCTCCACACCGGTACGCCGCGCTACCGATCCGGCTGCCGCGGGCGCTGCTTCGTTGACGGCCGACGGCGCGGACGCCGCGCTGCAGGCGGGACCGTTCCAGGGCCATCTCGACAGCGGCGTGGTGGCATGGCACGGCATCCGTTACGCACGCGCCAGCCGCTTCGGCCTGCCTGCGGTGGAAGCGCTGCCGGCCGATCCAGTGGACTGTGCGGACTTCGGGGCAACGGCCGCACAGGCGAAGGGAGCCGGCGGAGCGCGCAGCGAATCCGACGACCCGTTCTTCCTGAATGTCTGGTCCCCCGCCGCGGATGAGGCACGGCGGCCGGTGCTGGTCTGGATCCACGGCGGTGGGTTCCAGACAGGCGCGGGATCGCTCTACGTTGGCAATGCACTGGCAGCGAGCGGCGACATCGTGGTGGTGACCTTCAACTACCGCCTGGGTGCGATCGGCTTCAGCGACTTTTCCGCGCTGGGCATTCCAAACAACCGTGGCCTCCACGATCAGATCGCCGCCCTGCGCTGGGTGCGCGCCCACATTGCGCTGTTCGGCGGCGACCCGGACAAGGTGACCGTGGCCGGCGAATCCGCCGGCGCGACCTCTGTTTCGCTGCTGCTGGTGGCGCGCGGGGTGGAGCCGCTGTTCCGTGCCGCGATCCTGCAGAGCGGATCACTCAACCTGCTGCACGACCGTGACATCGCCGCGCGCCAGGCGATCCGCTACCGGGAAATCCTGGGCGACGATGCAGGCAGCCGCGCGGCGCTGGAAGCGGCGCCGGTGGCGCGTTTTCTCGATGCGCAGGCGCAGGTCGCCGCGTCGTTCCCCGGCATGATTCCGGCCGCGCCGATCTACGATGGCGAGCTGCTGCCCGCTTCGTTCGACGCCGCGCGGCTGGCCGACACGCCGCCCATTCCCCTGTTGGCCGGCGCGATGCGCGAAGAGATCCGTTTCTTCGAGCTCCCCGGCGCGCGCAGCATGCTGCTGCGCGAGCGCGGCGAACTGCTGGCACAGGTCGGCTGGCTGCTGGGCAGGACTGCTGCCGGACGCATCGCCGCCACGTACCCGGACACCCGGGCCGGAAACAGAAACCTGGCGACGGATGCCAACTTCCAGATGCCGACGCGCCATTTCGCCGAGCGCCACGTTGCCCGCGGCCACCGCGCCTGGGTGTACCGGTTTGACCTGGGCGGCGTGTTGCTCGGCGCGGCGCACGCGGTGGACCTGACCTATCTATGGCCGTTGAACGGGGTGGTATTCACCGCCCTGCGAGGCGGCCCGCTCAGCGGTCAGCGGCGCGCACTGGCCGAGCGCATGCGGGCGTACTGGATCGCCTTCGTGCGTGACGGTGACCCCGGCGGCAGCTGGCCGACGTATGTCCTGCCGCAGCGCCCCACGCTGATCCTGGATCGTGCGGACCGGATTGAAAATGACCCGGACAAGGCGCGGCGCGAAGCCTGGGATGGCCAGGAGATAGAGATCGCCCGCCGGCCGCCAGACGCATCAACGTGACGCGTCACGCATTCGCGTCGTCCGCTTCCTGCGCGGTCCCGATGTCCACGCCATAGGTCTTCAGGTAGTGGTCGCGGTGGGCCAGCACGTAAGGATGCAGCTCATGGAAACACGCACTGCCGCCATCGTCGGACACGCCGTAGGCCGTCAGCAGCCGGTCCCGCAGTGCCGGGGCGATGAACCGCGACACGTAGGCGCCGGGCGCATCGGGCGCAAAGGCATCCGCCCACGCCTGCTGCACCTGTTCGGCCGGGGCATGGAACATGGCGATGTCACTGCCATCGACCTCCGAGCGCCGCGCCAGCAGGTAACCATCGGCAGGCACGCGGGCCGGCTTGAAGGTGCCCAAGGTGTAGATGTAACGCGTCAGCTCGATCTCACCTTTCAGCTGGGGAAACAGCCGATACAGGTCAAACAGCATGTGGCGCGTCAGTGTCCTGGCTTCCGGGCCCTTGATCTTCAGCAGCTTTTCCACGCGGTCCCAGATGGGGAAGGTTCTCGGGGCAGCGACCAGCGTGATCTCGCGGCGCTCCAGCCGGCCGACCTTGAACAGTTCCTGCAGTACCAGATGCATGTCAGACATTGAAATACGTTCCGTTGGCCAAGGCCGCGTGCGGGCATGATAGTGGCATGCAGAGGCGATTTTGCAGAAGCGACCGCTTTGCGGTTAGGTTCAAGGCTGGTTCCTGCAGCAAGAGCGCCCCATGCCGACACCGTTTTCGATTCCCCTGCTGGCCACCAGCCTGGTCCTGCTGACCGCCCCGCACGCTGCCACCGCCCAGCGCGCAGAACCCCGTGATCCGGCCACGGACGCGTTCGAACTGATCAAGGAAGCCCCCTCCCCGGTGTTCGTCGATGCCACGGCAACTCATGTCCCGGCCGCGCCCAGCCTGCATTCGACCGATTCGGTATTCGTGGACGTCAACGGCGACGGGCACCGCGACGTGGTGGTATCGGTGGAACACGGCGTCAACCGGCTCTACCTCAACGATGGCAGCGGGAAGCTGCGCTATGTCCCGGATGCGTTCGGCCGCACGATGCGTGACAACGAGCATGTGCGTACTGCGGATTTCAACGGCGATGGCCACACCGACATGGTGTTCATCAGTGAATCCGACGAGGTGCACCAGTTGTTCCTCGGCGATGGCAAGGGCGGCTTCACCGAAGCCAGCGAGCGGCTGCCCGCCGGCAGCCAGGGCAATGGACTGGCGGTGGGCGATGTGGATGGCGATGGGCTGCCTGACATCTTCATCGGCAGCACCGGCGAAACCGGCCACGGCGCCGATGCGCCTGTGCAGGCGTCGCGCAGTCTTCTTTTCCTGGGCGACGCCAGACGACCCGGCTACTTCATCGATGCCAGCGCGACCCACCTGCCACAAGGCGATGCGCAGACCGAGGGCGTGGCGTTGGCCGACATCGATGGTGACGGCGACCTGGACGCCGTGCTGGCCAGCCCGGCACATCCTAACCGGCTGCTCATCAACGATGGCCGCGGACGCTTCAACGACCAGTCGCACCGGCTGGAGCTGAAGGTCCCGATGGAGACCCGCGAAGTGCACGTGGCCGACGTCACCGGCGATGGCCGCCCGGACATCCTGTTCTTCAACATCACCAGCAACAATGCCGCCTGGGACAAGGATCCGCAGACGCGCCTGCTGGTCAACGATGGCAAGGGACGCTTCCGCGACGAGACCGCCGAGCGCCTTCCCGCCCACACGTTCTCCAGCTGGGCCGGGACCGTGGTCGACTTCAACCACGATGGCCACCCGGACCTGCTGGTCGGCGCGATCCAGGTGCCGGGGTTCGTACCGTTGCAGCTGCGCGCCTGGCAGAACGATGGCAGCGGCCACTTCAGCGATGTCACGCTTGCGGTGGTGCCGGGCATCACCGTGGGCCGCAGCTGGAGCATGGGCCAGGGCGACCTGGACGGCGACGGCAGGCCCGATGTGCTGATCGGCGGCTGGGGAACCCAGGCCCGGCTGTTGCTGACGGGCGGGCGCTAGGCAGCCGCCGGCTGGTCCAGCACCCGGCGTATCGCCTCGACGACGGCCAGGAAACGGTGGCGCTGGACCAGATAGCTGGCAACCAGCACCACGGCGGCCACCAGCACGCCGCCGGGTGCGACCTTCAGCGCGGGAATGGCGGTGACCACGGCGACGATCAACAGCCAGCTGCCGCGCCCGATGACCTGGATCTGCCTGCGCCGCAGGTCGACCTCGATCTGGCCGCGCATCAGCGGCGGGTAGCGCCAGCCGAAATGCAGGCCGAAGCTTTCGCGGAACGCATGGCTTCGCTTGTCCAGCGGACGGAACACCATATCCGGCCATTTCTCCGCGGCCACTTCGCGCTCCAGGCGGTGGAACGGAAACGCCTTCAAGGCCGGATACGGCGCGGCAATGCGACGGCGGAACATCGGCACGCCCCATACCCAGTAAGGCCGCCACCATGACAGCAGCAGCATCCCTTCGATGACCACGATCGCAAGCAGCAGGACGGCCATCGCGCTTCCTTGAGGATGAAGGCGGAGTATAGCCGCGGCGCCGCCCGGCCTGGATCGGCCGCTGCACGTGGCGCGCCCTGCGCAAGTGGGAAGACTCCCGCCCCGGACTGCGAGGCGGGAGTCGTCCCTTCACTGCGCGCCGGTGTCGGTCGGCATCAACGCATCGATCAGGAAGGTCATCCGCAGCGCCATCAGCTCCGGATTGCGGAAGGCATCGCTGACCCCGTGACCGCCCTCCTCGTCCTCCAGGAAATGGACCGGGGCGCCGACACCGTACAGACGCGAAGCGAGCTTGCGCGCATGCCCCGGCCCCACGCGGTTGTCTTCCGTGGAGATGGTCACCAGGAACGGCGGATAACGGGTCTGGCTGCGCACGTTCTGCATCGGCGAGTAAGCCAGCATCGCAGCGGCCTCGTCGGCCTTGTCCGGGTCACCGTACTCGTTGATCCACGCCGCGCCCATGCCCATGTGGCGCATCCGGATCAGGTCGGTGAGCGGCACATCGCTCACCACGGCGCCGAACAGGTCCGGGCGCTGGGTTCCGAGCGTTGCCGACAGCAGGCCGCCGTTGGACATGCCGAACACCCCGATCTGGGCGGGCGTGGTGTAGCCAGCAGCGATCAACTGTTCGGCCACGGCGATGAAATCATCGTAGGAGCGCTGGCGGTCCTTGCGGATCGCCGCCTGGTGCCAGGCCTCGCCGCGCTCGCCCCCGCCGCGGATCGCCGGGATGGCCAGCGAGCCACCCCGATCCAGCCACAGCTTGAACGCCGGGCCGCCCACGGTGTAGTCGAAATAGCCAGGCCGGTAGGAAATACCGAACGCGCCGTAGCCGGTCATGAACAGGGGTTGCGGACCGGGCCTGGCCGGCGATTTCGGTTGCAGCAGGTAATAATCCACCGTGGTGCCGTCGCGCGAGGTCGCCGTCCGGATTTCGGTCACGTAGCTGTTTTCATCGAACCATTGGGGATCCTTGGCCAGCAGCGTGGGCGGCGCTCCCTGCCGCAACAGTTCCTGCCGGCGCGGCGTCACGAAGCCGTTGGTCGCCACGATCAGGTCGTCCTTCGAGCTCCCCCCTCCGCGCACTGAAATGCTGTCACCCGGGCGCCCGGAGAGCGCCTCTTCCACCTTCCAGCCCGCCTCGCCCGGCGTAGCCAGCAAGACGCGGGGCACCAGCCTGCGATTGACCACGAAGGCCAGTTTTCCCTGTGCACTGGCAATATCACTGCGGCCGCCCAGGTAATCACCACCACCGGGTGTGTAGATCCGCGTTACCTTGCGGCCTGCAGGGACCGCCGGGTCGGTATTCCACGCCAGCAGGGTTTCGGCTGGATAGGCCGTTCCCTCGACCACCTCATCGGCGCCCAGCTGGACCACCACCTGGTTCCCCACCGACGCCTGCACGGCCATCGGCTTGAGCGTGCGCGGCAGCGCAGCCTGTTGCAGTTGCCCATCCTGCCCCACCGCGAACACTTCGAAGGTGGAGTAGTTGATCGAACGCACGATGACACCGCGACGTTGCGCGCCCTCGCCCACCGCCGACAGCTGCACGATCGCATCGGACGGCTGCGCGGCGTACACCTCGCGCGCATCACGCAGCGGCTGGCCGCGCTTCCACAGCCGAACCGAGGCGGGCCAGCCGGCCAGCGTCTTCGGCGCCCCTTCGGCCGTGTGCTCCACCATGATCTGGTCGGGGCCAAGCCATTCGGCAAAGGCACGCGCCTTCGGCGTACGGAACCCGTCGACGACGAAGCGCCCCTGCTCCAGGTCGAACTCGCGCAGCTCCACTTCGTCGCCACCGCCGGGGGAAAGCCGCAGCAGGCAGCGGCTGAACGCGGGCGCGAGGCAGCTGCTGGTGAAGTCGTAGGCCTGCAGTTCCATCGGCGCGCCTTCTTCCTGGCGCAACTTTTCTACGTCCAGTACGGTCCGCCACGCGCCCGGCACGCCTTGGCCATCGCGCATGGCCACCTGCAGCAGGCCGTGCGGATGCGCTGCATTGCGCAGGAAGCGCAACGCGCGTGGACCCATCAGGGTGATGTCCGGCTCGGCCGCGCCGGTCGCCAGCGCGCTGGCCAGCTCCGCCTTCACCGCTGCGTATACCGGCAACCCGCGGATGGCCTGCTGGGAGGCGGCGGTCTTCGCGCGCGCCCACTCCAGCGCCTTCGCGCCATGCGGCTGCTCAAGCCATTGGTCATCGATCTCCTGGGCTACCGCGGGGGCGCACGTCAGTACAACAGCGGCCAACATCCAGGCCCGCAGCGAGCGGGGGGTGAATCGCTTCATCAAGTTTCTCCTTGGCGGCGGCCGGCGCCTGCGACAACAGGCACCCGGCCGCGATGGATTTCAGAATCCGTAACGGAAGACGACCCCATAGGTGCGCGGACGGAGACGGTTGGCCACGCCGAGCGTGGTCCGCGCGTTGAGCGCACCGTCTTCGTTGGTCAGGTTCTCGCCGTACAGGAACGCTGACCAGCCGTTGTCCGATTCCAGGCCGATACGCGCATCGAGCATCGTGATGGCATCGCCGGGGGTTCCGGCGGTCAGCGCGGTTTCGCGGGCAGAGTCATGCACCAGGCCGGATCGCACGACGCCGCGCAGGTCGGTGGCGATATCCCAGCTGTAAGCGGCCGACGCGGACAGGCTGTTGCGTGGCACGTTGTAGACATCGGTGCCCTTGTTGAGCGGCGTGCCCGGAACGTCCGCGACGTAGGTCGCATCGATGATGGCACCACCGACCTGCAGCATCAGCGACGCCGTGGGGGTGTACACCACGTTCAACTCCACGCCTTTGTTCTCGGTCCCCTTGGAATTGGTCAGGCCATTGATGGTGGAGGTGATCGGCACACGCACCGCGACATCCTTCCAGTCGCTGTAGAACAGCGCGCCTTCCACCAGCAGGCTGCCGTCCAGGAACAGCGACTTGGCGCCCACCTCGTAGGTGGTGATCGAATCGGGGCGGATGGTGGAAGGCAGGTCGACGCCATTGGCTTCGGCCAGCAGGATGGACGAGATCGGCTGCAGCTGGCCGGAACGGAAGCCGCGGGCGGCGCTGGCATACAGCGTGGTGTCACGTTCCGGCTTGTAGGACAGCGATACGCGCGGGTTCCAGCTGTCGAAGGTGGCGTTGAGCGTGGAGGTGCGCGTGGTCGATACCGAGATCGCGTCGACGTCATCGCTGAAGTAGCGCAGGCCGGCGGTCACCGCCCAGCGCGGATCGGGCAGTTTCACCGTCGCCTCGCCGAACAGCGCATACGCATCGTTGGTCTGGGTGGAGCTGCTCGGTGGCGCACCGCCGACCTGCGAGGAATCGTTGCGCTCGGCTTCGCGCAGGTAATAGCCCATCGTCCAGTCCACCAGGCGATCACCGGTGGACGACCAGCGCAGCTCCTGCGTACGCACCTGCAGGTTGATGTTGCTCAGATAGGTGGTGGTCGGGTTCAACATGCCGTCGTTGGCATAGTCTAGCTCTGCATCGGCGAACGAGTAGAACAGCTGGGAGCCTTCGAATTCGTAGGTGCTCACGAAACTCGCCGTATGCCACTCATCGTCATTGCTGTAGAACGAATTGGTAGTGAGGTCATCGAGCGCGCCGTTGCCGCCGCCCGGCGCTTCGGACTTGTACTTCCAGTACGCGAGGTCCATCGTCCACTGGTCGACCGGGGCAAAGCGCAGCTTCACCCGCCCGGTCTTGACCCGCTGCTCGTTGATGTCTTCGTCGCCGGTGGCGTTGTCATCGGTCCAACCGGAGAGCTTCTCATCGGTGACCGCAACACGCGCTGCCAGCCGGTCTTCGATCAGCGGGATGTTAACCGTTGCCTTGCCGCCCCAGCCGTCACTGCCGTCCTTGGTGGAAGACGCAGACACTTCCACCGCGCCGTTGAATTCATTGAAATCGGGCTTCCGGGTCAGTATGCGAACGGTACCGCCCATCGACCCCTCGCCGAACAGCGTGCCTTGTGGCCCCTTCAGGATCTCCACCCGATCGATATCCCAGGAACGCGCTTCGGGATACCACGGCACGCTGACGCCGGTAAACGGGATGTCGTCGAGGTAGTAACCGTTGTCGTTGCCGCCCAGTGAGCTGGAGACGCCGCGGATCTGTACCTGGGTGAAGCCGCCCCCGTTGTCGACGGAACCAGCGCCTGGCGTCATCGCGATGATTTCAGCGACATTGCTGATGCCGAAGGCATCGATCTGTTCACCGGTGATCGCGCTCATTGCAATCGGGACATCGATCTGGCGCTCTTCGCGCTTCCGCGCACTGACGGTCACGCTGCCCAGCTCGGTAGCTGTCTCCGTCCTGGGCACTGCATCTGCAGCGACTTCGTTGGCTGCCGCGTCCCGGGCCTGCACCCCAGGCGCGATCAGCAGCGCTGCCGCGATACCAAGGGAGAGCGTCTTGTGTCGCATCAGCGACGGCGCGGACAGCGACATGTTCGTGGAACGGGCAATGCGGTTCACGGGAATCTCCTGACGGCTCGGGGGGCGCGCGGTTGCGCGTTCGAGGGCCAGGTGTGGTGCAGGCCCTCTTACAAGCCGTGACGTACCGATGAACCAGAAGTGAAATAAAAACGAAATTATTTTTTATTTCATCGGTAACGAAACGCGAACTCGACACCGAACGTGCGCGGGCGCAGTCGCGTCGCGATGCCGCGGGTGTTGCGCGCATCGTCGGCACCGTCTTCGTTGCTGAGGTTTTCGCCATACACCGATGCGCTCCAGCCCTGCGCCGACTCCAACGTAATGCGCGCGTCCGCTGAAACGATGGCGTCGCCTGGCGTGCCCTGGGTCAGCGCGACCTGGCGTGCACTGTGGTGGCGAACGCCGGCACGGACCACGCCGGAAAGATCCTGCGCGACCGGGTACTGGTACTCCAGCGACGCGCCCCACGTCGTGCGCGGGGTGTTGTAGACCTGGGTTCCGCGGCGGATGCTGGTCCCTGCGACATCCGTGGTGTAGGTCGCATCGATCAGCGTCGATTCCAGTTGCATGGCCAGGCGGTCCCATGGCTGGTAGGTCAGCCCGAATTCGATGCCGCGGATCCGCGCCCCATCGGAGTTCACCAGTCCATTGAATACATCGGTGACCGGAACGCGCACCGGCACGTCCTGCCAACGGCTGTGGAACAGCGCCGCTTCCACCAGCAGGCGCCCCCCATCCATCAGCGTCTTGGCCCCCAGTTCCGTGGTGACGATCTGATCGGGACGTATCCGGGTAGGCAACGCGATCCCTGCCGCCTGCGCCAGCACGTAGGAAGTAACAGGCTGCAGCTGGCCAGAACGGAAGCCCTTCGCAGTGCTCGCATACAGCGTGGTATCCGGGACCGGCTGCCACGCTATCCCGACCCGCGGATTCCAGCTCTGGAAGCGCTCGTCCAGCACGCTCTCCGCGCCGATGCCGAGCGAGGCGCCTTCGACATGATCAGTGAAGTAACGCAGTCCGGCGTTGGCCGTCCATCCCGCCCACGGCAGCTGCAGGGTCAGCTCGCCGAACAGCGCCCCGCCGCCGTTGTCCTGCCGCGAGCTGCTGGGCCCCACGGCGCCTATCACGCTCACGTCCGACCGACGCGCCTCACGGCGATAGGCGCCTGCCGTCCAGGACAGCCTGCGCGGGGTGGTGGAGCTCCAGCGAAGTTCATGGGTACGTACCGCGATGGCAGTGTCACTGTCGTAACGCGTGCCCGGCAGGATGTCGCCGCGTTGGCGCTGCTCCAGTTCGGCAACCGCGTAGGTATAGGTGACCGATGATTCCCCGCCCTGGTAGGTGCTGACCAGGTTGGAGGTGCGCCAGTCCGCATCGCGTGCGTAATAGCTGCCCACCTCCATCGCGTCGTCCGCGGCATACCCGCCGCCAGGCGCTGCGGAGTGATACGACCAGTGCGCCGCATCGAACCGCCAGTTTTCAGAGGGTTCGAAGCGAAGCCGTGCGCGTCGGGTCGTTACCCGGTGCCGATTGATGTCGCGGCGCTCCGCCGCCACGTCGTCGACCCAGCCGGGCAGCGACTCGTCGGTCGCCACCACTCGCAGCGCAAGCTGGTCTTCGAGCAACGGGAGGTTCGCCATGGCCTTGGCGTTCCAGCCGGTCCCGCCGCCCTCGGCGGTAGACCAACCCGCCTGCGCAAGCGCAGCGAAACGGTCCAGCTCCGGCTTGTTGGTCAGGATGCGCACGGTGCCGCCCATCGAGCCTTCGCCGAACAGCGTGCCCTGTGGGCCACGCAGCACTTCGATGCGATCCAGGTCGAAGGCACGGGCATCCGGGTGCCAGGGCACGGTCACCCCGGTGAAGGGGATTTCATCGAGGTAATAACCGTTGTCGTTGCCGCCCAGCGAGCTGGAAACACCGCGAATCTGCACCTGGGTAAAGCCACCGCCGACGTCGACAGTAGAAGCCCCCGGCGCCGAATCGATGGCCTGGGCGGCATTCTGGAACCCGCCTGCGTCCAGCTGCGTGCCGCCCAGCGCGGTGATTGCCAGCGGCGCATCGATGCGCCGTTCGACACGGCGCCTGGCGGTGACTTCCACGCCCGCCAGTTCGGTTGGCGCGAGCGCGACCACCGCAGGGGATGGCTGCGCAGGCAGCGTGGCGGTCGCGGGTGCAACCGTCACCACGCCGTTGCGCTGGACGCTGAAATCAAACCCGCTGCGAGCAAGCAGGCGTGCCAATGCCTGCTCGTTGGTCAGCCGCCCACGCACCTCCGTGGTGATCGGCGCATGCCTGAGGTCGCCGATCGCAACGAACTGCATCCCGGACTGTTCCGAGAAGCTGATCAGGGCCTCCTGGAGCGACTGCGGCCGTATCAGGAAAAGCGACAGGGCCTTTGATCGATCCTCGGCGAGCACCGCCGCCGACCATCCGCCCAGGCCCATCAGCAACACGACGCGCGGCCAATACCCCGCGGCGGAAGGCGCGCGCGCCGCCGCTGGTAGGGCGAGTTTCCGGCGGAAGCGTGCGCTCAAGGTCTGATGAAAACTCCCGGAACAAGGAAGGCGGTGGGGGGCGTCGCAGGCGGCTACTGTTTCGTTCCCTGTGCGTCCCCTTCCAGAGGGGCGAGCAGGATTTCATCCGGGCCACGCACGATGGAAAGGGACAGCGCCTGGGCGACACTTTCCAGCCAGATATCCAGATCGGCGGTACTCCAGCGTCCGGTTACCGGCAACCGGGCCATCTGCGCATCGTGCAGCACGATGCGCACGCGCGAGTGCCGGTTGAGGTCCGCCACGACATTGCCCAGCGATTCACTGCGGTACACCACGTTGCCCTGCAGCCACGACAGCGACGACGGCGCGTCCACCGGCAACGGGCCCTGCAGGGGACCTCCTTCGGCCAGCGTCGCACCCTGGTCGGCCAGCAGCTGGACCACGTGGTTCTGGATGCCCTTGCCATTGCTGCGCAGGTCACTTACCTGCACATGGCCTTCGCTGACCATCACGCGCACGCTGTCGCTGCGACGGGCAACGCTGAAATGGGTGCCCAGGGCCTGCGCCAGCGCGCCGTCGGCACGTACTTCGAACGGACGGTCCGGATCCTTGGCCACGGCGAAATAGGCCTGGCCGGAGACCAGCTCGACCTGCCGACGGTGCCGGCTGAACTGGGCCACCAGCTCGCTGCCTGCATCCAGGTCGACGCTGCTGCCGTCCGGCAGCGCAAGGTGTCGCGGCGCCCCGATGCCCGCACTCATGCGCAGTTCCAGCGGCTCTCCGGCAGGCGGCTGGCGGAGCAGGCCCACGCCTATCGCAAGGGCGGCGACCCCGGCGGCGAGCGCTCCCCAGCGCAGGCCCCGCGACCGCCGCGCAGGTCGGCGCGCGGCGGCGCGCGCAGTCCCTGTCGGTTCCCCATTCAACCCAGCACTCCCTGGCGCGGTCGCCGCTTCCCCGCTTGCGCCCCGCGCGGCAAGCACGCGATCAACGCCCACCTCAGCCGCCGCGTCCCACAGCAGCTGGATGTCATCGAAGGCCTGCGCGTTCACTGCAGAGCCTTCCATCCAGGCGTTCCATGCCTCGATGTCACCCTCCTGCGGATCCGCATCGGTCAGCCGGATCAGCCAATCGGCGGCCTCCTGCAGGGCGATCTCGCGGGGGGTGGTGTTCTGGTCAATCATGTTCAGCGGTCCTGCCGTCGTCCGTGAGTTCATCGAACCGCGACTGGCACAAGGCCAACGCACGCGCGACATGTATCCGCACCATCCTGTCGGTCAGCCCCAGCCGCTCGCCGGCTTCCTTGAAGCTGCACTGCTCCATCCGCACCAGCCGGAAGGCCTCCGCGCAACGCGGCGGCAACTCGGCCAGCACGGCAGGCAGGCGCTCGATGACCCGCCGCGCGCGTGCCGACCGCTCTGGATCGACCTCCGGGTCCGGCCACAGCTCCAGCCCTTCCGGCTCGGGCAGTTCGGTGTAGGCGCGCCTGCGCAGGACGTCGGTTGCCAGGTTCTGCGCGATCTTGAACAGCAGCGCACGCTGGAAGCTGACGACCTGGTCATTGCCGAGGTTCAACAGGCGCGCATAAGCCTCCTGGGCCACGTCGCGCGCGTCTTCGTAAGAGCCCAGTCGAAGCTGCAGCAAGCGGATCAGCGTGGTGTTGAGGTTGCGCATCAGCTCCGCCGCCTGGGCGCCGGTCACCGGCCCCGCAGTCGTCGCCGGCCCGTCCTGCACGCCGGCCGGCCCACCGCCTGGGTCATCGCACGGCGGCGGGAAATCCGGTGAACGTTCGGGGATGGCGGGCTCCATAGGTACCAGGACGAACCAGAAGGGAGAAAGTGAAACGTTTTCCCCGTTCTGGTGCGCGGCGTGCGAACAGCGGGGCTTCGCCCGCAGTCTAGCTGGTTTTGCTGCGCTGCAGCATACCGAGGTCAGCGGCCCTGCACGCGCTCCGCCGGCACACCTTCCAGGGTCATCTTCACCGGAAGGATCAGGCCGTTTTCATCGAACTGCATGCGGTCGATCGCGGTGGCGCGGTGATGGCGGCTGGTCTCCCCCAGCGGACGACGGTGGTAGACGATGTACCAGTTGTCCGAGCCGGGCGCGTGGATGACCGAGTGGTGGCCGGCACTGGTGGCGATGCTGGGATCCTGCTGCAGGATCTTGCCGATGCGCTTGAACGGGCCCGTGGGCGTGTCGGCGATGGCATAGGCCACCGAATACTCCGGCTCGCCCCAGCCCCCTTCGGACCACATGTAGTAATAGCGGCCGCCGCGCTTGAACATCAGCGAGCCTTCCACATATTCCGGGGCCGGGGTGATTTCCTTGTACAGCGTGCCGTCCTCATGCGGCTGCACGCCGGTGAAATCATCCTTCAGCCGCACGATGTTGGCGTGCTTCCAGCCCCCGTAGATCATGTACCAGGCACCGTCGTCGTCCTCGAACACGAACTGGTCGATCGGCTGGGCACCATTATGGAACGTCCCGATCAGCGGCTTGCCCAGCAGGTCGCGGTAAGGACCTTCAGGCCGGTCGGCCACGGCCACGCCGATGCCGCCGGTTTCCTCGTCCGTCTTGATGTCATTGGCGGAAAAGAAGAAGTAATAGCGACCGCCCTTTTCCACCACCGCAGGCGCCCACAGCGCCTCCTTGGCCCACGGAATGCTGGCCTTGGTCAGTACGTCCGGATGCCGGGTCCAGTGCACCAGGTCAGGTGAAGAAAAGGCATCAAAATGGGTCTGTTCCGCATACGGCGCGGAGGTGGTCGGATAGATCCAGTACGTGCTGCCGAACACCGCCGCTTCCGGGTCCGCATACCATCCCGGCAGGATGGGGTTACCGGACATCGGCACCGCAGGCCTTTGTGGACCTGCCGGTGCGGCGGCTGCGCCAAGCGATACCGCGGCTGCCATCATGGCCGCCACTACTGCCTTCATCTTTGCCATACCCTGCCCTCCCGTAGCGGATGGACCGAGTTTAGATCGATTCAGGCCGAGGGGCGAGCACCCGCTCAAGGACCTGCTGTTGGTGGACCCCACCCCTTCAGGCCGGCGCCGCCGGTGCAGCATGGCGGCCTGCGGAAACCGCATGAACGTGGCCGCGTTCCGCACGCGGAAGCAGGCATCCTGCGGGCACCCTCAGTTGTAGAGCTCGTTGACCTCGGTCACCTTGCCGTCCCGGAAGATGATGTGGATGGTCTTCTGCGCCTTGTAGTACTCCCACCGCTCCCCGATGTTGCCGCTGAAGTCGGTTTCCAGCTGGATCACCCGATCCGGCCTGCCCGCCACCTGCGTCACCTTGCCCGCAGCGTCGCCGGTACTCACCAGCTTGTTGCCGAACCGTGCACTGCCGCCTGCCATCGCCGAACCTGCGACCAGGCAGAGCACCAACATCACCACTTTCCTGTTCATTCCTTGTCTCCCGGACACCTTGGACGTGCAATGCCTGCAACTGTGCCACAACGCCGGCGGCGCTGGCGTCGGCCTGCCACCCGCGTGCAGCAGGCAACATTCCCAGCACTGCCCGGCAACGATAATCTAGGCGTCCTGAATGCGTCATTCCCGGGCCTTTGCCGTGAGAACTCCTTGAACCTTCCCCCTCCCCCTGCCCCCCACGCCGAGCGCGACGCCGAGCGGGTCAAGCTGGCGCTCGCTGCCGGGGCGATCGTCGGCACCTGGTTCTGGGATGTGACACACGACAGATTGACCGTCGATGATGCCCTGGCCCATGCCTTCGGCCTGGAGCCGGCCGCCGTACAGGGCGAGCTGCGCTTGGACCAGGTGGTGTCCACCGTGCACCCCGATGACCGCGCGGGGCTGGAGCAGGCGATCGCCGCCGCCCTGCGACGTGGCGGGCGCTACTCCCATCAGTACCGCACGCGCGGCAATGATGGCCAGTATCGCTGGATAGAGGCGGTCGGCCGGGTCGACCTGGATGCCGACGGCCGCGCCGTCGGTTTTCCCGGCGTGCTGATCGACATCGACGAACGCCGGCGGCTGGAGTCCGAGCGCGACCAGGCGCAGGTCCTGCTGCGGTCCTTTGTCGAAGCAGCGCCCGGCGTGGTCTACGCGAAGGACCGCCAGGGCCGCCTGCTGATCGGCAACCGTGGCACGACCGAGCTGATCGGGCTGCCACCGGAGCGCTACATCGGACGCACCGATGCCGAGCTGCTCAGCGACCCGGTGCAGGCCGCGGCGGTGATGGCCGCCGACGAACGGGTGATGGCCAATGGCCGCAGCGAACAACTGGAAGAAGAAGTGAGCTTCCCTGACGGGCGGCGCGCCGTCTGGCTGTCGACCAAGGCTCCGCTGCGCGATGCCGACGGCAGCGTCGTCGGCCTGGTTGGAACCTCGCTGGACATCACCGACCGCAAGGCGGCGGCCGCCGAACACCAGGAGATCGAAGAGCGCTACCGGCTGGCCGCACGGGCCACCAACGATGCGATATGGGACTGGCGGATGTCCGATGGCCACGTCGTCTGGAACGAAGCGCTGTGCGCCCTGTTCGGCCACGCACTGACCGAAACCACCGCGCAGTGGTGGCTGGACAACATCCATCCGGACGATCGCCAGCGCGTGGACGACCATATCCATGCGGTGATCGCCAGTGAGACCTCGTCGTGGACCGGCGAGTACCGCTTCCGCCGTGCCGATGGCAGCTATGCGGTGGTGCTGGACCGCGGCACCGTGCTGCGCGGCGCCTCGGGCGAGCCGCATCGCATGATCGGCGCGATGCTGGACCTGACCTCGCGCAAGGCCGCCGAGGCCGCGTTGGCTGAAAGCGAGGAGCGCCTGCGTTTCGCCACCGAAGCCGGTGACATGGGCTTCTGGGACGTGGACCTGGTGCACGACGTGCTGATCTGGCCGCCGCGCACCAAGGCGATGTTCGGCATTTCGGCCCACGTGGACGTATCCCTGCAGGATTTCTACGGCGGACTGCATCCGGATGACCGCGCCGAAACCAGCGCTGCGTTCGCGGCCGCTGCCGACCCTGCCCTGCGCGCGCTCTACGACGTGGAGTACCGCACCGTGGGCAAGGAGGATGGCGTGGTGCGCTGGGTGGCGGCCAAGGGCCGGGGCCTGTTCGAAGGCGACCGCTGCGTGCGCGTGCTGGGCGTGGCCATCGAGGTCACCGCGCGCCGTCTCGCCGACGCGCGCCTCAAGGAACTGAACGAGCACCTCGAGGCCCGCGTGCTGGAGGAGGTAATGGAACGTACGCGGGCAGAAGAAGCGCTGCGCCAGAGCCAGAAGATGGAGGCCGTGGGCCAGTTGACCGGTGGCATCGCGCATGACTTCAACAACATGCTGGCCACGGTGATCGGTCCGCTGGACCTGCTGGCGGCACGCCTCGGCGACCAGGATCCACGCGCCAAGCGCTACATCGACATGGCGATGGACGGCGCCCGCCGCGCCGCGCAGCTCACCCAGCGGCTGCTGTCGTTCTCGCGCCAGCAGCCCCTGCAGCCGGTACCGGTGGATGCCAACCGCCTGGTGGCCGGCATGTCGGACCTGCTGGTGCATTCGCTGGGCAGCAGCGTACGCCTGGAAACCGTGCTGGCCGCTGACCTGTGGTCCACCTTCGCCGATGCGAACCAGCTGGAAAACGTGATCCTCAACCTTGCGGTCAACGCACGCGATGCGATGCCCGGCGGCGGCCGGCTCACGGTGGAGACGGCCAACTGTGCGCAGGAGGATGCCAGCGCCGGCAGCGTTCCGGCAGGCGACTACGTGCTGATCGCGGTGGCCGACAATGGCAGCGGCATGTCGCCGGAGGTGATGGCCAAGGCCTTCGAGCCGTTCTTCACCACCAAGAAGGTCGGCCAGGGAACCGGACTGGGGCTTTCGCAGGTGTACGGCTTCGTCAAGCAGTCCGCCGGACATGTGCGCATCGAGTCCGGGATCGGCCGGGGTACGACGGTCAAGCTCTATCTTCCGCGCCTGATGGCGGTTGTCGATCCGCTGCCTGAAACGACGTCGGACGATGCGTTCGAGGTGGTGGGTGGACAGGAGCTGGTGCTGGTGGTGGAAGACGAGCCCGGCGTGCGCCAGTTTTCCATCGATGCCCTGACCGAGCTCGGCTATCCGGTGCTTGCCGCTGACGGTGCGGCGGCGGCGCTGAAGCTGCTTGATGCGCACCCGGGCGTGGCCCTGTTGTTCACTGATGTGGTGATGCCGGAGGTCAACGGCCGCGAGTTGGCCGACGAAGCGCTGCGACGCCGGCCGGACCTGAAGGTGCTGTTCGCCACCGGCTACAGCCGCAACGCGCTGGTGCAGGACGGCATGCTGGATCCGAGCGTGCAGATGATCGGCAAGCCGTTCACCGTGGACGAGCTGGCCATGCGCGTGCGCGCAGCGCTGGGCTGACCACCGGCAGGCGCCGAGCATGGCTCGGCGCTGCCGGGAGATCGGTCAGGGGGTGATCGGTGCGGGCGGTTGCACCGGCGTCTCGGCCGGCGCGGGTGCCGTGGCCGTGTCCGGGGTGACGCGCCAGATCGTGTTGGCCAGGTCATCGGCCACGATCAACGCACCGCGCGGATCGACGGTGACGCCGACCGGGCGACCACGGGTCAGCCCATCTTCGCCGCGGAAGCCGGACACGAAGTCGATCGGCTCACCGGCCGGGCGGCCGTCACGGAACGGCACGAAGACCACCTTGTAGCCCACCGGCGGGTTGCGGTTCCAGCTGCCGTGCTCGCCGACGAACACGCCATCGGCGAACTTCGCGCCCATGGTCGGCCCGGAGAACGATACGCCCAGCGCGGCCACGTGCGAGCCCAGTGCGTAATCCGGAGCGATGGCACTGGCCACCTTCGCCGGATCCTGCGGCATCACGCGATCGTCCACGTTCTTGCCCCAGTAGCTGTAAGGCCAGCCGTAGAACGCGCCTTCCTTCACCGACGTCAGGTAATCCGGTACCAGGTTGGGACCGATCTCATCGCGCTCGTTGACCACCGCCCAGACCGTGCCGGTACCCGGCTGGATCGCCAGCGCGGTGGGATTGCGCAGGCCTGTCGCATAGGTCTTGTGGGCACCGGTCTGCGCGTCGATCTGCCATACCACCGCGCGATCCACCTCGGCGGCCATGCCACGTTCGGTGATGTTGCTGTTGGAGCCGATGCCCACGTACAGGTAGCGGCCGTCGGCACTTGCGGCCAGCGACTTGGTCCAATGATGGTTGATCGCCGAAGGCAGTTCGGTGACCGTGGTCGGTGCCGCGCTGGCCTGGGTCTGCCCATCGACATAGTCGAAACGCACCAGCGCGTCCTGGTTGGCGACATAGATCACGTTGCCGATCATCGCCAGTCCGTACGGTGCGTTGAGCTTGTCGGCGAACACGGTCTTCATCTCATACACACCATCACCGTCGGCATCACGCAGAAGGGTCAGGCGGTTGCCACTTTTCACGGCGGTGTTGCCCTTGGCCTTGATCTTGCCGGCGATGACGTCCTTCGGCTTGAGCTTGGGCGCATTGCCGCCGCGGCCTTCGGCCACCAGGATGTCACCGTTGGGCAGCACCAGGGTCTGGCGCGGAATGCCCAGCTCGGTCGCAATGGCGGAAATGCGGTAGCCGGCCGGAACCGTGGGCACGGTATCGCCCCAGGCCGTAGGTTTGGCGATGGTCATGTCCGGCATGAGGTCGCGCTTGGGCGCGGGCATGTCCGGGGTGGCGCCGTACTGGTCCATCTGCGGCGCCTTGCCACCGCAGGCGGCGAGCGCGGTGGCCAGCACCGAAACGGAGAGAACCTTGATCATCTGGCGGCTCATCGGACACCTCCCACGCGCAGGGTGGAAAGGCCGATCCAGGTGGCGACCAGTGCCAGCAGCGTGCCGATCACCGTCATCACCAGCCCACCGGGCATGACCGCCCATGCATCACGCGCATGGTGCAGCGAATTGAAGAAACCGAGCACCCAGGTGACCGCCAGGACCACCACATAGGCCAGGCCGTGACGATGACGGGCCAGGCCGATGACGCCGGCCAGCAGGGCCAGCGTGGTCATCACCATCGCGCCGACCAGCAGCCAGGCAGCGAAGTTGCTCCACTGGATTTCATGGCTGCTCCAGTAGGCGTAATCCGCCAGCAGCGTTGCCAGGAACAGCGGCAGTACGCCGCCGAGCACGGCAGCATGAACGGGGTGGATTACCCACGCTCGATGAAGGGAGGGGCTGGACACCATGGAATCTGCTCCTGGGTACGGTGGAAGGTGACCCGGATGGTGCCATCAGCCCCTGCTAGGGACTGTGATGCCCGCTGCGCCGGCTGCTTCTGCGCTGGCCGAGCGTGTCGGTCAGGTAGCTTTTCAGCTCCTCGATCTCATACGGCTTGCTCAGGAACGGCACGTCGCGGTGGGCCACCGGGACCACGCCCTTGTACACCGCCGACAGGAAGAAGAACGGGATGCCGCGTGCCTTCAGCGCATCGGCGACGGAGAACACGACGCCGTCGCGCAGCTCGACGTCGAGCACCGCCGCATCGAAGACTTCATCGTCGATGGAATGCAGTGCATCGGACAGCGAATACGCCTGTTCCACGCCATAGCCTTCGCCGTTGAGAATGGTCTGCAGCAGCGTGGAAAGTTCGATCTCGTCTTCAACGACCAGGATTCGTGGCGCCGCCGAGGGGGTAGCAGTTGTGATGGTCATGGTATCCGTGACACGTTTTCGTGGCTTCAGTGTCGCTCCCGTATTGGATCGAAAGTGTGACGGCCGAGCCCGGCCGTCTTCACGACACGTGTCGATAATGCTCGCGGATCCGCCTACTCCACCTCGGTCGGATCGTGCGCCGCCTCGTCGTGCTCGGTGCGCATCTTCTCGATATCCCGCCGCACCTTGGCGACCTGCGTCGCCGTCACGGCAGGCGCCTTGTTGCCGAAGCTGCCGCGCAGGAACGTGCCCAGTTCGGCCACGTCGGCATCGCTCAGGCGCTCGGCGAAGCCGGGCATGCCCAGGTTGGACGGCGCATGCACGGTGCTTGGCATCTCGCTTCCTTCCAGCACCAACCGCACCAGCGTGGTCGGATCCTTGGCCAGGATCGTCGAGTTTCCGGCCAGGCTGGGGAACACCCGCGGATAGCCCTCGGCATCACTGCGATGGCAGGCCGCGCAGTTGTCTACGTAGAGTTCGGCGCCACGGCTGTTGTTGACCCCCGCACGCAGTTCGCTGGCGGTCTGCGGATTGGCCACAAAGGAAGATGGGTCCTGCTGGGTGGCAGGCAGGCTCTTGAGGTACGCCGCGATCGCGCCGAGGTCGGCATCGGTCAGGTGCTGGGTACTGTGCTGGACCACGTCGGCCATCGGCCTGCCGACGACCGCATGGCGCTCGCTGCGCCCGGTCTTCAGCACGTCGATGATGTCCTGCCGGCTCCAGTTGCCGAGTCCGTCGGCCTTGTTGCCACGCAGGTTGACCGCCAGCCAGCCATCGATCACCTGGCCGCCGGCGAGGTACTCGGCGCCGGACTCGTCCATCGCCTTCTCCTGCAGGGTGAGCGCGCGTGGTGTGTGGCAACTGCCGCAGTGGCCAGGGCCCTGCACCAGATACGCGCCGCGGGCGATTTCCTCGTCGGGGTAACTGCCCTGCATTTTTCCTGCCTGCGCAGGATCCGGGCCGAACTGCTTGCGCCAGATCGCCAGCGGCCACCGCATCGACAACGGCCAGCGGATGCCGGCTGGGCGATTCTCCGCCTGCGCAGGTGCCACGCCGTGCATGAAGTAGGTGTACATCGCCTCGATGTCCGCATCGGTCAGGCGCACGTAGGACGGATACGGCATCGCCGGATACAGGGTGTCGCCGTGCGGGGTGATGCCATGGCGTACCGCGCGGTCGAAGTCATCCAGGCTGTACTCGCCGATGCCGGTTTTCCGGTCGGGCGTGATGTTGGTGCTGTAGATGGTGCCGATCGGCGAAGCGATCGGCAGGCCACCGGCGAACGCGGCACCGCCTGGGGTCGAATGGCAGGCCACGCAGTCGCTGGCGGTGGCCACGTAGCGCCCGCGTTCAATCATCGCCGCACGCTCCATGCCCCCCGACGCGGTGACCGGACGGGTTTCGGTGGGCAGCCTGGCGTAGACGAACAACGCCAACAGCACCAGCAGGGCGAGCGCCAGCAGGGTCAGCAGGATCTTCTTCATGCCCGCGCCCTCATGCCTGGACCAGCGGGCCGGGATCGGCCAGGTACTTGTCGCGGATCGCCTTGGCCGCCCAGTAGGCCAGCGCGCCGACCATGCCGGTCGGGTTGTAGCCGTTGTTCTGCGGGAACGCGTTGGCACCGATGGCGAACACGTTCGGCACGTCCCAGGACTGCAGGTAACGGTTCAACGCGGAGTCTGCCGGTGTATGGCCCATGATCGCGCCGCCGCAGGTGTGGGTGCTCTGGTATTTGGTGATGTCGTAGTGGCTGCCGTCCTTCTTCGCATCACCGGATACCGCAATTGGATTGAGGATCCGGCTCATCTGCAGCGCTTTGTCGACCAGGAACTGCGAGGCCTTGATCTCGTTGTCGTGCCAATCGAAGGTCATGCGCAGCAGTGGACGCCCGAACGCATCGCGGTAGGTGGGATCCAGGCTGAGGTAATGCTGCCGGTAGGACATGCACGCGCCCTGCACTTCGTAATAGAACGAATGGCGGAACGAATCCACCGCGGCCTGCTTCCACTTGCTGCCCCACGAGGGCGTGCCGGGCGGTACGTTGATGCCGCGCACCGGGCCCGCGCCGGGTTGCCGCGCCCAGACCAGGCCGCCGCCAACGAAGCCGGCCTTGCCGTTGTCCAGCTGGTTGCCGTTGAGGTCGTCCATGGTGGCGCCGGCACCGCCGATGCCGATGAAGCCATTGGCCTGCACGCTCTTGTCAAAGAACAGCACCACCCGGTTGAGGTTCTGGTAGGAGTAATTCTTGCCAACGGTGCCCAGCCCGGTCTGCGGGTCATATGGCGTGCCGATGCCGGACACCAGCATCAGGTGGACGTTGATATAGGAGAACGCACACAGCAGCACCAGGTCGGCTGGCTGTTCGATCTCGCGGCCGGTTGCATCCAGGTAGGTCACCCCGGTGGCCTTCTTGCCGGTGCTGTCCAGGTTGACCTTCAGCACCTGCGCATGGGTGCGCAGTTCGAAGGTGTCGCGCTGCCGCAGCACCGGCAGGATGCAGGCGTTGGGACTGGCCTTGGAATAGTTCAGGCAGCCGTAGTCGCTGCAGAACCCGCAGGCGTTGCAGGGGCCCATCTGGCAGCCATACGGGTTGGTGTAGGCGCGCGAGGTGTTGGACGCGGGAATGGGATACGGATGCCAGCCCATGCCCTCGGCCGCCTTGTAGAACATTTCCGCGCCCAGGTAGTCCGGGTTGGGCGGCAATGCGAACTCGCGGCTGCGCGAGCCTTCGAACGGATTGCCGCCCGGCTGCAGCACGCCATTGATGATGCCCGCCTTGCCGGACGTGCCGCAGACATATTCGAAGTGGTCGAAGTGCGGCTCCAGGTCTTCGTAGCTGACCGGGAAATCCTGGATGGTCATGTCGTCGGGAATGAAGCCGCGGCCGTAGCGCTGTTCCATGTTGCTGCGCAGGCGGAAGTCTTCCGGCAGCGCGCGGAAATGGCAGCCGGACCAGTGGCTGCCGGCCCCGCCGACGCCGGTACCGGGCTTGAACGAGCCCATCTGCCGGTAGGGCACGGCGGTATCGGCGGCCTTGTGGCGGATGGTCAACGTATCCTGGGCCAGGCTCTGCAGGTAACGCCGGTGCACCGACCCTTCCAGCTCGTCCACCACGTTGGGATAAGCAAAATCAGGCTGCGTATCGCGGTCGCCGCCGCGTTCCAGCGCCACCACGTGCAGCCCGGCATCGGTGAGCTCCTTGGCCATGATCGCCCCGGTCCAGCCCATGCCCACGATCAGGACATCCACTTTCGGTTTGCTGATCGCCACGCTCAGCCCCTCCGTCCGGACAGATCGACCGGACCCAGCGGATAGGGCTTGTCACGCACGCTGATCCAGTCGATGTAGTCGGCGCGCATGCCCGGGTAACCGATCATCTTCCACGCGCCCATGTCCTTGTTGCCGCCATATTTGGGATCGGCGAAGTAGCCGTTCTTGACCTCGTTGAGCAGGTTGCTGAAGAACACCTTGTCGCTGATCTCCTCCAGCCCGAGCTTGCCATCCTGGGCCTGGGTGAGCAGCTGTTCCTGCTGCTCCACCGTCAGTGCGGCGAAGCCCTTGCCGTCGAACGCCCTGCGGCAATGCGCGTCCATCGCCGCGATGCCGACCTTCAGGATGTCCCTCAGCGCCAGCCGGCCCTGGTAGCCGAATTCGGACGGCGCCTCCAGGAACGGCCCCTGCATGTACCAGATCGCACCGCTGGCGTACGGGGTCTGCATGTGGCGGTCGAGGAATTCCGGCACCCCCGATTCCACTGCCCCGGGGCCGATGTCATCGGCCGGGATCAGGCGATCACACGCGGCCACCACGAACGCCCACTCCGCTGCGCTGAAGAAAGCCGGTTGGTAGGGCGCGCTGTCCTGCGCCGGCGATGCGCCGGCCGACGCTCCCTTCGGCGCTTCCTTGCAGGCGGGCAGCGCGGCGACTACCGGAACCAGGGTCAAGGCCTGGAAAAAGCGTCGCCGTGACGGCGAAGCGCTCGCTTCGTTGTTTTCGTTGGACATCGCTGGCTCCGGTGCGATCTGGCTGGCGTGTAGTGCAGTGCGTGCTGCAGTGTGTCACGCGTATTGCGACCACTATGTGCAGCTGGCCCTGCGCAATTAACCGGGATATGGTGAAAACTGTTTTCGCCGTAGCCGAATATCTGCCTGCCATGAATGATTTCGCCGAGATGAGGGCCTTCGTCGCCGTAGCGCGCGCGGGCAGCCTCACCGCCGCCGCGCGCACCCTGGGCATGGCCACGTCGATGGTCAGCGAACGCCTGCGCCAGCTGGAGGCGCGGCTCGGGGTCAAGCTGCTGGTGCGGAGCACCCGGCGGCAGTCGCTCACCCCCGCCGGCGAAGCCTATCTGCGGCGCAGCGAGGAAATCCTGCAATTGCTGGAACAGGCCGCGTTGGAGGCCCACGCGGATCGGGACGATCAGGCCGGCACGCTGCGCGTGGCCTGCCCGGTGCCACTCGGCAGGCACATCGTGGGGCCGCTGTCGGCCCGTTTCATGGCCCGGCACCCGGAGGTTCGCATCGACCTGCAGATGTCACGGGCGGCGGTGGACCTGATCGGGGACTCGATCGACGTGGCGATCCGCGGTGGCATCGCACCGCATCCCAGCTTCATCTCGCGGCCACTGTTCAGCAGCCAGCGGATACTGGTGGCCAGCCCTGTCTACCTGCAGCGCCATGGCACGCCGATGCGCGTGGACGCGCTGGCCACGCACCATTGCATCGACAACGGCAGCAGGAACAGCGAAGCGCCGCTATGGACGATCGGATCGGGGACGCAACGGCAGCGCGTGGCCCTCAACGCTGTCGCACGGTCCAACGACCCGGACACCCTGCTGGATTGGGCGGTGGCCGGTCTGGGCGTGATGCAGCGCTCGCGCTGGGAAGTGGCCGCCCTGTTGCGTACGGGGCGCCTGGTGGAAGTGCTGCCGGAAACCGCAGGCGAACCGCGGATGTTCTCGGAGACCCACCTGGTCAAGTCGATGTATTCGCGGCGGATCGCCTTGTTCGTGGACTTCCTGCATGCCGAGCTGCCCGCCAGCGTGCAGGCCTACGAGCAAGCCGATGCGGCCAGGCTCATGCCGCAGCCGCTACCTGCCCGGGAGCCTGCGGCGTGACCGGCGCGGTGGCCGTGGCCGTGCCGGCGGTGAAGAAACCGGCCAGTTCGCTGTTGGACACCGCCTGGCTGGCGGAACAGCCCGGACAGGTCAGCACGCGGGCGCCGGTGACCGTGGCCATGCCGTGGCCGTCGCGCGCAGAGAACACGTGGTTGCATCCCAGGCAGCAGGCATCGATGCGGTACAGGTGCACGATGCGCAGCGACGTCGGTTCCTGCAGGCAGGACACATCACGAATGTCGAACGACCCGGTGTTGGGCCGCACGAAGCTGCCCCAGCTCTTGCGCCAATAGGAAGTGGGGATCATGCGGGAGGTCTGCCGGGACGGGGGTGCACTGATCATAGGCAGGCGCGCGTGGAGCCCAGGTGGACGCTGCGGTTGACGAGGCGTGAAGCACAGGATCACGGTGCTCGCACGCCGCAGGCGCCACCCTGTCGCCATCCACGAAAGAAACCAGGGGCAAGGCAGTGCGAGCGTTCAACATCGCGACGTTGATCATGGTGCTGTTTGGTGCCATCTGCCTGGGACTGCAGGGGCAGTTCCAGGTCGATCTGATCGGGCTGGCCTGCGGTGCGGACAGCATGTGGCCGCGCGCGATCTACGCCCTGATCGGCCTGTCCGGCCTGTGGCAGGCGATCTGGCTGGCCACCCACAAACCCACCGCGCAGATCGTCTGACACGCGGTTGCGGAAAGGGCGGCCAGCGCCGCCCTCCCCTCCTTCACTTCCACACCTTCAGGTGCGCCGTTCGAACACGGTCACGCTGCGCGGTGGCGCCAGGAAATCACTTGCCCCCTTCGGCACCGATTCGCGGTCCAGCGCTTCATCGGTGGACAGCATCAGCTTCCAGTGCAGCGGCATGTCCTCGTCATCGGGCAGGTTGAAGCTCACCCCTTCGTGCCACGCGTTTATGAGGATCAGCAAGGTCGCATCGGTGGCGTGCTCGCGCACACCGGACTGCTGGGCCTTGCCTTCCAGTACCAGGCCCACCGCACGTGCGCCGCCGTCATGCCAGTCGGCGTCCGCCATTTCCGCGCCGCTGGGATTGAGCCAGGACAGGTCCTTGACCCCGGCCTCCTCGCTGTACTGGCCATTGAGGAAGCGGCCACGGGTCAGGATGGGATAGCGGCGGCGCAATGCGGTGAGCTCGCGCACGAAGTCGGCCAGCCGGCCGTCGCTGGGGTCGCGCTGCCAGTCGATCCAGGCCGTTTCGTTGTCCTGGCAGTAGGTGTTGTTGTTGCCACCCTGGGTCTGTGCCCGCTCATCGCCGGCCAGCAGCATCGGCGTGCCCTGGGCCAGCAGCAGCGTGGCCAGCAGGTTCTTCATCTGCCGCTCGCGCAGCGCCTTGATGTCCGCATCGTCGGTCTCGCCTTCGGCGCCGTAGTTGCACGACCCATCGTGGTTGGACCCGTCCTGGTTGTCCTCGCCGTTGGCACTGTTGTGCTTTTCGTTGTAGCTGACCAGGTCATGCAGGGTGAAGCCATCATGGGCGGTGATGAAGTTCACCGACGACCACGGGCGGCGGCCGCGGCGATCGAACAGGTCGGCCGAGCCGGTGAAGCGGGTGGCGAACTCGGCCAGCGTGCCTTCGTCGCCCTTCCAGAAGCTGCGCGCGTTGTCACGGAACTTGTCATTCCATTCGGCCCAGCCCGGCGGGAAGCGGCCCACCTGGTAACCACCCGGGCCGCAATCCCAGGGCTCGGCGATCAGCTTCACCTGTGACAGCAGCGGATCCTGCCCGCAGGCATCGAGGAAACTGCCGCGCTGGTCGAAACCGCTCGGTTCGCGCCCCAGGATCGTCGCCAGGTCGAAGCGGAAGCCATCGACATGCATCTCCTGCGCCCAGTAACGCAGCGAATCGGTGACGAAGCGCATCGCCTGCATGTTGCTGAGGTTGAAGGTGTTGCCGGTGCCGGTATCGTTGATGTAGTAGCGCTTGTCGTCGGCGAGCCGGTAGTAGGTGGCATTGTCGATGCCCTTGAAGGACAGCGTCGGGCCCAGCTGGTTGCCCTCGGCGGTGTGGTTGTAGACCACGTCCAGCACCACTTCCAGCCCCTTGCGGTGCATGGCCTTGACCATGTCACGGAACTCGTCGCGGTGGCCGCTGGCCAGGTAGCGGCTCTTCAGCGCGAAGAACGCCAGCGTGTTGTAGCCCCAGTAGTTGCGCAGTCCTTTTTCCAGCAGGTGGCTGTCATCCAGGTAGGCCTGCACCGGCAGCAGCTCCACCGCGGTGACGCCCAGCCCTTTGATGTAGTCCAGCACGGCATCATGGGCGAGCCCGGCGCAGGTGCCGCGCACGGCTTCGGCCACCTCCGGATGGCGCATGGTGTAGCCGCGCACGTGTGTTTCGTACACCAGTGTCCTGTTCCAGGCGGTCAACAGATGCTGGTCGTCCTCCCAGTCGTAGTCGTCGTGCACCACCACGGCCTTGGGCATGAACGGGGCGCTGTCGCGCTCGTCGAAGCTGAGGTCCGCGTCGGGATGGCCGATGGTGTAGCCGTACAGCTCGTCGCTCCAGGTGAGATCGCCCTCGATTTCGCGCGCATACGGGTCCAACAGCAGCTTGTGGTGGTTGAAGCGATGGCCCTCGGCGGGTGCGTACGGGCCATGGACCCGGTAGCCGTAGCGCTGTCCCGGCTTCACATCCGGCAGGTAGCCGTGCCAGACCTCGTTGGTGTATTCGGGCAGTTCGATCCGCTGCTCGTTGCCGGCTTCATCGAACAGGCAGAGATCGACGCGGGTAGCGTGGGCGCTGAACAGCGCGAAATTGGTGCCCTTGCCATCAAAGGTGGCGCCCTGGGGGAACGGACGGCCCTCACGAACGCGCGAGGGGGTGGCATAACGGGCGTGTACGGTATCGCGCATGGGCTGCTCGCTGGGCAGGCGGCGGGAGTGCGGCCTGGGACAGGCAAGACTCTGCTGCCGGGCGTGCAGGCTGCGTCATCGCCTTTCTACGGTGCTCCTCACGTCGCATCATTGCCAAGGCACCGGGTCGACATACGGCCGCGACCCCAGCCATTGCTGCAGGAACGCGGTGACTTCGCGGATCTTGCGCGAACGCAACCGGCTCTGCGGTGACAGCAGCTGGATCTGCGCCTGTTCGGCCATCGCCGAGGCCGACCACTCCGGCAACAGCGCAACCAGTTCACGGCGTTGCAGGCTGCCGGGGTCCAGCAGCCAGGTGGGAAACAGCACGATACCCCTGCCCTTCAGCGCCGCTGCCAGCAGCACTTCGGCGTTGTTGCTGCGCAGCGGGCCACTGACGTTGATCGTCTCCACGCGCCCCTCACCGGCGCGTTGGAAGTACCAGCGCTGTGCGCCCATCTGGCCTTTGTAGACCAGGCAGCGGTGCTGCAGCAGGTCGGCAGGGGCGGACGGCACGCCATGCTGCTGCAGGTAGCCGGGGCTGGCCAGCAGGCGCTGCGTGTTGCCGGGGACCGCATGGCCGATCAAGCCCGAATCCACCGGCACGCCGATCCGGATGATGATGTCGGCGGCCTCCTGCACCGGGTCGATGAACGCATCGGTGAGGGTCAGCTCCACGCTCAACCCGGGGTGCAGGTCCTGCAGCGCATGCACCGCGTCGGCCACGTGCAGGCGGCCGAACGCCTCCGGTGCATTGATGCGTACCAGCCCGCGGATCTCGCCGCTGCTGCCGCCGATCTCCTCCGCCGCCTGGTCCAGCAGTTCGATCGCCTCGCGCGCCTGGGCCAGGAAACGCTCGCCTTCTTCGGTCAGGCTGACCGCGCGCGTACTGCGATACAGGAGCTGGCGTCCGAGGTCCTTTTCCAGCGCCGCCACATGACGCGACACCGATGACGCCGGCACCTGGTAGTGACGCGCCGTGGCCAGGAAGCTGCCGCTGCTGGCCACCATCAGGAAGTAACGCAGGGCGTTGAGTTGCACGCATGCCTCGATTGCGATTATCGCAATAATGAATTGCCGTTATGGCGGATTGTAGCTCCCTCGGCACCTGTCTACGATGACCGCCATTCTCCCCTTCCGCATCGGCTCCCCATGTCCAGCTCCCTGTTCCAGCCGTTCCCCCTTTCCGGCCTGACCCTGCAGAACCGCGTGGTCATGGCCCCGCTGACCCGTGCACGCGCGCCGCATGACATTGCCGATGAGCGCACCGCGCTGTACTACACGCAGCGCGCGACGGCCGGCCTGATCGTCAGCGAAGGCACCCCGATTTCGCGCGAAGGCCAGGGTTACCTGTTCAACCCGGGCATCTTCAGCGCCGAGCAGATCGCCGGCTGGCGGCTGGTGACCGACTCGGTGCACGCCGTGGGCGGGCGCATGTTCGCCCAGTTGTGGCATGTAGGCCGCGTATCCCACCCGACCATCCAGCAGGACGGGCAGCTGCCGGTCAGTGCCAGTTCGCGCCAGCCGGTCGGCGCGCAGGCGTTTGGGCGCGACGCGGCGGGCAATCCGGCGCTGGTCGAACCGCCGGCGCCGCGCCAGCTCGCGACCGATGAGATTCCGCGGATCGTCGACACCTTCGCGCAGGCGGCCGCCAATGCCATCGAAGCCGGTTTCGACGGCGTCGAGATCCACGCCGCCAACGGCTACCTGTTCGAGCAGTTCATGAACCCGCTGGTCAACGACCGCAACGACCAGTACGCCGCCACCACGCTGGACGATCGCCTGCGCTTCACCCTGCAGGTCATCGATGCGGTGGTGGCCCGCGTCGGCGCCGCGCGCACCGGCATCCGCATCTCGCCGTACGGCCAGCTGTTCGACATGCCGCTGCATGACCGCATCGACGAGACCTACACCGCGCTGGCCGAGCACATCGGACGCCGCAGGCTGGCCTATGTGCACGTGATGAACCAGTCCGGCTTCAAGGTCGGCGGCACCACGGTGGACGCCGGTGGTGAATCCGGCTTCGACGCGCTGCTGCGGCAGATCAAGCAGGCGCTGCCCGCCACGGCGCTGATCCTGGCCGGCGGACTGGACCGCGACAGTGCCGAGGCGCTGATTGCCGAGGGGGTGATCGATCTGGCCGCCTTCGGTGCCAGCTTCATCAGCAACCCGGACCTGGTGGCCCGACTGCGCAACCGTTGGGAACTGACGCCGCCGGATCGCAGCACCTTCTACGGCGGCGGTGCCAAGGGCTACGTGGACTATCCGCCGTACCAGGCGGCCTGAGTCTTCGCGTCCGCGACGCAGGCTTCAGGCAATCGGTGGGCTGATGCGGTAGGTTTGGGGGCTATCTGCCTCACGACCTCCAAAGGATCTGCATGCACTACGTCATCACCGGCCAGTCGTTCCTCGCCTTCGCCGCCTTCATGGGCATCGGCCTGCTGATCCTGCTGCTGGCCATCACCCTAGTGGCGCTGATTACCCCGCACAAGGAAATCACCTTGATCCGGCAGGGCAACAAGGCCGCGGGCATCGGCATGGCCGGTGCCCTGATCGGCCTGGCGCTGCCGATCAATTCAGTGATCAGCAACTCGGTCTCGCTGGTGGATGCCGCGATCTGGGCGGCCATCGCTGCGGTGATGCAGGTGCTGGCCTTTGGCATCTCCCGCGCCATCATCACCCGACGCGGCCCTGACCAGATCGACGCCGGCAACGAAAGCGCCGGTTGGTTCTCGGCCGGCGTGGCGATCGCCGTGGGCCTGGTGAATTCGGCCGCGATGGTGCCCTGAGCCGCTTGCGCTTCAGGGCATGGCTTCAAGATCCGGCAGCGCGCAGTGGCGTGCGCGCAGCGGATTGCAGGTCGCTGCCGCCCCGCGCGGCAGCGGCACCTGGTATTCCGTGCCGAAGCGCGGATCGGGCCAGAGATAATCCGTCGATACATACTGGGCCCCGCTGGCCAGTGCCGCCTCGCGCCGCCGGGTGTCCCCGGTGCGCGCTTCGCGGGTTTCCGCATCGGCGCGCGTTCGCACGATGAAACCCTGCTGCACCGCGCGGCGGATCTGCTCCGCTTGGCCGATCGGGTCGTTGAGGGTCATGTAGGCGGCGGCCGGTGAGTCGGCATCGGTGTTGACGAACAGCACCCTGCCCTGCAGTGAAGGGCGATCGCCCCGATACAGCGCCACCTTCGCCGGACCTTCGTCCAGGGCGAACAGGAAGCGACCGCGTGCGTGTTCCAGCACCGGCCAGTTTCCCGCCAGCACGGCCTCGCGCAGGGTCGGGTAGCCGGCCTGCACGTCATCGGGCACGATCAGTTTGCCGGGCCCGAGCACCGAGCGGATTTCCGCATCCAGCGCGTCGAACGCCGCCGCATCGAAGCGCAGCGCATCGATGCCGCCCAGCCGTGCGTTCTGGTCATCCTTGGCGTTGACCAACAGCAGGATCGGCACGTGCCGGGGATGTGCATCGGACCAGGCGCGCAGCTGCTGCAGGCACTGCTGCAGGCGTACGCAGCTGCTCGCGTTGTCCAGCCCGGGCATGTGCAGCACCTTGAAGCCCGGCCGTTGCAGGTCCGGGTCGGCCGATCCGGCCGCGTAATGGCCGCCCTGCGGATCGTAATTGGCGTCCAGCTCCAGCTGCCGCGCCCCGTGCTGCAGCTGCTCGGCCAAGGGACGGTGGGCATAGTCCAGCGCCTGCGCCATGTCCAGATCGCGTCCGGCAAGCGCCTGCAGCCGGGCGTTCGGCATGGGCAGCTTGTAACTGTTGTGGGTACCGACAGCGAGCACATCGTTGAGCCGCACCGCCGCAGGTGCTGCGGCGGCAGCGGCCGGGCCCAGGGCCAGGGCCAGCAACAGCAGCAAGGCGGATCGGGGGCTGCCGAAGAATGCCACGTGGAATGTCCTGTCAACTGCGGGGCCGCTCAGCTTGCCGGCGCACGCATACACACAGATGACAGCCAGCACCTGTTAGTATTCCTGCTAACAGAGCCGAAACCGTCATGGCAGCTCGGCTGAAATCTTCAGATTGCCGTTGCTGTCCGTCTCACAGCCTGAGACGCGCCCTCTCTAGCGTGGTCCCATGGAAACCCTGCGCAAACTCGAAATCCTCGCCGACGCGGCAAAGTACGATGCCTCGTGCGCCTCCAGCGGGGCCGGCAAGCGCGATTCGAAAAAGTCCGGCGGCATCGGCAGCACCGAGGGTGCAGGCATCTGCCACAGCTACACGCCCGATGGTCGCTGCGTGTCCCTGCTGAAGATCCTGCTGACCAACTTCTGCATCTACGACTGCGCCTATTGCGTGAACCGGGTATCGAGCAACGTGCCGCGCGCGCGCTTCCGCGTGGCCGAAGTGGTTGCCCTGACGCTGGACTTCTACAAGCGCAACTACATCGAAGGCCTGTTCCTTTCCAGCGGCATCATCCGCAGCGCCGACTACACCATGGAACACATGGTGGAAGTCGCACGCCAGCTACGCGAAGAACACCGCTACGCCGGCTACATCCATCTCAAGACCATTCCCGAAGCCTCGCCGGAGCTGCTGGCGGCGGCGGGCAGGTACGCCGACCGCCTGTCGATCAACGTCGAGCTGCCGACCGAAGCCGGGCTGGCCGCGTTCGCGCCGGAGAAGACCATGCCCACCATCCGCGGCGCGATGGGTGAGCTGCGTTGGCGCATCGAGGAATCCAGGGAGGAGCGTGCACGGCCGGCACGGGTGGCCGCGCCCGACCGCAGCGCGCAGAAGCGGGCGCCGCGCTTCGCGCCGGCCGGCCAGAGCACGCAGATGATCGTCGGTGCCGACGGGGCCAGCGACCGCGACATCCTGACCACCTCCGACCAGCTGTACGGCAATTACCACATGCGCCGGGTCTACTATTCCGCCTTCAGCCCGATCCCCGATGCCAGCAAGGCGCTGCCGCTGCAACCGCCGCCGCTGCAGCGCGAGCATCGCCTGTACCAGGCCGACTGGCTGCTGCGTTTCTATGGTTACGGCATCGAAGAGATCACCGACACCACCCAGGACGGCATGCTGGACCTGGACATCGACCCCAAGATGGCCTGGGCGCTGCGCCATCCCGAGCAGTTCCCGGTCGACCTAAACCTGGCACCGAAGGAGCTGCTGCTGCGGGTGCCGGGGCTGGGTGTGCGCAACGTCAAGCGCGTGCTCATGGCGCGCCGCCACGGCCGCCTGCGGGTAGCCGATGTCGCGCGGCTGCGGGCGCCGATGCGCAAGCTGCTGCCCTTCGTGCAGCTGCTGGACCACCATCCGCATCGCCGCCTGGACGATCCAGCCAGCCTGCGCGCCAGCCTGGCGCCGCCGCCGCGACAGGGCTCGTTGTTCGGCGAAAGCCTTGCCAGCTGAGATGCTGCGCTGGTCGGCACGGATCGACCCGCCGTGGTCACTGGATGCCTGGCGAGCGGCCGCGCGCCTCGGGCTGGCTGCCGGCGTGGCACCCGAGCAGATCGACTGGCTGGAGGGCACCGATGCCTCGCTGCTGGATGCACCGGCGCTTGCCGGCGCGCCGATGTCCGGTGATGCCGGTGGCGCTGCCGGCCCGCGCGTGTCCAAGGCCTTCCTGGAGCTGGCGGCCAGCGTGCTGTGCCATCGCGATCCGCAGCGCCTGCCCCTGCTGTACCGGCTGCTGTGGCGGATCGCCCATGGCCAGCGCGAGGTATTGTCCAACCCCGCCGATGCCGATGTGCAGCGCGCCCATGCGCTGGCCCAGGCGGTACGCCGCGATGCGCACAAGATGAAGGCCTTCGTGCGGTTCCGCGAGGTGCCCGGCGAGGACGATGCCTTCATTGCCTGGTTCGAACCGGACCACCACATCGTGGACCGCGTCGCGCCGTTCTTCGCGCGTCGCTTCGCCGGCATGCGCTGGGCGATCCTGTCGCCTTCGCGCAGCGCGTACTGGGATGGCAGCAGCCTGAGCGCCGGCCCCGGTGCGCAGCGCAGCGACGCCCCCGCCGATGACTCCCGCGAGGAACTGTGGCGCACCTACTACGCCAGCATTTTCAATCCGGCGCGTCTGAATGAACGGATGATGCGCCAGGAGATGCCGGTCAAATACTGGAAACACCTGCCGGAGGCCGCGCTGCTGCCCCGGCTCGTCCGCGATGCCGGTACGCGCGTGGAGGAAATGCATGCGCGCGAAGCCGTGGCGCCGCAGCGCCGGATCCCGGAGGCGCCGCTGCTGCCTTCGGCTGCCGCTGCGCGCGCCGCCGACACCCTGCCCGACTCGCTGGCCTTGCAACGGCATCGTGCCGCTGCCTGCCGGCGCTGCGCGCTGTGGGAGCCTGCCACCCAGACGGTGTTCGGCGAGGGTCCAGCCGACGCGCGGGTGATGCTGATCGGTGAGCAGCCGGGGGATCGCGAAGACCTCAGCGGCCGACCGTTCGTGGGCCCGGCGGGGAAACTGCTGGATCGCGCGCTGGGCGAGGCGGGCATCGACCGCAGCACGTTGTACCTGACCAACGCGGTCAAGCATTTCCGCTTCCAGCGCCGTGGCAAGGTGCGGGTGCACCAGCGCCCTGACCGCGAGCACGTGCAGGCGTGCCGGTCCTGGCTGGCGGGGGAGATCGAGCAGGTGCGTCCGGATACCGTGGTCTGCCTTGGGGCTACCGCCGCGTCGGCCCTGCTGGGCGCCTCGTTCCGTTTCAGCGAGGGGCGCGGGCAGTGGCACACGCTGCACGACGGCACCCGCGCGCTGGTGACCGTGCATCCCTCCTGGGTGCTGCGCCAGGGCGATGGCCCGGCCGCGGACGCGGCCTACCAGGTACTGCTGGCCGATCTGCTCAAGCTCGCCGGTGATGCGCGACCGTAGAATGGCGCATGCTTTCTCTTCTTGGCTTGTTCCTGGCTGCCTTTGTCGCGGCCACGCTGATCCCTGCGCAGTCCGAAGCGGTGCTGGTGGCGCTGCTGCTGGAGGGTGGGCCACCGGTCCTGCTGGTAGCCGTGGCCACTGCCGGAAACGTGCTGGGATCACTGGTCAACTGGTGGCTTGGCATGCAGGTGCAGCGCTTCCAGGGGCGGCGCTGGTTTCCGGTATCCGCGGCCAGGCTGGAACAGGCGCAGGCGTGGTACCGGCGCTACGGCCGCTGGTCGCTGCTGCTGTCGTGGGCACCGGTGATTGGTGATCCGATCACCCTGGCAGCCGGCGTGATGCGCGAACCACTTCGGGTGTTCCTGCCGCTGGTGGTGATCGCCAAGGCCGGACGCTACGCCGTGTTGGCGCTGCTGACGCTGGGCCTGATGTAGGCCGGTGCGCCGACCCATGGTCGGCGAGCGCGGCGGGCCGTTGCCGGACAGATTCCGCCGAGCACGGCTCGGCGCTACCCGATCGCGGGCACCCGGGCGGTAGCGCCGACCCATGGTCGGCGAGCGCAGCGGGCCGTTGGCGGACAGATTCCGCCGAGCACGGCTCGGCGCTACCCGATCGCGGGCACCCATGCGGTAGCGCCGACCCATGGTCGGCGAGCGCAGCGGGCCGTTGCCGGACAGATTGGGGCATTCCGCATGAAATTACGTTGACACGACGCGATCGGCCCATCTGATAACCTGCAGCGTCTCCCCTATCGTGCGTCCTGCCCGTCGTCGTCGATGCCAGTACTTGACCCGGCCCTGCCGCCTACCCGTGCCGAGCGCCTGAAACGCGCCACCCATGAAACGCACGAGCGGCTGGACCAGCGCATCATGGCCCAACGGATCTTCGACAGCCGCGAGCGCTTCGCCGCGTTCCTGCGCGTGCAGCATCGCCTGCACCAGCAGATCGACACGCTTTACGCCCGCGCCGCGCTGCAGCCGTTGCTGCCCGGACTGGAAACGCGGCGCCGGTTGCCCGGCATCACCCGCGACCTGACCGACCTGCGCGCGCCCTTGCCGTCCACCGTCCCGAGCCTGCCCGCTGCGCTGCCGGTGCCTGCCGCACTCGGTTGGCTGTACGTGGCCGAGGGCGCGGCGCTGGGTGGGGCGGTGATCTACAAACTGGCCGCGCCACTGGGGCTTGACCAGGCCTTTGGCGCCAGCCACCTCGCTCCTCCTGCCGGGGGCATCGCCGCCCACTGGCGCAGCTTCACCACCGCCTTGAACGCCATCGTCCTGCCTGAAACCGACGAGCGGCAGGTCGAGGACGGCGCCCGCGCTGCCTTCGCCGCCGTGGGCGGGTTTGTTACCCAGGAGTTCCCATGAACGATGCCACCGACGCGGGTCTGGACCTGTCGAGCTGCGCGCGCGAGCCGATCCACACGCCCGGGGCCATCCAGCCTTACGGCGTGCTGCTGGTCGTGGACCCGCTGACGATGCAGGTGCAGGAACGCGCGATCACCCAGGCCCAGGTGCTGGAGTACTTCGGGGACCCGCTGGACCAGCACCTGGATGGCGTGCTGGGCGGCGCCCTGGCGCCCTACCGGCGCCACCTGGACCTGCTGGCACCGGGCTCCAGCGTCTTCCTGGGCTCGGTGCAGCTGGGCCGCTTCGGCCGCCACCATGTGCTGGCCCACCGCAGCGACACCCATTTCCTGGTCGAGCTGGAAGAACCGGTGGAAGGCGAGCCCGGCTCGCTGGAAGACCTGTATCCGCAGATCCGCCGCTTCATGGGCGAGATCGAAACCGTGTCCGACATTGCCACGCTGTGCGAGATCGGCGCCCGCCACGTACGTGCGCTGGCCAATTTCGATCGCACGATGATCTACCAGTTCGACAAGGACTGGAACGGCGCGGTCGTGGCCGAGGACCGCAACGACCGGTTGCCGTCCTACATGGACCTGCGCTTCCCCGAATCGGACATCCCCGCCCAGGCGCGCGAGCTGTACCGCCGCAACCGCGTGCGGCTGATCGCCGACAGTGACTACCAGGCCGTGCCGCTGCTGCGCAGCGCCGCCCATGCCGACGCAGCGCCCACCGATCTCAGCCTGGCGGTGCTGCGCAGCGTGTCCCCGGTGCACCTGCAGTACATGCGCAACATGGGCACGGGCGCCTCGATGTCGGTGTCGCTGGTCAGCGAAGGTCGGCTGTGGGGCCTGGTGCCCTGCCACAACCAGCAGCCGCGGCGCGTGCCCTACCACGTGCGCACCGCGTGCGAGTTCATCGGCCAGATCCTGTCGCTGCAGATCGCGCTGAAAGAACGCGCGATGGTCGTGGAAGAGCGCATCTCGCGCCGCGCCATCCAGGTCCGCCTGCTCGGCCGGATGGCCGGCGACGAAGACTTCATGGCCGCGCTGGGCCGCGATGAGAAGAGCCTGTTGGACCTCACCGGCGCGGCGGGTGCGGCGATCATCCACCGTGGCCAGTGCGTGCTGCTGGGCCAGACGCCGGGACAGACCCAGGTCAATGCGCTGGTGGACTGGCTGACCCGGGAACACGCCGGCGAGGACGTCTTCCAGACCGACTCGCTGCCCGCGTCGTGGGCCGAGGCCGGCGCGTTCGCCGACGTCGCCAGCGGCCTGATGGCCATCTCCATTTCCCAGCTGCACGACAGCTTCGTGCTGTGGTTCCGCCCGGAAGTGATGCGTACCGTGCGCTGGGGGGGCGAACCGCGCAAGGCGGTGGTCGATGGCACGCTGTCGCCGCGGCTGTCCTTCGAAGCCTGGAAGGAAACCGTACGCCAGCAGTCCACGCCCTGGCAGGACGTGGACCGCGACGCCGCGCTGGAGCTGCGCACGGCCATCGTCGACATCGTGCTGCGCAAGGCCGAGGAAATGGCCGAACTCAACGAGCAGCTGCTGCGCAGCAACAAGGAACTGGAGGCATTTTCCTATTCGGTCAGCCACGACCTGCGCGCGCCATTCCGGCACATCGTCGGCTATTCCGAGCTGCTTGGCAGTTCGGCGGCGGACAAGCTGACCGATACCGAAAAACGCTTCCTGGCCACGATCGTCGAGTCGGCCAAGTCGGCCGGCACGCTGGTCGATGACCTGCTGAGCTTCTCGCAGATGGGCCGCTCCAGCATGGGCCTGGTGAACGTGGACGTGGGCGCGCTGGTGGAGGACGTGCGCCAGAACCTGGTGATGGAAACCGAAGGACGGACCATCCAGTGGAACATCGCCCCCCTGCCCCGCGTGGAAGCCGACTCCAGCATGCTGCGCCTGGTGTGGCAGAACCTGCTGGGCAATGCGATCAAGTTCACCCGTGACAGTGCCGAACCGACCATCGAGGTCGGTGCCGAGCGCGGCGACAACGAGCACATCTTCTTCGTCAAGGACAACGGCTGCGGCTTCGACATGCGCTATGTCGACAAGCTGTTCGGCGTGTTCCAGCGCCTTCACCATGCCGACGAGTTCGAGGGCACCGGCATCGGCCTGGCCAACGTGCACCGCATCGTCAGCCGCCACGGCGGCCGTACCTGGGCCGAGGGCGAACTCGGCAAGGGCGCCACGCTCTATTTCACCATTCCGTATTCCCAGAGAGGCACTGCATGAGGGACCTGCGACCCATCCTGCTCGTAGAAGACAACCCGAAGGACGCCGAGTTGACCCTCGATGCGTTGGCACGCTGCCAGCTGCTCAACCAGGTCACCCACGTGCGCGACGGTGTCGAAGCGCTGCAGTACCTGCGCAGCGAAGGCGCCTACAAGGACCTCAACCACGGCGGCCCGGTGGTGGTGCTGCTGGACCTGAAACTGCCCAAGTTGAACGGACTGGAAGTGCTGGCCGAAGTGCGCGGCGACCGCCATCTCAGCCGCACCCCGATCGTGATGCTGACCTCCTCGCGCGAGGAGCAGGACCTGGTGCGCAGCTATGAGCTGGGCGTCAACGCCTTCGTGGTCAAGCCGGTGGACTTCAAGGAATTCTTCGACGCCATCCAGGGGCTGGGCATGTTCTGGGGCATCACCAACAATCCGCCGCCGCACCCGATCCGACCCTCAGGCCAAGGCCGCACGAATGACTGAAACTGCCAGGGATGCGCCGATCCGCATCCTCATGCTTGAGGATAGTGCGCTCGACGCGGAACTGATCGAGGCGCAGCTGACGCGCGCCCGCATGCACTTCCAGGTCCATCGCGTATGGACCCGCGACGCCTTCATCGCAGAGCTCGACGCCGAACGCCATGACGTGATCCTCGCCGACCACGTGCTGCCCGGCTTCGACGGCGACACCGCGCTGACCCTGGCCAGCGAACAGGTGCCGCAGCTGCCCTTCATCTTCGTCTCCGGCACGCTGACCGAAGAGCTGGCGGTGCAGGCGCTGACCCGCGGCGCGCGCGATTACGTGGTCAAGCAGCGCCTGCAGCGCCTGCCCGATGCCATCCTGCGGGCGATCCGCGAAGCGGAATCGCGCGCCAAGCTGCGCACCGCCGAAGTGGAACTGAAGCAGAGCCGCGACCGCCTGCAGCTGATCACCGACTCCATGCCCGCACTGATCGCGCACCTGGGGCCGGACCACCGCTACCGCTTCGCCAACAATGCCTACGAGGCCTGGCATGGTCGTCCACCGGCGGAGCTGATCGGCCTGCAGGTCAGCGACGTGGTCGGCGCCGGCCTGTTCGATGCCGCCCTGCCCCACCTGCAGCAGGTACTGCAGGGCCAACGCGTGAGCTTCGAACTGGAGCTGCAGCGCGCCGACGGCAGCCCGCGCCACGTGCTGCTGGACGGCGTGCCGGAGATCACCGCAGAAGGCGAAGTGGCCGGCTATTACACGCTGGCGCGCGACATCAGCGACCTCAAGCAGGCCGAGCTGCTGCTGCGCGATGCGAACGATTTCCTCGAGCAGCAGGTCGAGCAGCGGACCGCCGACCTGCGCCAGAGCGAGAGCCGGCTGCAGGCCGTGTTCGAGTCCAGTTTCCAGCTGCAGGTGCTGATCAGTCCCGACGGCCGCGTGCTGGACGCCAACCGCGCTTCGCTGGCGGCGATCCTGAGCGAAAAGGCCGACGTCAGCGACGCGCTGTTCTGTGAGTCGGCCTGGTTTTCGGCCAGTCCGGATGCGGCGCAGACGGTGCGCAGCGCGGTGCAGTCCGCCGCCGAGGGCAGCGAGTCGCGCCACGAACTGGAACTGCAGCTGCCTACCGGCACGCGTTCGTTCGATTTTTCATTCCGGCCGCTGCTTGACCACCAGCACACCGTCACCGCGGTGGTCTGCGAAGCGGTGGAAACCACCGCGCGCCGGCTCGCCGAAGAGGCGCTTCGGCAGAGCCAGAAGATCGAGGCCGTCGGCCAGCTGACCGGCGGCATCGCCCACGATTTCAACAACATCCTGACCGTCATCGCCGGCAACGTGGAACATGCCAAGCTGTTGACCGACCGCCTTGGCGACGGTGCCCAGTCCATTGCGCGTCCGCTCGACAACGCCCTGAAGGGCGTGATGCGCGCGGCCAGCCTGACCCAGCGCCTGCTCGCCTTCGCCCGCCGCCAGCCGCTGTTGAACCAGGCCGTCAACCTCAACGAGCAGGTGCTGGGCATGCAGGAGCTGCTGCAGCGCGCGCTCGGCGAACTGGTGCATCTGGAGATTGCCGTCGCCCCGGATGTCTGGTGCGTGGAGGTGGATCCCGGGCAGCTGGAAGCGTCCATCCTCAACCTGGCGGTGAACGCACGCGATGCGATGCCCGATGGCGGCACGCTGCTGCTGGAGACCGGCACCGGCGTGCTGGATGAAGGCTTTGCCGAACAGAACCCGGACGTGCCGCCGGGCCAGTACGCGGTGCTGCGGGTGCGTGACAATGGCCAGGGCATGAGCGCGGAAACGATGGCGCGGGTGTTCGAGCCGTTCTTCACCACCAAGGAAGTCGGCCGCGGCACCGGCCTCGGCCTGTCGATGGTGTATGGCTTCGTCAAGCAGTCCGGTGGCCACGTGCAGGTGGAGTCCACGCCGGGTGCCGGCACGGTGATCACCATGCTGTTCCCGCGCTCGGACCTGCCGCTGCCGGGTCCGCGGCTGGCCGAGCAGAACGGCTATGCCGAATACGAGGCGCAGGATGAAACCATCCTGGTCGCCGAGGACAACGACGACGTACGCGCCTACACCGTGGAAGCGCTGCGCCAGCTGGGCTATCGCGTACTGGAAGCGCATGACGGACCGTCGGCGATCCGCCTGCTGGACCGCCCGGACGTCGACGTGGACCTGCTGTTCTCGGACATCGTGATGCCCGGCATGACCGGCTGGGAGCTGGCCCGCCAGTCCCGCCAGCGCAAGCCGGCGCTGCGCATCCTGTTCACCTCCGGCTATCCGCGCGACCACCAGGCCAACAACCACCTGGGGCGGCATATCGCGATCCTGCCCAAGCCCTTCACCCGCATCGACCTGGCGCGCGCGGTGCGCGGCAACCTGGACGAAGAGCGCAGCAGCTGACCGTTGCTGCGCGCAGGGTGCCCACCCTCGGCAGGCACCCTGCCCCGATCAGTAGTCGTAACTCACGCTGACGCGCAGCGAGCGCGGTGCCTGGCGCACGGTGGCCGCGCCGTACAGCGGGTCCGGCTGGCCCGGATCCAGCTCCGAGTACGGCGAGCGCCACAGCGCCGCCTGGCTGTCGAACACGTTGAACACATCCAGGTTGAACCCCAGCCGCCCGTCGGCCAGCGCCGGCCGGTAGGACACGCCCAGGTCCAGCTGGCGACGCCACGGCAACCGGCCCTGGCTGCCCGGAGGCGCCGGCTGGCCATTGTAGAAGTGGTAGGCGGTGCCATAGCCGGAGGGATCGCTGAAGTCCGGGCCATAGGAGCCCAACGCACTGAACGGCGTCCCGGAGATCACGCTCAGGTTGGCCGATACCAGCCACTGCGGGGTGATCTGGTAGTAGCCATGCAGCTTGAACTGGTGCGTGGCATCGTTGCTCTGCGGCCCGTTGGTGTGCTCCATCAGCTGGGCATAGTCCCAGGCCTGGGTGGTGGAGACCGCGGTCTGGCCGATGCCGGACAGCAGCTGCCCTTCGGTGGTGCCGTAACTGCGCGACCAGTTGTAGTCGGCACGTGCGTACCAGCGGCCGTCGAACGGATGCTCCAGTGACAGGTTCACCGCGTAGTAATTGCGCTTGAAGCGCGGGAAGCCCATCTCTGCATTGCTCAGCGGCACGCTCACGTAATTGCCGGCGGTGTCGACCAGGTTGAAGGTGTTGGCGCGGCCGGGGTTGATCAACCAGCAGCTGACCGGATTGCTGTCGCGGGTCACGTCGTAACCCAGTTCACCGGCCTTGGACAGCACCGCGTCGATGTCGCAGTAGTCATCCACGCCACTGCGCAGCACCCGATAGGTCGCCTTCGCGCCGTATACCCAGTCCTGCCCCCACGCTTTGTTGAAGCCGAGGATGAACTCGTCCTGGTAGGAGGGTTCGATACCGGAGGTCGCCACCGTCTTCGGGTCCGGCAGCAGGCCGTAGTTGTTGTTGGACGATACCGCCCCGGAGAACGGCGTCAGCCCGGTGGGGTAGCCATTGGCATCGATGCCGCCATAGGTGTAATAGGTCGACGTGGCCAGGGTGGCCCCGGCTGCGTTGAATGCCGGGTTCAACGGCAACGCCAGGTAGTAGCGCCCCACGTTGCCGTACACCTTGAAACGGCCATCACCGTCCACGTCCCAGCTGAAGCCCAGTCGTGGCGCCCACTGGCCGCTGGTCTGCTTGATGTACGTATCGCCATCGCGGTTGAAGTTGGTGAACTGGTCCAGGCGCAGGCCGAGGTTGAGCAGCAGGTTGTCGGTGACCTGCCAGTTGTCTTCGATGTACTGCGCCCGCTGCGCCGAGCGCACCGAGGCCAGTGCGCTGTAGTCATAACGGCGCACGTAATAGCCGTCCTGGCCATTGACGAAGCCGCCGGTGGCCGGCACGCCCAGGCCGGTATTGATCGGCAGGTCCGGGTTGGACTGGCCGTAGATCCAGTAATACCCGTCGGCCGAGCCGACCGAGCCGCGGTTCAGGGCCCTTGCGTTCTGGTTGTCGATGCCCACGGTGATGCTGTGGTCGCCCCAGACGTAGTTCGCGTCCAGGCGCAGGTTGTCGCTGCGGTTGCCGCGGTCCGGATCCACCAGCAAAGACGTGGTCTGCGCGTTGGTGATCGGGCTGCCGCCGTTGAGCGCAGGATTCTGCAGGTTCGGCGTGGACAGGTACACCAGGCTGCCATCGTAGGCCGGGTTGCCGACGTAGTCGTCCGAACGCAGCTTGCCGTACTGCGCGCTGACGGTGAGGTTGTCGGTCAGGTAGCCGGTGTACTTGGCCGTCCACAGGCTGCCGCCGGTCTTGGTGGTGTCTTCGGCGCCACGCCGTGCGCCGCGGCTCAGCGTGTCGTAGTCGTAGGCGAAGCTGTCGCCGCGGAACACATTGCGGGTGGAGGCGCCGGTCAGCTCCAGCAGGTGGTTGTCAGTGATGTTCCAGTCCAGCTTGGCGTACCAGCGCGGACGGTCATATTCGTAGCGCGAGTAGGAATTGGTCGACTCCACGTTCTTGACGTCGGTTCCTTCGCGCTGCTCCAGCTCATACGAGCCGAAGAAGAACAGCCGGTCCTCCAGCAGCGGACCGCCGGCATACACGCTCCTGGTGGTGACCCACTGGCGGTCCTGGCTTTCCGGAGCGTACAGCGCCCCGTTGGCGGGGTAGTAGACATCGTCCTTGTCTGCGCGCGTGGCGGCCGGTTCCCAGGTCAGCTGGCCACCGAAACGCCATTGGTTGGTACCGCGCTTGCCGACGGCGTTGATCACCCCGCCATCGCTGCGGCCATACTTGGCGCTGTAACCGCCGGTATAGATTTCCTGCTGGTCGATGCTGCCGTAGGGCAAGGTCAGGCCACCCAGCCCGCGCAGCGGATCGGTGGTGTTGAAGCCATTGATGTAATACGCGTTCTCCGCAGCGGAAGAGCCGCCGAAGCTGACCAGCTGGGCGCCGGTCGGTCCGGCATAGGTCCCGTTGCCACTGTTGGCCACCACCCCAGGGGCCAGCTGCGCGATGGCTTCGGCCGAGCGTCCCAGCGGCAGCCGCTGCAGTTGTTCGGCGGTGACCACGGTGCGCGAATCCACGCTGCTGACATCGATCGAGGCGGCGGCGCGATCTGCGCTCACCTGCACGCCGGACAGGCTGGTCACCGCGGCAAAGGAGACGTCGGTGCTCGCGCCCACGGTCAGCGCGATGTCCTGGCGGGTCTGCAGCACGTTGCCATCGGCATCGCGCGCCTCCACCGTGTAGCGGCCCAGCGGAAGCTGCGACGCGCTGTAGCGGCCGCGCGCATCGACGGCCACTTCGCGGGCCAGGCCGGTATCGCTGCGCACGATGATGCGCGCGCTGGACGCGGGCGCTTGGCCGCTGATCGCGCCGGTAGTGGACTGTGCGTGCAACAGAGGGGAAGTGGTGGCGAGAACGATCGCCAGCGCCAGGCCATGCCGGCGCAATGAAGTACGAGCAGGAGTCATTGAAGGGAACACACGTCGGGGGAGGAAAAGGTGGTGCCCATTCATTAACCCTGCCCGACGCCGAACCGGGAAATACGCAGTGGTTATCTGCAACTTGCCGCTGGCGATGAAGGCGATCGGTGCTTTCGTGACAATCGTCACCGTGCGATGCACGCCCAGCCGCTACGCACGCCCGCCGCACGCGCCTGCCGTACATCGCATATCGCCGCCGGATGTGTGCACATGAGCAGCGGGCATCAGCGACGCCGCGCATGCCGCCGGCGTGATTCCTACAATGCGCAATGCCGTTGCGTGCCCCTCCTCCCCCACTGCGGATTCCTTCGATGCGCCTGATCCCTGCTGTCCACGTCGCCTGCATCGTCGGCCTGCTGGCTGCCTGCACGCCCTCTCCGCCCACGGCCGATGCTCCTGCTGCCCAGGCAGCAGCCCAGGCCGAACCTGCGCAGATCGCGTGGCGCCATGGCGATGTCGACGATGCCTTTGCCGAAGCCAAGGAAAGTGGCAAGCCGGTGCTGCTGTACTGGGGCGCGGTCTGGTGTCCGCCGTGCAACCAGCTCAAGGCGGGGCTGTTCAAGGATCCTGCCTTCATCGCGCTCACCGAGCGCTATGTGCCGGTCTACCTGGACGGTGACGAGGAAGGCGCCCAGGCTTGGGGCGAACGCTTCGGCGTGCGCGGCTACCCGACCCTGATCGTGCTCGATCCCCAGCAGAACGAACTGACACGCGTGGCCGGCGGCAATGACAGCGCCGAACTGACCCGCGTGCTCACCGTTGCGGCCGGCCGACGCAGCGCGGTGGCCGACACCTTGAAGCTGGCGCTGGCCGAACCCGGAAAGCTGAGCGCTGAAGACTGGCAGGTCCTGGGTGACTACGGTTGGGAGGTCGACGCCAGCCGCCTGAGCGGCAGCCAGGACAGCGCCAGCCTGCTCGGCGAACTGGCTGCTGCTGCGCCGCAGCCAGCGCTGCAGCGGCATTTTGCCCTGCTGGCACTGGCCAGCACCGACGACGCGCAGGCACCGGCCACCCGGGTGCGTGAACTGCTGCAGGTGGTGCTCGCGCAGCCGGACGAAGTGCGCCGCAACCGCGATCTGCTTGGCTACCGGGGCGCAGCGCTGGTCAAGCTGGCCAGCACCGGGCCGGCGTCCACCGACGCGCTGGGCCGGCAACTGCTGGCGGCCCTGCAGCGCGCCGATGCCGCGCGCGGCAATCGGCCGGACGATGCCCTGTCGCGCGCCATCACCGAAATCGCCCTGGCCCGCCTGCAGCAACCGCAAGGCGAACTGCCCGCCGGCTTGACCGCCCGCGTGCGCGAACGGGTGCAGGCGGCCAATGCCGCAGCAACCAGCGCGCACGAGCGCCAGGCCACCCTGGGTACCGCCGCCCATGCGCTGCGCCAGGCCGGCGACGACGCCGCTGCAGAAGCGCTGTTGCTGGCCGAGCTCAAGCGCAGCCAGACGCCCTACTACTACATGCCCGAACTGGCCGAGCTGGCCGAAGCGCGCGGTGACCGGACCGCCGCCGTGGACTGGCTGCGCAAAGCGTACGAGGGCGCGCAGGGTCCTGCCACGCGGGTGCAGTGGGGCGTGCTGTACGTAGAGGGCCTGCTGCGGCTGGCGCCGGATGACACGGCCGCCATCGAGGCGGCGGCAACCCGGGTCATCGCCGAACTGGACCAGCAGCCGGCCGGCTACCACCAGCGTACCCGGCAGCGCTTCGAACGCCTCGGCAGCCAGTTGCAGGCGTGGAGCAGCGAACATGCCGGCGCGCCAACCCTGGCCCGGCTGCGCGAGCGCATGCAGCAGCACTGTCCAACCGCGGCCGGTGCCGCGCCGTCGCGCGCGGCGTCCACCGGCTGCACGCAGTGGCTGCAGGGCTGAGTTACCTGCCGACGGCGACGCGCCGTTGATACCGGCGCTGCCATGCTGGGGCCCCCTGCCCAGACCGGCTGCGCCCTTTGCCTGATCCCGCTACTGCACCTGCAAGGCCCTCGCGGGCCCGACAACTCCGCCGCTGGCTGCTGCGCGTGCTGTGGATCGCCGTGCTGATCGTCGCCGGCGGTGCGTTCTGGAACAGCCGCTGGGCCGCCGTACCCCGCGCGATGTGGGAAATTTCGCGGCTGCCCGCACCCACCGCGCTGCCGGTCCCGGTCGACGGCGTCCGCGCACGCCAGGTGGCCGACACCTTCGGTGCCCCACGCGGCGCCGACCGCACGCATGCCGGCGTGGACATCTTCGCCGCACGCGGCACCGCCGTGCGGAGCGCCACCCGCGGCATCGTGACGGACGTCCGCGAGGGCGGACTGGGGGGGCGCCAGGTGTGGATCCAGGGGCCGGCAATGGAGCGCTATTACTACGCCCACCTGGACGACTGGCGCGAAGGACTGGAGCGCGGCGAGGTGGTCGATGCAGGCACGCTGCTGGGCTACGTCGGCGATACCGGCAATGCCAAGGGCACCCCGCCGCACCTGCACTGGGGCATCTACGGTGCGGACGGTGCCTACGATCCCCTGCCGCTGCTGCGTGCCTGGGCAGCGCGCCCCGCGCTGTCACCGACGCCCTGACCGGGCCGCAGCGGCGCACATGTGAAGCCGGGGTGGGCGCACCGCCACGCGCCCTGCACCGCGCGTGGAGCACGCTGGAGGCTGGAACGCCATCCATCGACAGCCCTTCCACAGCAGATGCAGGACGCCCCATGACCGCTACGCCTCCCCCTCTCCGCTTCGATCCCGCCTACGAACAACCCGAGGCCGACGAAGCCGCCCACATCGCAGCGTTGACCGATGTGTTCACCCGCATGTCGCAGACTGTCGCCGAGGCCGAAGGCCATGCGCACCGGGCCGTACATGCCAAGGGCCAGGGCCTGCTCAAGGCCGAACTGCAGATCTTCGAAGGCCTGCCGTCCGAGCTGGCCCACGGGCTGTTCGCCAGGCCGGGACGCCACGACGCACTGGTGCGGCTGTCATCACCGCCGGCCGAGCAGCTTCCGGACAGCGTATCCACCCCGCGCGCGATCGCGCTGAAGGTGCTCGATGTCGAAGGCCAGCGCCTGCCCGGCGACGAGGAGCAGCACACCCAGGATTTCCTGATGGTCAATGGACCGGCCTTCAGCACACCCGGCGTGGCCGGCTTCCTGCGCTCGTCCAAGCTGCTCGCGGCGACCACCGAACGCATGCCGCGCACCAAGAAGGTGATCTCCGCGACGCTGCGCACCGCAGAGGCCGCGCTGGAAAGCGTCGGTGGCCAAAGCAGTACGCTGAAGGGAATGGGCGGCGAGCCGCAGCGACACCCACTGGGTGAAACCTATTTCAGCCAGGTCCCGTATTTGTATGGTCCTTTCATGGCGAAGTTCTCGCTGGCCCCCGTCTCCCCCGCACTGCAGGCACTGCATGGGCAAGCCCTGGCGTCCACCGATGACACCCAGCGCGAGGCGGTCGTCGCCTTCTTCGCTGCCCTGCAGGAACCTGCGGTATGGGCCCTGCGCGTGCAGCTGTGCCGCGACCTCGCGCAGATGCCGCTGGAAGACGCGTCGGTGGCCTGGCCCGAGGAACTGAGCCCGTGGCAGACCGTGGCGCACCTCATCGTTGGCCAGCAGGCGGCATGGGATCCTTCGGCGTCACCGCAGGCTGAAGACAAGCTCGCCTTCGCGCCCTGGCACACACTCGCCGCGCATCGGCCCCTGGGCAGCATCAATCGCGCCCGCCGCGTGGTGATGCAGGCCTCGCGCACCTTCCGCAGTGGCTTCAATGGCTGCCCGATCCACGAGCCCGACGGTCACGCCGATGACCGGTTCACTTCATGATTACCGGCTGCAGGCCATGCTGCACGCGCCGGCGCGGTGTCCCACACGCAGCGCCGCAGTCCCCTCAGCCACGCCTGCATCAGCCACAGAGGAACTGCCTTGCATGACTACCCCTCCCGAATTCGCGCTCAGCCGGCGCACCCTGCTGAAGCTCGGCGCGGGCTCGGCATCGGTGCTGGTCGCACCTGCCGCCATGGCTGACGTGCCCGGCATCGCATCCCCCGCGCGCGCCCCGGTCACCGCCGAGGTCGCCTTCAAGGTCAACGGCAAGGCACGCGCGCTGAAGCTGGATACCCGCGTGACCCTGCTCGACGCCCTGCGCGAGCACCTGCACCTTACCGGCACCAAGAAGGGCTGTGACCACGGCCAGTGCGGCGCCTGCACGGTGATCGTCGACGGCCGCCGCATCAATGCCTGCCTGAGCCTGGCAGTGATGCACGAAGGCGCCGAGATCACCACCATCGAAGGCCTGGGATCCCCCGATGACCTGCACCCGATGCAGGCCGCCTTCGTCAAACATGATGGTTACCAGTGCGGCTACTGCACGCCGGGGCAGATCTGCTCGGCCGTTGCGGTACTGAAGGAAATCAAGGACGGCATTCCCAGCCACGTCACCGCCGACCTGGGCGCGCGCAGCGAGGCAAGCGCCGAGGAAATACGCGAGCGCATGAGCGGCAACCTGTGCCGTTGCGGTGCCTACTCCAACATCATCGAAGCCATCGAAGACGTGGGGGGCCAGCGCGCATGAGAGCCTTCACCTACGAACGCGCACGCACCCCGGCCGAAGCCGCCGCGGCGGCCGCACGCACCCAGGGTGCCCGCTTCATCGCCGGCGGCACCAACCTGCTGGACCTGATGAAGCTGGAGATCGAGATCCCCAGCCACCTGATCGACGTCAACGGGCTCAAGCTGGATACCATCGAGGCCACCGACGATGGTGGCGTGCGCATCGGCGCGCTGGTGCGCAACACCGACCTGGCCGCCGACAGCCGCATCCGCCGCGACTACGCCCTGCTGACCCGTGCGCTGGTGGCCGGCGCGTCCGGACAGCTGCGCAACAAGGCCACCACCGCCGGCAACCTGCTGCAGCGCACCCGCTGCCCGTATTTCTACGACACCGCCCAGCCCTGCAACAAGCGGCTGCCCGGCAGTGGCTGCGCGGCCATCGGCGGCGTCAGCCGGCAACTGGCGGTGATCGGCACCAGCCCCGCGTGCATCGCCACCCACCCCAGCGACATGGCCGTGGCGATGATGCTGCTGGATGCAACGGTGGAGACCGTGCGCCCCGATGGCAGCACCCGCCGCATCGCGCTGGACGATTTCTACCGCGCGCCCGGCAAGACGCCGCACATCGACAGCGTGCTGGACAAGGGCGAGCTGATCGCCGCCGTCACCCTGCCTGCGCCACTGGGCGGCACGCATATCTACCGCAAGGTCCGCGACCGTGCCTCCTACGCGTTCGCGCTGGTGTCGGTCGCCGCCGTGCTGCAAGCCGATGGCAGCGGCCGCGTGGCGCTGGGCGGGGTAGCCTACAAGCCGTGGCGCAGCGATGCGGCCGACGCACTGCTGCCGCAGGGCGCGCGCGCGGTAGTGGGAAGCCTGCTGCAGGGCGCCACGCCCAGTCCAGAAAACCAGTTCAAGGTACAGCTTGCCGAACGCACGCTGGCCTCGGTCCTGATGCAGGCGAGGAGCTGATCCATGAAATTCGATACCCCCGCAGGCACCAATCCCATCGACCAGATGAAGGTGGTCGGCAAACCGCTGGACCGCATCGACGGCCCGCAGAAGACCACCGGACACGCCCGTTACGCGTATGAGTGGCACGACGTCGCCGCATCGCCAGCGTATGGCTACGTGGTCGGCGCCGGCATCGCCAAGGGCCGGGTCACCGCGATGGAGCTCGACGCCGCACGTGCTTCGCCCGGCGTGCTGGCCATCGTCACCGCCGACAACGCCGGCACCCTGCACAAGGGCGACCGCAATACCGCCCCGCTGCTGGGAGGCCCGAAGGTGGACCACTACCACCAGGCCCTGGCACTGGTGGTGGCCGAAACCTTCGAGCAGGCACGCGCCGCCGCGGACTTGGTGCGGATCCGCTATGCCCCGACCAAAGGGGTGTTCGACCTGGATGCTGCGAAGAAGGCCGGCAACCCGCTGCAGGACACCGACCCGGATGCGCGCGTGGGCAACTTTGAAAAGGCCTACGGCGATGCACCGGTCACGCTGGACGCCACGTACCACACCCCGGACCAGTCGCACGCGATGATGGAGCCGCACGCCTCGCTGGCCGCATGGGACGGCGACCAGCTGACCGTGTGGACCTCCAACCAGATGATCGCGTGGGGAAAGAAGGACCTGGCGACCACGCTCGGCCTGCCGGAGGACAAGGTGCGCCTGGTGTCGCCATACATCGGCGGCGGCTTTGGCGGCAAGTTGTTCATCCGTTCCGACGTGGTGCTGGCGGCGCTTGGCGCGCGTGCGGCCAAGCGACCGGTCAAGCTGGCGCTGCAACGCCCGTTGATCGCCAACAACACCACCCACCGGCCTGCCACCGTGCAGCGCATCCGGCTGGGTGCCACGGCCGAAGGTACGCTCACCGCGATCGGCCACGAATCGTGGTCGGGCAACCTGAGCGGCGGTTCGCCGGAAGAAGCCGTGCAGCAGACCAAGCTGCTGTATGCCGGCGCCAACCGTCTGGCCGGCCTGCGCCTGCACACCGTGGACCTGCCGGAAGGCAATGCCATGCGCGCACCGGGCGAGGCACCGGGCCTGATGGCGCTGGAAATCGCCATGGACGAGATGGCCGAGAAGCTCAAGCTGGACCCGGTCGAGTTCCGCATCCGCAACGACACCCAGGTGGATCCCTCCAACCCGGAACGGCCGTTCTCGCAACGGCAGCTGGTGCAGTGCCTGCAGGACGGTGCGCAGCGCTTCGGCTGGGACAAGCGCTCGGCCGTGCCGGCGCAGCGTCGTGATGGCCGCTGGCTGGTTGGCATGGGCGTGGCAGCCGGCTTCCGCAACAACCTGGTGATGAAGTCCGGTGCGCGCGTGCGGCTGGATTCGAAGGGCCATGTCACCGTCGAAACCGACATGACCGACATCGGCACCGGCAGCTACACCATCCTGGGCCAGACCGCCGCGGAAATGCTCGGCGTGACGCTGGACCAGGTCACGGTGAAGCTGGGGGATTCCAGCTTCCCGGCCTCGGCCGGCTCGGGCGGCCAGTGGGGCGCCAACAGCGCCACCGCCGGCGTGTTCGCGGCCTGCACCAAGCTGCGCGCAGCCATTGCCGGCAAGCTCGGCTACGACGCCGACACCGCCACCTTCGCCGATGGCAAGGTCCGCGATGGCAACCGCTCGGCAGCGCTGGGCAAGGCTGCCGCCGATGGCGAACTGGTGGCCGAAGACAGCATTGAGTTCGCCACGCTGGAAGAGAAGTACCAGCAGTCCACCTTCGCTGCACACTTCGTGGAAGTCGGCGTGGACGTGGCCACCGGCGAAAGTCGCATCCGCCGCATGCTCGCCGTCTGTGCCGCAGGCCGCATCCTCAATCCCAAGACCGCGCGCAGCCAGGTGATCGGCGCGATGACGATGGGCATCGGCGCGGCACTGTCCGAAGAGCTGGCCGTCGATACCCGCCTGGGCTTCTTCGTCAACCATGACCTGGCCGGATACGAAGTTCCCGTGCATGCCGATGTGCCGCACCAGGAGGTCGTGTTCCTGGATGAAGCCGATGCAATCTCTTCGCCGATGAAGGCCAAGGGCGTGGGTGAGCTGGGCCTGTGCGGTGTGAGTGCGGCGGTGGCCAACGCGATCTACAACGCGACCGGCGTGCGGGTGCGCAGCTATCCGATCACGCTGGACAAGCTGCTCGGTGGGCTGCCGGACATCGCATGACCCGGTTGCCTGCGATCCCCGTGGTGGACGTGCACGATGCCGGGATGACCCGGGTGCTGGAGGCGGCGGCCGCCGCGTGCGGCGCTGGCCAGCCGGTCACGCTGGCGGTGGTGCTGGAGACGGAAGGCTCGACCTATGCGCGGGCCGGCACCATGGTGCTGTTCGGCGAACACACCCAGGTCGGTTGGCTCAGTGGCGGTTGCCTTGAACCGGAGATCGAACGCGTGGCGCGGGACTGCGCCGATGCAGGCCGCATCGGTTGGATGGAGATCGATACCCGCGATGATTCCGCGCTGTTTTCCGGCAACGCGGTCGGCTGCCGCGGCTGCCAGCGCCTGCTGCTGTTGCCGCTGGCCGCGCTGGCCGGGTGCGCGGAGGTGCTCCAGGCCTGGCTGCGCGGCCACGGTCCGCTGCAGCTGGACATGAATGCCGGCGGCGGCGTGCACCTGGCCTGCGCCGGTCAGGTGGTGGATCAGCTGCTGCCCTCCGATCCCTGTGCGTTCGGTGCGACCCAAGGCCTGTGGTCGCTGCGCTGGATGCCGCCACCGCGCGTCCTGCTGCTCGGTGCGGGACCGGAAGTCACCGCGCTGTGGCCCATGCTGCGGGGTCTCGGCTGGCAGGTGCGTGGGGTTGACCCGCGCGCTGCATGGCGCGAGCGCAGCCACGTCGAGGTCGAGGCACTGGCGGCTCCGGCCGCGCTGGCCGACGCCTCCGTCGTGCCCGATGTCGTGCTGGTGATGCATCACAATTTCGAACTCGACCTGCAGGCGCTGGAGGCGCTGGCCCCCTGCCCCGTGCCCTTCATCGGCCTGCTGGGCCCGACCCGGCGCCGTGATGACCTGTTCTCGTTGCTGCCCGACACGGCCCGGCTCGCGTTGCAGCCACGCCTGCATTCGCCGGTCGGGCTGGATCTCGGTGGGCGCGGCCCCGACGCGATCGCGTTGAGCATTGCCGCGCAGCTGCAGTCGTGGCGCCACGGTGTGATGGCGTCTGCATGAGCGGGCGCGGCGGACATGCCGTGGTGCTGCTCGCCGCCGGCAGCAGCACGCGGCTGGGCCAGCCCAAGCAGCTGCTGCGCCGCGACGGCGAAACCCTGCTGCACCGGGCGGCGCGCATCGCGCTGGAGACCCGCCCCGCGGTGCTCGTCGTGGTACTGGGCAGCGACCCGACCGCCTACCAGGCCGAGTTGCAGGACCTGCCGCACGTGACCGTCATCAACGAGAACGCGGCCGATGGCCTGGCCAGCAGCCTGCAGGTTGCTGCACGGCAGGTAGCCGACCATGCGCAGGTGCTGGTGCTGATGTCGGACCAGCCGGCGCTGACAGCTGTGCATCTGCAGCGGCTGCTGGATGGCGCGCGCCGGTCACGCTCCGGTTGCGCGGCCACCCGGCTGCAGGGGCTCGCCGGCGTGCCCGCGGTGGTGCCCGGTCACTGGTTCACGCAGCTGCCGCAATCCGCCTCCAATGCCGGCTTCCGCGCGCGGCTGCGCGCGCTGGCCGACGATGCGCTGCTGCTGTTGCCGGCCGACGGGCTGGAACTGGACATCGACACCCCGCAGGACCTGGCGCATGCACGTTCCCTGGGACTGCTGGATCCCTGATTCCTGGACCGCAGGAAGTCTTGAATGCTGTGCGGGCGGCCCGGGCGGTGCGGCTGCACGGGGGACGGCAGGAGCCGCATCCTGCGGGCCTCGTTCGCGCCATCCATGGCGCTCAACGCCCCCGCGCACCCCCACCGCCCGACCGTCCGACAGGTTCCGGTGGCCGCCAGCTGCGCGGCGCAGATAAAAAAACAAAGGCAGGGCTCAGCGGATGCGTTGCAATTGCCCCGGGCGCCAAGCGAACCGCCACACATGCGCCCCAGGCGTCGGGCAGTCCTCCAGCTTCGCACGCGCGCGGTCTTCTTCGAAGCAGAACGTGGAGCCCGCCGCAGCGGTGAAGCGCACAATAATCGATCCACCAACCACCTGCAGCGCGTCCAGCCGGCCCGGCACGTGTTCCTCGGCATCGGTGGCATAGCCAGCTGCGCGTATCGCTGCCATGTCGCTGTCATCGATGGCGTTTGCACCCGGATGCGGCACCTGACCGCGGCGATCACCTTCGGAGAGCGTGGTCATCACCACCAGCTCATTGGATTGTTCAAACGTTCCACCGGTATAGGTGGAACTGTAAATGTGGATGATCTCGGCGATACCGTCGCCATCGAGGTCCGCTACGTGGACCTGCAAGGGACGGAAGTCGTGTTCGATGTCACTGCCGGGAATGCGGCGCAGCTCCGCGCGTATCGCGGTCCGCGCCTCGGCATCGGATGGGACTTTCGACGCTGCGGCGACGGCCGCACCCGGTGCGTGCGTGAGCGTGACGCCCAGCATCATCAGCGATAAGACCATCGACATCGTGCCACCTGCGGGTTCCGTGTCACCGATCATGGCGGCAAGCAGGGCTCGCCGCCATGGGCAGGTGCGCCGATGCGAGGCGCCGGTTACTGCTGCTGCATGCCGGACATCGAGTACGGCCTTTCGGCGTCTTCCCCGGGCCATGCGGTGTTCGGCTTGGCCTGCATCACGAATCGCAGCTCGCCCCCGGCGACGATCTCGTCATGGCGCAGGAAGGCGCGCTGCAGCGGCTTGCCGTTGAGCGTGGCCGACGCGATGTAGCCGTGGCCGGCGGTCAAGCCTTCGGTGACGATGGTGAAGACCTTGCCATTGGGCAGGTTCAACGTGGCCTTGGGCAGGAACGGCCGCCCGATGATGTACTCGCCACTGCCCGGTGCCACCGGATAGAAGCCCAGCGCGGTGAACAGATACCAGGCCGACATCTGGCCCAGGTCATCATTGCCGGCCAGGCCATCGGGGCGATCGGCGTACTGGGTGTCCATGATCTGCTTCAGACGCGCCTGGGTGCGCCACGGCTGGCCGGCGTGGGCGTACAGGTAGGCGACATGGTGGCTGGGTTCGTTGCCGTGCGCATACCAGCCGATCAGCCCGGTGATGTCTTCCATGTGTTCGAACACGGCCGGGTCGACCTTGGCCTCGAATACCTGGTCCAGCCGCTGCAGCAGGGCATCGCTGCCACCGTGCGCATCGGCCAGGCCCTGCACGTCCTGCGGCACGTACCAGGAATACTGCCAGGCGTTGCCTTCGGTGTAGTCGGTGCCATAGCCGCTGGCCGATGGATCGAATGGCGTGCGGAAACTGCCGTCACGCTTGCGCGCGCGCATGAAGCCGGTTTCCTTGTCGAATGCGTTGCGCCAGTTGCCCGCGCGCTTGCCGAACTCGGCGGCGACCTCCGTGCGTCCCATCGCCTGCGCCATGCGCGCGATGGTCCAGTCGTCGAAGGCATATTCCAGCGTCTTGCTGGCGGCCTCGCCTTCCTCGTCGATCGGCACCCAGCCCAGCTCGCGGTACTGCGCGATGCCATCGTAGGGGCCGTAATTGGCGGTGGCGACCATCGCCTCCAGCGCCTTGTCGGCATCGAAGCCGCGGATGCCCTTCAGGTACGCATCGGCGATCACCGGCACGGCGTGGTAACCGATCATGCACCAGGTTTCCTGGCCGTGGAACGACCACACCGGCAGCATGCCGTAGGGGCTGTGCGCCTGGTGTGCGATCAGCGAATTGATGAAATCACTGTTGCGCTGCTCCGGCTGCACCAGGGTCAGCAGCGGATGCAGGGCGCGGTAGGTATCCCACAGCGAGAACGTGGAATGGTGACGGAATCCTTCGGCACGGTGCACCGCGTTGTCCGGACCACGGTACTGCCCATCCACGTCCATCGACAGGGTCGGACCGAGCAGCGAGTGGTACAGCGCGGTGTAGGCGCTGCGACGGTCAGCCAACGGCGCCTGGATGTCCACCACCGCAAGCGCGTCCATCCACTTCTTCTTCGCATCGGCACGCACGCGGTCGAAGTCGAAGGCCGGCACCTCGGCCTCCAGGTTGGCGATGGCACCTGCCTCGCTGACCGAAGAAATGGCTACCTTGGCCACCAGCGGGCCGTCGAGCTTGCCGAAATCGAAGGTCGCCACCAACTGGCGGCCCTCCACCTGCGCGCGCTGCAGCGGTGAGCCGTGCCCCGGTGGCGGGAAGCCCTTGTAGGCGATGTCGGTTTCGGTGTTGTGCAGCGCATGGCCGGTGACCGGGCGCGAGAAACGCATCGCGAAATACAACTGGCGCCCCGGCGCCCAGCCACGCGTCTCGCGGAAACCGGTCACCGTGCCGTCGGCATGCACGCGCAGGCGCGACCACAGGATCTTGCCCGGATAGTCATACAGGCTGGTGCGCATGTCGAGCAGCACCTTGGCCTGCTCCCCTGCCGGGAAACGATAGCGGTGCACGCCGACCCGCTCGCTCGCGGTCAGCTCGGCCCGCACGCGGTAGTCGTCCAGGCTCACGGCGTAATAGCCCGGTTCGGCGCGCTCGTCCTTGTGACTGAAGCGCGAGGCATAGCCACTACGCGGCTTGTCCGGATCGCCGCGTTCGAGCCCGGGCTCGCCGGTATAGGGCATCAACAGCACGTCGCCGAGATCGGAATGGCCAGAGCCGGAAAAATGGGTATGCGAGAAACCCACGATGCTGGTGTCGTCGTGGCGGTAACCCGCGGCCCAGTCATAGGCCTTTTCACGCGGTTGGATGCGCGTATCCGGGCTCAGCTGCACCATCCCGAACGGGACCGTCGCGCCCGGATAGGTATGCCCCTCGCCTGCCGTGCCAATGAACGGATCAACGGCGGCATAGGCGCGCTCACCCACGCTGGCGGCACCGGCCACTGCCGCCGTCGGGCCCAGCAGCATGGCGGCAGCCAGGAGTATCCATCGACGCTTCGCTCGGTTTGGCATGGGCGGCATTTAGATCGATTCAGGGAACCCGATCCTAGCATCGGCGCGCGCGCCGTTCATGCTGCATTGCGTTGTTGCTAGACGGTCATCGCATTCTGCAGCAGCGCAAGGTCCTGCTCCCGCAACGGTCGCACCACCCGCGCCAGCTCCTGCCCGTCACGCAGCAGGATCAACGTGGGCCACAATTTCACCGCAAACGAGCGCCCCAACGGGCGCCCCTTGCCGTCCTCCACCCACAGGTGGTCCAGCGCATGGCCCTGCACGAACGCCTGCACCGCCGGCTTGGCGGCCTGGCAGTGACCGCACCACGTCGCACCGAATTCAAGCAGCAGCCAGCCTTCGCTGGCATCGACAGCCGATCGCAGCGGCTCCGGTTGCGGCGTTCCTGCAGGCGTTGCCATGGCTCAGGCCAGCGCGCGCTGGATGTCTTCCAGCGGTGCGTTGGTGAAATCCTTGGCCAGGTCACGCACCAGGCGCGACTGGACTTCCTTGTGCAGCTGCGGGCGGATCCGGCCGAGCGTCTGCGGATCGGCCACCAGCACCAGGTGGGCGTAGCGGTTGTTCAGTGCATCATCGTTCAACTGCTCGGCCAGCTGCTTGGCGAAGGTCGCTTCGTTGAGCTGGGAAATGCTCATGTCCTTGGGCACCGCACCGGAAGGCCCCTGCCCGGACACGCCGGCCTCACTGACATCGCGCAGGACCAGTTCATCCTGCTGCTTGAGCTTCAGCTCGGTCTTGCTGCCGACGTTGGTGAAGACGCGGGCCGAGCCGCCGTCGGCGACGACGATGAGGGTGCCTTCGGGAATGGGGGTGTGCTCGGTCATGGTGGTTCCTCTGCGGGGTTGCCTGCGGCGTGAGTCACCACCGTAGAGGCAGCGATGTAAGCATCCTGCAACACCGGCGTGTGCATGCCGTGCACCTTTTCCAACAATTGATCGCGCACGCGCCGCGGATCGCCGCCTAGGCCAGGCCAAGCACTGCGGGCAACGCATCCAGCCTGCTGATTTCGCAGGTCGGGATCGCCTCGCCGTGCCGGGGTGAACCAGCGGGATTGAACCAGCAGCTGTCTATTCCGTAACGGTTGGCACCCAGGATGTCCGCTTCCAGCCGATCGCCGATGATGATCGTGCGGTGCGGTTCGAAGGCGCTGGCCATGGCGGTGGCGTAAGCGAAGAAACGCACATCGGGCTTGGCATGGCCGCAGGCCTCGGACGTGGCGACGAAGCGGATCAGGTCGCCGAGCCCGGATACCGCGATGCGCCGGGACTGGACCTGTTCGATGCCGTTGGTGATGATGCCGATCTCGCCGTGCGCGGCCAGCACCTCGCAGGCGGCGCGTGCTCCGTCCACCAGTACCACCGTCTGCGGCAGCCATTCCAGGTACACCTGGCCGGCGCGTACTGGATCAGCGTCGATGGCGTGCGCGGCGAACAGCCGGCGGAAGCGCTCGACCTTGAGGAAATCCTTGTCCACCCTTCCCTGCTCCAGCGCCTCCCACAGCGCGCGGTTGCACTGCTGGTAGGTGGCATACAGCGGCTCCACGGGCTGCTCGATACCGAGGCTGGACAGCGTACGCGCGAACGAGAGACGTTCGGATGCGCGGAAATCCAGCAGGGTGTCATCCAGATCGAACAGGAAAAGCCGGTAATCCATGGGCGCAGCTGCGTTGCAGGGCAGTGCAGGCTAGCATCAGTGCCCGCCCCGGCCCAGCACGGCACGCTGCACCGCCCCACTCCGCAAAGCGTGGCCCGCTGACCGGACGTATGCTTGAAGACCCCCTCGTTGATTGCAGCCCCCGGGCCTGCCGTTCCACGCGGTGCGCGTTGCCGTGCACCTGCGGGTGCTGCGCTGTGTTGATTCCAGCCAGTCCGTCCGTTCACCCCATGTCTGCTGCGGCCCCTGGCCGCCGGCCCGCCGTTGCTGTTGCTGTTGCTTTTCCACAGGAGAAAAACGATGCAGGACCCCTCCTCTGCACACCCCCATTTCGGCTGGTTCAAACGCCGCCGCCAGATGGACGTCGAAGAAATCACCGTCGTCGACAAACCCATGCTGCGCCGCGCGGTGGGCGCCGCTGCGCTGGGCAATGCCATGGAATGGTTCGACTTCGGTGTCTATGGCTACCTTGCGGTGACCCTGGGCCAGGTGTTCTTCCCCGCCAGCAATCCCACCGCGCAGCTGATCGCCACCTTCGCTACCTTCACCGTCGCCTTCCTGGTGCGCCCGCTCGGGGGACTGGTGTTCGGCCCATTGGGCGATCGTTACGGCCGGCAGAAGGTGCTGGCATTCACCATGATCCTGATGGCCCTGGGCACCTTCTCCATCGGCCTGATTCCCTCCTATGAGCGCATCGGCATCTGGGCGCCGGTGCTGTTGCTGCTGGCGCGGCTGGTGCAGGGATTTTCCACCGGCGGTGAGTACGGCGGCGCAGCGACGTTCATCGCCGAGTACGCCACCGATCGCAACCGCGGCCTGATGGGCAGCTGGCTGGAGTTCGGCACGCTCGGTGGTTACATCGCCGGTGCGGCCACGGTCACCACCCTGCACCTGCTGCTCAGTGGCGCGCAGATGCTCGACTGGGGCTGGCGGATTCCGTTCCTGGTGGCCGGTCCGCTGGGCCTGCTCGGCCTGTACATGCGCATGCGGCTGGAGGAAACCCCGGCGTTCCGCGCGTATGCCGAAGAAGCGGCCAAGCGCGACCATGAGCGCCCGGGGCTGGGCGAACTGCTGCGCGTGCACGGGCGCCAGCTGCTCATCTGCATGGGCCTGGTGCTGGTGTTCAACGTCACCGACTACATGCTGCTGACCTACATGCCCAGCTATCTCACCGTCACCCTGGGCTATGCCGAAAGCAAGGGCCTGCTGTTGATCATCATCGTGATGCTGGTGATGATGCCGCTCAACATCGTCGGCGGGCTGTTCAGTGATCGACTCGGCCGCCGCCCGATGATCATCGGCGCCTGCATCGCGCTGCTGCTGTTGGCCATTCCCTGCCTGCTGCTGGTGCGCAGCGGCGAGGACGGGCTCATCTTCCTGGGGCTGATGCTGCTGGGCATCGCGCTGGTCTGCTTCACCAGTTCCATGCCTTCCACGCTGCCTGCGCTGTTCTACACGCCGGTGCGCTACAGCGCGCTGTCGATCGCCTTCAACGTATCGGTTTCGCTGTTCGGCGGCACTACCCCGCTGGTGACCGCGTGGCTGGTGGAACGCAGCGGCGACCCGATGGTGCCGGCGTATTACCTGATGGGCGCGGCGGTGATCGGGCTGGTCACGATGCTGTTCGTACGCGAGACCGCTGGCCTGCCACTGCGGGGTTCGCCGCCGGCAGTGGCCAGTGACCAGGAAGCGCGCGCCCTGCTGCGCGGCACGACCCCGGTAACGGTCGATGCCAGCGTGCCCTCGTTGCAGGCTGCCGACAGCGTGGACACTGCGCGCCCGGCCTGAGCCAGCCGCCCCAACGAAAACACCCCGCCGTTGCCGGCGGGGTGTCGCGCGTTCGATGACCACGTGCGCTTGCGTGGATCAGGCCGCGATGCGGGCCTGATGATAATCGACTTGATTGGCGATTATGGTTTTTGCGCCGATAACGTCGGTCGCCTCCCGGGCTGTCCACGCCGATTGCTCGCCACGTCGAAACCAGTACAGCCCCTTCACCTGGCCATTGGCCCCCCAATACCCAGGTGGTGGAGCTGGCGGGACTCGAACCCGCGTCCGCAACGCCTCCTCCTTGCTTCGTACAGCCATAACCCGTTGCCAACGACTGGATCCGGGCGCGCCCCGTATCGGCGGCGCAGGGCAATTGAAACAAAGCGCAGGTCGAATGGCTTTCAGGTTTCGCGCAGACGCAATCCCGGCGGCAGTCAGCCCGTGCCGGTCTGCACCAGCTGGGCGAGTGCGCGCGCAATGCCGGCCGGCGTGGCCGGCTTCTGCAGCCGCACGAACCGGCCGCCATCGACCGGCACCGCGCCTTCGTCGTAGCCGGTGACCACCACGAACGGCAGCCCGGCGCGCTGCAGCGCGACGATGATCCCGGTCCGCGCCCCGTTGCCGAGGTTGATGTCGATGATCGCCGCATCCACCGCACCGCCGTCCAGCTGTTGCAGCGCAGCCTGCACGGTCGAACACGGCCCCTGCACCAGCGCACCGGCGCTGCGCAGCGCGGTCGCGGTGTCATGGGCCAGGTAGAAATCATCTTCCACCACCAGCACCCGATGGCCGGCGAGCAGCCCAGCATCCCCCAGGTCGACGGAGCCTCCGCCGATCGCCGTGCCCTGCGGGGCATCGGTCTGCAGGATGCTGTCACGGTGCCGCAGCGGGAAGGAAATGCAGGCCTCGGTGCCATCGGCGGCGACCTGCAGGTGGCCCTCGCCTTCAAGTTCGTAGGGAATGCGGTCTTCGACCAGCGACGTACCAAAGCCGCGGCGCGCCGGCGGTTGCCAGCCAGGCCGGGTGGCGTGGGTTTCAACCCAGCGCAGGTCCACCCAGCGCTGCATCTGTGCGTCCTCGCGCAACTTCCAGCTCACGTCCAGCCTGCCGTCGGGGTCGCGCAGGGCGCCATGGCGCAGCGCGTTGGTGGCCAGCTCATGGATCGCCAGCGACATCACCTCGGCCGCCTTCGGGGGCACCATGACGGCGGGTCCGTCCAGCAGGAACCGGCCTTCACCGTAGGCGGTGGAGGACAGTTCGTCGTTCAACAGGCCGCGCAGGTCGATGCCGACATTGCCGGCGCGGGTCAGCAACGCCTGGGTGCGCGCCAGTGACATCACCCGGCCGGACAAGCGTTGTGCATAGTCCTCCACGCTGGTCGCCGATTCGCGCGTGCGCAGCGTGATCGAGCCGATGGTGGCCATGATGTTGCGCACCCGGTGCTGCAACTCGGCCACCAGCACGGACTGGTGCTCGGCCCAGCGTCGTTCGTCGGTGACATCGCGCGCGATGCCTGCGATGCGGCTTACCCGTCCGTCCTGGTCGAACAACGGGAACACGGTGTCGCGCACCCAGCGGAACTGGCTGTCGTCCTCGCGCTGCACACGGAATTCGTGCACCCGCGGGGTGCCGTCGCGCACGCTTGCCACGCTGTCGATGGCGGCCTGGCGATCATCGGGAACCACCCGCGCGGCCCAGCAGCGAAGCGCGCCGGACGCCTGCCCCGACGACAACCCGTACACCCCGTCGAATGCGCTGCTCAGCAGTTCGGTTTCCAGGGTATCGGCGCTGCGGATCCACAACGCATCGGAAGAGGCGGCAGCGAACTGGCGGAAACGTTCCTCGTTGGCCTGCAGCGAGGCGTTGGTGCGCCGCAACTCCCGCTCCGTACGTTCGCGTGCCACCCGCGCGACGTGCTCGGCGCTGGTGTCGAACATGGTGACCAGTACGCCTTCGATCGCACCATCGCAGTCACGCACCGGACTGTAGGTGATGGTGAACCAGACGTCCTGCAGGCGACCGTGCCGCTGCAAGGGATAGCATTTGTCCGAAAAGGTCAGTGTCTGGCCCTGCCACACCTTGGCGTAGAGCGGTTCGTTGATGTGCCAGACTTCGGGCCAGCACTCGGCCGTTGGCTGGCCCAGCCCCGCTGGATGTTTGTCGGCCATCACTTCGGCATAGCCGTCGTTGTAGATCTGCAGCAGGTCCGGACCCCACAGCAGGATCATCGGGAACCCATGGGCGGCCATCAGGTCAACGCTGGCACGCAGGTGCGGAGGCCAGCTGCCCATGCCCCCCAGCGGGGAGGCCGACCAGTCATGACTGCGGATGCGTTCGGCCATGCTGGCCCGCGCGCAGGCCGCCATGGCACCGGCAGCGCCGGCCAGGCGGCCCTGCGATGCGCTGCGCGGGTCCAGTCGACTGGCCATGGTCACCTCAGCCGCTGCCCGGCACGCCGCGCGCCTGTAATGCCTGCTCCAGCGCCTGGGTCAGCGCCTCCAGCCGGTACGGCTTGCCACAGCGTGGTGCATCGGCGAAACGCTCGGGTACGTTGTCGTCGTAGCCGGAGGTCAATACGAAGGGAATGTTCCGTTCCAGCAGGCGGTCCGCCAGCGGATACACCAGCTCACCGCCCAGGTTGATGTCCAACAGCGCACCGTCGATGGCATGCGCGTCCACCAATGCATCGAGCGCCTTCAGGTTGCCGGCGGGACCGACCACGTCGACGTCCTTCATCTGCAGATATTCCACCAGGAACATGGCGATGTTGTATTCGTCTTCGGCGACCAGCACCCGCTTGCCCGCCAGCCCGCCATTGTCCACGTTCGTTACCGTCACACATCGCCTCCAGAGGTAGGCCCGCCTCGTCGCGGCGGCCATGAATACAGCCAGATGATGAGCGTAGTGCACCGCAACGCAACGTGACGGGAAGGTTTGTAGGCCTTTGACATGGCAATTGCGCTACGTCACAGCGGCAGCCGCGGCAACGTAGGAAGCTGGAGGCCCGACCACAAGGCCCGCTGCATGACCCCGGCCGACGTTCCACCGATTATTTCCGGCGCCCGCCAAGGCTTTCCCCTTCGCGTGGTCAGCCTGGCCGGACTGTGCTGGGAAGGACGGGTGCGCGAAGCCAGCCTGCCCGGCGCGGACGGCCGGTTCGGCATCATGGCCGGCCACCTGCCGCTGCTTGCACCGCTGGTGGAAGGCTTCATCCACCTGTTCCCGGAACAGGGCGGCGCGCCGCTGTACCTGCATGTGTCCGGCGGCTACGTCGAAGTGCAACCCGGCGAGGTGATCGTGCTGGCCGACCTGGCCGCGCGCAGCGATGCGCTGGATGCCGCACGCGCCGACGAAGCGCGGCAGCTGGCCGGTTCGCCGATGGCCGCCGCCTTCAGCGATGACCAGTACCCGCAGCTGCATGCCGAGCTGGTTGCCCGCCTGGCCCGCATCCGCCGCCCCGGGCAGGGCTGAGGCGCCGGCAGCGGCCGCCCTGCCCTGCGCCGCACCGTCAGCTGCTGCTTGCCGCCAGCAGGCACAGGCTGTGGGCGGGCAGCTGCCACTGACCCTCGTGGTCCTGCTGCAACGGCGCTTCCGGGGTCTGCAGCAGGACCTTGCGGAATTCCATGCCGTCCAGTCCCACGCGGTAGGCCTGCGGCGTGGTGCCGGTGTTGATCAACAGCGCCAGGCTGACATGCCGGCCCGGCTCCTGCAGGCCACTGTCCGGACTGCGGCCATCGAGCACGATGGTCAGCGCCCGTCGCTCACCGTCATGCCAGTGCACCTCCTGCATGCGGTGTCCTTCCGGGGTGAACCAGTGGATATCGCCGCTGCGTTGTCCTGCATCGCGCAGGAACCGGTTGCGGCGCAGCAGTCCATAGCGGCGACGCAGCAGCAGCAGGCGGCGGACGAAGGCCAGCTGGGCCTGCGCCAACGGTTGTTCGGCGCGTTCCCAGTCGATCCACGCCAGCTCGTTGTCCTGGCAGTAGACGTTGTTGTTGCCCTGCTGGGTATGACCGAATTCATCGCCGGCCAGCAGCATCGGGGTGCCCTGTGACAGCAGCAGCGTCGCCAGCAGGTTGCGCATCTGCTGCGCCCGCAGCGCCAGGATCGCCGGCTGTTCGGTCGGTCCTTCCACGCCGTGGTTGCTGGACAGGTTGTTGCCGTGTCCGTCGCGCCCCTCTTCCCCGTTGGCAAGGTTGTGCCGGTGCTCGTAACTGACCAGATCGTGCAGGCTGAACCCATCGTGGGCGGTGACGAAGTTGATGCTGGCCGATGGACGTCGGCCGTGGTGGTCGAACAGGTCCGCCGAGCCGGTGAAGCGCGCGGCGAAGCCCGGCAGCTGCCCGCCATCACCACGCCACAGCGCACGGCTGGTGTCACGGAATCGATCATTCCATTCCGCCCAGCCCGGCGCGAAGGCCCCCAGCTGGTAGCCGCCCGGACCGATGTCCCAGGGCTCGGCGATCAGCTTGACCTGGCTCAGCACTGGATCCTGGCGCACCGCGTCCAGGAAACTGCAGGACGGGTCAAAGCCATGCCTTTCCCTGCCCAGGATGGTGGCCAGGTCGAAGCGGAAACCATCCACGCGCATTTCCGTCACCCAGTACCGCAGTGAATCCATCACCATGCGCAGCGCACCGGCGTTGGTCAGGTCGAAGGTGTTGCCGGTGCCGGTATCGTTGATGTAGTAGCGACGATCATCGCCCAGCCGGTAATAACTGGTGTTGTCGATGCCCTTGAACGACAGCGTCGGGCCCAGCTCGTTGCCTTCGGCGGTGTGGTTGTAGGCCACGTCCAGCAGCACTTCCAGCCCGGCATGGTGCATGCGCGCGACCATCTGCTTGAACTCGGCCACCGTGCCCAGCGACAGATAGCGCGGGTGCGGGGCGAAGAAGCCGATCGAGTTGTAGCCCCAGTAGTTGCGCAGGCCCTGCTGCAGCAGGTGCTGCTCATCGACGAAGGCATGCACGGGCAGCAGCTCGATCGCGGTCACGCCCAGGTGCTTGAGATGGTCCACCAGCGCATCGTGGCGCAGCGCGGAGAACGTGCCGCGCTCGTCCTTGGATACGGACGGATGGCGCATGGTGAGCCCGCGCACGTGCGCTTCGTAGATCACGGTGCGGTCCCACGGGGTGGCCGGGGCCCGTTCACTGCCCCAGCTGAACGCCGGGTCGATCACCGCGCAACGCGGCATGTAGGCGGCGCTGTCACGCTTGTCGAAACTCAGGTCGCGGTCGCGATGGCCGATGGTGTAGCCGAACAGGTGCGGCGCCCACTTGAGTTCACCCACGATCTGCTTGGCATAGGGGTCAAGCAGCAGTTTATTGGGGTTGAAGCGATGCCCCGCATCCGGCGCGTAGGGTCCATGCACGCGGTACCCATAACGCTGGCCCGGGCGCGCATCAGGCAGGTAGCCATGCCATATTTCGTCGGTATATTCGGGCAGCGCGATGCGTTCTTTTTCGCGCCCGCGTTCGTCGAACAGGCACAGCTCGACGCGGGTGGCATGCCGGGAGTACAGCGCGAAATTGACCCCCAGCCCGTCCCAGCTGGCACCCAGCGGATACGGCAGCCCTTCGCGGACCCGCGACGTCTGCGTCCACTTACGAAGGGCCACTGTCTGCCTCCGGGTCCCTTTCATGGGCGGCTGCTATATCGGCCAGCACCAGCCGTTCGGCCATCTGCCAGTGCCGCTGCTGCTGCCCATCGGGACGACCTTCGGCTTCCCATATCTGGTGGGCCAGCGCGGCGGTGCGCGCCGTGCGTTGTTCAGCATCCATCCTCATCTCCGTCGTCCAGAACCCAGATCGCCACGGGGGCCCCATCGAGCAGCGAGGCCGCATCGACGTCCTGCCCTCCTTCACACCGCCGTGCATCCAGCAGGCTGCGCCAGTGTCCCACTGGCAGCGTGACGCGGCCGGCGTGGCCGGCGCCCTGCCGTAACAGGCTGGGCCCGGCCAGCGCCATGTCCACCGACGCGGCGGCATCGACCACCAGTACCATGCCGTGCGGGCCGGCCAGCCGCCCCAGCGCCCATACCGCACCGTGTGCGGCCAGCGCCGTCAACGGGGCGGCACTGAACAGGTCCGGCATGGCGGCGCGGCAGCGCAGCAGCGTGGCCAGCAGCAGCGCCTTGGGCGCTCCATCGGACCAGGCCCGCAGTGCCTGCTGCCAGTCCGGTGCAGCGGCCAGCCATGCACGCCGTTGCGCGTAGTCCACCGCGCCGCGGTTGTCCGGATCGACCATGCTGGTATCCCAGCCCTCGTTGCCCTGGTAGATATCCGGCACCCCCGGGCAGCAAAGCTGCAGCGCCAGCTGTACAAGTCCCAGGCGCGCCGCATGTGGCGCAATGCCATGCACGAACGCCTCCACGGCCGAACGCAGCACCGCCGCCTCCGGGCTGCCGCCAAACCACGCCAACCAGTCGGCCGCCGCCTGCTCCAGGCCCGGGTCGGGGTCATTCCAGCTGCTCACCCGCTTGCCTTCACGCAGGGCCTTCTGCAACCACCCACCGACGCGCGCGATGAAGGCAGCATCCACGGCTTCCGCCTGCAGTGGCCAGCTGCCGACCAGGGTCTGCCACAGCATGCTGGTTTCGGCACCCGGCAGCGGGCACGGATGCCCGGCCGCGGCCGCCAGCGCATTCCAGTGGCGCTGCTGGCCTGCCCAGTACGCCACGTTCCAGCTCAGCACCGCCAGCCGACAGCGCGCATCCGGACCGCGCTTGTGGTCGTGGGTGGCCACGGCAAGCAGGGCCTGCGGCCACTGCTGCGCGCGTTGCCCGGCGCATTCCAGGAACTGCTCCAGCGGCAGGTGGATCCGGCCCGGGTCGCTGCCCACTTCGTTGCGCGACAGCAGCCGCGCGTACCGATAGAACGTGGTGTCCTCGACTGCCTTGGCGTTGAGCGGCGCGGTCAGCTGTTCGAACCGGGTGCGCAGGGCCGGCTGCTCGCCCAGCCACGTGCAGACATGCCGCAGCGCCGCGCGATCGCCTTCACCCAGCTGCGCAGCGGCTGCCGTGGCGGCGCGGTTCAGCCACTGCAGGTCGGCCGCCGAGCGCATCCCGTGGGTGCGATACACCGGGAAATGCTGCAGCAGGGCGATCGCAGCACGTTCGAACATGCCGCCGGTCAGGTCCGCAGCCGTGGGATCGTTCGCGCAGGGTTCGGCCAGGCCGCGCAGGAACCGATCAAGGTCGCAGCGCAGCGAGCCCTGCAGCATCTGCAGCCGGGCGTGCTGCTGCCAGGCATCGAAACCGCGTCCGTCCCCGCTCTGCGCCTGCCAGAGCGCCTGCAGGGCAGGTTCGGCCGCGCCGTCATGCAGCAAGGCACCCACCTGGTCCATGAAGTCGTAACCGGTGGTGCCATCGCAGGTCCAGTCGGCCGGCAGTGCTTCACCGTCGGCGAGGATCTTCTCCACGTGCAGGGTGATCGAACCGGGCGGGAGACTGCGCTGCGCGGCCACGCCGTCCAGGCACGTCCGCAGCCGCTGCAGGTACCCGGCCGGATCGGCCAGCCCGTCGACATGGTCGATACGCAGGCCATCGACGTGGCCTTCGGCGACCAGCCGCAGCGGCAGCGCGTGCACCGCCTCGAACACCTGCGCTTCTTCCACCTTCAACGCGACCAGCCCATCGATGTCGAAGAAGCGACGGTAGTTGGTGCGGTCAGCGCCGCTGCGCCACCACGCCAGCCGGTAGGCCTGGCGCTGCAGCAGGTCATGCAACCGCTGCGGCGAGCGCTGGCAGCGCTCGACCCAGGCCGGCCAGCTGTCGGCCGCCGCCGGGAAGCTCAGCGGTGACAGCGGCAAAGTGAGGTCGTGGTGGCGCAGGCAGGGACCGGTCGCACCGATGTCCAGGCTCAGTACGCCGTCGGCAAGCGCAGCGGCCAGCGGCCTGTCCAGCACCGCCAGCCACAGCGTGCCCTCGCACCCGGGCGCCTCCCAGTCGATATCGAACCAGCCTGCATGCGCGCTGCGTCGTCCATGCCGCAGCACGTCGCTCCACCACCGATTGCCCGGATGCGCCGCCATGTGGTTGGGCACGATGTCCAGCAGGATGCCCATGGCATGTGCCCGCACCGCCTCGGCCAACCGCGCGAAACCGGCTTCGCCGCCCAGTTCGGGGCTGATCCGGGTGGGGTCGATGTTGTCATAACCGTGCGTCGACCCCGGTACGGCCGCCGCGATCGGTGAAAGGTACAGGTGGCTGATGCCCAGACGGGCGAAATAATCGACCTGGGCTGCGGCGGCATCGAAATCGAAGCCGGCATGCAGCTGCAGGCGCACGCTGGCACGCAGCGCGGTCATGCGCCCACCGCCGGCATCCGCTGCGCGGCAAACGCAGACAGGCGCTGGTCCAGCGCAGTGTCGTCGTCCTGCAGCCGCAACCGCTGCCGCCAGTTCGGGTGCTCGTCCACGGTACCGGGCAGGTTCGGCTGCTCGATGATCCCCGCCGCGTCCTCCAGCGGCAGCAGCGCCAGCACCGACGGCGTACGCGCGGTGAAGGCCAACGCATCGCGCTGCAGGTCGCCACTGTCCAGTCCTTCGGCCTGCACCTGCGCGGCCAGCTGCCGCACCTCGGCCTGGCGCTGTTCCAGCTGCAGCTGCTGCGCCGCTTCGCCGGTCCAGCCCAGTCGACGCCGCCACTGCAGGTCGCGGCCCTGCAGCCAGCCTGCAACAGGTGGCAGGTCATGGGTGGAGCTCATCGCCACTGCCGATGCACGCCACTGCCTGGCCGGCAGGAATCCCTGTCCATCGCGGCTGAAGGCCAATACGTCCATGCCCAGTACGCCGCGCGACGCCAGGGCATCGCGGATGCCGGGGGGCACCACCCCCAGGTCCTCGCCGATCACCACGCAGCGGTGGCGGCATGATTCAAGCACCAGCAGGTTGAGCAGATCATCGAACGGGCAGCGCAGGTAGACGCCCTGCCCCGCGCCGGCACCCCGCGGCAGCACCCACAGCCGCAGCAGGCCCAGGATGTGGTCGATGCGCACGCCGCCGCGCCGCGCCATCACCGCGCGCAGCAGGCTGATGAAGGGCGCATAGCCCTGCGCGCGCAGCGCACGTGGCGCATACCCGGTGATGCCCCACGCCTGCCCATGCGGATTGAAGGCGTCCGGGGGTGCGCCCAGTTCCAGCCCTTGCAGCACGGCACCGGCGTTGTCATGCGCCTCCACCCCGGCCGGATCGAAGCCGATCGCCAGGTCGGCGATCAGCCCGATCGCCATGCCGCGTTCACGTGCATCACGCTGCACCTGGTGCCAGCTCGACTGCACCAGCCATTGCCCGAACGCCTGCACTGAAGCCGGCGTACGGGACAGGGCGGCGGTCTGGCTGGCCCACGACGCCAGCGGCGCACCGTAGGCGGCTATTTCCGATTCGATCAGGTGCCAATGGCCAGGGCGGTGCGTCTGCAGCCACGCGGGCAACCGGCCTATCCACTGCCATTTCGCCGCCGCCGCCGCGGGCCAGTCGATCTGACCGGCCGCTTCGTGCAGGGCAAGATCGGCATCAAGCCGGGGATCGGCGGCACGCACCGCCAGGGCCGCCTCGGCGAGGTGCTGCAGGGGCGCGCCATGCAACGGCTCCAGCCAGCGCCGGTCGCTCGGCGAATACGGACTGAAGCTGCTGCGGATCGGCATGTTGGCGTGGATCGGCGAAAGCCCGATCGCGTCCCCACCATGGCGCTGCAGGCGCGGCAGCCACGCTGCAATCCCGCCGCTGTCACCGATCCCGCCATCGCCTGAGGCCGACACGCCGTACACCTGCGTGGAAATGCCCCAGTAGCGGGGGCCATCGGCCCTGTCGGGGAACCATGCGTGCAACGGCGCCACGGCCACCGCCTGCAGGCGTTCGCTCTGGCGCCAGTGCCAATAGCCCGGCGTTGCCGGCGCAAGCCACTGATCGGGACCGACCTGCTGCGCCGGAAGCTCCTCACCCTGTTCGCCTATCCAATAGGCAGGCCCGGATCCCGCAGCAGGCACCCGCAGTCCCTGGCCAGCGATGCAGGTCAGCAGCGGCGGGGATACGCCGTCCTCGTCGGTGTTGCCCTGCAGCGACAGCAACACCGCTTCGACCACATCCCACGCCACGTCGCGCTCCACGCCGGCCACGTCGGTCCAGCGTACCTGCAGGCCGGCCTGGTCAGCGCGCTGCTGCAACGGATGGCGGCCGCTCATCCTGCCACCCAGTGCACCCGCACGCTGCCGGCGGCGATCCTGCCGGCCGCGGCGGGCTGCTGTTCCCACACCAGCGCGCCATCGGGAAGCGCGAGCTCCACCTCGGACTCGCCCACGTTGATCGCGATCCACCACTGCCCCTCCGGCAGCTGCCAGCCTGCCTGCACCGCGTGCCGTCCCAGCACCCGCGCGCCCAGCGAGCGCGCCTGCGCCAGTCCCGGCTGCAGGTAGCGACGACGCAGCGCAAGCAGTTCGGTGAACACGGCAAGATGCGCATCGGCATCTGCATCACCGGCCGCAGGCAGCATGACCCGGCACGCATCGAAGGTGGCGCGCGCATTGGGATCGGGGATCCGCTGGCGCTGCTCGGCATCGGCGAACGCGGCGAAACCGGCGAACTCGCGCCGTCGCCCCTCGCGTACGAGGTCATCCAGCGGCGCCACGTAATCAGTGAAGAACAGGAACGGTTGCCGCGCCTGCCACGGCTCGCCCATGAACAGCAACGGCACCATCGGCAGCAGCAGCACCAGCGCCAGCGCGGCGCGCGCATGCGCAGCGGGGACCAGTGTCACCAGCCGCTCGCCGAATGCCCGGTTGCCGATCTGGTCGTGATTCTGGGCGAAGACCACGAAGCGCTGCGGCGGCACGTCCGCGCTCGGCTCGCCGCGCAGTTCGCCCTTGTGGTTGCGCTCGCCCTGCCACGCAAATCCCTCCGAAAGCGCGCGCGCCAGCAACTGGGGTGCGCGCCCGGCGTAGTCGGCGTAATACCCTTCCACTTCGCCGGTCAGCATCACGTGCAGCGCATTGTGGACGTCATCGTTCCACTGCGCCTGGTAGTCCCCCCGCAGCCAGCGCGACTGGTTGCGCTCGTTTTCCAGCACCAGGTGAACATGCGGCCGCCCCGGGCAGCCCTCGCGTATCGCCTGCACCAGTTCGCCCAGGAACGCATTCGGGGTGATCGCCTGCACCGCGTCCAGCCGCAAGCCGTCGAAACGATACTCCTGCAGCCACATCAAGGCGTTGTCGACGAAGAAGCGCTTGACCTGCGACTGGGTGAAATCAATGGCCTCGCCCCACGGCGTGGGTGCATCGCGCTTGAAGAATGCCGAGGCATAGGTGTCCAGCAGGTTGCCCTGCGGCCCGAAATGGTTGTACACCACGTCCAGCAGCACCGCCATGCCGTGTCCGTGGGCGGCGTCGACCAGCGCCTTGAGCGCGTCCGGATGCCCGTAGGCCTCGGCGGGCGCGTACGGGAAGACGCCGTCGTAGCCCCAGTTGCGCCGCCCCGGGAACTGCGCCACCGGCATCAGTTCCAGCGCGGTGATACCCATCGCGGCCAGCGCAGGCAACTGCGCCATCAGCCCGGCAATGCCCCCGCTGCAGCCCAGGTGCACCTCGTAGATGACCAGTTCCTGCCAGGGCCGCCCGTCCCATCGTGACTGCCACGCGTGGCCATCATCGGGAAGCAGTGCACTGGCGCCGTCCACCCCGTGCGGCTGCCAGCGCGACGCAGGATCGGGCACCTGCACCTGGCCATCGAGCAGGAACCGGTACGGCGTTCCGCTGCTGCCGGAGGCCTCCAGGAAGAAGCAGCCCTCGTGTTCGGGCTGCATCGGATGCACCTCGCCATCGAGTACCAGTGCAACCTGCCCGGCATCGGGCGCCCACAGCCTGAACGCATAGCGTCCGTCGCCGAGCGGCCATGCGCCCAGCCGCCCCCTCCCCGCTGGCGTCATGCGTCGACCTGCAGGTAGAGCGTGGCCAGCGGCGGCAGGGTCAGCTGCAGCGAGTGCGGCTGCCCGTGCATGCTGTGCGGCTGGGTATGCAGTGCACCGCCGTTGCCCGCATTGCTGCCGGCGTAGAAGGCGCTGTCCGTGTTGAGCACCTCACGCCACTGCCCGGCGCGCGGCACGCCTACGCGGTAATCGTAGCGTGGCACCGGGGTCAGGTTGCTGACCACCAGCAACGGCGGAGCGTGCCCGTGCGGATCGTGGCGGACGAAGGCGAACACGCTGTTGGCATGGTCATCGCCGATGCTCCATTCGAACGTGCGTTCGTCCTGCTCGTCGCGGTGCAGCGCCGGTTGAGCGCGCAGCAGCCGGTTGAGGTCACCGACCAGCGAGGCCACGCCGTGGTTGAACGGGCGTCCGGCCTGCTCCCAGTCCAGTGCAGCGTCATGGTTCCATTCGTGGGCCTGGCCGAACTCCCCGCCCATGAACAGCAGTTTGCTGCCCGGATGCGCCCACATCAGTGCGTAGTAGGCGCGCAGGTTGGCAAAGCGCTGCCACTCATCGCCGGGCATGCGCGCCAGCAGCGCGCCCTTGCCGTGCACCACTTCGTCATGCGAAAGCGGCAGCACATACCGTTCGGAAAACGCGTAGACCAGGCCGAAGGTCATCTCGCTGTGGTGGTGTTGGCGATGCACCGGGTCATGCTGCATGTAGCGCAGTGAGTCGTGCATCCAGCCCATGTTCCATTTGTGCGAGAAGCCGAGCCCGCCCTGCTCCACCGGCGCGGTGACCCCGGGCCATGCGGTGGATTCCTCGGCGATGACCATCACCTCGGGGAAGCGTGCCTGCAGCGTGGTGTTCATCCGCTTCAGGAAGGCGACCGCCTGCAGGTTCTCGCGCCCGCCATGTTCGTTGGCCACCCACTCGCCTTCGTTGCGGCTGTAGTCGCGGTACAGCATCGAAGCGACCGCATCCACGCGCAGGCCATCGACATGGAAACGTTCGATCCATTCCAAGGCGCTGCCGATCAGGTAGCCGGCCACTTCATTGCGGCCGTAGTTGTAGATCAGGGTGTGCCAGTCCTGGTGGAAGCCTTCGCGCGGGTCGGCGTGTTCGTACAGCGCGGTGCCATCGAAACGCTCCAGCCCGTGTGCATCATTGGGGAAATGGGCGCTGACCCAGTCGACGATCACGCCGATACCGGCCTGGTGGCAGCGGTCGACGAAGCGCGCGAAATCCTCCGGCGTACCGTGGCGCGCGGTCGGTGCGTAGATACCCAGCGGCTGGTAGCCCCACGAGCCCCCGAAGGGATGCTCGCTGACCGGCAACAGTTCGATGTGGGTGAAGCCCAGTCCCTGCACGTGCGGGATGAGGCGGTCGCCCAGCGCGTTCCAGTCGTAGGCGTTGCCCTCCGCATCGCGCTGCCAGGATCCGGCATGTACTTCGTAGATCGACAGGGGAGCGTGGCGTGCGGCGGTGCGCTGTTGCATCCACTGCGCATCCTGCCACTGCCGTGCCTCGGCCGGCGCCACGCGCGAGGCGGTGGCCGGCGGCAGTTCAGCCCAGCGCGCCATCGGGTCGGCCTTGTCGGCCAGGATCGTGCCGTCGGCCCCGGTGATGCGGTACTTGTAGCGCGCACCGGCCGCCACGCCGGGCAGGAACAGCTCCCAGACGCCGCCATCATGGCGCAGCCGCATCGGGTGGCGGCGCCCGTCCCAGCCGTTGAATTCACCGACCACCGCAACGCGCTGCGCATTGGGTGCCCACACCGCAAAACGCACGCCGTCCACGCCGTCGACCTGCATCGGCAGGGCGCCCAGCGCGCGCATCGCCTCGCCGTCACCGTCGCGGATTCCTGCAAGCACGTCATCCGGCAGCAGCGGCCAGAACCCATACGGATCTTCCATCCGCTGCTCACCCTCGGCCCAGCTGATCCGCAGCATCGCCCGGCCCGGGCCCGGCACCGCCAGCTGGAACAGCCCATCGGCCGCCGTGGCAGCCAGCGCCTGTTCGGCCGCCTGGCCTGGCATCCGCGCCCACACCGCCCGGGCTTCCGGCAGCAGCACACGCAGCACGTGCCCGCCCTTGCCATCGGCATGCACGCCCAACCAGGCAAACGGGTCCACCGGTTCGCCGCGCGACAGCGCCAGCAACGGCTCAGGAAGGGGATCAATCATTGCGGATACATCCGTTTCGCGCACCACGGCAGGCGATGGACCATGCTCACCATCCATCATGCCGCCACCTGCCTTGCCTGCTGGTACAGGTCGAGGTAGTGCCGCCCGGCGATGTCCCAGCCACTGGGGCGCAGCATCGCCGCACGCTGCATCGACCGCAGCAGCGACGGCATGCGGAAGGTGCGCAGGGCGCGTTCCACGCAGCGACGCATCACGTTGGCGGTGGCCTCATGGAACAGGAAGCCGGTCACGCCGTCATCCACGGTATCCACCAGTCCGCCGGTGGCATGCGCGATCGGCAGGCAGCCGAACCGCTGTGCATACATCTGGCTCAGCCCGCACGGTTCGAAGCGCGAGGGCATCAGCAGGAAATCGGCGCCGGCGAACATCTGCCGGGCCAGTTGCTCATCGAATCCGATCCACGCACCGACCTGGCCGGGGAAACGCCGCGCCAGCGCGCGGACCTGTTGTTCGACCTGCGGCTCACCGCCGCCGATCACCACCAGCTGGCCACCGGCCGCGATGATCTGCGGGGCCACGTCACAGGTGATGTCCAGGCCCTTCTGGTGCACCAGCCGGCTGACCACTGCGAACAACGGGCCGCCACTGTCGCGCAGGCCGAAGGCCTGGCGGACGCTGGCGGCATTGTCGGCCCGGCCAGCGCACTGCTGCACGCTGAAATGGGCGCTCAGGTGCTGGTCCGAGCGCGGATCCCAGCTGGCGTCGATGCCGTTGACGATACCGCTCAGATGACCGCGCGCGGCGCGTCGCGCCAGCAGCGCATCCAACCCGCACCCATCGGCCGGTGCGGTGATCTGCTCGGCATAGTTCAGGCTTACGGTATTCAGTCGCGTGGCATTGACGATCCCCGCCTGCAGGAAGGACATGTGGCCGAAGAACTGCATTTCCTCCAGGTGCCCGGCCGGGATCCCCAGCGCCTCGGAAAGCGCGTACGGGAACAGGCCCTGATAGGCCAGGTTGTGGATGGTCAGCAGGGTCGCCACCTGGGTGCCGTCCCAGCGCACGTAGGCGGCCGCCAGCGCGGTCGGCCAGTCATTGAGGTGCAACAGGCCGGGCTTCCATTCCATGCCGGTGCGGCCCGCGGCGATTTCCGCCGCGGCGTGCGACAGGGTCGCGAAGCGGATCGCGTTGTCCTTCCATTCCTTGCCTGCATGGTCGACGTACGGCGTGCCTTCGCGGTCGAACAAGGGCCCGTTGAGCAGTACGTAGATCGGCAGCCCGTCGCTCTGCATCGCCCGTCCGATGCGGCAGGCTGGCAGGTGGCCGCGAGGTGCCACGCTGCCGACCACTTCGATCGAGCGCAGCCGCGACAGCACCTCCGGATAGCCCGGAATCAGCACCCGCACATCACACGCACCGCGCAACGCGCGCGGCAATGAAGCGGCGACATCACCGAGGCCACCGGCCTTGATGAAGTCGGCCATTTCAGAAACGACGAACAGGACCGGCTCGCCACGATCCACCGATGCAACGGCGGGGACGAATCGGCCGCGCACATCACGCCGGCGCGAGCGCTGGCTCGTCTTGCGCGCGACAGGGGACGGCATTGGACGACTGAAGGGAGGCATCGTGTTCATCAGGGGGCTCGAAAGGCGTGCAGAGTGGCGTACCCAGCCGCCCGTTCAGGCAGCGAGGTAGTAATCGGGGATCGGCGCGGGCGTGGGGGACGCTGGCGTTGCTCTTGCAGTGAATCTATACCTGCAGTGAATCAACCCTTCGTGAAAACAGAGCGCAGTCTGTGTGACATTGGGTAATGAGCGCCGTACAGCGACGCATGAGGGCGCTCATGAACTGCTTCAGAAACGAATGCGACAACGCCACTGCGCGCGAACTGCGCAGCATTGCGACACAGCGCGCGCTGCACACGGCGGCGTACGTGTCAGTCCGGGCGGGGCGTAATGGTGATGCGCCCGGACGTTTCCAGCATCGCCAGTTCAATGTCGGCATGCTGCCGACAGCCCTCGCTGCGCATCGCGACGTCGAGATCGGCAGGGGAAAGATTGCAGTGGCGCAGCTGGTTCCAGAACACCGTGCCATTGCGCACCAGCACCACCGGTGCCCCTTCCACGAGGCGATCCAGCCGACGGTTGCGCGCGGTCACGAAACCCACCAGCCAGTTCAACGACAACAGCGTGGCCGCCAGCAGCAGCCCACCGAGCAGCGAGCTGTCCTGGCCGATCAGTGAGTTCTGCACGGCATTGCCCAGCAGCACGATGACCAGCACGTCGAAGGCAGTGGACTGTCCGAGTGAGCGCTTGCCGCTCAGCCGCGTCATCAGCAGCACGATCACATACACGGCCACGGCGCGCAGGATGAACTCCCACCACGGCATGCTCAATGTCCACAGATCACTCATGACCCGCCCTTCCCTCGCCGATGACACGACCTGTTCTAGTGCAGCCGCTGTCAGCGGGCAGTGAGAGGTCCCGGCTGCAGCGTACGGCCATCGGCCAGCCGCAGTACCTGTTGGCCGAACATCGTCACGTCCTGCGGATCATGGCTGATCAGCAGCAGCGGAATGCCGGCCTGCTCCAGCACCGCCTGCAGCTCGCTGCGAAGGTGTGCACGCAGATCGTGGTCCAGCGCGGCGAACGGTTCATCCAGCAGCAGCGCACGCGGCCGGGTCACCAGTGCCCTGGCCAGCGCCGTGCGTTGACGCTGGCCGCCGGACACCTGCGATGGCATCAGGTCCCCCAGGCGCTCGATGCGCAGCGCCTGCAGCCAGTGCTCCACTTCGGCATGGCGGCCGCCGCGGCGTGGATTCCACCATCCCGTCTGCAGGCCGAAGGCAACGTTCTGGCGCACCGTAAGGTGCGGAAACAACGCGTAATCCTGGAACACATACCCAAGCCGGCGCGCGCGTGCCGGCAGGCAGATGCCGGCGGCGGCATCGAACAGCACCTGGCCATCCAGCACGATGCGGCCGGCGTCGGGCGTGAGCAGCCCGGCGATGGCCTTCAGGGTCAGGCTCTTGCCGGCACCGGACGGGCCGAACAGCACCACGTGGCGCTGGCTGCAATGCAGCTGCACCTGCAGGCGGAAGTGCTGGCCGGCGGCCTGCAGGTGACGGCTGATATCGGCTTCAAGCCACATCACGCACCTCCTGCCGGCGCCCACCCACCAGTCGCGCAGCCACCAGCAGCACCACGATGCAGACCGCCGAGGTGAGCAGCACCAGCGTATTGGCGCGGCCATCCTGGCCCGCCTGCACTGCCTCGTAGATGGCGATGGACAAAGTCTGGGTGCGCCCGGGAATGCTGCCCGCCACCATCAGCGTGGCACCGAATTCCCCCATCGCGCGGGCGAACGCCAACAACAGCCCCGCCAGGATGCCGCGCCATGCCAGCGGCAGCGTGATGCGGAAGAACACCGCCGCCTCAGTGGCACCCAGCGTGCGCGCTGCCTGCTCCAGCTGTCCGTCCACGCCTTCGAAGGCCGCGCGGGCCGGCTTGAACACCAGCGGCAGGGCCGCCACCGCGGCGGCGATCACCGCCGCCTGCCAGGTGAATACCAGGTTGATGCCGAAGCTGGACTGCAGCCACCCGCCCAGCGGACCGTTGCGACCGATCAGCACCAGCAGGTAGTAACCGAGCACGGTCGGCGGCAGCACCATCGGCAGGGTCAGCAGCGTGTCCAGCAGTTCGCGCCCGGGGAAGCGGCGGCGGGCCAGCAGCCAGCCCAGCGCGACACCCAGCACGAGGTTGATCGCAGTGGCCCAACCGGCCACCTTCAGCGACAACACGAGTGCGCTCCAGTCCAGGTCCATCGGTCAGGGCGAGCTGAAGCCATGCCGGCGCAGGATCGCCTGGCCCGCTGCCGACTGCACGAAGCTGACGAAGCGCTTCGCTTCGGCCGCCCTGCTGCTGTGCGAAGCCACCGCCAGCGGATAGGTGATGCCGGCGCTGACCGGCACCTGGAAGGCGCGCTTGACACGGCCTGGCATCGCCTGCGCGTCGGTGGCATAGACGAAACCGGCGTCCACTTCGCCGCGGGCCACGTAGTCCAGCGACTGGCGCACGTTCTGGGTGGTGATCGCCTTGGGCCGCACGGCGGTCCACAGTGCGGCGGACTGCAGCGCGGCGCGTGCATAACGACCCACCGGCACGCTGTCCGGGTTGCCGATGGCCACCCGCGTGACCGCCGGTTGCGCGAGCGACTGCAGCGAGGTCAGGGGCAGTGCGCTGTCCGGCGGCACGATCACCCACAGCGCATTGCGCGCGAACACCTGGCGGGTGGCCGGGTCGACGTGGCCGCCCTGCACCGCCTGGTCCATGGTGGCCTCATCGGCCGACGCAAGGACGTCCACCGGCGCCCCGCGCGCGATCTGCTGCAGCAGGACGC
>NZ_LDJK01000140.1 GCF_001431535.1 Stenotrophomonas chelatiphaga
GCGGGTCTGGGCGATGTCGGCCAGCACGCTTTCCACGTCTATCACCTGGATCAGCTCGCCCTGGAAGCGGGTCACCGCGGTCAGGTAGCTCGATTCGGCGCCGAGTTCGGGCGGCGGGTGGATGTCCTGCACGGCGATGTTGACGATGCGCTCCACCCCGCTGACCAGGAAACCCTGGATGGACCGGTTGAATTCGGTCACCACCAGGTAGCCCGGGCCGTCGCCGTTGTTGCCCCGTTCGGGATGGCCGATGGCCACGCCAAGGTCCAGCACCGGCACCGAGCGGCCGCGCACATCGGCCACGCCGGAGAACTGGCTGGGCAGGCCCGGCACCTGGAACAGGGCAGGGCGCCGCAGCACTTCCTGCACCTTGAACACGTTGACGCCAAAAAGCTGGCGTCCGCCCAGGCGGAACAACAGGAGCGCCAGCCGGTTGTGTCCGGCCAGCCGGGTGCGTTGGTCGATGCGGTTGAGCAGGTCATGTGACATGGAAGCTGTATCGGCGCGCCGGCGATGGACTTGAGCGGCAGGGCTGCGCTGCCACTGGCACGCCGCTTGCAACAGGCCGGGTGATCCCATGACCGGAGGTGGCATGCCATCCTTCAAGACGATGTGCTGGCTGATGCTGGCGATGG
>NZ_LDJK01000141.1 GCF_001431535.1 Stenotrophomonas chelatiphaga
ACAGCCAGGCATCGGCGCTGAGGTGCCGCGGCAGCAGCGCAAGCGTGCTGTCCCACAGCCCGGCGGCGAACGGCGGATCAACGAAGGCGATGCTGGCCTGGACCGGCGCGGCGGTCTGCAGCCAGCGCAGCGCATCGGCCTGCACCACCTGCACCCGGGCCTCGGCCTTCAGCCGGGTGACAACGGCGGTCAGGTTGGCCACCAGCTGCGGGTCCCGCTCGACCAGGGTGGCATGGGCCGCACCCCGCGACACCGCTTCCAGCCCGAGCGCGCCGCTGCCGGCGAACACATCCAGCACGCGGGCGCCGCCAAGGCGCGGCATCAGCCAGTTGAACAGGGTTTCGCGCACGCGGTCGCTGCTGGGACGCAGGCCCGGCAGGGTCGGCACCGGCAGCCGGGTATTGCGCCACTGCCCACCGATGATGCGGACCTGGCCGTCATTGCCAGCGCGGCCGCTCATGGCGCGCAACCGGGGGTGACCCGCGCACGGGTCGGGTTCATGGAATTCAGCATGGTGCGATTGTAACGGCAGCGCAGTCTGCAGCGAACGGCGGAGCGC
>NZ_LDJK01000142.1 GCF_001431535.1 Stenotrophomonas chelatiphaga
TGCTCTGCTTCGCCACCGTAACACCCGGCCGTGCCGGCGTCACCGGCACCCGCGCCTTCATGATCGCCGCTGCCGACTGGCATCTGCACCCGGAGCGGGGGCCGGGCCTGCGCATCCGCCAGCTGATGATCTCCACGATGGCCGCCGAGACCGCCATGCTGCGCACCTTCACCGGCTGGCTGGCACCGACCACGGTGTTTTCCAGCTACAACGGCCGCAGCTACGACGCGCCACTGCTGAAGACCCGCTTCCGGCTCGCACGGCAGGGCGATCCGATCACCGCGCTGGACCACATCGACCTGTTGTACCCGACCCGTCGGCGTTATCGCGGGGTCTGGGAAAACTGCCGGCTGGCGACCATCGAACGGCAGCTGCTGAAAGTGGTGCGCGAGGATGACCTGCCCGGTTCGGAAGCCCCTTCCGCCTGGCTGCGCTTCCTGCGCGGCGGCGATGCGGTGAACCTGCGGCGGGTGGTCGAACACAACCACCAGGACGTGGTGACGCTTGCACAGTTGTTCCTGGCGCTGGTGGAACAGCAGGCGCAGGCCGATGTGCCACCGCCGGTGAACTGCCTGCCGTTGCAGGCCGGGTGAGCGACCGTTTACCCGACGTTGACGGCGCATGGCGCCTGATGGCGGCTCATGCCATTTGTCCATCGACCCGGGAGGTTTGCCATGCGTTCGAATCGTTGGTTGTTGCTCAGCTGTCTGCTGCCGTTGGCCGCATGCAGCAGTACGCCGTCCAGTGCAGATACGGCGCCGACCAACCCGAAGCCGGAAGTAGCGGGCGTCGGCAGCCATTGCCATGCCGACACGCTGACCGCGCTGAGCGGCCAGATGGCCAGCCAGGAGGTCATCGACCGTGCGGTGCGCGATGCCGGGGCGCGGACCATCCGGGTGGTCAAGCCGGGCATGGCGGTCACCATGGATTACCGCGAAGACCGCGTTACCGTCCGCGTGGACGAGCAGAACAAGATCATTTCAGCCAGCTGCGGCT
>NZ_LDJK01000143.1 GCF_001431535.1 Stenotrophomonas chelatiphaga
GGTTGGCACCGGCCACGCCGATGTCCATGCCGGCGCCGGCAATCGCCTCGACCTGCGTGCGGTAATCCAGCAGCAGCGCGCGCTGGCTGGCGGTGGTGGTGACCGTCTTGCCGTTGATCAGCAGCTCGCCCTGCGGGGTGATCTCGGCCTTGTCGGACTGGTCGTTGGAAATGTTGATGTTGCCTTGGGCCAGTTCCTTGCGCGCCTTGTCGGTGGCGTCCTGCACGGTCTTGCCAACGGTGCTGGCTTCAGCGGCCGGTGACGCGGCCTTGCCGCTGGCCGGATCGGTCTTGCCGGCATCTTGGTTGCCGCAGGCTGCCAGCGGCAGGCACAGCAACAGGGTGGGCAGCAGCAGTCGGGTCATCATGCGCACGTTCCTCGAAAAGGGGGGAGTTACTTGCCGCGCGGCAGCTGCACGCGACCGCCGATACCGCTGTGGCGCACATCGCCACTGCCGCTGTGGGCCACGGTCAGGTCGCCGCCGACATCGCGCGCGGTGATGTCACCGGAACCATGCCGTTCGACGCTGACGTTGCCGCCCACG
>NZ_LDJK01000144.1 GCF_001431535.1 Stenotrophomonas chelatiphaga
TGCGCGTGCTGTGCGTGGACAACGACGAAGAGATCCTGGACGGCATGCGCGCACTGCTGGGCCGCTGGCAGGTGCAGGTGATCACCGCCAGCACGGTAGACCAGGCGTTGGAAAAAATGGCCGAGCATCCGGACGTGATGCTGGTGGATTACCACCTGCACGACCGGCTGGACGGACTGGATACGCTGGTCGCCCTGCGCGAGGCGGCCGGCAGCGACCTGCCGGGCGCGTTGCTGACCGCCGATGGTCGCGACGAATTGAAGCGGATGGCCCGCGACCGTGGCTATCGCCTGCTGACCAAGCCGATCAAGCCCGCATCGCTGCGTGCGTTCCTGGCGGCCTACGCGACCCCGCGCGACTGATCGGTGCCGGGCGCGTCGATGCGCGATCGCTGGTGGCTGACGCACAGGCGCGCCCGGTATACAGGCTCTCTTTACCGCGGACACCAGGCCATGCAGGTCGTTTCACCCGGCGCGATTCAACAGGCACCCACCGTCAACCGGCACCTGCCTGCAAGCGCATCAGCGCTGCCCGGTGTGCTGCACGCCGTGCTCAACGCGCCCGTGGATTCGTCGCTTGCACCGGCACTGGCCATTGCGGTGGGCGGGGCCGCAGGTGCCGGCGTATCGCTGCTCTGCAACGGCAGCAGCAGGCTGTTCGGCGATGCGCTGATCGGTAGCGCGCTGGGTGTGATATCGCATTCGTTCGCGCGCGGTCGCCACCGTGAAGATGCCGCGCATGGCCGCCGTTGGGACGTGTTGAACCAGACCCCGAAGCTGCGTGCCTGGCTGCAGAAGCACGATATCCGCTTCGTTGACCGGGAGCGGGTGGCGTCTATGCTGTCTCTTAAAACAATCTGACGCTGCCGACGACTCCTTAGGTGTTGATGTCGGTGACAGCAGATACCATCAACGTAGAAGTAAGTATCGCACAGTAGACACGCATAGGAGCTGTATACCTGTGACAACTAGATAAG
>NZ_LDJK01000145.1 GCF_001431535.1 Stenotrophomonas chelatiphaga
GTCTAACCGTAATGTGTCGTCGGCAGCGTAAGATGTGACTAAGGGACAGACCACGGCAAGTCCACCCTGGCTGACCGCATCATCCAGCTGTGTGGCGGCCTGCAGGCCCGCGAGATGGAAGCGCAGGTGCTCGATTCGAACCCGATCGAGCGCGAGCGTGGCATCACCATCAAAGCGCAGTCGGTTTCGCTGCCCTACGTGGCGGACGACGGCCAGACCTACCACCTGAACTTCATCGACACCCCCGGGCACGTGGACTTCTCCTATGAAGTCAGCCGCTCGCTGGCCGCCTGCGAAGGCGCGCTGCTGGTGGTCGATGCGGCCCAGGGCGTGGAAGCGCAGTCGGTGGCCAACTGCTACACCGCCGTGGAGCAGGGCCTGGAAGTGGTGCCGGTGATCAACAAGATCGACCTGCCCACCGCCGACATCGAGCGCGCCAAGGCCGAGATCGAGGCCGTGATCGGCATCGATGCCGAAGATGCCGTGCCGGTCAGCGCCAAGACCGGCCTGAACGTGCGCGACGTGCTGGAAGCGATCGTCAAGCGCATTCCGCCGCCGGTGCCGCGCGATACCGACAAGCTGCAGGCGCTGATCATCGATTCCTGGTTCGACAACTACCTCGGCGTGGTGTCGCTGGTGCGGGTCATGCAGGGCGAGATCAAGGCCGGCGACAAGCTGCAGGTGATGTCCACCGGCCGCAACCACCAGGTCGACAACGTCGGCGTGTTCACCCCCAAGCGCAAGGTGCTGCCGGCCCTGCGTGCG
>NZ_LDJK01000146.1 GCF_001431535.1 Stenotrophomonas chelatiphaga
AGGTGGTGGAACTGGGGCCCGGTGCCGATTGAAGGGCAGCGCGGCTCCATGCTCGGCGAGCGCAGCGGCAGGAGCTGACGACCAGCGATCGTCACTACCGAGCAGACGTTGACGACCAGCGGTCGTCACTACCGAAGCCGGTGACTCAGGACAGCGTGCGCCCGCCATCCAGCCGCAGCGTATGGCCGGTGACGAAGCCGGCATCGGCGATCAGCCAGCGCACCGCTTCGGCGATTTCCTCCACCGTGCCGATGCGCGCCAGCGGAGTGCGCGCCAGCAGCGCCTCGCGCGCGAAATCATCCTTGCCGGTTTCCGGCCACAGGATGGCCCCGGGCGCCACCGCGTTCACCCGCACCTTGGGCGCCAGTTCCAGCGCCAGTGAGCGGGTCACCATTTCCAGCGCGGCCTTGGCCATGCAGTAGGCCGGATGGTCGCGCATGGGCTGGCTGCCGTGCAGGTCGGTGAGGTTGATGATGCTGCCGTGGCTGCGACGCAGGTGGGGTGCAGCGGCCTGGGCCAGGAGCAGCGGCGCGCGCGCATTCACCGCGTACAGGTCATCGACCGCTTCGGCGGTGATCTGCCCGAGCGGGGTGGCGAAGAAGTTGGAGGCATTGTTGACCAGCGCATCCAGCCGGCCGAAATGGGCCACCGCCTGCTCGACGAGGTCGGCCAGGGCG
>NZ_LDJK01000147.1 GCF_001431535.1 Stenotrophomonas chelatiphaga
CGCGAGCACTTCGGGCATCTGTTCCAGCCGGCATGGTGGCGCGCGCTGCAGGAGCGCTTCGCCGCGGGCGAGCATCCCGATACGCCCCCCTATGCGCGTGAAAACCGCCTGGCGTAAGGTGGCCGCTGCCCGATGCCTTTGCTACCCTCGGGGCACATCGACACGGAGCAGTCAGCATGCGTACTTCGATCTTTCTTGGATTGGCCCTGGCCCTTGGCGCAGGCAGCGCAGCGGTACCGCTGGATGCCAGCGCGCAGAGCGCACGTGCGGCGCGCGCGCAGGCCGAAGGCAGCATGGTCCTCAGCGGCAGCATCGACATCGCGCCGGATGGCTCGGTCGAAGGCTTCACGCTGAAGGACGAGCACAAGATCGAGCCTTACATCCAGGACTTCCTGAAGCAGAACGTGGCCCGGTGGCGGTTCGAGCCGGTGCTGCGTGATGGCAAGGCGGTGGCAGCGAAAACGCCGGTGAACCTGCGTCTGGTGGCGCGACAGGTGGAGGG
>NZ_LDJK01000148.1 GCF_001431535.1 Stenotrophomonas chelatiphaga
ACCTTCCCGCCAAGAGTTGTCGGCATCCGCACATGTGTATAAGAGCCAGAATGACCGCCTGGCAAGCGCCGGTCAAGTGTTGCAGGGCAGAAAACACGTGCCGTCAGCGGCGGCCAACGCCGGCGAAAATGGTGGCATCAGAGACGATGCAGGCCACGCCTGCGTTCAGCCGGCATGTTCGGCGATCGCCTGCGGCGTACGGTGTGCGTGCGCTCACCACAGCACGCCGGCAACCAGGCAGCCGATCGCAATGGTTTCCAGCAGGGTGGGCCAACGGCGCTGCCAGGCGAACCCATACAACAGCGCGAACAGGGTCTCGAACACGATCATCTGTCCGGTCAGGGTCAGCGGCAGCAGCCGGCTGGCGCGGTTCCAGCAGGCATTGCCAAGCAGCGAGGCGATCACCGCAACGCCGGCGCTGACCATCCAGAACAGTCCCCACTGGGCCGGCGCATGCACGCTGCCATCGAACACGAACGCCGACGGCACCAGCAGCAGCGCCAGGGCACCGGTGACCACGCCGGTGAGCAGCGACCAGTCGTGTGCGGACAGGTCTGGACGACGGGCCAGCCAGCGGCTGTTGCCCACCGAATACGCCGCCCATGAAAGCAGCGCGCCGAAGGCACATACAAGGCCCAGCACGCGCTGCCGCCACGGCGTCTGCACATGTTCGGACACCAGGGCTTCGTACCCCACCAGCGCCACGACCAGCAGGCACAGCAACAGCGCCAGCGCCAGTTGCCGCAGCTGCACCGCGCCTTCTTCGCGCACCGCGACCAGGGTCACCACAACCAGAATCAGCCCGACCATCAGCGCAGA
>NZ_LDJK01000015.1 GCF_001431535.1 Stenotrophomonas chelatiphaga
GTGGAAGCCGAGCGCGCGCGCCTGCTGCTGGCCAGCCGTGACAAGCAGGTGCTCGAACAGCTTGCCGCCAGTTATCGCGCGCAGGAACAGCAGGTGGTGGAAAAGCGCACCCAGCGCGAAATGGATGACCTTGGCGCGCGCGCTCGGCTTCCACCTTTTCGCGGTTGCTGTCCACGGTCTGGCTCTGCTGGCTGACCGCGCTGTCCAGCCGGTCCAGGAAGGCACGCCGGTTCAGCAGCTGCGCCGGGCTGGTGGCGGCCATCTGGGCGTTGGCGTACTCCTCGGCATAGCGGCGCAGTTCGTCCAGCCGCGACAGATGGGTATCGAGCGTGCGCTGGCGCTCGGCCAGGTCGCGGGCGACGGTGTCTTCCTTTTCCTGCGCGCGCTTGAGCAGCGGGTCGATGCGCTTGGACTGCATCATGCGGGATTCTCCGGTTCCACCAGGCGCTTCAACGCAGCCTGGCTGTGGGGCAGGTCGGCGGCCTTGGCCACGTCCTGGCCGAGGAATTCGACGATCTCGGGCCAGCGCTCCAGCGCCTCGTCGGTGGCCGCGTCGTTGCCACGCTGGTAGGCGCCGATGGCGATCAGGTCGCGGTTGGACGAATACGCCGATACCAGCCGCTTCAGCTTGCGGATGCGCAGGCGCCACGGCTCGTCGGCGATCTCGGTGACCACGCGGCTGACCGACGCTTCCACGTCGATGGCCGGATACAGGCCGCTGTCGGCGACCCGGCGCGACAGCAGGATGTGGCCGTCCAGGATGGCGCGCGCCGCATCGGCGATCGGATCCTGCGGATCATCGCCTTCGGTCAGCACGGTGTAGAACGCGGTGATCGAGCCACGGCCCTTGGCGCCATTGCCGGCGCGTTCCACCAGCGCAGGCAGCTTGGCGAATACCGACGGCGGGTAGCCGCGGGTGGTGGGCGGTTCGCCGACCGACAGGCCGATCTCACGCTGCGCCTGCGCGAAACGGGTCAGCGAATCCATCAGCAGCAACACGTTCAGGCCCTGGTCGCGGTACCACTCGGCAATGGCCGTTGCGCGGTAGGCGCCGTGCAGGCGTGCCAGCGGCGGGCGGTCGGCCGGCGCGGCCACCACCACGGCGCGGCGCAGGCCTTCTTCGCCCAGCGTGGATTCGACGAAGTCGCGGACTTCGCGGCCACGCTCGCCGATCAGCCCGACCACGATCACGTCGGCCGAGGTGAAGCGGGTCATCATGCCGAGCAGGGTGGACTTGCCGACGCCGGAACCGGCGAACAGGCCGACGCGCTGGCCGCGTCCGATCGGCAGCAGGGCGTTGATTGCGCGCACGCCTACGTCCAGCGGCTGGGTGATGGGTTCGCGCGAAAGCGGATTCATCGAGACGCCGGCCATGCCGACCGAGCCCTCGGCGCGGATCGGGCCCTTGCCGTCCAGCGGCACCCCGTCGCTGTCGATGACGCGGCCGAGCAGGCCTTCACCCACGTCCACGCCGCCGCCACGCCGCAGCGAGGGCACCACGCGGGCGTTGGGCAACAGGCCGTGCAGTTCGGCGCTGGGCATCAGGTAGGTACGTTCGCCGGCGAAGCCGACCACTTCCGAATCGACCCAGCCGCCATCCACTTCCACCTTGCAGCTGGCGCCGAGCGGGGCCTCGCAGCCGACCGCTTCGAGGGTCAGGCCGACGGCGCGGCGCAGCACGCCTTCGCGGATCAGCCCGCGTCCATGCAGGGTGTCGAAATTCAGGGCGTCCAGGCGCGCGCCCAGGCGCAGGTTGCGTGCGCCGGTCCATTCCGGCGGCAGCGGGAGGTCGAGCGTGCTCATGACGCGCTCCCGACCTGGCGCATGACCTTGTCCAGCGCGCCGCGCAGGCGGGCTTCCAGGGTGCCGTCGATGCGCACGCTTTCGGCATGCACGCGCAGGTCGCCGCGGCTCAGCGCGGCATCGGGGACCAGGCGCTGCTGCGGCGACAGGGTGAGCAGCGGCGACAATGCCGCGATGTCATCCGGGTGCAGGCGCACTTCGACATCACGGCTGCTGGTGCCGACCGCATCCACGCCTTCGGCGACCAGCTGCGCCAGCAGTTCCGGATCGGTCTGGTAAGCGCGGCCGACCAGGGTGCCGGCGATGCGCACGGCCAGTTCGCCAAGGGCCGCGACGGCCTCGTTTTCCAGCCGCACCAGCGGCCGGCTGAAGTTGTCCAGGATGCCTTCCATCTGCGCGACCACGCGGCGCACTTCCGCCTGTCCCTGGGCATAGCCTTCGGCATGGCCGTGGGCGAACCCTTCTTTCTCGGCGGCGTCCTGGATGGCCTGGATCTCTTCCAGCGTGGGCGGCTGCAGGATCGGTTCGGGTTCGATCTCCGGCTCGTCATGCAGGGCCTGCTCGTCGAGCAGCAACTGCGTGGCGGCCAGCAGGTCGGGCGCATTCCAGCGGATGGCGGTGGTGTTCACAGCATCGCCTCCGCGCTGCCGCCCAGGGTGACCGTGCCCTCATCGGCCATGCGCTTGACGATGGCCAGGATCTCGCGCTGCGCGCCTTCCACGTCGGACAGGCGCACCGGACCGCGTGCTTCCATGTCTTCCAGCAGGATTTCGGCGGCGCGCTGGGACATGTTGCGGGTGATCTTGTCGCGCACCCGGATGTCGGCGCCACGCAGGGCCAGGCCCAGCCGTTCGCCGCTTACCTCGCGCAGTACCAGCTGCATTTCGCGATCGTCCAGGTCCACCAGGTCGTCGAACACGAACATCATTTCCTGGATGCGGCCGCTCAGCGAAGCATCCACGCGGGCGATCTCGCCCAGGATCACCTGGTCCTGGCCGCTGTCCATGAAGTTGAGGATGTTGGCCGCCACCTGCACGCCACCGATGTTGGACGACTTCAGGTTCTGGTTGCCGGCGAACTGACGCTCCATGATTTCGTTCAGCTCGTTCAGCGCGTTCGGCGGAATGCCGTCCAGGGTCGCGATGCGCAGCAGCACGTCCACGCGGGTGCGTTCGGGCAGCAGCTTCAGCGCATCGGCGGCCTGGTCGGTTTCCAGGTGGGCCATCACGATGGCGATGATCTGCGGGTGCTCGTTGCGCACCAGGTCGGCCACTGCGCGCGGATCCATCCACTTCAGCGCGTCCAGTCCGGTGGTGTTGCGGCCGAGCAGGATGCGGTCGATCAGGCTGTTGGCCTTCTCGCTGCCCAGCGCCTGCACCAGCATGTTGCGGATGTAGTCGTCCGATCCCACGCCCAGCGAGGTCTTGGACATCAGTTCGTTGTTGAAGCTGTCCATCACCCCTTCGACCTGCTCGCGGGTGACGTTGCTCATGGTCGCCATGGCGATGCCGATCTTCTGCACCTCCTTGGGTTCCATGTGGCGCAGCACGTCGGCGGCTTCCTGTTCGCCAAGCGACAGCAGCAGGATCGCGGCGCGCTGCACGCCGTTGAGCTGGGCCTCACTCATGGGCCACCCAGCCCTTGACCACCTGGGCCACGCGCTTGGAGTCGGTTTTCACTGATTCGCGTGCCATCCGCAGTCGTTCTTCGTAAGAGTCCACCGGCAGCGCCAGCGGTACGCCACCCAGGCTGGCGCGGTCGCGTTCCAGTGCCGGCAGGTCCATGTCATCGTCCACCAGCTGCACATCGGCGGTCAGCGGATCCTGGCCGAGCTGCGCCGGCTTCGGGCCATTGCCGCTGATCGCGCGCAGCGCCGGACGCAGCACGCCGAACAGCAGCGCCAGCACCACGATGGCGCCGAGCAGCAGGCGCAGGCCGTCCTGCACCCACGGCAGTTCCCACCAGTTCGGGCCTTCCACCGGGGTCACTTCGCGCACGAACGGGGCATTCATCACCGACACGGTGTCGCCGCGCTCGGCGTTGAAGCCGACCGCCTGCTTGACCAGGCCTTCGATGCGGGTCAGCTCGGCCGCCGACAGGGCCTGTTCGGTCATCTTGCCGTTGGCGCCGGGGCGCGGCACGTTGTCCAGCAGCACCGCCACCGAAACGCGTTCGATGCGGCCACCCGGTTGCCGGGTGTGCTGCAGGGTGCGGTCCAGTTCGTAGTTGCGCGTGGCATTGCGCGAGGTTTCCGTCGGCGCGGCTGCCGTCGCTGCCGGCGCCGGCTGGCCGGGCGGGGCATTGCTGGCCGCACCCGGCACACCCTGCGGGCCGGTGGTGCTGGTGGAATTCTCGCTGGTCTGTTCGCTGCGGACCTTGGCCGGCTCGCCGTTGTACAGCTCGCGCGCCTCTTCGGTGGTGGAGAAGTCCATCGCCACGGTCACTTCCGGCTTGACCCGGCCGGGGCCGGTCATCGGCTCCAGCAGCTCGCGGATGCGCTGGTTGAACGAGGTTTCCTGGCGCCGCACCTGTTCGAACTGGGCGGCATTGAGCGCCGCTTCGCTGTTCGGATCGGACACGCTGAGCATGCGACCGCTCTGGTCGACCACGGTGACGCGTTCGGGGGTCAGGTCGGGGATGCTGGCGGCGACCATGTGCACGATCGCATCGACCTGGCCGCGTTCCAGCTGCTGGCCGCCGCGCAGTTCCAGCACCACCGAGGCGCTGGCTACGTCGCGCTGGCGGGTGAACGCGCTGGGCTTGGGAATGGCCAGGTGGACGCGGGAATCACGCACCGGGCGCAGCGTGTTGATGGTGCGCGACAGTTCGGTCTCCAGCGAATGCTGGTAGCGCGCGCTTTCCACGAACTGGCTCACGCCGAAGCCGGGATCGCGCTCCATCAGCTCAAAGCCCAGCCGACCGCTGTCGGTCAGGCCGGAACTGGCCAGCTTCAGGCGGGCATCGTGCAGGTTCTTCTCCGGCACGGTGATGCCACCGGTTGCCGCGTCCAGTTCGAACGGGATCTGCGCGGCGCGCAGCAGGTCGGTCGCTTCGGCGGTCGCCTTCTGGTCCAGGCCGGTGTACAGCGGCACCATGCCCGGTTTCTGCGACCAGAAGAACACGGCCAGGCCGGCGGCGACGGCCACGGCGATCATCGCCATCAGGCCCAGACGGCGGGCGATCTGCAGGCTCTGCAGGCGATCAAACCACTGCCCGGCCTTTTCGCCGTTCAGTGCTTCCTTGGAAAGGGTCAAGGCCATCGCAGGTGATCCTTACAGCGGCATGTTCATCACGTCCTGGTAAGCCTGGACGAGACGGTTGCGGACTTCCACGGTGGCGCGGAAGGCGATCTGGGACTGCTGTGAAGCGACCATGACCTTGGCCAGGTCTGCACCCGGCACGCCCAGTTCGAAGTCGCGGGCCAGCGCGCCGGACTTGGCCTGCGCCTCATTCACTCCGGACAGGGCGCCGCGCAGGGTGTCGCTGAAACTGGCAGGCGCGGGCGCGCCGATGCTGCCCGGGGCTCCGGTCGGGATCGCATTGGTGCGCGGCATCTCCCCCAGCGGGCTGGCCAGAGGCTGCGAGGCCTGGGTCTGGAAGCTGCGGATCTGCGAAAGGATCGAGGTGACGGAGTGGGTCATGTGGCGCGATTCCATGGAGCGGGAACAAGGAGGCTTGCCCCGGTGCTCATGCAAGTGCCGTGCCGGAATCGCTGAGTGGTTCAGCTGCCATGCGGGCAGGCGATGACGGAAACCCGGCGCCGGGTTTCCGCCTCGCTGCCGCGTCAGCGCGGCTGCAGGGTCCAGGTGCCACCGTTCTGGCGGCGCCGCGGTTCGATCGGGCCGTCGAACTGGGTGAACACGAAGCGCCCCTGCAGGTCGGTGCGGCAGGTCAGCACCAGCTGGTAGTGGCTGTCGCCGGCTTCGAAGGCTTCATGCATGTCGACGACCGCGATGTTGTCGGCCATGCGCCGATAGGCGTAGCTGCCATGGAAGCGCAGGCGCGTGCCGAGCACGCTGAGCAGGTAGCGGTTGCCCGAGAAATCCACGCGGACCATGCGTCCGGCGTTCGGATTGTCCGGGCGCCAGGTGGGGTCGCTGAGATTGGTGAAGCGACGGCCGTCGATATGCTCGGGCAGTCTGCAGCCGGGTTCGGCCGTGTAGGGGGCGGCGTGCGCGGCGGGGAGCAGGGCGGTGGCCAGCAGGAGAAGGCAGACAGGAGTGCGCATGGAGGTGCTCCGGCAGGACGGAGTTTCCAGCGTGCGCCACGAGCAGAGGCGTGGCTTCAAGAAAAGCCCCAAACCGCGGGTAGGCAATTATCGGTAGTGACGGCCGCCCTATCTGGTGGGTGACGACCGTTGGTCGTCACGCGGTTGCCTTCGCCGCTGCGCTCGCCGAGCGTGGCTCGGCGCTACCCAGGCTGCCGGCGTTACCCGGCATCCCGGTCAGCCGGTCAGTTCCGGCTGGTCGCGTTCGATACCGTACTTGCGCAGCTTTTCCACCAGCGTCGTGCGACGCAGGCCGAGCAGCTGGGCCGCATGCGCGACCACGCCCTGGGTGCGTTCCAGCGCCTCGTGGATCAGCGCCAGTTCGATGGTCGCCATGTGGTTGCGCAGGTCCAGTCCATCATCCGGCAGGCCGGCCGGAGGAGTAGGCGGCGGCGCATGGCCCTGGCCGGGCGCATGGAAGGAGAAGCTGCGCAGGTCCAGCCGCTCTTCGCCGGCCGCGGGGGCGTCCACCACGCTGGCGACCGCTACCGCAGGCACCGGCAGGTCGGCCCGATAGCGCACCGGCAGGTCCTGCACGCGCACGGTGCCACCGGGATGCAGCACGGCCAGGCGCTCGACCAGGTTGGTCAGTTCGCGCACGTTGCCCGGCCAGGCGTAGGTGGCCAGCGCCTGCAGCGCCTCGGCGGCGAAGCGGACTTCGCCACGGCCGGTGCGTGCCAGCTGGGAGGCGATGTTCTCGGCCAGCATCGGCAGGTCTTCGATGCGCTCGCGCAGCGCCGGTACGTCGATCGGGAAGACGTTGAGCCGATAGAACAGGTCCTCGCGGAACTTGCCGTCGGCAATCCGGCTTTCCAGGTCGCGATGGGTCGCGGCGATGACGCGCACGTTGCAGCGGATCGTCTCGTTGCCACCGACGCGCTCGAAGCTGCGTTCCTGCAGCACGCGCAGCAGCTTGACCTGCATCGGCAGGCTCATGTCGCCGATTTCGTCCAGCAGCAGGGTGCCGCCCTCGGCCATTTCGAAACGGCCCTTGCGCGTGCTCAGGGCGCCGGTGAACGCGCCTTTTTCGTGACCGAACAACTCGCTTTCCAGCAGGTCGGGCGGGATCGCGCCGCAGTTGATCGCCACGAACGGTCCATCGCGGCGCGGTGAGCGCTGGTGGATCGCGCGCGAGACCACTTCCTTGCCGGTGCCCGATTCGCCGAGCACCAGCACGGTGGTGTCGAAGGCGGAAACCTGTTCGATCATCTGCCGCAGTGCGATCACGGCCGGCCCGCTGCCGGTGGGGCCCTGTTCCTGCACGGCGCCGGCCTGGTGTTCGGCATCCAGCCGCTTCAGGCTGGCACGGCGCAGCAGCGCTTCCATCTGGGCGTGGCGCAGGGGCGCCTCCAGCGACCAGATATTGGCTTCATGCATGCCGTGCTGGCGCGCGAACGCCTGTGCATCACCGTCGATCAGCAGCACCGGCGGTGGCAGGCTGCTCTGGCCGAGCCACTGGAACAACGCAGTGCTGGCATCGTTGTCGTCCAGCGCACCGACGATCACCGCCATCCAGTCGTTCTGGCGATAGCGGCCGGTGGAAAAATCCGCCGCGTCGGCTACCCAGCGCGGGTTGAAATCCATGAATTCCAGCAGGGCGACGGTGTGCTCGGCGCGGACGGCGTCATTGTCCAGCAGCAGGATCCGTGACTCGCTCATTTCAGTTTCCCTTCAACCCTTCCAGGATCGGCATGACTTCCTGGATATAGGACAGCTTGCTGACGAAATTGTCGGCGCCGGCGCGCAATGCGTGCTCGCGGTGTTCGGCATCGTCGAAGTGGCTGGCGATCACGATGTACGGGGCATCGTCCTGCGACTTGATCAGGCGGGTGGCCTGCAGGCCGCCCATTTCCGGCATCGCCAGGTCCATCAGCACCACCTGCGGGCGCAGGCTTTCCGAACGCTCGATGGCTTCCAGTCCGTTGCCGGCGCTGCCGACCACGGCCAGCCAGTCGACCTTGCGGAAGTGGCGCATGGCGGCGTTGATGAAACCCTCGTGGTCGTCGACCAGCAGCACGGTGAGCTTGTCCATTCCAGTATGTCCTCAGCCCACCCGGGCCATCAGCGGTTGCCGGACCACCTGCCGGCGGCGCTCGCGCGCCGGGGCGATATCCAGTTGTTCCCGGTATTTTGCAACGGTCCGGCGCGCAATGTTCACCCCTTGCCGTGCCAGCAGGCCGGCGATGGCCTCGTCGGCCAGCGGGCGGCCCGCCGGTTCGGACTCGATCAGCCGGCGCACCATGGCTTTCACGGCCGCCCCGGAGACGCTGGCCCCTTCCAGCCGCACGGCGAAGAAGTGCTTGAGTTCGAAGGTACCACGCGGGGTCTGCAGGTACTTCCCGGTGGTGATGCGCGAAACGGTGGATTCGTGCATGCCGATGGTATCGGCCACTTCCTTCAGAGTCAGCGGGGCCATGGCCTCGTCGCCGCGGGTCAGGAAGGCGGCCTGGCGTTCGACGATCACCCGCGCGGTGCGCAGCAGGGTGTCGTGGCGCATCGACAGGCCGCGGGTCAGCCAGCGCGCCTCGGCCAGCATTTCGCGCATGGCCGGGCTGGCGTCGGGGCAGTCGGCCAGCGCCTGTTCGTAGTCCCGGTTGATGCCCACCCGGCGGCTGCTGCGGCTGTTCAGCGCCACGCGCCACTGGCCGTCGGCGTGCCAGGCGCTGACATCGGGCACCACCACCGCGTTGCGCTCGGGCAGCAGGCTGTCGCCGGGCCGCGGCTGCAGGGACAGGATCAGCCGGACCGCTTCGTGCACGTCGGCTTCTTCACTGCCATGGGCGGCGGCCAGGGCGGGGTAATCGTGGCTGGCCAGCAGCTCCAGCGATCCACCCAGGATGCGCCGTGCCAGGTGGCGCGCGGCCACGGCGCCGGGCAGGGCGTCCAACTGGGCCTGCAGGCATTCACCCAGGTCCTGTGCAGCCATCCCGGCGGGGTCGCCCTGCAGCAGGCGCTGGCGGATGGCTTCCAGTTCTTCGGCCGGCACGTCCAGCCGGGCGCTGCCCAGCAACTGCAGCTGCGCCAGCGGGGACTGCAGGTAGCCGGCGTCGTCGCAGTGTTCCAGCCAGAAGGCGGCGATGCCCAGTGCGCGCTCGTCCAGTTCCAGCGCCAGGCCCTGCAGGATGCGCAGGTGCGGATCGCTGGACTGCCCGGCGGCGATGCGCGCCATGCGGTCCTCGTCACCGTCCTGCCAGCTGGCGCCGGGGATGTCCCACATGCCGCTCTCGGGCAGCTCGTCGAAGGCGGCCGCATCGGTGGCCGCATCCTCGGCGCCACCGGCTTCGGCCACGCTGTCGCGGACGTCCTCGATTTCCAGCAGCGGGTTGCTGTCCAGGGCGCGCTGGATTTCCTGTTCCAGCTGCAGGCCATCGAGCTGCAGCAGTCGGATCGACTGCAGCAACTGCGGCGTCAGGTGGAGGTTCTGGCCCAGCTGGACATTGAGTGCGGCTTTCATCTGCATTCCCCTGCGCCATCCCCGACGCGTTATGGAACACATCTTGCTTGTTGGCTGGGGTAGGGGAAATCGGGGGGTTCCTGAGCGCGCTAGGGCCCACCCTGACCCATTGTCAGGAAAATCCCTACGGCACAACGGATTTCCGTCGCGGAGACGGGTGCAAGTGACTGATCCTCGGTGACGACCGGGCCCGCCATCGCAGCAATCCCGACGCGCGGTGGCCGCAGCGTCGGAAAAGCGTCGTCGTCCGCTATTCCAGATCGTTCTGGTGGCGCGCGGCCAGCAGCACCAGGTCGTTGGCGCGACGGCAGCCCAGCGATTCCATCATCCGGGCACGATGGGTTTCCACGGTCTTGACGCTGATCCCGAGGTCGGCCGCCATTTCCTTGTTGCTCTGTCCGCTGCCGATGCGCCGCAGGATTTCGCGCTGGCGCGGGGACAGCGCCGCCACGCCCACCGGCTTCTCCCGTCCCAGCATCGGGGCGAGCATCTTTGCCGAAATCTGCGGGCTCAGGAAAACCTGTCCGGCATGCGCTGCGCGCAGGGCCAGTTCCAGTTCGCCAGGCGCGGCATCCTTGACCACGAAACCCACCGCGCCGCGATCCAGGGCGTCGCGCACGTGGGCGACGTCATCGTGCATGGTCATCATCACCACGCGCGAACCCGGGGCCCGCAGGCGGATATCGCTCAGCGCTTCCAGGCCGGTGCGGCCGGGTAGCGACAGGTCCATCAGCACCACGTCGGGCGCATGGTCGAGCGTCTGCTGGAGTGCCTGTTCAGCATTGCTGGCTTCGGCCACCAGCTGGACGTCGGCGAATCCCTGCAGCAGCCGCCCAAGGCCAGCGCGGACAAGGGTGTGGTCGTCGACGATCAGAACGCGCAAGGTGAGCAACTACAGGCAGGGAAGCGACCACCATAGCGGACCGGGACCGGGCAGCCAATAGCGACAGGCGCGTACAGCGACGGCCATCCCGTATTGCGCCTCAGCGGTGACGTCGGGCGTCGGCGATCTGTCGGCGGTGCAGGCGGAACAGATGGCGTTCCAGGGCCATTTCCAGCCCGTCGCCGAGCTCGTCGAAACGCAGCCACAGGTAATGGCCGCCCGCCCCATTGGCCGCTTCGGCCAGCACCTGCACGGGCAGGTCGATGTGGTCGGGGAGCCAGTCGCTGGGCTGCAGGCGCACCGTGCCGGCGCTGCCTGCGACCGCACCACTGCGGGGCCCCAGCTGCAGGCGGATGCCGCGTCGCGACCAGCGCAACGGACGCAGGGGCAGGGCATCGGCCTGCTGGCGCACCAGCCGGCCGACCAGCAGCAGCACCAGGTCCAGCTTGGCTTCGATGCGCTGCTGGCCGGGGCTGGCTTCGCCGCGGTCGTCCTTGTCCTCGCCGCGTCCGTCTTCCACCAGGCCGATGCTGCGCAGCAGCTGTTCGGCCACGCTGGCGCGCACGCCGCCGCTGCCGCGCAGGAAGTCCGCGGGCAGGTCCACGTCGCAGCTCAGCGTTTCGTCGAACAGCTCGCTTTCTGCGGGGTGGTGGATCTGCGGCGCGGCGGGCGTATTCATGCCAGCGATTCTGCCTTCAGGTAGGCATGCGCGGCGCGAAGGGAGCGCTTGCCGTGGTTGATGTGGGCAGCGGCTTCATCGCGCAGCTGCACCATGCGGCCCATCACCCGCTGCTGGTGGGCGAGCAGCGCACGGATCGCCTCGTCGGTGGGGCGTTCGATGCTCAGTGAAAGTGCGGCGACGGCCTGCAGGTGCTCGGCCATCAGGCGTTCGCTGCCTTCATGGTCGCCGCTGGGCAGGTGTGCTTCCAAGGTCTCCAGCGAGGCGTGCAGAGGCTGCAGCACCAGGGCGCTCATGGTGCGCCTGCGCCGCGGATCTGGCGCTGGTCGCCGGGGATGGCGTTCCAGGCCGAATCGATCTCCATCATCAGGTTCAGGGCATCCTTCAGCGCAGCCGGGTCATTGTGCAGGTTGCCTTCGGTCAAACGTACGATCACGAACTCGTACAGCGCCGAAAGGTTGGCGGCGATCTCACCGCCGGCCTCGTGGTCCAGTGACCCGTCAAGATGACCGACGATGGAACAGGCTTCGCCGATCGCCTTGCCCTTGCGTGCCTGGTCACTGCGCTGCAGCGCGGCTTCCGCGGTGCGGATGCGCTCGCAGGCACCGGCCAGCAGCAGGGCCACCAGCTTGTGCGGATCGGCGTCGACCACCGAAGTGCTGACGCCGACCTTGCGGTACTGCTCGGCGAACTGCCGGTTTGTGCCGTACATGTATTTCTCCTGGGGTCCCATGGTGCGTGCGGTCCCGGAGACGGGCGACGCGCGATGGCACCAGATGTTTCATTTGATATCGGCCCGGAGGCCGACGAACTTGAGTCGATCAGCTGTTGCTGAGCAGTTGCGAGCTGAGCGAGCCGCTCGCGCTCTGCATCTGGGCGACCATTTTTTCCATGGCGGTGAACTGCTTGGTGTAGCGATCGCTGACCTTTTCCATCCGCGCATCCAGGTCATCAAGCTGCTTTTCAAGCGCCTTGATTTCCTTGTTGATCGAGTTGGTGCGCTGCACGAGCGTGCCCGTGGTGGTGTCCAGGTTGCTCTTCAGCAGGGCGGTCATCGACTTGCCGATGCTGCCTTCAGCGCCGAACAGCGCCTTCACCGCTTCCGGGTCCTTGCCGATCGCGGTATCGAGCTTGCCCGCGTCCAGGCTCAGGGTGCCGTCTGCGGCGATGGTCATGCCCATCGCCTTGAGGTCATTGACGTTGGCGCTGAGCGAACTGCGCAGCTGCTGCTGCAGACCGCGCACCATCGCATCGCCGGTCAGCGTGGAGGCCGTGCCGGTCTCGGCGTTGTAGGCGCTGGAGGACTTCAGCGTGCCCTGGATGGCGTTGTAGGCGCTGACGAAGGCGTTCAGGTTTGCCTTCAGCGCCGTGTTGTCCGGGGTCAGGGTCAGGGTCTGCTTCTCACCCTCCTTGGCCTTGGTCAGCGTCAGGCTGATGCCAGGCACCAGGTCGGTGATGGTGTTCGAACTGGAGGTGCGGGTGAAGCCATCCACCACCACCACCGCGTCCTGCGCTGCGACCATTTCGGTCAGTTTCGAGGTGCCGGCCGGATCGTGGACCAGCTCGGACAGGCCGCCGTTACCGCCGCTGGTGCTGATCGTCAGCGCGCCCTTGGTGCCCGAATCCACCGCGCTGAGCACGAGGTGCTGGCCATCATCGGCGGTCACGATGGCCGCGGTGACGCCTTTGCCGCCGGCGGCGGAGTTGATTGCCGCAGCGACCTCCGACAGCTTGGCGCCAACCGGAATGGTGACATTGATCGTCTTGTCACCATGGCCGATGCTGAGCGTGCCATCGCCGATGACGGCGTCCTTTTCATAGGCCTTGGAGCTGAGCTTCTGGCTCTGCGCCAGTGTTTTGACCTCCACTTCGTGCGTGCCGGCCGCGGCTTTGCCGGCCGTCGCAGCGGTATCCAGGGTGGCGGTGAAGTTCGACTCGGTTGGCGTACTGGGCTTGATGCCTGGCGCGGCGGCGCCTTTCACCAGCGCGGCCAGCGCAGTCTGCAGACTGGTCATGCCATTCTTGATGCTGCCCAGTGCGGATACTTTCGCCGTGGCGGCGGTTCCCGCTGTATTGATCTGGTTCTGGCGCGGCGCACGCTCGCTGGCAACCAGCTGGGAGACCAGGGTAGGAATGTCGAGGCCGGAACCAATGGTGCCGAGGGACATGGAGAGATCCTTTTACGAGGACGGCACGCGCCGATGCCATGCATCTGCTATCGGCCGTGGTCGGGCAAGCTTGAGCGCGGTTGCGCTGCCCCCTTGATGCAAGCTCCATGCCACCGCGGCGGTAGTGACGGCCGCTGGCCGTTGTGGGTGACGACCGTTGGTCGTCACGCTCTCACATCCACACAAACGAAAAGGGGGCTTTCGCCCCCTTTCCGGTCCTACCTGTTGCCTGGCTGCTGGATCAGCGCAGCAGGCTCAGCACGTTCTGGCTGGACTGGTTGGCCTGGGCCAGCATCGCCGTACCGGCCTGCTGCAGGATCTGGTTGCGGGTCAGTTCTGCGGTTTCCGAAGCGTAGTCGGTATCGCGGATGCGGCTGCGTGCAGCGGACATGTTCTCCGAGGAGGTGCTCAGGTTGGCCACCACCGAGGTGAAGCGGTTCTGCACGGCGCCGAGGTCGGCGCGGGCGGAGTTGATCGAGTCCAGTGCAGCGTCCATCGCCTTCAGTGCGTTGTCGGCACCGGCAACGTCGGAGATGTCCAGGTCGTCAAAGCCGGTGTCGGCAGCGCCGGCGGCCCAGGCAGTGCCCACGGCGCTGGCGGCGGTGGAGCCTGCAGTCAGGCCGGTCTGGGCCAGCAGGCCGGCGGCATCGGAGCCACCGCCGGCAGCCACGGTGACGTTGCCATCGGCGCCGGTCAGGACCAGCTTGCCCGAATCCAGCGAAGCGGAAACGCCGGTGTTGTAGCTCTGGGCGTTGATCGACTTGACCAGCTCGTCAGCGCGCTGTGCCGAGCTGCCGGCTTCGCCGAAGTTGATGGTGGCCGAACCCTTCGAACCGGTCAGGGTGAAGCTGCCCGAGGAGAAGGTGTTCGGACCGGCGGCGCCGCCAGCCGCTGCCGCGGTTACGGCGACGTCCGCGTTGATCGGACCGCCCGTGCCGGCGATGGTTACGGCAGCGCCTGCGTTGCTGATCGCGCCCGTCGTGCCGTCGACCGTGAGGCCGGTAGCGCCGCCTACGGTGGCATTGCCATTGATCGCCGTCGCGATGTTTGCAAGCAGCTTGGCCGAGGCGTCAGTCTGGCTCGTGCCGTCGGTCACGCCGGTGACGTTGACCGTGGTACCGCCCACGTCCACGGTGAAATCAGCGTAGGAGAACACGCCGGCGGCCTCCGTCGCGGCGGCAAACGTGGCGCTGGAGATGGTGCCGGTACCCGGGGTAGCGGCACCGCCGCCTGCGCCTGCTGCGCCGGCCGGAGCCGCGCCGGTCATCTTGGCGGCGGTGTCGACCTTGTTCCAGTTGCCCAGCGATGCGATGTTCGCATTGGCGATCTGGGCGATGTCGATGGTCTGGCCCTGGTTGGCGCCGATCTGGAAGGACTGGCTCTGGAAGCTGCCGTCCAGCAGCTTGGTGCCGTTGAAGTTGGTCTGCTCGGCCACGCGCTGGATTTCAGCCTTCAGCAGCTGCACTTCGGAGTTCAGCGCCTGGCGGTCCGAATCGGAGTTGGTGGCGTTGCGGGACTGCACGGCCAGCTCGCGGATGCGCTGCAGGTTGTTGCCGATCTCGCCCAGGGCGCCTTCGGCGGTCTGTGCCAGCGAAATGCCGTCGTTGGCATTGCGCGAGGCCTGGTTCATGCCACGCACCTGGGTGGTGAAGCGCTCGGAGATGGCCAGACCGGCCGCGTCGTCCTTTGCGCTGTTGATGCGCAGGCCGGAGGACAGGCGCTGGATCGAGGTGGCGAGGCTGTTGCCGCTGGTGCCCAGGTTGCGCTGTGCGTTGAGCGACATGGTGTTGGTGTTGATGACTTGTGCCATGGTGCGGTTTTCCTTTTTGGCAGTGGGTCCGGCAGATCAGCCTGGCCGGTAACGGGGGCAGTGGATGGGCGCCCCGAAGGGGTGTGCTGCCGCTGCTGAAATCAATAACGGCACTGCCTGCCCAGCCTTTAGCCACAAGTCAATTATTTTTTCGCTGGGGTCGACTCTGGAATGGAAAAAAGGCCCCGCCAGTTGCCTGACGGGGCCGTTGGGTGCTGCGCTACCAGGTCTCTCGTTACGACTGCAGCAGGCTGAGCACGTTCTGCGGCGCCTGGTTGGCCTGGGCCAGCATCGCCGTGCCGGCCTGCTGCAGGATCTGCGTGCGGGTCAGTTCGGCGGTTTCCGTTGCATAGTCGGTATCGCGGATACGGCTGCGCGCGGCCGACATGTTCTCCGAAGAGGTGGTCAGGTTGGCGATGGTCGAGCTGAAGCGGTTCTGCACCGCGCCCAGATCCGCGCGCGAGGAGTTGATCGAGGTCAGCGCCGCATCCATCGCGTTCAGTGCGTTGTCCGCGCCCAGCGTGGACGTGATGTCCAGGTCGGCAAAACCAGACTTCGGCCCGCCGGCGGCCCATGCACTGCCGATGGCGGCGCCCGCCGTGGTACCTGCGGTCAGGCCTGTCTGTTCGGTCAGCGTCGCGCCGCCGGCGAGGGTGAAATCGCCGTCCTGCGATGCCAGCAGCAGGCGGCCATTGCTGTCCAGCGAAGCGGTCACGCCCGTGTTGTAGCTCTGGTCGTTGATCGACTTGACCAGATCGCTGGCACGCTGGCCTGCACCACCGGCAGCGGCGAAGTTGATCGTCGCGGTGCCTTTCGCGCCGGTCAGGGTGAAGCTGCCGGCAGAGAACGTTGCAGCGCCACCGGCGCCCTGCGCCGCGACCGTCTGCGATGCGACGCCGTTGGAGAACGTATCCACGACGACGGCGGCGGCGCCCGCATTTTCAAGCGCCACATTGTTGCCATCTGCACTTGCAAGGCCCGGGCGCACGCTGTTGATCTGCGTGGCCACTTCCGCTGCCAGTCCGGCCGCATCACGCGCACCGTCTGCCGCAACGGTCACTTCGGTGCCATCCACTTCGAAGGTGAAGCCAGCAGTGGGATCGGTCGCGGCAGCCAGGTTCAGCGTCGCCACGCCCGGTCCCGCGGCGCCGCCACCACTGCCGACCGGTGCGACGGCGGTGAACAGTGCCGAGGTATCCACCTGGTTCCAGTTGCCCAGTTCCTTGATGTTGGCATTGGCGATCTGCGAGATGTTGATCGTCTGGCCCTGGTCGGCGCCGATCTGGAAGGCCTGGTTGGTGAAGCTGCCGTCCAGCAGGTTGGTGCCGTTGAAGTTGGTCTGCTCGGCCACGCGCTGGATTTCAGCCTTCAGCAGCTGCACTTCGGCGTTCAGTGCCTGGCGGTCGGAATCGGAGTTGGTGGCGTTGCGTGCCTGCACGGCCAGCTCGCGGATGCGCTGCAGGTTGTTGCCGATCTCGCCCAGCGCGCCTTCGGCGGTCTGCGCCAGCGAAATGCCGTCGTTGGCATTGCGCGCGGCCTGGTTGATGCCGCGGATCTGGGTGGTGAAGCGTTCGGAGATCGCCAGGCCCGCCGCGTCGTCCTTCGCACTGTTGATGCGCAGGCCCGATGACAGGCGCTGGATCGAGGTGGCCAGCGAGTTGCCGCTGGTGGAAAGGTTGCGCTGGGCGTTCAGCGACATCGTGTTGGTGTTGATGATCTGTGCCATGGGGCGTCTCCGTGGGTTGCTCGGGTCTGTTGGTAGAGGCGCGCTTCGGGCGCCCGGATGAAGGTCAGCGGATACTGTTGAACAAGGACATCGCCTGCATCTGGCTGAAGATCGTCTGCGCGGCCTGCAGGGCCGCGTTTTCGAGCTTGTACTGGCCGATGGCATCGGCGTAATCCAGGTCGCGCAGGGTGGAAAGGGTGGTCTTTACGGTTACGGCGGTGGCGTCGCGTGCGCTGGCGGCGTCGTCGATGGCGGCCAGCTGCGCACCGCCCTTTGCGCGTGCATCGATCATGTTTTCCGAGGCACGCGTGATGTCACGCATGCTCGACTGCAGCAGGTTCTGCATACCGGTGCGGTCGGCTGCGGTCTGCGGGTCCGATTCCAGTGCGCCGATCAGTTTGTCCATCGTGGCGAAGATGTCGCGCGAGCTGGAGGCCACCACGTCGAAGCTGTCACCGGCGGCCGGTGCCCCTTCGATGCGCAGGCGGACGCCGCCGACCACGATGTCTTCGCCCTTGGTGTGGGTGCCGGTGGCCACCACCGTGCCGGTGTCGTCCAGCACCTCGTAGGCGCCTGCGCCGGCGGCGGTGAAGCGCACGTTGAGCGCGCCGCCGTCCCAGTCCGCGCTGCCATCGCGGCTGACCGAGGTCAGCAGGCCGCTGCCGGTGTTGCCGATCGCCGCGCTGCCATCGACCACGCCGTCGCCGGTGCGGATGCGCATGAAGATCTCGCTGCCGGGCAGGGCGTCGTTGACCAGCTGGCCCGGCGCTACTTCCACCTGGCGCTGGGTCTGGTCACCGACATAGCTGACCGTGCCGCCGGCCTTCAGGAACGGCGCGTCCGAATCGTTGCTGCCGCCGAACAGGTAACGGCCACTGCCGTCCTTGCTGTTGGCCAGCGACAACAGGCTGTCCTGGATGGTCTTCAGCTCACTGACGATCGCCTTGAGGTCGGTATTGCCCGGCACCGGCGTGTTGGCCTGGATGCTCAGCTCCACCGCGCGGGTCATCAGTTCATTGGCCTGGGCCAAGGCGTTTTCCTGCAGGCCCAGGCGGTTCTGCGCGTTGTTCGCGTTCTTGCCGAGCTGCTCCAGCCCGGCCACCACGCGGTCCAGCCCGACCGCGGTGCCGGCGGCGACCGGATCGTCCTTGGCCGACACGATCTTGCTGCCGGTGGCGATCTGCTGTTCCAGGTGGTTGATCTTGGACTGCTTGCCCAGCATCAGCGAAACCGACTGGCTGAACATCATCCCGGTGGAAATACGGTCATTCATCGCGAGACGGCTCCGAGGATGGTCTGGAACATGGTGTCGGCGGTGGAAATCAGCTGCGAGGCGGCCTGGTAGGCCTGCTGCAGGCGGAGCATGTCCGCCGCTTCTTCGTCCAGGTTGACCCCGGATACCGAATCCCGCGCCGCCTGTGCCTGGTCGGTGATCACCTGCTGCGCATCCAGCGAGTACTGCGCCGAACGTGCGGCCGCGCCGACCTGCGTGGTCAGCCCACCCAGTGCGCCGTTGAGGGTGACGGTGCCGCTGTTGAAGGTCTTGGCGTCTTCCACCTTGGCCAGCGCCAGCGCGTTGCTGTTGTCCGACGAACCAGCACCTACCGGGGTGATGTTGAAGGTGTCACCCGGCTTGGGCGCGCCATCGAGCACGAAGCTCCAGCCGTTGGCGGTGATCGTCTGGCCGGCGGTATAGGCGAACGGGCCGGCACCGTCGATCGTGTACTGGCCTGCGCTGGTGAACACGATCGCGGCCGGATTGCGCAGCGCTGCATTGCCGGCGTCGGCTACCTTGACGTCGGTCAGCTTGCCGGTACCGGTGTTGGCGGTGGCCGCCGCGCCCTTGATCGGCGCCGCCGCGGCCAGCCGCGACGGGTCGGTGATCGCCACGCTCATGCTGCCGGCCACGTTGGCGGTCGGCTGCAGCAGGAAACGGTCATTGGCCGCCGGGGTGCCACCGACCACCATCTGCACGCCGTTGATCACCAGCGGATCGGCGGCGCTGCCGCTGCCGGTCAGTGGGATGGCCGCACCGGTATCGGCGCGGTTGGCCTGCCACTGGGTCCCGTCGAAACGCAGCACGATGTTCTGCGCATCCAGCTTGGACAGGTCGCCGAAGCTGGCCTCGATGGTCGCACTGCCGGTATTGGCGGTGTTGTTGGTGATGCGCGGGCTGCCGATGTTGAACAGGTCGGTGCCCATCTGCCCGTACAGGTCCACGCCGTTGCGATGGGTGTCGTTGAAGGTGGTCGCAAGACCCACCGCCAGCTTGCCCAGTTCGGCCTGGGCCGGGGTCAGCACGGTTTCGCGGAACTCCATCAGCCCGCCCACCTGGCCGCCCAGTGCCTTCGGATCCAGCACCACCTTGGCGCCCTGGGTTTCCAGCGCCAGCTGCAGGCGCTCGGGCTGGTAGGCATCGGTGACCGTGGTGATCCTGCTGGCGGTGCTGCCCACCACCAGCGCCTGGCCACCGGCGGTGTAGACGTTCATGAAGCCACCGTCCTGGATCACCGCGTTGCCGCCGGTGTAGCCCACCAGGCTGGAAATCAGCTGGTCACGGCGGTCCAGCAGGTCCGGTGCGGCGTTGGCGGCATTGCTGCCGATGGCACCGTTGATCTGCGCCACTTCCGCAGCCAGGCGATTGATCTCGGTGGCGGCCGCGCTGATGCCGTTGTTGACCTCGCTGTTGAGGCTGTCCAGGCTGGTGTTGAGCTGGCGGAAGCGGTTGGCCAGCGTGTTGGCGCTGTCCAGCACGTTCTGGCGGTCGGCGGTCGCCGAAGCGTTGGACGACAGTCCGCTGACCGAATCGAAGAAGTTCGACCACACCCCGGCGACGTTGGTCGAGGCATCGGAGAACAGCGAATCAACGCGGTCGGCCATGGTCGACAGCTGCTTCAGCCGGGCCAGTTCGCCACTGCCGTCGAGCAGGCGCGAGATCGCCAGCTGGTCGGCGACGCGGCGGATGTCGGCGATGCGGGTGCCGTTGCCAACGGTCCCATAGCCCATCTGCTGCGGATCGGCGGTGGCGAAGTCCACGCGCTGCCGGCTGTAGCCAACGGTATTGATGTTGGCCACGTTGTGGCTGGTGGTGGCCAGTGCACGCTGGAAGGCGAGCAGGGCACTGGTACCGGTAGAAAGCACGCTGGTCATGGGGGTCCTCAGCGACGGGCGATGCCCAGCGCTGCCTGGGCAGTGCTGGCGAAGGTGCGACCCAACTGCGCGCCGGCGTCGCCGATGGCGGCTACCGCGCGTTCGATGGTCGGGCCGCCAGCGATGCTGGCGATCTTGTTGGCATACGACGGGTCGGTCGCATAACCGGCCTGCTGCAGCCCGCGCGCGAAGCCGCGCACGTCGGTGCCGGCTTCCAGTGCCTTCTGGTAGCGCGGGTTGCTCTTCAGCAGGCGCACGTAGTCGGCGAAGCTTTCCGCCGGCGAGCTGTAGCTGCGGAAGCTGGCGGTTTCGTTGCGGCGTGCGCCGTTGACGTATTCGTGGGTGCCCACGGTGGCGCGGTCGCCGCTCCAGCCGGTGGCCTTGATGCCGAACAGGTTGTGCGAGGTGCGGCCATCGCCATGGGTGATCTGGCGCTTGCCCCAGCCGGTTTCCAGCGCGGCCTGCGCAACCAGCGCGCGGGCATCCACGCCCAGCTCCTTGGCCGCGGTCTGCGCGTGCGCCCAGATGCCGGCGACGAAGCCTTCCGGGGTGTGCGAACCCAGGCGGGCAACGGCCGAGCTGCTGGCCAGGGTATCGATCGCCGACGGACCGGTGCCGCGGTTGGTCGACGTCGCCGCCCACTGGTCTTCGGCCACCACCGGAGCGGGCGCGGCCAGGGACTGCGCGGCATACGGATCGCTGCTGCCCAGTGCCTGGTGCATGCTGCTGCTGTCGCGCCCGGCGATCAGGTCCAGAGTCTGCTCCATCGGCTGCAGCAGGCGCGGGGAGGTGCCTGCGGCCATCTGCTGCAGCATGCGCACGGCCTGGTCGGCATCTTCCAGCGGCATCGCCGGCGCTTCCGCGGCCGGGGCATTGAGCTGGTAGGCACGGCTGGCTTCGGTGGCGTTGATCCGCCCGTCCAGTGCCGGGCCTTCCGCCGCAGCGCCGGAAAGCTGGCGGCTGATCACCGCCGACAGCCCCAGGCCTTTGCCGCGGGTCATCGACTCGGCGATCTTCTGGTCGTACATCTCGCGGAACATGGTGTTTTCGCCGGGGAACAGCGAGTCACCGAAACTGGCATCGCGCATGCTCTTGACCAGCATCTGCGCGAACTGCCCTTCAAGCTGGCGCGCGACCTTGTCGACCTGGGCCGGATCGTTGCGCTGCGAAGGATTGAGTTCGAAGGATGGCTGGATGCGCATGTCAGATCACCTCGAGCTCGGCGCTCAGCGCGCCGGCCTGCTTGAGCGCTTCCAGGATGGCGATCAGGTCACCCGGGGCGGCGCCCACGGCATTGACCGCATGCACGATTTCATCCAGCGAGGTGCCGCCGTTGAACTTGAACATGCGGCTGCCGTCGTTGGTGGCGGTGATGGTGGACTGCGGGGTCACCACGGTCTGGCCGCCGGCCAGCGCATTGGGCTGGCTCACGTTGGTGCCTTCCTGGATGGTGACCGTCAGCGAGCCATGCGATATCGCCGCGGCGCCCACGCGGACCTGCTGGCCGATCACCACGGTGCCGGTGCGCGAGTTGACCACGACCTTGGCCGATGCCGCGCCCGGGGTGAGTTCCAGGCTTTCGATGCGGGCCAGCAGGCCGATGCGTGCGCCCGGATCGCTCGGCGCGTTGACCGCGACGGTGACCCCGTCGACGGCACGGGCGCTTCCCTCGCCGAAGGCGTTGTTGAGGGCGGCGACCATCCGCGAGACGGTGGTGAAGTCATTCTTGTGCAGGTTCAGGGTGATCTCGCCGGCTGCGCCGAACACATCCGGCAGCGCGCGCTCCACGGTGGCGCCGTTGGGGATGCGGCCGACGCTGGGCACGTTGACCGACACCCGGGAGCCATCGCGGCCCTGTGCGCCGAAACCACCGACGATCAGGTTGCCCTGGGCGATCGCGTAGACCTGGCCGTCGGCACCCTTCAGCGGGGCCATCAGCAGCGAACCACCGCGCAGCGACACCGCATTGCCGATCGAGGAGACGGTGATGTCGATCGGCTGGCCCGGCTTGGCGAACGGCGGCAGCTCGGCATGGATCGCCACGGCCGCGACGTTCTTCAGCTGCGGATTGACGTTCGCCGGAACATTGACGCCCAGTTCGCCGAGCAGGTTCTTCAAGCTCTGCACGGTGAACGGGGCTTGGCTGGTGCGGTCGCCACTGCCATCCAGGCCGACCACCAGGCCGTAGCCGACCAGCGCGTTGCCACGCACGCCGCCAACCTGGGCCAGGTCCTTGATGCGTTCGGCATGCGCCGGCAGCGCGGCGCTGGCAACGGCCAGGGCAGCGATCAACAGGCGGGCGGGAAGGGAGTGGAGGTTCATGGCAGGCATGCTCAGAACGGCGCCAGGCCGGAATTGAAGAAGCGGCTCAGCCAGCCCATGGCATTGGACTGCGCCACTGCGCCACGTCCGCCGTAGACGATGCGGGCATCGGCCACGCGGCTGGAAGGGATGGTGTTGTCCGGCGCGATGTCGGCCGCGCGCACGATGCCCTGCACCTGCACCAGTTCATCGCCCTGGTTGAGCCGCAGGTTCTTCTGGCCCTGCACCACCAGGTTGCCGTTGGGCAGGCGCTGCATCACCGTGACCGTCACGTTGCCCTGCAGGCGGTTGCTCTGTGCGCTGTTGCCCCGGCCGGTGAAGTCACGCGAGCCATTCGCGGTTGCCGACAGGATGTCCTTGCCGCCCAGCGTGACCGGTGCGCCGAAGATCGTCGGCGTGCCGATGGCCAGCTCCGATTCCTTGCTGGTGGCGGTGTTCGCGCTCATCTGTGCCTGGGTGTTTTCCAGCAGGGTGATCGTCAGCAGGTCGCCGACATCGCGTGCGCGGCGGTCCGAATACAACTGCAGCGACGGACCGGCGGCGTAGATCGCCCCGGCCGTTGCCTGGGCCTGCGGCGGCATCACCGGCTGCACCGGCGCGAGGGCCGGGTAGGGGCGCACGTCGCCGGCGATCACGCAGCCGCCCAGCAGCGCGATGGCGGCGGCAGCGAAGGTCAGGCGGGCGAGGGAAGCGGCTGGCAGCATGATGGCGGTCCGATCAGACGTTGTTGTTGAGGTAACCGAGCATCGAGTCGGTGGTGGAGATGGCCTTGGCGTTCATTTCGTAGGCGCGCTGGGTTTCGATCATCGAAACAAGCTCTTCGACCACGTTGACGTTGCTGCCTTCCAGTGCACCCTGGACCACGTTGCCCAGGCCGTTGAGGCCGGGATTGCCGTTCTGTGCCGGACCGGACGCGGTGGTCTCCAGGTACAGGTTCTCGCCGCGCGACTGCAGGCCGGCCGGATTGATGAAGTCGGTCAAGGTCAGCGCGCCGATTTCCACCGTCGCCGCGTCATCGGCCATCTTCACGCTGACCGTGCCGTCGCTGCCGATGGTCAGGGTCTGCGCGCCTTCCGGGATCTGGATGCCGGGCTGCACCGGGTAGCCGCTGTTGGTGACCAGCTCGCCGTCCTGGTTGACCTTGAACGAGCCGTCGCGGGTGTAGGCCGAGCTGCCGTCGGGCATGGACACTTCGAAGAAGCCGCGCCCATTGACCATCACGTCCAGGGCGCGCCCGGTCTGCTGCTGGCTGCCCTGTTCGAAGTTCTTTGCCGTTGCCACCACGCGCACGCCGGTACCCAGCTGCAGGCCGGTCGGCAGCTGGGTCTGCGCCGAACTGGCACCACCGGGCTGGCGCACCTGCTGGTACAGCAGGTCCTCGAAACTGGCACGGTCCTGCTTGAAGCCGGTCGTGTTGGTATTGGCGAGGTTGTTGGACACCACCGACATGCGCGTCTGCTGCGCGTCCAGTCCGGTCTTGGCGATCCACAGTGCCTGGTTCATGGTCGGTTCCTCTGCGTGGTGTCCGGCCCAGCGGGGCGGGGCAGGTACCTGCGAACGCTCGCAGGTGCTTCACCAGGGGTACTGCAAGCGGCGTGCCATTGCGGCGCGCCGGTATTCCGTCGTCGGCGTGGACTCAGCCGTTCAGCCGCAGCAGACTATTGGCGCTGCGTGCGTTTTCGTCACCGTGCTTGATCACCTTGACCTGCATTTCGTACTGGCGCTGCAGCTGGATCATCTGCACCAGCGCACCGGCGGCATCGACATTGCTGCCTTCAAGCTGGCCGCTTTCCAGTGCCTTGCCCTGGGTCTGCACGAACGGCTGCTGGGGATCGGTGTTGCGGAACAGGCCGTCCAGCCCACGCTCCAGCCGTGCGTCCTCGGCGGCCACCACTTTGATCCGGCCGATCACCGCCATGGTCTGCGGGCCCTCGCCCAGCGGGATGATCGAGATGGTGCCGTCGTTGCCGATCTCCATCGCCTGGTGCGGCGGAATGGCGATCGGGTTTTCGTTTTCATCCAGCACTGCATGGCCACCGGCGGTGACCAGCTGGCCGTTCGGGGTCAGCGACAGCGCCGCACCGCGGGTGTAGGCCTCGCCACCGCCCGGCGCCTGCACGGTCAGCCAGCTGCCGGCCTGCAGGGACAGGTCCAGCGGATTGCCGGTGATGTGCTGGGCACCGACGCGGCGGTTGAAGCCGGCATCGACATGGATCGCATCCACGCGCGAGGCGAAGCCTTCGCCGCGGATCGCGAAGGCTTCGGTATTGGCCAGCGCTTCCTTGAAGCCGGGCGTATCGGTGTTGGCGATGTTGTGCGACACCGTGCCCTGCGCCTGCAGGGAGGCGCGGGCACCGGTCATCGCGACGTAGAGGGCCTTGTCCATCGGGGGAGCTCCGTGCTGGGGTCAGCCGGCCATCATCAACGGATGTTGATGATGGTCTGGGTGACCTGGTCCTGGGTGCTGAGCATCTGCGAATTGGCCTGGAAGTTGCGCTGGGCCACGATCATGTTCACCAGCTGCTCGGTGAGGTCCACGGTCGAGGATTCCAGTGCACCGGCCTGGATCTTGCCCAGGTCCGAAGAGTCCGGCGCGGACGTGCGCGGCGAGCCCGATGCGAAGGTTTCCACCCACATGTTGTCACCGGTCGACTGCAGGCCCTGGGCGTTGTTGAAATTGGTCAGTGCGACCTGGCCGAGTGCCTTGTCATCGCCATTGGAATAGCGCGCGAACACCACGCCCTGCTCGGAGACGCTGATCTCGTTGAGCTTGCCCGACGCATAGCCGTCCTGCTGGAAGTTGCGCAGCGCGAACTTCTCGCCGTACTGGGTGGAGCCGGCCACGTCCAGGGTCAGGTTGAGCTGGCCGGCACCGGTGCCGGGGGT
>NZ_LDJK01000016.1 GCF_001431535.1 Stenotrophomonas chelatiphaga
CGTTGCCGTTGCCGTTGCTTGCGCCTCAAGCCGCGCGCAGCGCAGAAAACCCTAGATCTCTACCTGTGCGCCCAGTTCCACCAGCCGGTTTCCCGGAATCCGGAAGAACCCGGTCGCCGGCGCGGCATTGCGGTGCATCAGCGCGAACAGCTTGTCGCGCCAGATCGGCATGCCGCGGTTGGCGGTCGCCACGATGGTTTCGCGGCTGGCGAAGAAGGTGGTGTCCATCGGATCGAAATAGATCCCGCCGTGGTCGCACGAACGCATCAGCGCCAGCGGCACGTCCGGGGTCTCCATGAAGCCGAACTTGACGTAGACCCGGTGGAAATCATCGCCGACCGATTCGATCTTCAACCGATGCCCCTCCGGCGCGTACGGTACCGGCAGGGTCACCACGTGCAGGAACACATTGCGCTCGTGCAGCACCTTGTTGTGCTTGAGGTTGTGCATCAGCGCATGCGGCGCCACGGTCGGATCGGCGGTCAGGAACACCGCCGTACCCGGCACGCGCACCGGCGGCGCCAGCATCAGCCCCGGCAGGAACGTATCCAGGCGGATACCGTCCTTGCGGATCTCATCACGCAGCAGTTCGCGCCCGCGGCGCCAGGTGCGCATCAGGGTGAACAGCAGGATGCCCAGCACCACCGGGAACCACGCGCCCTGCATCAGCTTGGCGCCGTTGGCGATCACGAAGCCCAGGTCGATGATGAAGAACACCACGCACAGCGCCACGATCCAGTGCCGCGACTTCGGCCACAGGCTGCGCGCCACCAGGGCCAGCAGCAGGGTATCGATCAGCATCGTGCCGGACACCGAAATGCCGTAGGCCACCGCCAGGTTGGACGAGCTCTGGAAGGCCAGCACCAGTCCGATCACCATCACCGCCAGGCCCCAGTTGATGCCGGGGATGTAGATCTGGCCGATGGTGTCGTGCGAGGTGTGCTTGATCCGCATGCGCGGGATGTAGCCCAGCTGCATCGCCTGGCGCGATACCGAAAACGCCCCGGTGATGACCGACTGCGAGGCGATCACCGCCGCCA
>NZ_LDJK01000017.1 GCF_001431535.1 Stenotrophomonas chelatiphaga
CGGCCACCTGCTGCAGGCCAACCACTCCCCCGCGTTCTGGCACGAAGTGGAACAGCGCTTCCCCGCCTGGCGGCAACAACGCGACTACTTCCAGCACGAAGGCCGCCGCCTCAAAGCCATGCTACGGCAACTGCTGTAACCCGGCCGCCCACGGAAACGGTCAGCAGCGGCCGGGTTACAGCAGTTGCCGTAGCATGGCTTTGAGGCGGCGGCCTTCGTGCTGGAAGTAGTCGCGTTGTTGCCGCCAGGCGGGGAAGCGCTGTTCCACTTCGTGCCAGAACGCGGGGGAGTGGTTGGCCTGCAGCAGGTGGCAGAGTTCGTGGACGAGCACGTACTCGAAGGCTTCGGGCTTGCCGAGCACCAGTGCCAGATCCAGGGCCATGCTGCCGTCGGGGGCCAGTGAACCCCACTGCGAGGACATCACCTTCAGTCGGATCCGCGTCGGCGCGCGCGGCAGGCCGGGCAGGTAGCGCGGCAGCCAGCGTCCTACGTCGGCGCGTGTCTGCGCTTCGTAGAACTCGCGCAGCAGGCGCTTGAGCGTGGTCGGCGTGGCGCGCGCCGGCCAGTGCACGCAGGCGCCCTGTTCGTCTATTTCCAGCTTGGCGTAGCGTGCTTCCTGCCAACGCAGCGGAACCAGTTCACCGCGCAGCGGCAACCGTCCCGGTTCGCCCGGCACAAGCGGCGGCGGCATGCGATCGGAGCGGTAGTGCTGCAGCTGCTCGGACAGCCAGCCACGATGCTGTTCAAGAAACCGCTCGCCGGTCTGCAGGCTGGCACGCAGCGGCAGCGTCAGCCGCGCACCGCGCTCGTCCACGCTCAGCTTGATGCGACGCGCACGCGGATCGCGCACGCGCAGTACATCGATCTCCGCATCATCCAGCCGCAGCCGCACGGTGTCGCGCTGCACGGTGGTACTGGGCGCGGGGGACAGCAGGCGGCGGAGCAGGCGACTCATGCCACCAGCATACGCCGCCACGGGCGGCGCGATGTCAGCAACGTCCGCCGCACCCTGTTCAGTCGGCCTTGCTCAGCTTGAAGGCCTCTTCCAGCAGCAGGAACAGGCGGCGGATTTCCGCGCTCTGCAGCGCGAAGCGCGCATCCAGCTCGGCGCGACGTCCGTCATCATCGGAATGCTCCAACTGGTCCAATGCGCCATCGAGGAACTTCAGCTTGCGCACGATCAGGTCATCGCCGATGACGAAGGACAGGTTGTCTTCGAACACCAGCGCCAGCTTGGTGACCTGCTTGCCCGCGTCCAGGTGTTTGTCGATCTCGTCGCAACGCAGTTCCTGGTGCTGGCACTTGACCACGGCACCGCCCTCCACCGGATCCTTCATTTCGCACTCTTCGCCCAGCGACAGGCCGGTCGGCAGCGCTTCGCCGGCGATCCAGCCGGTGAGGATCGAACGCGGCGCCACTTCGGCGTTCAGCGGCATCGCCGGGAAACTGCCCAGCAGTCCACGAATATCGGACATGAAGTACTCGGCGGTCTTGCGGCTGGAGCAGTCCACCGCGACGTAGCCGTGCTTGAGGTCGATGAAGGCATCGTTGCGCGAGTTCTTGACGAAGGCGCGCGGCAGCAGTTCATGCAGCAGGTCGTCCTTCATGCGCTTGCGCTCACGGCCGCCGGGACGCCGCCCTTCGTTGGACTCGATCTCTTCCAGCTTGCGCTCCAGCAGGTCGTTGACCACCGCGCCCGGCAGGATCTTGTCTTCACCGCCGACGGTCAGCCACAGGTGCTCTTCGATGCGGTGCGAGAACTGTTCCTTCTCTTCGCGGCCGAACGGCGAGATGAAGCCACGCGAATTCATCTCAAGCGGGCCGACCGGCTTGAGCAGGGCATTCGGCAACTGGGTGTCCACGCTGGAGAAATCGGTGGCGGTAGGGAAACGGAAGAAAGTCAGGTTGCGAAAGAACATGGAATTCCGGATTCAGGAGTGAAGGGCGCCGTGGCCATCGTCGGCCAACGGCGTCTCAGGAGGTGCGTCGCGGTGGCGACGCTCCAGGGAATGAAAATCAAACAGGGTCGGGTCGGCCAGCTGCGACGGTTCCACGCTGGCCAGCGCACGGGCGATCTGGTCCACGCGCCCCGGATGGTCACTATCCCATTGCGCCAGCAGCTGGCCTATCTGGCGACGCTGCAGGTTGGGTTGGCTGCCACACAGCGTGCACGGGATGATCGGGAAGCGGCGTGCCTGCGCGTACTGCGCGATGTCCCGCTCGCGCACATAGGCCAGCGGCCGGATCACCACGTGCTGGCCGTCGTCGCTGCGCAGCTTGGGCGGCATGCCGGACAGCTTGGCGTGGTGGAACAGGTTCATCAGGAACGTCGCCGCCATGTCATCGCGGTGGTGCCCCAGCGCGATCCGGGTGAAGCCATGGGTGGCGGCATGCTGGTACAGCGCGCCACGCCGCAGCCGGGAGCACAGTGAACACTGTGTGCGCCCTTCCGGGATCACCCGGCTGACCACCGAGTAGGTGTCCTGTTCGATGATCTGGTACGGCACCCCCAGGCGCTGCAGGTAGGCGGGGAGCACGTCGGCGGGAAACCCCGGCTGCTTCTGGTCCAGGTTGACCGCCACCAGTTCGAACGGAACCGGCGCCCTGCGCTGCAGCTGCAGCAGCATGTCCAGCAGGGTGTAGCTGTCCTTGCCGCCGGACAGGCAGACCATCACTTTGTCGCCCGCGCCGATCATGCCGTAATCGGCAATGGCCTGGCCGACCTGCCGACGCAGCGCGCGGCCCAGCACGTCCCCCTGTGCATCGGCCTCGCGGCGGCCGCGTGGCAGGGGATCAGGCAGGGACAGGACGGCGGTCATCCGTCCATTCTACCGGCTGGCATGCGCGCTTCCGAGGCTTCCGGATCGGTGGTTCTCCCGGTGGTCACCCGCGCTGTGTATGCTCGACGGGTGGACACCTACACTCCCGCAGAGATCACCGAGCGCCTGCTCGCGCTGCGCGCCGACCACCGCGCGCTGGACGAACGCATCACGCGCATGGCGGCCAATGGCGAAGACGACCTGGAGTCCAAGCGGCTCAAGCGTCACCGGCTGCAACTGAAAGACTGCATCACCCGGCTGGAAAGCCTGCAGATCCCCGACGAGCCGGCCTGAACCCTGCGCGTGGGTGGCGACCGTGGGTCGCCACGCCCTGCCGGATCAATCCTGCGGCGCGGTTTCTTCCGGCCGCGCCGCTTCCGGGCTCACCCGCTCGATGGTGTGGCGCAGTTCGCGGCCAAGGATGAACTTGGCATCCTTGGCCCAGCCATCCAGGCGCTGGTCGAACAGCAGGCGGCTGTTTTCGTCCGGCCAGACCAGGCGCAGTTCGCGCAGCTTCTGGATGAATCCGCGGAACAGGGTCTTGTCGAAGAACTCCGGTGCCGCCGGTGCGTAAAGCAGGCTCAGGCGCTGCGCGGCCTGCTGGCACAGGCTTTCCAGTTCCGCCGCGCCCAGCGTGCCGGGACCGTTCTTCACCAGCACCGAAATGGCGATGTAGTATCGCTCGAATGCCTGCTGCAGGGAGTGGCCGATCGCGCGCAGGCGGAACACCTCGTCGGTCTGCCCGGTATTGCGCGACAGCACGCCGCCTTCGTCCTCGCCGACCTGCTGCAGCAGGCCCTCGCGGATGAACAGGTCGATGGTCTGCTCGATGCGCTTGCCGAACTCGTCTTCGGTCCACGGCAGGAACAGCTCGGCCTGCAGGAACGGGTACACCGTGCGTCCCAAGCGCACCAGGCCGGCACGGCCCATGCGCCGGTTGTTCTGGAAGCAGCACGCCACCCACGACGAGGCCGTGAACAGGTGCAGCACGTTGTTGCGGAAGTAGCTGAGCAGCACGGCCGTGTCGCCACTCACGCTGAGCACATCGCCCAGCGGGTGCTTGACCCGGGTCAGCACGTTGATTTCTTCGGCGTGGGCGATGATCCGCTCCGGCGAATGCGGGGTGACCGTCACCCGGTCCGAGTACGGCATTTCTTCCAGCAGCGTCTTGCACAGCTGGATCTGCGCGATCAGGTCGGCCTCGCCCATGGCGTGCTTGGGCGTGGACAGCAGCGCCAGCGCCAGCAGGTTGATCGGATTGACGTCGGCGGCGCCGTTGATGCGTACCTGGATGCGCTCGGCCAGGGTATCGACGGTGTTGGACAACCAGGCCGGCTTTTCATCCTCGGCCACGGCACGGCCATCCCATTCGGGGGCCTTTTCCGCCAGCACGTCGTTCAGTGCGATCGGTTCGCCGAAGTTCACCACCACCTGGCCGTAGTTCTGCTTGAGCACCTTCGGGATGCCCCACAGCAGCGACCAGATCGATTCCTTTTCCTTCGGCCGGCCCGTCAGCTCATCGAGGTAGCTGCTGCCTTCCATCAGCTTTTCGTAGCCGATGTAGATCGGCTGGAACAGCACCGGCTTGCGCGGCTGGCGCAGGAACGCCTTGAGCGTCATCGAGATCATGCCGCCCTTGGGCTGCAGCAGGCGCCCGGTACGCGAGCGGCCGCCTTCGACGAAATACTCGATGGAGTAGCCACCGGCGACCAGCTGGGCGACGTATTCGCTCAGTACCGCCGAATACAGCGCGTTGCCGCGGATCGAGCGGCGGATGAAGAACGCCCCGCCCTTGCGCAGCAGCGTGCCGACCACCGGCAGGTTGAGGTTGATGCCGGCCACGATGTGCGGCGGCACGATGCCGCGGTCGTACAGCAGGTAGGACAGCAGCAGGTAGTCCATGTGGCTGCGGTGGCTGGGCACGTAGACCACTTCATGGCCCGGCGCCGCCGCCTTGAACTTTTCAAGGTGGTGGACCAGCACGCCGGCGTAGATGCGGTTCCAGACGTGGCTGAGCATGAAACTGGCCGAACGCACGACCGGACTGGAGTAGTCGGCGGCGATTTCCCAGGCGTAGGCATGCGCTTTCTTCCACGCATCAGCGGGCTTGCTGTTGTCGCGCCGGGCCTGCGCGGCGATCGCTTCGCGCACCGGTTCGGCCTGCAGCACCTGGTCCACCAGCAGGCGGCGGGTGGACAGGTCAGGACCGATCACCGATTCACGGATGCGGCGGAAATGCGTCCGCAGCACGCGCTGCAGCTTGCGCACCGTGCGCTCGGGATCCAGCCCCTCATCGACTGTGGCCCGCAGCGAGATCGGCGGAGCGAAACGGACGATGGTGCTGCGGCCGTTCAACAGCACCGCCAGCAGGCGCCGGAAGCGGCCGACCAGCGCCCAGTTTTCAGAGAACAGCACGGCGAACCAGCCGCTCTGCTTGTCCGGCGCACGGCCGACGAAGATCGACACCGGCACCAGGTGCACGTCCAGTTCACCGCGCGCGCGGTGCGCCTGCAGCACCTTGGCCAGCGAGTCGGAGTGGGTCTTGGCGCCGCGCTGTTCGGGAATGATCGAATTGCTCGAACTGCGCCGCGACAGCGCCACGTAGGCGCGCTTGCGGCCGGTGGGGTCACCGGGCAGCGGCACCAGCGGCGAAGGCAGCCCGGCCTGGCGGCAGGCCTTGTCCAGGATCAGCGCATTGGACAGGCCGTAGTCCTCCAGCACATACACCACGGGACGGCCGTCGTTGTACTGGCCGGGATCTTCCGGCTCGATGTCCAGCGACAGCCAGGGTTCGAACAGGCGACCCAGCAACCGCGCCCACCAGGGACGTCGGCCGGCTGCCGCGCGCGCGGCAACGTGCGGCGGCACCGGGCCGTCGGTCGTCATCGGGGACACCAGCGCCGGATCGGCGGGCGTCTGCTCAGGTTGTTCGCCGGGGAACGGCAGCGGATTCTGTTTCGACATCGGCACCATTATGGCGTAGCCGGCGGCTTTGCATCGTCCCCGGTCTCAGCCGCAGGTGCGATGAGCGCTGCGGATTCAGCTTCCGCCTTCGCTCTGGCCGCGCTGGCGTTGCGCAGCAACGCATCGGTATCGGCCAGGGTGCGGGTCAGGTACCAATGGCCCTCGCGCCGGGTCAACGGAATCTGCAGGCTGATGGTCTGGCCAGCGAGCGGGTACTGCAGGCGTACCAGTGCATTGTCGCCCTGCTGGGACAGGATGTCGCCGACGATTCCGCGCATCGACGCGTCCAGGTCGAGTCCATAGCTGGCCAGCACGGCTTTCAGCGTTGCGATGAAGGGACCCAGCCGTTGCAGGCTGGCCGCCAGGCCGGCCTGCTGCAGTTGGTCATCAGTGGACAAACCGGTCGCGCTGGCCGCCCGGGTCAGCGCGGCGATGCTGGCGCGCGCGCGCGCGCGGTCGCTGATCGGCGCATCCGCCGCCCATGCCGCCAGGGTCTCGACCACCTGCACATAGTGCGCCTGCTGGCTGCTGGTGAAACTGGTCTCATGACGCAGGTACTGCACGCCGAACAGGCCCATCGACTGCGCGGCCTGGCGCACGGCGGTGGTCTGGCCGGCCAGTTGCCGGTCGAAACTGCGCTGCAGGCGTTGGCTGCCGTCGTCGGCTGACAGGGCCTGCAGCATCGGCAGCAGCTGGTCGTGCAACGGCAGTTCGGTCAGCGGCCAGCGACTGTGGCCCTGGCTCCATGCCTGCTCCAGCGCTGCGTACTGCGCCGGTGGTACCGACAGGCGCGCATAGGCCACCAGGTCGTTGTCGGCGATCGCGCGTGCCATTGCCTGCACCGCCGCGACCGGCTCGGCCGGCGGCGCGGCCGGATCGACCACGTCACGCTGACAGGCCGCCATCGCCAGCAGCAGCATGGCCGCGCAAGCCCATCCACCCGCATGGCGCAGCGCGCGCCGTTTTGTCTTCGACATGATGGTTCGGACTCCCCAGACCGGCCTGCATCTTGACCGGTGTTGCCTGTCAGCAGCAAGACAGCGGCGGCGGTGTTGTTTCCCCCCAGCCATGGGGACAGGACATTGAACCACACTCGCTGGAGGTTGTCGGATGCTGCACGCTCGCTGCCGGTTGAGCGCGGAAGGCGGCGTAGGTGGCTACCGTTGTCGCCGTTCGCTGTGACCGACATCGCATAATGCCGGGCGGCAGCCAGGGCCCACTGGTGTCCGGCAATCCGCCGGATCCGAGGGGCCCACCATGCGTTCCTGTTCTCTTGTCGTCCTTGCCAGCCTGCTCTGCCTGCCGGCGCTGGCACTGGCGTCGCTGCCGCATGCCGATCGTGGCGCACCGACCATCGTCGGCGGAACCGATGTTCCGGACGACGGCAATCCGTTTCTGGTCAGTATCCAGGCGCTGCCACTTGGCAGCACGCCGCTGCGCCGCCACTGGTGCGGCGGCACGCTGATTTCCCCGTCATGGGTGTTGACCGCCGCGCACTGCGTGACCCGTTGGTCGTCCGCGCAACTGAGCGCCCGCACGGGTGAAACCGACCTTACCGCCGGCACCGGAACCGATCACGCAGTCGCATCGATCCACATACATCCCGACTATGCCGACACCCGCAAGAGCGATGTCGCCCTGCTGCGCCTGGCCGCACCGGTACCGGACGCCCAGGTCATCGACCTGCTCGGCCAGGAAGGCATCGGCTACGAGATGGCGGGCCGGCTGCTGACGGTCGCCGGCTGGGGCGCGCTCTCCGAAGGCGGGGGCGGTCCCAGCCGCATGCAGCAGGTCGAGGTGCCCTTCATCAGCACGCCCGCCTGCCAGGCGCTGTATGCCGAAGACGGTATCCCCGTCGATGCTGCCAGCGAAATCTGTGCCAGCGAGGCCGGCCGCGATTCCTGCCAGGGTGACTCCGGCGGTCCGCTGTTCACCCGCGCCCCCGCCGGTGGCTGGGTCCAGCTGGGCGTGGTGAGCTGGGGTCTGGGCTGCGCACGCGGCGAATCCCCGGGGGTCTACGCGCGACTGGCCGGCCCGGGCATCGACGCCTTCATCGACGCCGTCTGGACCCGCGACTGACCTCTGCGCGCAATCGGGTTCGGTGGTCGAAGGCCACCGGACCCTGGGCGATCAACCGCGCAGCGCCTCGGCGATCTCGCGCTGGATGGCGCGCGCCGCCGCTGCGGGATCGGCCGCCAGCCGGATCGGGCGCCCGACCACGATCGCATCGGCGCCATCGCTGAAGGCGTCTGCTACCCCGACCGTGCGCTTCTGGTCATCGCCCACCGGGCCGCCCGGACGGATGCCCGGGCAGACGATGGAGAATCCGCTACCGGTCGCTGCCCGGATCGGTGCAGCCTCCTGGCCCGATGCGATGACGCCATCGATGCCAGCGGCTTTCGCCGCCAGCGCGCGTTCGACCACCACGTCCACCGGTTCGCGGTCGATGCCCATCTGCGCCAGGTCCTCGCGCCCCATCGACGTCAGCACGGTCACGGCCAGCAGGCGCATGTCACCACCGGCGACCGCCGCGCAGGCTTCCATCATCGCCGGGTGCCAGCCATGGATGGTGCAGTAGCTGACCGGCCACTGTGACAGCCGCTTGATCACGGCCGCGGCGGTCGCCGGGATGTCGAAGAATTTCAGGTCGACGAATACCCGCTTGTCGCGACGCGCGAGTTCCTCGAGCACCTGGAAGTACTCACCGGAGGCCAGCAGTTCCATGCCGATCTTGTAGAAGCCCACGCTGTCGCCCAGGCGATCCACCCACTCCAGCGCCTGCACGCGATCGGGCACGTCCAGCGCGAAGATCAGGCGCTGGTCATCACGCAGGGGCAGCGGCGCGCGGCTCACGGCGCATAGTCCAGTGCGGCGCGCTTGGCGTCATGGCGGGCCTGGCGCGACTGGCTGTAATCGTTGTTGAACTGCGCCGGTTCGAAGCCGCCGTAGGTCGGGTTCGGCAGCATCCACCAGCGCTCGCCGAACCAGTCGTGGTACTGCTGCAGCAGGGCATCGCGCCCTTCGTTGGTATTGGCGGTGACTTCGGCGAAGTCGCCGAGCTGGTCCCCGAACTGCATCAGCACGCGGTACTGCTCGCCGGCCAGGCGGCGGCGGCAGTTCTTCTCACTGCCGGCCTGCTCGCAGCCTTCCACCACGGTGCCCAGGCCAAGGAACACGCTGTCGTCGGCCACCGGCAGGCCTTCGGCACGCAGGTTGGCCAGGGTGGCTTCCTTCAAGTGCACGGCGCGGTTGGAGATGTACAGCAGGGTGACGCCTTTTTCGTTGGCCGCCCGGGCGAAATCGACGACGCCGGGAATTGCCTTGGCCTTCTTCTCGGCCACCCACTGGTCCCAGCTCAGCTCGTCGTATTCCTTGCCGTCGCGCACCAGGCGCGCCTGGTAGGGCGAGTTGTCCAGCACGGTTTCATCCAGGTCCAGCACCACCGCCGGCTTCAGGCCCTTGGCGTCGTTGCCGCGCTCTTCCGGCACCAGCGCGTCCCAGTTGGGCTCCTTCAGCGCGGCATCCAGGCGATCGGCCGCGGCCCGGTAGGTCTGCTCGGTGATCGCCCGGTACTCCTGCGCCCGCTGCATCCACAGCACCGCGTTCAGGTTGTCGTTGGCGCTGCTGTCCGTTGCCGCGGCTGCAGCGGCCGGGGCTGCAGCTGCGTCTGCGGCGGGCGGGGCGTCGACGCGCTTGCAGGCGGACAGCCCGATCACCGCAAGGGCGAGCAGGGACAGGGAGACGGGGGCGGTACGACGACGCATTGGCTTCACCATGTTCAGAACCCGGCCATTTTAACGGCAAAGATGACAGGGGCAGCGGCTATGCTTGACGGCTGTTCCACCGACCCACCGGAGCCCGCCATGACCGACACCCCCGACACCCCTGCCCGCCCGTTGCTGGATGCCACCCAGGCACGCCTGCTGGGCTGCCTGGTGGAAAAAGAAGCCACCACGCCGGATACCTATCCGCTGACGGTGAACGCGGCGCAGTCGGCGGCCAACCAGAAGACCGCGCGCGACCCGTTGATGAACCTGGATGCGGGCAACGTCCAGCATGCGCTGCGCCAGCTGGAAACGATGGGCCTGGCGCGCCAGCATTTTTCCTCGCGCGCGGACCGCTACGAGCATCGCCTGCAGGCCGCGCTGGACCTGACCCGCCAGCAGACCGTGGTGCTGGCGTTGCTGCTGCTGCGTGGTCCACAGACGTTGGCCGAGCTGGTCACGCGCGCCGAGCGGCTGCACCGCTTCGGCGATGCCGACGAGGCCCGCCATGCGATCGAACGCCTGCAGCAGCGCGAGCTGCTGGTGGTGCTGCCGCGTGCCAGCGGCCAGCGCGAAGACCGCTACATGCACCTGCTGTGCGGCGACGTCGATGGCGCGGCGCTGGCGGCGGCTTTTGCTTCGTCCGGGGCGGCCCCGGCGGGTGCCGCCAGCCACGATCCGGCACTGGCCGAGCGTGTGGCGCAGCTGGAAACCGCGGTCGCCGAGCTGCGCGCCGAGCTGGACGCGCTGCGCGGCTGAGCCACGGCTGCCGGCCCGCGGCCGGCACGACCGGGTGGGGCGCAATCCGCTATCGGGTGGCGCTGATCAGCCGGTGACGGCGGCCGCGCCCGGCGTGGCGAACAGGGTCACCCATTCTTCGCTGCCGGGCAGCTGGATCGGGCCGCGCTGCTGCATGCCCAGCCGGCGCAGGATCGCAGCGGAGGCCAGGTTGTCCGGGCTGATGATGCCGTACAGGTCCTTCAGGCCCACGACGTCACGCGCGTGGGTGAATACCGCCTGCGCCGCTTCCCTGGCATACCCATTACCGGCGTATTGCCCCAGAACCGCGTAGCCGACGTCCGGCCCCGGCAGGCCATCGCGGCGCACCAGGCCCGCGTTGCCCAGCCACGCACCATCGGAAAGGCGCTCGATCGCATACATGCCGAAGCCGTTCAGGGCGTAGCTGTGCAACACGCGCAGCGCGATGTACTCGCGGGCCTGCGCTTCGCTGCGTACGTCGCGATCACCGATGAAGCGCAGGAAACCCGGATCATTGAGCAGCGCCAGCATGTGGGCGGCATCCAGGTCCGGCTCGATGGGCCGCAGGCGCAGGCGTTCGCTTTCAATCGGGTGCACGGACAGGTCTCCAGCCAGAGATCCCGATTGTGCCTCAGCCCCCGCGGTTGCCGTTGCCTTTGATTTTCTTTTTTCTTTCCGTGGCTGACGCGCCAGGAAACCGTCCAAGGCCGGGTAGAGGGGCTGCGCAGGGGCGTGAGCCGCATGGATGCGGCGACCGAGCTTACAGGGACGTACTTGCAGCGTCCCCTGCGCAGTCCCTCTACCCGGCCAACCACGAACCCACTGCGTTGAGCGCCAGCCACGAGAGGCTGCGCCGTTCGCCGCTCAGTCGAACAAGGCCTGGATGGCCGCCAGTCCGGCAGTGGCGCGTTCCTGTTTGCGCGCCGCATCGGCCACCGGATCGGCACCATCACGCTGCAGTTCTTCGGCCGGCAGTTCGGCGAAGAAGCGGCTGGGCTTGAGCCGCACGTGCTCGCCGAACTTGCGCGTCAGCTTGCTGTGGCTCATCCACAGCTGGACCTTGGCGCGGGTGATGCCCACGTACAGCAGTCGCCGCTCTTCCTGCAGCGTGCCTTCGTCCAGGCTGACCTGGTGCGGCAGCACGCCGTCTTCGCAGCCGACGATGAACACGTACGGGAACTCCAGGCCCTTGGAGGCATGCAGGGTCATCATGCGCACCTGGTTGCCGCCATCGTCCTTGTCGTTGCGCGACAACAGCGCCAACTGGCCGGCCAGGTCGGCGGCGGTGGCACCGCGAGGACCGCCTTCAAACCATTGCGCCAGTTCTTCGATGTTGTTCGCACGGCGCTGGTAACTGGCTTCTTCCTTGGCCTGCTGGCGCAGCTCGCTGAGCAGGCCCGATTCCTTGGCCACCTTGCGGATCATGTCGCCGGAAGAGATTTCGCGGGTCTGCGCGCGCAGGTCGCGCAGGATGTCGGTGAAGCGCGACAGGCTGTTGGCCGCACGCGGGGCGAGCTGCTGCAGCGCACCGAGTGCCTCGGCCGCCTGCGCCATCGGCATGTCCTTTTCCGATGCCAGTTCCGCCAGCTTGGCCAGGGTGCCGGCACCGACATCGCGCTTGGGCGCCTGCACCGCGCGCATGAACGCCGTATCGTCGTCCGGATTCACCAGCAGGCGCAGCCAGGCCAGGGTGTCTTTGACTTCCTGGCGTTCCAGGAACACCGTGCCGCCGGACAGGTGGTACGGCACGCGCGCCAGCTGCATGGCTTTTTCCAGCGGGCGGGACTGGAAATTGCCCCGGAACAGGATGCAGAAATCGCTCCACGGCACCTGCCGCGCCTGCGCGATGAAGGCGATTTCGGCCGCCACTTTTTCGGCTTCGTGCTCGCTGTTGCGGCACTCCCACACCCGGATGCGTTCGCCGTCGGCCTGATCGCTCCACAGCTTCTTCAGGTGCTCGTGCGGGTTGTTGGCGATCAGCGCGTTGGCCGCGCGCAGCACCCGGTTGGAACAACGGTAGTTCTGTTCCAGCTTGATGATCTGCAGCGCGGGGTAGTCGCGCGCCATCTGCTGCAGGTTTTCCGGATTGGCACCGCGCCAGGCGTAAATGGACTGGTCATCGTCACCCACGCAGGTGAAGTTGCCCTTGTCCCCGGCCAGCTGCTTGAGCAGGCGGTACTGGGCATCGTTGGTGTCCTGGCACTCGTCCACCAGCAGGTAGCCGATGCGTTCGCGCCAGGCGATGGCGATCTCCGGATTCTCCTCCAGCACCTGCACCGGCAGCCGGATCAGGTCGTCGAAGTCCACCGCATTGAAGGCGGTCAGCCGCAGCTGGTAGCGCTCGTAGACACTGGCCGCTTCCTTTTCGCGGTTGCTGCGCGCCTCGCGCATCGCCTGCTCCGGTGACAAGCCGGCATTCTTGGCGCGCGAGATCAGGTTCTTCACGTCCTCGATGTCATCCGGCTTGGCGCCGTACATCAGGTCCTTGACCTGTGCGTTGCTGTCATCGGCATCGAAGATCGAGAAACCGCGCTTCAGGCCCACCGCCGCGTGTTCGATCTGCAGGAACTTCAAACCCAGCGCATGGAAGGTGCAGATGGTGACGTCTTCGGCATCCTGATCACGCAGGCGCCGCGCGACGCGCTCGCGCATTTCCTTGGCTGATTTGTTGGTGAAGGTGATCGCGGCGATGCGCCGGGCCGGATAGCGGCCGCAGCCGATCAGGTGGGCGATTTTCTCCACGATCACGCGCGTTTTGCCGCTGCCGGCACCCGCCAGCACCAGCAAGGGACCTTCGATATGCAGCACTGCTGCGCTTTGGGGGGGGTTGAGTCCGTGCATGTGCTGCTGATTGTAGCGGCGGCACCCTGACCTCCGGCAGATTGCGGTGGCGCGGGCAGCTGCGATAGTGGTGGCAGACCACGTTTCACAGGAAGTGACCGATGAAGCTGAACAGATTTACCACCCTCGCCCTGCTCGCCGCCGCCGCGCTGTCACCGGCCCACGAAGCGCACGCCCAGCTGGCGGCCGAAGACGCGCCGCTGTCGATGCAGGAGCACGCCGTGGTCAGTTCGCCTGCCTACCTCAAGGCGCACCCGGACCTGCGTTTCCGGCAACTCGGGCTGGCCGCGGTGGAGCGCGACAAGCCCGAGGATGCGCGCCGCTACTTCCGGCTGGGCGCCCAGCATGCCGACAAGCTGTCGCAGGCGCTGATGGCCGAGCTGTTGTGGAACGGCAAGGGCGGCCCGGTCGACCGCGCGCTGGGCTATGCATGGATGGACCTGGCCGCCGAGCGCGGTACCGAATGGCTGGTGGTACGCCGCGAACAGTACTGGGCGGCGCTGGACGAAGCCGAGCGCAAGCGCGCGGTCAGCGAAGGCCAGAAGCTGTATGCCGAGTACGGCGACCCGGTGGCCAAGCCGCGCCAGGAACGCGAAATGCGCCGCAACATGGGCGAGATGACCGGCAGCCGCACCGGCGCCCTGGGTTCGACCGTCATGCAGGTCCGCTTCAACGGGCAGATGGTGCGCGTGGTGCCGGAGATCTACTACGCCCCGCGGCTGTGGCAGCCCGACGCCTACTGGAAGTGGCAGGGCCAGCAGCTGGCCGCGGGCAACAGCAGCAGCGTGGACGTGGGTGCTCCACATCCGCTGCGCGGCGACTGAGGCCACCCGCTGCGGCTAGAATCTGCCGATGGCCAAGCTCTATTTCTATTATTCGGCGATGAACGCCGGCAAGACCACCACCCTGCTGCAGAGCGCGCACAACTACCGCGAGCGCGGCATGCGGGTGGCGATCCTTACCCCGCGGCTGGACAACCGCGCCGGCAGTGGCGTGGTCGCCTCGCGCATCGGATTGAAGGCCGATGGCGTGGCCTTCGAGCGCGACAGCGACCTCCAACACCTGGTCGAAGCGGATATCGCCGCGCACGGACCGCTCGGCTGCGTGCTGGTGGACGAAGCTCAGTTCCTCAGCCGGGCACAGGTCTGGCAGTTGAGTGAAGTGGTCGACCAGCTGCGCATCCCGGTGCTCTGCTACGGCCTGCGCACCGACTTCCGCGGCGAGCTGTTCGAAGGCAGCCAGTACCTGCTGGCCTGGGCCGATGAGATGCAGGAGATCAAGACGATCTGCCACAGCGGCAAGAAGGCGACCATGACCGTGCGCGTGGACGCGCACGGTCATGCGGTGCAGGACGGACCGCAGGTGGAGATCGGCGGCAACGAACGCTATGTCTCGGTCAGCCGCGCCGAATTCAAGAAGATCACCCGCGGTGAAGGCCGCATCGACCCGCTGCTCGCCGGTGGATGAAGCGCCAGCGCGGGTGGCGCGTCAGCGCCGGCCCGCGTTTGCTTGGCTCAGTACAGGGTGCGTTCGGGCGCCCCGGCCGGCGGCGGGCTGTACTGGTACAGCCAGGTTTCGGTCAGGGTCTTGCCGCCACTGCGCAGGAACAGCCGGATGTCGATCTGCGCGGTACTGTCATCGCCGGGCACCAGGTCGAACATGGCCCGATAGCCGTTGATCTCACGCAGCGGGCGCGCCGAGACGATTTCCAGCGTGCCTCGGCTGGCCTGCACCACCGCCTCCACCTCACCCTTGTCGATCAGGCTGGCCAGCTCACCCCCGGCGAAGTCCACCGCGAAACGCCACGAGAAATGCTCGCGCTTCTTGCCGATGATGCCGCCCAGCCCGGTGCGGGTGGCCACGGTGTGCGCCAGCGGCGAACGCGCGGGCGGCTCGGCGCCCCAGTACAGGCGATAGCCGACCAGCAGTTCCTGCCCGGCCTGCGGCTTGTCCTTCGGATTCCAGAACGCGACGATGTTGTCGAAGGTCTCGTCCACGGTCGGGATCTCCACCAGCTGCACCGAGCCCTCGCCCCACTCGCCCTTCGGTTCGACCCACAGGCACGGGCGCTTCTCGTAGAACACGCCGTCGTCCTGGTAATGGTCGAATTCGCGATCGCGCTGCAGCAGGCCGAAGCCACGCGGATTGCGGTCGACGAACATGTTGAAGCGCAGCTCGCGCGGGTTCACCAGCGGGCGCCAGATCCACTCGCCGCCACCGCTCCACATCGCCAGCCCGTCGGTGTCATGGATCTCCGGGCGCCAGTCCCACGCCATGCGGCGATCGTTCTCGCCGACCTGGAACATGCTGGTGCACGGGGCGATGCCGAGCCGCTCGATCGCCTTGCGCGGATACAACGCGCTGTCGATGTCCATCAACAACACATCGCCGTTGGTGATGGCGAAACGGTAGGCGCCGGCCACGCTCGGCGAATCCAGCAGCGCGTAGACCACGATGGTGTCCGAATCGTTGTCCGGGCGTTCGAGGTAGTAGGCGATGAAGTCCGGGAATTCTTCCGGCCCGCCGGTCCCGGTATCGATCGCCAGTCCCCGCGCCGACTGCCCGTACTGGCCCTCCTTGCCGACCGCGCGGAAGTAACTGGCGCCCAGGAAGGCGGCGAAATCGCGATCGGTATCCTTGCGCGTGTTGAGCCGGAAGCCGGCAAAGCCCAGGTCGGCCGGCAGCTGGCCGCCCTTGATGCCGCTCTTGCCGTAATCGAAGGCGGCGCCGTCGTAGGCCAGTTCCTGTGCCTTGCCATCGACCACGTCGAACATCCGCACCGGCGAATGGAAGTACAGCCCGAGGTGGAAGAATTTGGCCTGGAACCGTCCCGGCTCATTGCCCCACAACGCGTGGTCCTGGCGATAGCGGATGGACTGGTACTCATCCCAGTCCAGCGCTTCCACCGGTCCCGGCAGGGTCCGCTTGTGGGTCTTGTAGGGCGCTGCGGCCAGCGCACGCGCCTCGCCTTTCAGGCGGGCGAAGTCGAACGGCAGCGGTTGACCCAGGCGGCGCAGGCCGACCTGTCGGCTTGCCGCGGCGCCTACGTTCAATGCAGGCAGGCCGAAGGCAGCCAAGGCCAGGGAAGCGTTGCGGATAAAATCGCGTCGTTGCATTCGAAGGCAGCCGGGGCATGGAAGGTCGGCCATTATTCCAACAGATTCGTTAATTGTTGGCAGTGGCCGGAGACATTTGTTCAGCTGGCTGCGGCAGGCGGGCCAGGCGCAGGTCCAGCTGGCGGACCGCCGCAGACGGAATGCCGCGCTGGGCGATCAGCAACTGCCGCGCCTCGCGCCATGCGGCGGCGGCGCGCGCGGGGCTGCCCGCCGCGCGTTCGGCCTCGCCCAGGTCGAGCAGGCCCTGCGGCAGCAATGCCACCTGGCCAGGCTGGCGCCAGATCCGCACCGCATTGCGGTAATGGCTGAGCCTGCCAGGGACATCACCATCGGCCTGGGCGAGCTCGCCCAGCGCATGTTCGGCCAGGCCGACTTCACGGTGCTCCGGCCCGAGCGCCAAGGCCAGCTTGTCGCGTACCTCACCCAGTACCGGCCCGGCCCATGCCCGGCGCCCCTGCTGCAGCGCGAGCAGCGCGCGGGCACGCTGCACCACCAGGGTTTCCGGATGGTCCGGGCCGAAGGCCTGCACCGCCGACTGCCAGGCCTGGTCCAGTGCTGCGGCGGCATCGCTGGCCTGCCCGCTGCGGGCGAGCATCTGCCCCAGCTGGCGGCGCATCCCGATGGCTTCCGGCGTACCCGGTGCAGCGCGCTGCAGCAGCGCCAGCGCCTGCTGGTAGCCCTCCAGTGCACGCGCATCCAGGCCGGCATCGGCATCCAGCCCGGCCAGCCCCGCCAGCGCACCGGCGATGCCGCGCGGATTGCCCTCCCCGCGCTGGTACAGCGCCAGGGCACGGATGAACGCAGCGCGCGCAGCACGGACCTGGCCAAGCGGGGCCTGGCAGTGGGCCAGTTCACTGGCGAAGCCCGCCACGGCGGTCGGCAGCAGGTCCTGCTGCTGGTCGGCGATGTGCGCTGCGGACTGCAGGTGGGCGACGCACTCGCGGTCACGGCCCAGCATGCGCAGCGCGCGCGCGCGCTGGGTCACCGCTTCCAGCTGCAGCGCGCCTGGCACGTCCGCTTGTGCCTGCAGCAGCGTGCGCTGTTGATCCAGGACGCGCAGGGCTACCTCGTAGTCGCCCAGTCCGATGTACAGGCGTCCGATCACCCCTTCCATTTCGGCCAGCGCCAGCGGCTGCCCGGCCAGTTCCGCATGCGCACGCTGCTGTCCGGTTTCCAGCAGCTGGCGCACGTCGAAGTGGCCGTGGCGGACGCTTGCCGCGCGATCGAACAAGCCGATGTTGAAGTCCTGCATCGCCTGTGCGCGTGCAGTTTCCTGGCGGGCCTGGCGCGCCTGCCAGACGGCCATCGTCGATACCGCCAGCAAAGCCGACAGGGCCAGGCTGGCGCCCGCCACGCCCCACCGATGGCGCCGCAGATACTTGCGCAGGCGATACCCGGTGCCCGGCGGATGGGCGCGCAGCGGCCGTCCGTCCAGGAAGCGGCGCAGGTCCTCGGCCAGCGCATCGACCGATCCGTAGCGCTGCTGGGGATCCTTGGCCATTGCCTTGCCCAGCAGCAGGTCCAGGTCACCCCGCACGCGTCGGGCAAGACGCCGCGCGGCCGGCTGCACCGGCATCCCGGCTTCGCCCTGGAGCAACCGGCGTGATGCGGGCAATGGCTGGACATCCAGGATCGACCGTTCCCACTCACTGTCCGATTGCCGGCGCAGCCGATACGGCTTGTGCCCGGTGACCACTTCGTAGATCACCACGCCCAGCGAGTACACATCGGTGCGGGTGCTCAGCGGATCGCCCCGCACCTGCTCCGGCGCGGCGTAGTGCAGGGTGAACGCGCGCGGCTCGCCGGCCGCCGCCGCCGCGATGCCGAAATCGAGCAGCTTGACCGCCCCATCGGCGACCAGGATGTTGGACGGCTTCAGGTCACGGTGCACCACCAGGTTGGCATGCGCATGGGCCACCACCGAACACACCTGCAGCATCAACCACAGCCGCTCGTCCAGCGGCAGCATGCCGTGCTGGCAGTAGTCGGTTATCGGCTCGCCCTGCACGTAGTCCAGCGCGAAATACGGATGCCCCTGCGGGTCGATGCCCGCGTTGTGCAGCTGGGCAAGGTGGGGATGCTGCAGCCGGGCCAGGATCTGCCGCTCGCGCGCGAAGCGCGCATGCAGGCCGGGTTCGGCCAGGCCGCTGCGCAGCAGCTTCAACGCCACCTTGCGCTCGTACATGCCGTCGCAGCGCTCGGCCAGCCAGACTTCCCCCATCCCGCCTTCGCCGAGCAGGCGCAGCAGGCGGTACGGGCCGATGCGGGTGCCTTCGCGCGATGACCCGGGCGCGGAAAACACCGGCTGGGCCATGAACTGCTCGCTGTCGCGCGCATGGGCCAGCATTCTTTCCAGTTCCGCGGCCAGCGCCGGGTCGCGTCCTGCCACCTCCCGCAGCCGCACCAGGCGGCCGTCTTCATCCAGTTCCAGCAGCTGGTCCAGCCATGACGACAGTTCGCGCCAGCGCAGGGCATCCATGGCCGGTGCTCGCGCTCAGTCCCCGCTTACTTCGGTCAGCAGGAACAGGCGCGCCTTCTGCCAGTCCCGTCGGATGCTGCGCTCGGAACGCTGGCTGAGTTCGGCGATCTGCTGTTCGGTCAGGCCGGCGAAGTAGCGCAGTTCGACCACCCGCGCCAGGTGCGGATCCAGCGCCTGCAGGCGTTCCAGGGCCACGTCCAGCGCCAGCAGGTCCTCGTCCATGCGGATGCCGCTGCTGCTGTTTTCCGGGATGTCCACCCGCTTGAGGTCGCCGCCGCGCTTGCGGGCCAGGCGGTTGCGCGCGTAGTCCACCACCACGCTGCGCATCGCCGAAGCCGCGTAGGCGAAGAAGTGCGCACGGTCCTCGAAGCGCGCGCCGCCGCGGCTGCCGAGCAGTTTCAGGTAGGACTCGTGCACCAGCGAGGTCGCATCCAGGGTGCGCCCCTGCTGGCCGGCCAGCTGCCGCCGGGCCATGCCGTGCAGCTCCTGGTAAAGCACGGTGAGCACGCGGTCCAGCGCGGCACGATCGCCGCCGCGCGCGGAGTCCAGCCACACGGTGATGTCAGATCCTTCGTCCATCGCAGCGCCTGCTCCCACGGGAGTCGTGGCGCGACTATAGCCCTGTCCGGCGTGCTTGGCGAAAAAGCCCTCAGCGCTGGCAGGAACCACACCAGACGCTGGCACGCTGGCCGATGGTGGCGTGCTTCAGCGGACGCCCGCAGGCCCGACAGGGCTGGCCATCGCGCCCGTAAACCCACAGCTCCTGTTCGAAGTAGCCGGGCGCCCCGTCGGGACTGATGAAATCGCGCAGGGTGGTGCCACCGCGGGTGATCGCATGCTGCAGGATCTGCTTGACCGCCTCCGCCAGCCGCACGTAGCGCTCGCGCGATACCTTGCCGGCCTCGCGCAGCGGGCTGATGCCGGCCCGGAACAGGCTTTCGGCCGCATAGATGTTGCCCACGCCCACCACCACCGCCTGGTCCATCAGGAAGGTCTTGATCGGCGCCTTGCGGCCGCGGCTGCGCTGGAACAGGTAGTCACCATCGAAGGCATCGTCCAGCGGCTCCGGGCCCAGCCCCTGCAGCAGCGGGTGGACCTGGCCCGGCGGCTGCCACAACAGGCTGCCGAAACGGCGCGGATCGTTGAAGCGCAGCAGGCGGCCGTTGTCCAGGCTGATATCCACGTGGTCATGCGCGCGCAGCGGCGTATCGCCCGGCAGCACGCGCAGGCTGCCGGACATTCCCAGGTGCAGCAGCGCACTACCGGCTTCGGTGTCCAGCAGCAGGTACTTGGCACGCCGGCGCACATCCACGATGCGCTGCCCCGGCAACAGGGCGGCCACCTCGTCCGGGATCGGCCAGCGCAGCTCGCTGCGGCGCAGGATCACCCCATGGATGGCACGTTCCAGCAGGTGCGGCGCCAGTCCACGCCGGGTGGTTTCAACTTCAGGCAACTCAGGCATGCGTAGATTCTACGCCCGGCCACGGTGGCAGCGCGGTAGCGTTCCGAAAGCCCCCGGCACCTGTCGGAG
>NZ_LDJK01000018.1 GCF_001431535.1 Stenotrophomonas chelatiphaga
ATGCGTGGCAGGGGGCGGGGCAGGGGCGTCGACGGGCGAGGGCAGCGGGGTGTCAGTCATACCCGAATTCTAACAGAGGCGGCCGGTCGGCCCCGGCCCATGGGGTTGCCGGCGAGCGGCTGCGGCCAGCCAGCGAGGGCCTTCCCCCCCAACGGCGGCCTCGAACGAGGAAAGCCGAGCAGGGCTCGGCTTCCAGGCAACACCGTGCCACGGATCATTCCGCGGCGCTGGAGGTCTCGTCGCGCTTCTCGCGCGGCGGCAGCGGCTGTTCGCCATGCACCAGGAACCAGACGTTTTCGGCGATGTTGGTGGCGTGGTCGCCGACCCGCTCCAGGTTCTTGGCCATGAACAGCAGGTGGGTGCACGGGGTGATGTTGCGCGGGTCTTCCATCATGTAGGTCAGCAGCTCGCGGAACAGCGCGGTGTACTGCGCATCCAGGCGTGCGTCGTCCTCGCGCAGCGCCAGCGCCGCGTCCACGTCGTTGTCCCGATAGGCTTCGATGGCCCGACGCACCTGCACCGCGGCCAGCCGGCCCAGCGCACGCAGGCCCTGGATCTGCGGCAGCGGCGGCACCCTGCCCAGCGCGATGGAGCGCTTGGCCACGTTGGCGGCATAGTCGCCGATGCGTTCGATATCGGCCGGGATGCGCAGGCCGGCGAGGATCTCGCGCAGGTCGCGCGCCATCGGGCCACGCAGCGACAGGCGCATGACGTCGTGGCTGATCTGCTGTTCCAGCGCGTCGATGGCTTCGTCGTTGGCGATGATGCGGCGGGCGGCATTCTCGTCGCGCTTCTCGATCACGTCCATCGACGCCTCGAGCTGGGCCACGGCCATCTCGCCCATGCGCACGATTTCGGCCACCAGGCGCTGCTGCTCTTCGTCGTAACTCTTGACGATGTGGTCGTTGGGAAGGTTCATGTCTGTGCTCTCGGAAGGGGGCGTGCGGCGGATCAGCCGAAGCGGCCGGTGATGTAGTCTTCGGTCTGCTGCTTGCTGGGCTGCGAGAAGATCACCTCGGTCCGGTCATGCTCGATCAGGTCGCCCAGGTACATGAAGGCGGTGTAGTCCGAAACACGCGCGGCCTGCTGCATGTTGTGGGTCACGATGACGATGGTGTAGTCGTGCTTGAGCTCTTCCACCAGCTGTTCGATGCGGCTGGTGGAGATCGGATCCAGCGCGGAGGTCGGTTCGTCCAGCAGCAGCACGTCCGGGCGCAGGGCGACGGCGCGTGCGATGCACAGGCGCTGCTGCTGGCCACCGGACAGGCCCAATGCGCTCTGGCCCAGCTTGTCCTTCACTTCGTCCCACAGCGCGCCCTGGCGCAGCGCATGTTCGACGCGGTCGTTCATGTCCGCCTTGGACAGTTTTTCGTGGTGGCGGATGCCGTAGGCCACGTTCTCGAAGATGGTCATCGGGAACGGAACCGGCTTCTGGAACACCATGCCGACCTTGCTGCGCAGGCGGTTCATCGGGTACTTCGGCGACAGGATGTTCTCACCATCCAGCAGCACTTCGCCGCGCGCTTCCAGCTTCGGGTACAGCGCGTAGATGCGGTTGAAGATGCGCAGCAGGGTCGACTTGCCGCAGCCGGACGGACCGATCAGCGCGGTGACGCGCTTTTCCGGCACTTCGATGTCGATGCCCTTCAGGGCATGGAACTTGTCGTAGTAGAAGTCCAGTCCACGCGCGGTCAGCTTGACCGGCGCCGGGGTGGCAAGCGATTCATGCGAGGCCGGGACCACGATGCGCTGCATCGGCACGGCGTTGGAAAGATCGTTCATGGCAGTGTCCGCGGAAAGGTCAGTCATGGGAGATACGGTTGCGCAGCAGGATGCCGCGTGCGCTCAGGCTGATAAGGAGCACGAAGACGGTCAGCACCAGCGCGCCGGCCCAGGCCAGCACCTGCCAGGATTCGTACGGGCTGCCGGCGAACTGGTTCATCACCACCGGCACCGAGGCCATCGGCTGGAACACGTTGCTGCTCCAGTACTGGTTGCCGAAGGCGGTGAACAGCAGCGGGGCGGTCTCGCCGGAAATGCGTGCCAGCGCCAGCAGGATGCCGGTGACGATGCCGGCCGACGCGCTGCGATACAGCACCTGCACGGTGACCTTCCACTGCGGGATGCCCAGCGACAGCGCCGCTTCGCGCATCTGCGAAGGCACCAGGCGCAGCATCTCGTCAGTGGTGCGTACCACCACCGGCAGCACGATGAAGGCCAGCGCCAGCGCACCGGCGAAGGCGGAGAAGCTGCCGCCGGTCTGCATCACGAACAGCGTGTAGACGAACAGGCCGAGCACGATCGACGGGGCCGACAGCAGGATGTCGTTGACGAAGCGGACCACGGTGCCGGCCTTGCGGAAGTTGCCGTACTCGGCCAGCCAGGTGCCGGCCAGCACGCCCAGCGGGGTGCCGATGCCGATCGCCATGGCGCACATCACCGCGCTGCCGTAGAAGGCATTGGCCAGGCCACCTTCCTGCATCGGCGGCGGGGTCATCTGGGTGAACAGCGCCCAGTTGATGCCCGGGATGCCCTTGGAAAACAGCGTCCACAGGATCCAGCCGAGGAAGAACAGGCCGAACAGCGCGGTGACGACGGACAGCAGGATCGCGATGACGTTGCCGATGCGACGGCGCAGGTACAGCGATTCAGTGGCAGTGGACATCAGTTGCCCTCCTTGCGGGACAGGCGCATCAACATCAGGCGGGCGATGGCGAGCACCACGAAGGTGACGATGAACAGTACGAAGCCGAGCAGCAGCAGCGCCGAACGGTAGGTTTCGGTGGCCTCGCCGAAGTCATTGGCGATCAACGCGGCGATGGTGGTACCCGGCTCCAGCAGCGACGGCGACAGGCGCACGCTGTTGCCGATCACGAAGGCCACGGCCATGGTCTCGCCCAGGGCGCGCCCCAGGCCGAGGAAGATGCCGCCGATCACCGCCGAACGGGTGTAGGGCAGCACGATGTCCCAGCTGACTTCCCACTTGGTCGAACCCAGCGCATACGCCGATTCCTTCAGGCGGGTCGGCACGGTCAGGAACACTTCGCGCATCACCGAAGAGATGAACGGAATGACCATGATGGCCAGCACGAAACCGGCGGTGAGTATGCCGATGCCCAGCGGCGGACCCTGGAACATCGGACCGATGATCGGCCATTCGCCCAGGGTTTCGTTGAGGAAGGGGGTCACATGCTCGGTCATCACCGGCACCAGCACGAACAGGCCCCACATGCCGTAGATGATGGAAGGAATGCCGGCCAGCAGTTCGATGGCGGTGCCGACCGGGCCACGCAGCCAGCGCGGGGCGACTTCGGTCAGGAAGAAGGCGATGCCGAAGCTCACCGGTACGGCGATCACCATCGCGATCAGCGCGGTGACCAGGGTGCCGTAGATCGGTGCCAGCGCACCGAATTTGTTCTCCACCGGATTCCATTCGGAGGAGTAGAAGAAACTCAGGCCCTGCGCTTCCAGGGCGTGGCGACCGCCCCACAGCATCGACAGCGCGGCGCAGGCCAGCGCGGCCAGGACGAAGATGACGGTGCCGACCAGCACCCAGCGGAACAGGCGGTCGTTGCGGGCATCACGCGTGTCACGCGTGGAAGGTACGGCGGCAGGCTGTGCGATGGCATTCATGGGATGGGCGGCGCGGCCAGTTGGGGGCGGGGTGATGCGGTACGCAGAAGGACGGTGCCCGCGCGGGGCGGGCACCGTGCCGGCATCACTTCAGTTCGGTGCCCCAGTAGGCTTCGATCTGGGTGACCAGCTCGGCCGGCAGCGGCACGTAGTGCAGCTCGTTGGCCTGGGTCTGGCCGTTTTCGAAGGCCCACTTGAAGAACGCCAGCGCGTCCTGGTTGCGCTTGGCATCCTTGGGCTGCTTCTGCATCAGCATGAAGTTGGTGGCGGTGATCGGCCAGGCCTGCTCACCCGGTGCATTGGTGATGACCAGGTTGAAGTCCTTGGCACTGGCCCAGTCGGCGCTGGCGGCCGCGGCGGCGAAGGTTTCAGCGCTCGGCTGCACCCAGGTGCCGGCCGCGTTCTGCATGGAGGTGTACGGCATGCTGTTCTGCAGGGCGTAGGCCAGTTCGACGTAGCCGATGGAACCCTTGATCTGCTTCACGTACGAAGCCACGCCTTCGTTGCCCTTGCCACCGACGCCGTCCGGCCACTGTACGGAGGTGCCTTCGCCGACCTTGCCCTTCCAGTCCGCGCTGACCTTGGACAGGTAGTTGGTGAAGTTGAAGGTGGTGCCCGAACCGTCGGAGCGGTGGACCAGGGTGATCTTGCCTTCCGGCAGGGTCACGCCCGGGTTGGCGGCGATGATCGCCGGGTCGTTCCAGGTCTTGATCTTGCCCAGGAAGATGTCCGCCAGCAGGGTGCCACTCAGGCGCAGCTTGCCCGGCTCCAGGCCTTCGATGTTGACCACCGGCACCACGCCGCCGATGGCCGACGGGAACTGCGCCAGGCCGGACTGGGCCAGCTCTTCGCTGCTCAGCGGCTTGTCCGAGGAACCGAAATCGACGGTGCCCGCCTTGATCTGCGCGATGCCGCCGCCGGAGCCGATCGACTGGTAGTTGATCTTGGCGCCGCTGGCGGCGTTGTAATCGGCCGACCACTTGGACACCAGCGGGAAGATGAAGGAAGCGCCGGCGCCGGAGACTTCGGCGCTGACCTTGTCACCGGCGGCCGGGGCCGCAGCGGTGGAGCCGTCAGCCGGCTGCTGGGCGGTCGGTGCTTCGTTGCCGCCGCAGGCCGACAGGCCGAGGGCAATGGCCAGGGAAAGGGTGGCCAGGCCGGCCTTCTGCAGTTTCATGCGTCACTCCATAGCGGTAGGTTGCCGGTCTGTCCGGCGGTTGCGGCTATGAAATGATGTTTTTGTTACAACCTGATGACGCAGGTGACAGGCTACCCGCAGCGCCCCTGTTGACGGGCCTTTCACGACCCAGCGCCGTCCAGCCAAGGCACCTGCGCCACCCGAACTGCGCGGCTTCTGCTCTCGCCTTTCACCCCCACCGCGCCCGCAGTCTGTCCCCAGCGGTGCCGGGTGCGGTAGTGCAGGACGCTGAGCCGCATGGATGCGGCGACGCAGCCTACAAGGACGTACTTACGGCGTGTCCGGCACTACCCCACCCGGCACCGCGTTCCTGCAGGAAGACCGGGCGCAAAAAAAAACGCGCAACCCTGGAAGGTCGCGCGCCCCGGAAAGGGCCGGCGGAGGGAGAGAGTCCCCGCCGGCCCCATGCCTCGATGGATCAGTACTTCAGGTTCTGCGTCCAATACGTTTCGATCTGCTGCACCAGGCTGTCCGGCAGCGGCACGTAGTCCAGCTGCTTGGCTTGGTTGTCACCGCTCTTGTAGATCCAGCGGAAGAAGTCCTGGGTCGCCTTGGCGTTGGCCACGTTGCGCGGCTGCTTGCGCACCAGGATGAAGTTTGTGGCGGTGATCGGCCAGGCCTGGGCGCCCGGTGCGTTGGTCATCACCAGGTAGAAGTCCTTGGCGTTGGCCCAGTCGGCGCTGGCGGCCGCAGCGGCGAAGGTGGTGTCCGACGGTTGCACGACATTGCCGGCGGCGTTCTTCATCGACGCATAGGACATGCGGTTCTGCAGGGCGTAGGACAGTTCGACGTAGCCGATGCCGCCCTTGATCTGCTTGACGTACGCGGCGACGCCTTCGTTGCCCTTGCCGCCGATGCCGGCCGGCCACTGGACCGAGGTGCCTTCACCGACCTTGGTCTTCCACTCCGGGCTGACTTTGGACAGGTAGTTGACGAAGTTGAAGGTGGTGCCCGAACCGTCCGAACGGTGGACGATGGTGACCTTCGCAGCCGGCAGGGTCAGGCCCGGGTTCAGCGCGGCGATGGCCGGGTCGTTCCAGGTCTTGATCTTGCCCAGGAAGATGTTGGCCAGGGTGGCGCCATCCAGCTTCAGCGCGCCCGGGGCGATGCCGGCCACGTTGATCACCGGCACCACGCCGCCGATCACCGACGGGAACTGGGCCAGGCCTGCAGCCGCCAGTTCTTCCGGCTTCAGCGGGGCATCGGAGGAACCGAAGTCGACCGTGGCGGCCTTGATCTGCGCGATGCCACCGCCGGAACCGATGGACTGGTAATTGACCTTCTTGCCGGTGGCGACGGTGTAATCGGCCGACCACTTGGACATCACGGGGAAGATGAAGGACGCGCCGGCGCCGGTCACATCAGCGGCGTTGGCGGCGAAGACGGACGACGCGGCCAGGATGGCGACGGCGGCGCGCGACTTGAAGGCGTGGATCACGGGGATGGCTCCTGGGTGGTGGACGGGTGAGTACCCGTCGTGTCGCTGCACATTCCATAACCATTTCGTGACACCAGCGCGACTGTCACATGACGCATCCATGACAGCGCGAAAAAGCTTCCGCGGCCGATCAGCCCGCAAACGCAGAAGGGCACGGCGCAATGCCGTGCCCTCCACGATCAGCTGACTGCAACTGCGGGGCTTACCAGAAGAACTGCAGGCGCGCTTCCAGGATGTTCGGGTCGTCGTTGACGAAGCCACGCGCGCTGGAGCTGTACTTCTCGCTGTCCACCATCACGTAGTTCAGCGCGAACTTGGTGTTGGAGCGCCAGTAGTAGTTCACGCCCACGGTCCAGATATCCATCTTGCCGCCCAGCACGCCGTCCACGATCGGCGGACGACCGGCGACCGGGTTGGCGCTCAGGTTGCCGTCGTTGAGGTCCATGTGGTCGTAACGTGCGCCAAGCTGCCACATGCCGCTGCCCGGGTTGTCCGGCAGGCCGGTGCCCGGCACGCCGCCCTTGTAGCCCCAGGTCTCGCCGGTGATGTTCCACAGGCCGCTGACATAGAAGCCATCGCTGGTGTAGTTGTCGTTGGCCATGCGCTTGGCCTTGCTGCTGTAGTACTCACCTTGCGCCTTGAACGGGCCGCCGATGTACATCGCTTCCACGCCCAGCGTGGTGACGCGGTCGGTGTCGACCATGTTGCCGCTGTCGACGAGGCGCACGGTGGCCAGGTCGGCGTTCGGACGGGCACGCACGCGCAGGGTATCTGCGTCGGTGTCGTAGGCCACGTAGCTCAGGCCGAAATGCAGCACCTGGCCCTTTTCGTTGATCGGGGCGAAGGTGCCGCGCGCGCCGTAGCCGCTGCCGTGGGCCAGGTTGCGGGTCAGTTCGCGGCCGAAGGCGCTGGCGGTCACCGACCAGTTGTCCTGGCCGTAGCCCCAGGCGCCGCCGAGGCGACGCGCCACCGCGTAGGTGTTGGTGACGGCGGCCTTGGAGATGAAGTCGTTGTTCTTGGTGCTGGACAGCTCTTCCAGGCTGTTGGGCTGCTTGTACTGGCCCAACTGCAGGTAGTGGTTGCTGTTGCCACCCAGCTTGTACTTGATGTTGGTGTCGAGGAACTTGTCAGCCTTGGCGTCGTAGCCGACCACCCATTCCACGTTGCCCGGGCCCTTGCCCTTGAGCACCAGTTCGGCGCGGCGCAGCTCGAATTCGCTGTCCTTGCCGTTGGCTGCATCGCCGCCGTTGAGGTCGGCTACATCGTTGTCGAACCAGTTGCCATCGGCCTGGACCAGGCCTTCGAAGGTGATCTCCGAGCCGCCGATCACATCGATGGCCACTTCAGCGTGGGCGGCCGGGACGAACAGCGCAGCCGCAACGGCCGCAGTGAGAAGTTGGCGATGCAGTTTCATGGAGAAAGTAGCCTTGCAGGCAGGTGGGAAGATGCGCGCAGGCTAGATCGTGAAGATTGCGTAAATATGACAGTTCGCGAACGGCCGTCGGCCGCGAGGGGCCTTGCCCACCAACAAGGTGCCTATCAGGCCCGACCCATATGACGGCAGGATTGCGTCCCGATGGCAGCGCGTGTGCCCGCGTCAGGCGGCCAGCGTCTTGTCCTTGAAGCGGCACAGATCGCGGATCACGCACTGCGGACAGTCCGGTTTGCGCGCTTTGCACACATAGCGCCCGTGCAGGATCAACCAGTGGTGCGCATCGAGCAGGAACTCCGCTGGAATCGCCTTCATCAGCCCGTCCTCGACCGCGCGCACGTCCTTGCCCGGTGCCAGCCCGGTTCGGTTGGAAACGCGGAAAATATGCGTATCCACCGCCATGGTCGGCTGCCCGAAGGCGGTGTTGAGCACCACGTTGGCGGTCTTGCGGCCCACGCCGGGCAGGGCTTCCAGCGCGGCGCGGTCCTGCGGCACCACGCTGCCGTGCTGCTCGACCAGCAGGCGGCAGGCGGCGATCACATTCTTCGCCTTGGCGTTGAACAGGCCGATGGTGGAGATGTAGCGCTTCAGTCCTTCCTCGCCCAGGTCCAGGATTGCCTGCGGCGTGTTGGCCACCGGAAACAGCTTGCGCGTGGCCTTGTTGACGCCCACGTCGGTGGCCTGCGCGGACAGTGCCACGGCCACCAGCAGCTCGAACGGCGAGCTGTATTCCAGCTCGGTCTTCGGGTGCGGATTGAGTTCGCGCAGCCGGGTGAACATTTCCACCACGTCGGCGCGCGGCATCTTCGCGGTACGCCGCGCGGGTGCGCGTGCGGTCTTGCTGGCGGTAGCCATCAGTTTCCTTTCGATGCGGCGGCGCGCGCCTTCGCGCGGGCCAGGATCGCCGCGGCGGCAGAGGGCAGGGCAGGCTTCTGGTCGGGTGCCGGCGGCGGTGCACGGCGCGCATCACGCTCGGCATCGCGGCGCGCCAGGCGTACCGCGCGTGCCCGGTAGCGCTCACGTGCCGCCCAGGCCCGGCGCAGTTGGTGCTGGGCCTGCAGCAAGCGCTGCGGCAGATCCGGATGCCCGGGCACCCGGCTGCCATCGGCATCACCGGGCGCGTACTCCATCAGGCCAGCCTGCACGGCGCCATCCAGGTCGTCGGCCAGCACCCGCTGCAACAACAGCGCAGGGTCGATCACGCGGGCCATGGTTCAGCGGTTCTGGAACATGGCGGCACGCCGCTCAAGGAAGGCGCTGGTGCCTTCTCGCATGTCGTGGGTGGCAAACAGCAGCCCGAACTGCGCACTTTCGTATTCCAGCCCCGATTCCAGGCTGCATTCGCCGCCCACGTGTACCGCATCCAGCAGCGCACGCACGGCCAGCGGCGCCGCGTTTGCCAGCCGCTCGGCAAGTCCGGCTACCCGCGCATCCAGGTCATCGGCGCTGGCGACCTCGTTGACCAGCCCCAGCTGCAGCGCCCGCGCGGCATCGATCGGGGTGCCCAGCAGGCACAGTTCCAGCGCTGCGGCGCGCCCGCACAGGCGCAGCAGGCGCTGGCTGCCGCCGAAGCCGGGAATCAGTCCCAGGGTGATCTCCGGCTGGCCCAGCCGGGCGGTATCGACGGCAATGCGCAGGTGGCAGGCCATGGCCAGTTCCAGCCCGCCACCCAGCGCGAACCCGTTGACGCGCGCGATGACCGGCTTGGGCATCCGCTCGATCTGACGCATAAGGCGCTGGCCCAGAAGGGAAAAGTCCCGTCCCTCCACGGCCGACAGGGTATTCATCTCGCTGATGTCAGCCCCTGCAACGAAGGCTTTCGGCCCGGCGCCGGTCAGGATCACGACGCGTACGGCCGGGTCCTGGGCGGCCTGCTCGAAGGCTGCAGCCAGTGCGCGCAGGGTTTCCCCGTTGAGCGCATTGAGTTTCTCCGGCCGCTGCACCGTCACGGTGCGGATGAAACCGTGGTCCAATACGACAACGGGGGCGGCAATCGGGGCGTCGGCCACGCTGAATCTCCAGAAACGTTAAAAAATAGTGATGTTGAACTCTTGAAACGCAGTCAGGTCAAAGCCTGCGTTGTCAGTAGCGGAACCCCCCTCGCGGCCGCTATCCTAACCCGTCGCCTCAGGGCGGCGAAAACGCCCCCTGAGTTACCACCCCTGGAGAATTGTTTGATGAAGTTGCGTTCTATCGCGGTCGCCGTCGCGGCCCTGGCCCTGACGGGCAATGCCTTCGCCCAGGACGTTGCGTCCGAAAAGGGCAAGCTCAGCTATTACTTCGGTTACGACTACGGCAATAACCTTGCCGAGCTGACCGGTCGCGGTGAACAGCTGGACATCAACTCGGTGGTGAAGGGCCTGCAGGATGCCTACGCCAAGAAGCAGCCGGCCATCACCGCCGACCAGCTGAAGCCGGCCGTTGAAGCGTTCCAGAAGCGCGAGCAGGGTCGTGCGCAGGCTGCCAAGGCCGAGTACGACAAGGCTGCTGCTGAAAACAAGACCAAGAGCACCCAGTTCCTGGCCACCAACAAGGCCAAGTCGGGCGTGCAGACCCTCGCCAGCGGCGTGCAGTACCGCGTGATCGAAGCCGGCAACGGCGCCAAGCCGACCCAGGCCAGCACCGTGCAGCTGGAAGTGGCCGGTCCGTTCCCGTACGGCACCCGCCCGGCTGAAGCCCGTCCCGCCCAGCAGATTCCTGCGATGAAGCTGAGCGAAGTGGAAATGAAGGCCATGCGCGAGACCCTGCTGCAGATGCCGGCCGGTTCGAAGTGGGAAGTCACCCTGCCGCCGGAACAGGCCTACGGTGCGGACCCGCGTACCCCGTTCCCGCCGAACGTGGCCGTGCAGTTTGAAATCAAGCTGGTCAGCGTCAAGTAATCAGCAACACGGTTCTACCCGACGCGCCGGTGGCTTCCACCGGCGCGTTTTTGTTTGCGCCGGGTGCCGGCCGTGGCACATTCGCGGTAATGTACGGCGGTGCAAACCACGGAAAAAACAGCACGTGCCGTGCCCAGTCCCTGCATTGGAAAATGCGAACTCGACCCGCATCGGTCGTGCACCGGCTGCCTGCGCAGCATCGACGAAATCGCGCGGTGGTCGTCGATGAGCGAGCGCGAACGGCAGCACGTCATGCACCATCGGCTGCCGCTGCGCGAGCAGCTCCGCGCTTCACTGGAAGGCTCGCTGGCCGACCACCAACGCCTGATGCGCGCGCTGCATCCGCTGGATGCGCCGCCCCAAGGTGATGGCTGGAACCGCAGCGAACTGATCGACCTGCTGCCCCCCGGGCCGCTGGTCGAAGCGGCCGTGCTGGCCGGTATCGTGCCGCGTGCCACCGGCGCGCAGGTGATCCTGACCCGCCGCACCGAAGCGCTGCGCCAGCATGGTGGCCAGGTGGGTTTTCCCGGCGGCCGCACCGAAGCCGATGACGCCGATGCGGTTGCCGCGGCGTTGCGCGAAAGCAACGAAGAGATTGCGTTGGCGGCCGGCCAGGTGCAGGCACTCGGTTATCTGGATCCGTTCGTGACCATTACCGGTTACCGCGTGACGCCGGTGGTGGCGGTGATCGATCCGGCCTTCAAGCCCATTCCATCCCCTGATGAAGTGGCCGATGTGTTCGAAGTGCCGCTGGATTTCCTGATGTCTCCGGACAACCTGCGCCACGTGGAAATCACCCATCGCGGGCGCGTGCGCCATGTCCTGGAATACAGCTGGCCGGGCCAGCGGATATGGGGCGCCACCGCAGCCATCCTGTACAACCTGCGCCGTCGCCTGGAGCAAGTGCAATGACCGACATTGAAGGACGCTGGAACCCGCTGGTCGACGCGGCATCATTGGCCGCGATGCTCGACGCCGATACGCTCCGCGTGGTGGACGCACGCGCCACCGCCAGCACCGCCGTGCGCGTGGTCGATGCGCGGTTTTCGCTGACCGATGCGCAGGCCGGGGCTGCGCAGTACGCCGCCGGGCACATTCCCGGTGCGGTGCATGCCGATCTCGACCACGATCTTTCAGACAAGCGCAGCGTGGGCCACGGCCGGCATCCGCTGCCGGACAGCGCATCCTTTGCTGCCACCGTCGGTCGCTGGGGCATCGGCCCGGACACCCAGGTGGTGGTGTATGACGCGGCCGAAGGCAGCATGGCCGCCGCACGCCTGTGGTGGCTGCTGCGCTTGATGGGGCATGCCCGGGTGTCCGTGCTTGATGGCGGCTTCGCGGCGTGGCAGCAGTCCGGTCTGCCGGTAAGCACGGAGGTCATCCCCCCCGCCGCACTGCCGCCGTATCCCGGCCAGCTGGATGGCCGCCAGGTGGCGAGTGCGGACGAAGTATCGATGCGGCTGAAGCATGCCGCCGGCTGGCTGGTCGATGCACGCGCCAACGAACGTTTCCGCGGTGCAGTGGAGCCGCTCGATCCGGTGGCCGGCCACGTACCCGGTGCGGTCAACCGTCCGTTCGCGTTGAACGTGGTGGACGGCAGGATGCGTCCGGCCGATGCACTGCGTGCCGAACTGCAGCAGGTGATCGGCGCGCATGATCCCGCGCAGGTGGTGCTGATGTGTGGATCGGGCGTTACCGCCTGCCATCTGTTGCTGGCGATGGAATCGGCCGGCCTGCATGGCGCGCGCGTCTACGCCGATTCGTGGAGCGGCTGGATCAGTGACCCAGCCCGGCCGGTGGCGACCGGCGCGTAATCCATCCGTGGTGGCGGGCAGGCCCGCCGCCCTTTTACGGTACGGCGTGCCGGAGCGGGACGCCGGCCAGCACCTCGTGCCATGGGAACAACGGGCCCGGATCGCGCTTGCGCGCCACCGTGATCGCCGCATCGTCGCTGGCCGGGATCTGCTCCAGGTCCAGCTCGTCGTGGCCCACGATGTGGCGCAATGACGGATGGCGCGCCGCCAGCGCGCGCACCAGCACGAGCAGGGCCGCGATCTGCGCGGCAGGGTAGGCTTCCTGCATGGATTGGCAACGGCTGTCGAACCAGTCCGGATAGCGGCCCGTGTTGACCAGCTCGATGCCGATGGACGTCGCGTTCATGCCCCGCACGTGGTGGGCGATGCGGTCGGTGGCCACGTACTGGTACACGCTGCCATCGCGGTCGATGTAGAAGTGTCCGCTGTTGCCGGTCCCGCTTTCGTACAGCGGCTTCTCACCGTACTGGCGGGCCATCGCCAGGTCCGGCAGTTCGGTGCAATGCACCACCACCGTCTGCAGGCTGTCCGTCGCGCGCAGGGGCAGCAGGTCGTGGTAGGGCAGCGGCTGGATCTGCAGCCCGGGAATCAGCGGATTCGGCATGTGCCGATGCTAGCATTGCGCGATGAACTGCATTCCCGAAATGACCGCTGCGCGTGTCCCGACGGTGTCCGCATGAGCCGCGGCCACTGCATCCTGTCGCATGGCTTCGAAAGCGGCCCCGATGCCATCAAGGTGACCGCGCTGGCCGACGTGGCCGAGCGGCTTGGCTGGACCCACGAGCGGCCCGACTTCATGGACCTGGATGCCAGGGCGGAGGTGAGCAGGCTCGGCGACGTGCCGGCACGGCTGCAGCGGCTGATCGTGCTGGCCACGACCGCCGCGGCCCGCGGCCCGGTGGTGCTGGCCGGGTCCAGCCTGGGCGCCTACATTTCCGCCATCGCCTCGCTGCAGGTGCCGGTGGCGGGCCTGTTCCTGATGGTGCCGCCGACCACCATGGGCCCCATGCCCGCGTTGGATGCGGCTGCCGTGCCAATCAGCGTAGTGCACGCCTGGCATGACGAACTGATCCCCGCGACTGCGGTCATCGACTGGGCGCGCAAGCGCTCGGCATCGCTGCTGCTGGTCAACGACGGCCATCGCCTGAACGACCACGTGGCCGAATCCTCGGCCGCCTTCGAAGCCCTGCTGCGCCGCCTGTAAGACGCCGCCCCCGGTAGGGACGGCCGCTGGCCGTCCTGCGCTTGCAACAGGCACGCCCCGGTAGGGACGGCCGCTGGCCGTCCTGCTCCTGCACCCCGCCGAGCACGGCTCGGCGCTACCACGGGCTTGCTCGCTGACGACCGATCCCCACGGTGGGTGACGACCGTTGGTCGTCACGCCCTTTCCCAACGCCCGACACCGGTCAGGGCGGGCCGGGCCGCCAGCGATTACAATGGGGCCCCCGTGCCGCCGGCATGGGCGCGGGCCCGTTGCCAAGGCCTGCCCGATCCTGCGCCGTGCAAGCGGCCGCCCCACCTGCGAAACCGATCCCGTGAATTTCTTCGTCTCCTGCGCCAAGGGCCTGGAATACCTGCTTGCCGATGAACTGTCGGCCCTGGGCCTCGCCAAGGCGACCGCTACCATTGCCGGCGCCAACGCCGAAGGTGACCTGGCCCAGGCGCAGCGCGTGGTGCTGTGGTCGCGCCTGGCCAGCCGCGTGCTGTGGCCGCTGGCCGAGTTCGAATGTCCCGACGAACAGGCCCTGTATGACGGCGTGCACATGATGCCGTGGCAGGACCACATGAAGCCGGAGATGACCCTGGCCGTGGATGCCCACGTCTCCGGAGACAAGATCACCCACGCGCGCTTTGCCGCGCAGCGGATCAAGGATGCGGTGGTCGACCGCATGCGCAGCGAAGGGCTGGAGCGTCCGTCGGTGAATACCGATCTGCCGGACATCCGCATCAACCTGTCCCTGCGCAAGGGCCGGGCCACGATCTCCATCGACCTCGGGGGTGGCCCGCTGCACCGCCGCGGTTGGCGTGGCGCCGCGCACGATGCGCCGCTGCGCGAAAACCTCGCCGCCGCCGTGCTGCTGCGCGGGCAGTGGCCGCGCCTGCACGCCGCCGGAGGGGGCCTGCTGGACCCGATGTGCGGCAGTGGCACGCTGCTGATCGAAGGCGCCTTGATGGCCGCCGACGTGGCACCCGGACTGATGCGCCATGGCAGCCTGCCGCCCAGCCGCTGGCTGGGCTTTGACAAGGACAGCTGGAAGGCCCTGCTGACCGAGGCGCGCGAGCGCGAGACCGCCGGCCTGGCGGCGCTGAAGCCGGTGGTGTTCGGCAGCGATATCGATCCGCTGGCGATTGCCGCGGCGCGCGAAAATGCCGAAGTGGCCGGCGTCGCGCATGCGATCACCTTCACCCGCGCCGATATCGATGACCTGCCGGCGCCGCCGCTGGAGATCGGTACAGTGGTCTGCAACCCGCCCTATGACGAGCGGCTGGCGGCCGATCCGGCGCTGTATCGCCGTCTCGGCGATGCGCTGCAGAAGGCCGTGCCGCAGTGGCGCGCCAGCCTGCTGTGTGGCGATGACGAACTGGCCTTCGCCACCGGCCTGCGCGCCGGCAAGAAGTACCAGATGTTCAACGGTGCGCTGGAGTGCGCGCTGATCGTCTGTGATCCGGTGGCCGTGCCCAAGCGCGACCCGGCCGTGCCGCGCGAGCTGAGTGAAGGCGCGCAGATGGTGGCCAACCGCATCCGCAAGAACCTGAAGAAGTTCAAGACCTGGCGAGCGCGCGAGCAGGTGAGCTGCTTCCGTGCCTACGATGCAGACCTGCCCGAATACGCGGCGGCCATCGACGTGTACCAGGAAGACGGCGGCAAGGGCCGCACCTTCCTGCACGTGCAGGAATACGCCCCGCCGGCGACCATCCCGGAGAACGACGTGCGCCGCCGCCGCAACGAACTGCTGTCGGCCGCGCGCGAGGTGTTCCAGGTTCCGCCGGAGCAGGTGGCGCTGAAGTCGCGCGAACGCGGCAAGGGCGGCAGCAAGTACGGTCGCTTCGAGCGGCGCGATGAGTTCCTCATCGTGCGCGAGAACGACGCGCTGCTGCGGGTGAACCTGTTCGATTACCTCGATACCGGCCTGTTCCTGGACCACCGTCCGCTGCGCCGGACGATGGCCGAACAGATCCGCGGCAAGCATTTCCTCAATCTGTTCTGCTATACCGGCGTGGCCAGTGTGCAGGCGGCGGTGGCGGGTGCGGCCAGCACCACCAGTGTGGACCTGTCGGCAACCTACCTGCAGTGGTGCTACGACAACCTGGCCTTGAACGGGCAGGGCGGCAACCAGCACCTGCTGGTGCAGGCCGATGCGATGGCGTGGCTGGAGGCCGACGAAGGCCGGTACGACGTGATCTTCTGCGATCCGCCGACCTTCTCCAACTCCGCGCGTGCCGAAGATTTCGACGTGCAGCGCGAGCAGCTGCGGCTGCTGCGTGCGGCCGTGGCGCGTCTGGCACCGGGTGGCGTGCTGTACTTCTCCAACAACTTCCGCCGCTTCAAGCTGGAAGAAAACGCGATCGCCGCGTTCGCCACCTGCCGCGAGATCAGCCCACGCACCATCGGGCCGGATTTCGAACGCAACGCGCGCATCCATCGCGCATGGGAACTGCGCGCGCTCTGATCGCCCCGGCGGGTCGCGCCCGCCGCGACCCCGGTAGTGACGGCCGCTGGCCGTCATGCTTTTCGCACCCCGCCGAGCATGGCTCGGCGCTACCAACGCGCCCGCCGTTCCCCGGTAGCGCCGAGCCATGCTCGGCGAGCGCAGCGGCAGAAGCGTGACGGCCAGCGGCCGTCACCACCTCACACCAGCGCCGCCACCAGCCCCAGTACCGGCAACGCCAGCGCCACCGGCGCGATCCAGCGCGGCTTCCACGGATACAGCCCGAAGGCCAGCAGCAGCCCGGCGATGGTCATCGTGCCCAGCCACAGCACCGGGCCCATCGCCCAGCCGTGGTCGACCACGCTCAAGCCGAACGCCACGCCCAGCAGCACCCAGCCCAGCACCGACCACTGCCGGCGCCGCGACAGCGGCGCGGCCTGCTTGCCATGCAGGTCCAGCTGGTGCTTTTCCATCGCCAGCGACAACGCCGCGAACGCGCTGAAGGACACGCCCAACGCCAGCAGCATCATGCCTTCGCCTCCATCGCCACCGCACTGCCCGCGGCTGCGGCGGCCGCTCGTTTTTTCTTCTCCGCCGCGCTCAACGGCGGCGTCCAGCGCTGCATCCTCCAGCCGCACATCGCCAGCATCGCGCCGAAGGCCAGCATCACCAGGTCGAAGCCGGCCAGTACCCAGTCGCCGGCCGGCACGGTCACGCCCAGATGGGCGTGGGTGGTCAGCGCATTGAGCAGCGGCAACAGCGCGAACAAGGCCGCACCGAGGTACAGCTGCCACGTCCACATGACCCGCTTCGGCCAGACGAACGCGGCCAGCAGGGCTGCACCCCAGGCGTAGAAGAACACGCTTACCTCGGCGTCGGCGCGCTCGGGCAGCTGCAGCGGCAGCAGCCGGTTACCCCAGAAGTACGCTGCGAACGCGATCGGCAGGCCGGCCACCGCGCCGATGTTCAGTGCGTCCACCAGCCGCAGGCCGAAGCCGATCCGGCCACTCTTGGCATGTTTCGGCCGCTCCTTGACCGCCCACAGCACCACGCCGCTGGCCACCATCAGGCAGCCGGTCAGGCCGGACAGGAAGAAGAACGCACGCAGTCCCCAGTCGGCGAAGTGGGCCAGGTGCAGCCCGTACATCACCCCGCGCGTCGCAGTAGCCGCGCCGGAGGCCGGTGATTCCATCAGCAGCTTGCCGGTCACCATGTCGTAGCGCAGTGCCGGCGTATCGATGGACAGGCGTCGACCATCGCGCTGGCGGATGTCGATCACCGCATTGGCCGCGCCCGGGCTGGTGACGCTGAAGCCGGACACATCCACGCCCTTCCAGTGCGTGCGCGCGCTGTCCAGCAACTGCTGGATCGGCAGCGGCGCAGCGCGTCCTTCGGCCGGTGCGCTGACCTCGGGCATGCCGCCGAACGCTTCGCTGAAGAACGCATCTTCATCAGTGGGGTAGGCCGCCTTGATGCCCCACGGCAGGTACATCACCATCAACGTGACGATGCCGGTGTAGGTGATCATCGCGTGGTAAGGCAACGCCATCACCGCGCTGACGTTATGGAAATCAAGCCAGGAGCGCAGGCCCTTGTCTTTGCGGAAGGTGAAGAAGTCCTTGAAGATCTTCTTGTGGGTGATGACCCCGGTGATGATCGCCACCAGCATGAACATCGCGCAGAAACCCACCAGGTAACGCGCCCACAGCACCGGGATGTAGTGCAGGTCGAAATGCAGGCGGTAGAAGAATTCGCCGCCGCGGGTTTCGCGCGCCTCCAGCTTTTCGCCGGTGTTGGGATCTACCGTGGCATCACCGAAGCGTCCGCCACCGCGGCGGCGGCGCTCGCCTTCCACCGGCGGTTTGACCACCGATTCCGGATTGCGCCAGAACATCCGCATGGCCGGGTTGCGCGGGTCGGGCAGGGTGACGAACCAGGTCTCGGCCTGGCCGGCATGTTCCTGCAGGTAGTGCACCGCGCGCTCGGCGGCGACGTCGGTACTGACCGTGGTGGCCGGCAGTTCCGGGCGCATCCAGCGGCTGATTTCCTCGCGGTAGTAGCTGGCCGTGCCGGCCATGAAGATCAACAACAGCAGCCAGCCGACCAGCAGGCCGGTCCAGGTGTGCAGCCAGGCCATCGACTGGCGGAATCCGTTTTTCATGCCCACGCTCCCAGTGCCCGTGCAACCGCCGCCATCACCACCGTGGGCAGCGCGATGCCCAGCCAGGCACGCAACGCGGTACGGCTGGCGAAGGCCCACAGCGCCGCACAGGCACAGACCACGATCGCCACCAACATGCCGGTCAGCACGGTCTGGCCGCGCGCGCCGGGCAACGCCAGCGCGCAGAACACGCAGGTCACCGCGGCCAGCGCGTAGCCACCGAAGATGGCGGCCATGCTGCGCGAAAACACCCCCCAGCCGGGGCGGGCGAAGAACGTGGCCAGGCGGGCGCTGGCGGTCGTGCTGGCAGAAGGAGGCGAGCGGTCCACGGTGATCCTGCAGTTGCGGTTGATGGCATCGCTGCCGGTGGAGAGGGGGCCATCCGTGGCCGGCCACCGGCACATCGCCGGCGGCATCCATCGGATCGTCAGAGCTTCCAGCGCAGCGTCATGGTCACGTTGCGGGGTTCGCCCCAGTAGACACCCTGGTAGAAGCCGACGTTGTTGTAGTACTCCTTGTCCAGCACGTTGTTGATGTTGAGCTGGGCACTGAAGTTTTCGTTGAAGCGGTAACCGGCCGACAGGTTCACCAGGTAGAACGCATCCTGTTCGATGCGCGCGCTTTCGGTGCGGCCGCTGGTCAGGTAGTCCGCGCGCGGCTTGGTGCTGTTGTTCCAGATGCCGCTCTGCCAGGTCGCGCCGCCGCCCAGCCAGAAGCGGCCCTCGGCGCCGCCCGGACGCCAGCTGGCGTTGAGCCGGAAGGTGTCCTGCGGGTTGGTGGTCTTCTGCAGCACGCCGGCACGGTTGCGGATGGTGGTGTGGGCAAACCCGGCGGAGAGGTTCCAGTGCTCGCCGATGCTGCCCTGGGTTTCCAGCTCCCAGCCTTTCACCTTGTTGCCCTTGCCGGTGGAACGGTAGGCCTGGCTGCCATCGGGCAGCGACGACGGCGGGACCGAATCATCGATCTCGGCCACGTTGTCCTGCTCGCCTTCGAAGATCGCCGCGGATGCATTGAGCAGCCCGCCGAAGAACTCGGCTTTCAGGCCGCCTTCCCACATCGTGCCGACCACCGGTTCCAGGTAATCGCCATTGCGGTCGCGGTAATTCTGCGGCTGGAAGATGTCGGTGTAGCTGACGTAGCCGCTGAAGATCGTGTTGAAGTCGTACACCAGTCCCAGGTACGGGGTCAGCGAATCGTCGGGCTTGTAGCCGGTGCGGGTGGTGGCGGTCAGGTTGCCGGCGGTGTCATGGGTGTAACGCCAGGTCCTGGTTTCCCAGCTGCCATAACGGGCACCGACCACGGCCAGCAGCGGATCCGCCAGCTGCAGCCGTGCGGCCACGTAGGCGGCGCTCTGCTTCAGCTCGTTCTCCGACGCCAGGTAGCCCAGCCGGGTGACCGGCAGGCGCGGCACATCGCCGGTCCAGTTGCGCCAGTCCGGCACCACCGCATAGGCGGTGGTGTAGTCGAAGTCGAGCGCATCGGATTCGCCCTTGCGCACCGACTGGCCCAGCCCGAACACCAGTTCGTGGTTGCGCCCGAACAGCTTGAACGGACCGCTGACGTTGAGGTCGAACACATCCATCGTGCTCTGCTCGTTGAAGTGCGAAACGTAGGCCGACACGCCGGTACCGTCCGGGCGTGGGTAGCCCTGCGCGCCATACCAGACGCTGCCATCGGTATCGCGGTCGGCGTGGGTCAGGTTGGCCTTGGCCGACCAGCCGTTGCCAAGCTGCTGCTCCAGCCGTACGAAGCTGGTCTTTTCAATGATCGGCCAGGCACTCCACGATGCCGACAGGTTGGTCGAGCGCGGCAGGTTGGCCGGCTTGCCATCGGCGCCCCAGTACGGCACCACACCCCAGGTCACCCCGGAGGTGTGCGGCGACTGGTATTCGTAGCCCAGTTCCAGCAGGGTGCTGTCGGTGACGTCGGCCTGCACGATGCCGTAGAACACGTCCTTGTCCAGCTTGTACACATCGCGGAAGGAATCGCTCTGCTGCTTGGCCGCGACCACGCGCGCCCGGATGCGCCCGTCCAGCGCCACCGGACCGCCGAGGTCGGCCTCCAGGCGCTGGTTGCCCCAGCGTCCCACGGTCAGGTTGGCACCGGCCTGGAAGGTATCGGTGGGGCGCTTGCGCACGAAGCTGATGGTGCCCGACGGATCGCCGGCACCGGTGGTCAGGCCGGTCGCACCGCGGATCACTTCGATACGCTCGTAGATCACGCTGTCGGTGTTGGTCTTGATCGACCCACCGAAGGTGTTGAGCATGCCATCGACCTGGAAATTGGTGATGTTGTAGCCGCGCGACACATAGTTGATGCGCTCGCTGTCGGTGACCGAAACGTGCACGCCGGTGACCTGGCCCATGACATCGGACAGCGCGAACAGGCCCATGTCGTCCAGCCGCTGGCGGGTGATCACGGTGACCGACTGCGGTGTCTCGCGCAGCGAAAGGTCCAGTTTGGTGGCGGTGCTGGCGTGCTTGACCGTATAACCGTTCTTGATCTCGCCATCGGCGGTGACCTGCACTGCATCCAGGGTGCGCGCGGAGGCATCGGCCGGGGTGTCGGCGTGGGCGGTGGAAGCGAGCAGCAGGCTGCCGATGGCAAGCGCGAGCAGCGAACGGGGCGGAGCGTTGAACAGCGACGACATGAGGGATGCGATTCCATGCAGGTAAGAAAGCCGGCGATGGAAGTGGCCGCGCAGGCGCGCAGGCCCAGCGCCAGGATGCGGCGCCCGCTCCCATCGTCACCGCACCGGACGGGGCGGCGAACGTTAGCTGGTACACGGGGCGGCAACGACGGAACGGGTCCGCGACTGACTGGCTGGGCGTACGATGTGACTAAATGATAAGTATTCGCATTTAGTTAAGCAAGCGTTTTCAGTACGGTCACACGGTTCACCGCACGGCTTTCAGCGCACCGCGCAGGCGCGGTGGATTTCCTGGTCGATGCGGGCCGGCGCGCTGCGGCCGGTGAACACTTCGGCCATTTCCTTGCGCAGGCGTGCGTCTTCGCAGGATTGCGGATCGACCACGTTGTCGATCACCGTGCCGCGCACGTCGGGCTGATCGTAGCCGGCGCTCTCGCGCACCCAACGCCGTGCCTGCGACGATTCCTGCGCCACGCGGATCCGGTCGGCGGTGGTCAGCCTGGGATCACGCACCACCGGGCGGCTCACCCCGGTGTCCTGTTCCTTCGGGCAGGGCACCGACTGGTAGGCCACCTGCTGGCCATCGCTGCACTTGTACACGCGTTGCGCGTGCGCCTGTGTTGCCAGCGCACACAGCGCCAGCGTCATCAACATCCTGGTCATGGATCCCCCCGGCGCACCGCCTTGGCGCGCGATGCGCGGGAGAATACCCTATTCAGGGAGCGTCAACACCTATGTTTGTGTAGAACCCGGAACAGTAGCGCTGCCCCTTGCGGCTCAGGTTGAATCGCTGGCAATTGGTGTCGTAACTGAAACCTGTCGCGGTGATCAGATAACTGGACAGCGTGACGCCGTTCAGATGGTGCTGGCTGCCATTGGATTTCAGCGACCAATGCTCATGCGGACCGGTCGAGGAGCCGCCATCGCACAACGCCTGGCGCCTGGTATTGGCCGGATTGGCAATCGGTTCATTGGCGGCCACCGTGGCGCCAGTGGCCTGGCGGATGTTCATCAGGTGGTAATAGGTCGTGGACCACCCGCCTTCATGCACGACCTCGGCCATGCACGACGAATGGCGCTTGAACCTGCCCGCTGCAGAGGACGTTACCCAGTTGTTGCTCTGGTTGCTGCCCCATCCTCCGCCAACGGACATGTCCAGCGACGACATCGGGAAGCGGCCGCTGCCGGAATGGGTGTGCGCCCCGCCTACGTGCCATCGCGCGTTGAGCGGGTAAGGGAACTGCAGCAGATCGGTCGGAGGGGCATCGGCGCGAGGCTGCGGCAGGGCCGTGCGCGAGCGCAGCGCGACCTGCCGGGTGCTGCCGAACAGCCGGCGATAGACATCGTTGAACCCGGCGCCGGCCAGCGCGGCAGCACGCGTGTCGTCCATGCCTGACAACGCGTACAGGGTACGCAGCGGATTGTCGCCGGACAGCGCCACCGGCCCCTTGGTGCTGGTGTCACTGGCGTCGTACATCGCATCACGCAGGGACTCGGCCACTTCCCGCAGTTGCGGCCCGAAGCCGGTGGTGGCGACCAGCGCACCGAACGGCCGCTCCAGGCGTGCAGGCGGAGCATCCTGATTGCCGACCACGCCGGTCTGCAGTTCCATCAGGGCGAGCAGGACGCGCGGACTGATGCCGCTGTAGCCTGCCCAGTGCGAAAGTGTTTCGGCATGCGGGCTGAGCTGTGGGGCATGCCCGGCCAGCCACGTGGCAATATCGAAATCAAACATTTCATCGTACTGGTACACCAGATCGCGGCTTTGCAGCGAAGGTGCGTCGGCGTGTGCCGTGGACAGGGTCGATGCCGCGCAGAGCACAGCAAGGAGGAGCGGTTTCATCAGTCGGGGCGCAGGAAGGGTCATGGTTCGGATTCCAGAGTGGATCTGAGCGGCATGGGGATTTCAGGCCGCAACCATCCCTGGACCCCGTAAAAGGGGATCCTGTCGAGAGGTAAGGACTGGCTCGCTGCTGCCGCTGTTGGCGGGCGGGCAAGGCCAATGCTAGGTACGTGCGATGCCGTCGGGTTTGTCGGCAATCACAGAGTTACTTGCGTCGAAAATATCCATCGGAGTGGACATCCAGCGCTGCGCCATCAATGGGCCATGCGACTACGACTACGCTCACGTCGCCAGCAACGTAGTGGCTGCATGCAGCAGCAACCCGATCAGCCCGCCGACCAGCGTGCCGTTGAAGCGGATGAACTGCAGGTCGCGGCCGACGCTCAGTTCCAGCTGTTCCACCAGATGGCGTTCGTCCCACCCCTTCACCGTCTGTGCGATATGCGCGGTGACGCCATCGCGCAGGCGCGAGGTCAGCCGCTGCGCGCCCTCCAGCAGGTGCTGGTTGAGCGCATCACGCAGGGCCGGGTCCGAAGACAGGCTGCGGCCGAGCGCGGCCATGCTGCGCTCCAGGTACCCGGCCAGTGCGGAATCTTCGCTCTGCAGGTCGGCGCGCAGGCTGGCGTGGATGCGCGACCATAGTCCCTGCACGTACTCCTGCAGGGCAGGGTGGTCGATCATTTCCTGTTTCAGCTGTTCGATACGGGTGGCCAGCGCCGGGTCCTCGCGCAGGCGCTGCACGTAGCTGCCCAGCCACTGTTCGTAGTCCTGCCGCAGCGGGTGCGTCGGCTCGGCCAGCACCTGCTGCATTTCTTCCAGAACCGCACCGGCCAGGCGCTCGGCCAGGCTGTCGCCGATCTCATCGATCGGTTTGATCCAGTTCACCGTGCTGGACAGGGTCGGCCACTCGCGCTGGATGTAGCGCACGATCAGCTGCGAGGCGCGTTCCTTGACCTCCGGCTGTTCCAGCCAGCGCGCCAGCCGCTGAAGGCCTTCATCCAGCACGCGCTGGTGGCGGCCATCGGCGGTCAGCAGGGCCAGCAGTTCACCGGCGGTGGAGGCCGCGTTCCACTGCCGCAGCTGCTGCACCACGAAGCCGTGCAACTGGCGGCGCACGGCGGCTTCGTCGAAGAAATCCAGTGCCTGCAATGCCCAGCCACGTGCCATGTCGGCCAGCATGCGCACCTGCTCCGGTGCGGACAGCCAACTGCCCAGGCGGGCAGCCGGATCGAACACTTTCAGCCGCGCCAGCAGCATGTCCGGCGCCAGGAACTGGTCGCGCACGAAGACCGCCAGGCTGTCGCCGATGCGCTCCTTGCTGCGCGGGATGATTGCCGTATGCGGGATGGGCAGGCCCATCGGCCGGCGGAACAGCGCCACCACCGCGAACCAGTCGGCCATCGCGCCCACCGCGGCGGCTTCGCAGAAGGCGGCAACCCACGCCCAGATACCGCGCTCGCCCTGCCAGTGGCTGACCGCGAAACCGGCCAGCATCACCAGCAGCATGCCGAACGCGATGGCTTTCAGGCGCCGCAGCTGGGCGCGGCGCGGATCAACGGGAGTCGTGGTCATGCGGGCAGTCTACCGGGGCCGGTGTTGAGCCCCGTTGACGGTGAACATCGATCCCATCGGCGGTGGACATGGAGCGGTAGCGCCGAGCCATGCTCGGCGAGCGCAGCGGCCGCCTGTCCCTGTCGCCCAGCTCGGCACCACGCAGTGATCAGGCCAGCTGCGCGCGCAGCGCCGCCAGCTGCTGGCGCAGCGCATCGTTTTCGCGGGTCAGGCTGACGATGCGGGCACGCAGCGCCGGGGCGCCTTCGCCCAGTTGTTCCAGCGCGTGCATCACTTCGGCATCGCGCAGCGCCTGCTCGTCCTCGCTGACCTCTTCCGCCTGTACCGCCACCTCCGGCTTGGCGGCACGCGGCTTGCGGTTGGCCTCGCGGGCGCGCTTGGCGGCCTGCTTCAGTTCGTCCTTGCCACCGGTGGCGGCCGCGCGCTGCTCGTCTTCCGGCAGCGATGCCACCGCCGCCGCCGCGCTGATCGACAGCTGGCCGTTCTTCACCGCTTCCACCACTTCCGGCGCAGCCTGCGCACGGATGCGTTCGATCATGCTGATCTGGTTGCTGCTCAGCTTGGCTTCGCGGGCCAGTTCGGCGCGGCTCAAGCTCGGTGCCGGATCCCACGGTGGGCTGTCCTGCTCGTCGTCCTGGCCTTCGGCGGTGCCGTCGCTTTCGCGCTGCAGTTTTTCCTGCTCGATGCGCTTGCGCTGGGCCAGGATTTCGCGCTTGCGCAGCGCCAGTTCGCCACGCTGGAAGTCCGACACGCTGCGCCGTCCCAGGTGCTGTTCGATCATCCACAGGTGGACATCGTCCATGCTCTGGAAGCGGGTGTTCTGCACCGTGTTGAACGGCAGGTCGTGCTTCTGGCAGATACCGTAGCGGTTGTGTCCGTCCACCAGCACGTCACCCCACAGCACCAGCGCGTCGCGGCAGCCTTCGGCCAGGATGCTGCGCTCCAGCGCCTCGTATTCGTCCGCGGTGAGCGGGTCGATGTAGGCCTTGAGTTCTTCTTTGACGACGATGTTCATGGGCAACGGGCGGTCGTGGAGCGGAACCGCCCATTGTACCGGCTCGGGCTGGCGCGTCCCGGCTCAGGCGGTGGCGCGGATCATCGCGCCGAGAACGTCGGCGATCTGGTCGATCTGCGCCGGTTCCACGATCAGTGGCGGCGACAACGCGATGGTGTCGCCGGTCTGCCGCACCAGCAGGTTGCCGTCGTGGAAGCAGCGCCGGAACACCTCGTAACCGCGGCTGCCCGGGGCATCGCGGCGCGGGGCCAGTTCCACCGCGCCGACCAGGCCGAAGTTGCGGATGTCCACCACGTTGGGCAACCCCTGCAGCCCGTGCAGGGCGCGCTGCCAGTGCTCGCCAAGTTCGATGGCGCGCTCGAACAGGCGCTCCTCGGCGTACACGTCCAAGGTGGCCAGTGCGGCCGCGCAGGCCAGCGGGTGGCCGGAATAGGTATAGCCGTGGAACAGGTCGATCGCCTGCGTCGGCCCCTGCTGCAGGCTGGAATGGATGGCGTCGCCGACCAGCACCCCGCCCAGCGGCACCGCTCCGTTGCTGGCGCCCTTGGCGAAGGTGATCAGGTCCGGGGTGACGCCGAAGCGCTGTGCGGCGAAGGGCATGCCGACGCGGCCGAAGCCGGTGATGACCTCATCGAACACCAGCACGATGCCGTGGTGGTCGCAGATTTCGCGCAGGCGCTGCAGGTAGCCCGGCGCCGGCAGGATGACCCCGGCCGAGCCGGCGATGGGTTCCACGAACACCGCCGCGATGGTGGATGCATCGTGCAGCGCGATCAGCCGCTCCAGCGCATCGGCCAGCTCCGCCCCATGCCGTGGCAGGCCCTGGCTGAAGGCGTTGCGCTGCAGGTCCAGCGTATGCGGAAGGTGCGCGCTGCCGCCCAACTGCAGGCCGAACTGGCGCCGGTTGTTGGGCAGGCCGCCGATCGCCATGCCGCCGAAGCCGACGCCGTGGTAGGCCTTCTCGCGCCCGATGAACCGGGTGCGCTGGCCTTCGCCGCGGGCACGATGATGCGCCAGCACGATCTTCATCGCGCTATCGACTGCCTCCGAACCGGAATTGGTGAAGAACACATGGTTCAGCCCGGCCGGGGCCAGCGCGGCCAGGCGCTGCGCCAGCACGAACGGCAGCGGCGAGCCCATCTGGAAGGTGGGCGCGAAATCCAGCGTGCCCGCCTGTTCGGCGATGGCCTGCACGATCTTCTTGCGGCCATGACCGGCATTGCAGCACCACAGCCCGGCGGTGCCATCGAGGATCTGGCGGCCTTCCACATCCTCGTAGTACATGCCCTGCGCGCGCACCAGCAGGCGCGGCGCGCCCTTGAACTGCGCATTGGCGGTGAAGGGCATCCAGAAGGCATCTAGAGTGTCCGGCTGCGTGGTGGCCAGGACGTTGATCGGCGGGGTCGGGGAGGGCATGGCGGGCTCCGGAACGGCGGCGGTTTTTCTGACTGTAGCGTGGGGATATGCCGCGTTGGCGTGTCGAATCTTTGGAGAGGAGCGCTGCATGGAAGCGCCGTTCGGAAATCCAGCGAACTGTGCGCAAACCGAGCCTCACGTCGCGCTTGACTCAATCTGAACCAGGCATGACTATCAGCAGGCCGATAACAGGGGTGCAGGGATGCAGATCGTGAAGCAGGGCCGCTTGGGTGCGGCCGTGGCGTGCGTGCGCGTAAGCCAGTGGGCAGGGATTGCGTTTGTCTGGGCAGGTATGACGGTGGCGGCCTCAGCCCAGCCAATGCAGCCCTATCAGGAATACGACAAGCGACTCCGCTCCGCTGAGCAGGTGGGGGCGCTGACCTCGGACCTGTTCGGCGATGCCGTCAATGTCTACGACCAGAGCACCACGTTCAACCAGACCGACATTGATCTGCCGGGAACGAATGCGTTGCCGGTACGGTTGAGTCGGTCGCTCATCATCCGCCCCATCCCGGCAGTCGGTATCGCACCGAAAACCTACGCAGGCGCCGCGGACTGGAACATCGATGTTCCCTACATCTCCGGCGTGTTCGATTCGGCTTTTCGCTGGAACGTAACCGTCACCGGTAACACGCCGCGTTGCAGCACCAACTTCTACCCCCGCACGGAACTTCCCAACAAACTGGAAGATGTCTGGTCAGGCTACAACGTCAATCTGCCAGGCCAAGGTGCGCGGTCGCTCGTGGCCATGCCGCCGGATGAGTTCAAACGCCCCGACGGGCAGGCTCACGTCTGGACTACCACATCGCTGGATTCCATCACCTGCACCGCCATGGCCGGCGGATACCCGGGCGAAGGCTTCGTACTGCAGACCACCGATGGCATTACCTATACCTTCAACGTCGCCACAGAGCGCGCGATGGGCCTGATGGCGAGGGATTCCGGCGGCGCCGGTCGCCAGCGCGTGGAAATCTTCCTGATGGCAAGCCGCATCCAGGATCGATTCGGCAACTTCGTCGACATCAGTTACAACGGCAATGGCCATCCAACGGCCTTCAGTGCCAGTGACGGACGCCAGATCACCCTTCAGTACTCGGGTGATCGGCTGGTCAGCGCATCCGCCCATGGGCGTACCTGGACCTATGCCTACAGTGGTGAAACCCTGCAACGGGTGACTCAGCCTGACCAGGCCGCATGGGAGTTCACGCATCTGGAAGATCGTCGGATCAACTATGAGATCTGGCGCGAAGATATCGGGCCGGGCTGCGGCAACGTCGCGCCGATGGCTGACAAGCTCTATCGCGTACAGATGCGCCACCCATCGGGCGCGCTAGGAACATTCCGCTTCGACCATCAGCGGCTGTCGCGTTCCGGCGTACCGGGCATCCTGTGCCAAGGCGAGGCGCAAGGGGGCAATATCGGAACGGGGTTCCCGATCGTGCATTACACCCCTGTGCCGACATGGTTCGACGTGCTGGGCCTGACCGAGAAGACGATTGAAGGGCCTGGCCTCCCTGCTCCCCTGCGTTGGTATTACACCGACCTCGGTGACTACTACGAATCCTGGAGCGGCAACGTGCCGCCATGCACCACCTGTGTCCAGTCCAAAGTGGTGCGCATCACCCAACCAGATGGCAGCCGTGTCGATGAGACCTACGGCGTGGTGTATTCGTACAACGAGGGCAAGATGCTGGCGCGCAGTACCGTAGCTGCCAGCGGCGCCACCCTGGAAAGCGAAACCCTGAGCTATGTCAGCAACGCGCAGGTTCCGTCCATGCCGTTCCCTGATCGTTACGGCTCACGCTGGGGCGGTAGCGATGAGTCGTCGGTGCTGGTGCGTCCACTTGCCAAGAAGATCATCGTGCGTGATGGCGCCACGCTGACCTGGGAGGCCACCACCTTCGACGCCAAAGCCAGGCCGGTGAAGGTCACCCGCAGCAGCACCTTGGGCTACAGTCGTACCGATACCACCGCTTACCATGACAACACCGGTGCGTGGTTGCTCGGTCAGACCGCCAGCGTGACCAACAACGACACCGGGTTGGTGGAATCCCAGACCAGTTTCAACGGTATGGCGTTGCCAGTGGAGCAGCGTCAATTCGGCAAGCTGGTGCAGACGCTGAACTATCACGCCGATGGCGCGGTGGCCAGCTTTGCCGACGGTCGTGGCAACACCACCACGCTCAACAACTGGAAACGCGGCACGCCGCAGACCATCGGCTTTGCCGACGGCAACGGACTGAGCGCCACGGTGGATGACAACGGATGGATCCGTTCGGTTACCAATGAGCTGGGCTACCAGACCAGCTATGACTACGATGGAATGGGGCGCATCACCGCGACGGTGTTCGCCAGCGGCGATTCGGTCGCCTGGAACGCGAGCAACCAGGTATTCGAGCGCGTGGATGCCGACGAACATGGTATGGCGCCGGGCCATTGGCGGCTGAGCAGCAGCACCGGCAACCGCCGCAAGACCACCTGGTTCGACGCCATGTGGCGCCCGCTCATCACCCGTGAGTTCGACGTCGGCAATGTGGCCGACACCGACCGCTACCAGCGTTTCAGCTATGACCATGCTGGCCGCACGACGTTCCAGTCCTATCCAGGCGCAACCGTCAACCTGGCCACTGGCCAGTGGAGTGAATACGATGCGCTGGGTCGTCCGACGTCCAATTCTGCCGACAGCGAACTGGGCCTGCTGACCACGGTTACCGAATACCTGTCCAGCCTGCGCACGCGTACGACCAACCCACGCGGGCAGAAAACGATCACCAGCCACCAGGCTTTCGATACGCCGAACTATGATGCGCCCACGCGGATAGAGCACCCCGCTGGCGCCTTTACCGAGATCGCCCGCGACCGCTTCGGCAAGCCGACATCGATCAAGCGCCGTAACGCAGACAGCAGCGTCGCCATCACCCGGTCCTATGTGTACGACGGGCAGCAGCAACTGTGCAAATCGGTCGAGCCCGAGTCCGGTGCGACGGCGATGGCCTATGACGCGGCGGGTAACCTGGCTTGGAGCGCAGCAGGCCTGGCCCTTACGGCGGCGAATGGCTGCGAGACCGCCACGGCACAGGCCTCTGGTCGCCGCGTGGATCGCAGCTACGACAGTCGCAACCGACTGAACCAGCTGAGCTTCCCGGATGGGAACGGCAACCAGACCTGGAGCTACAACGCGGCAGGCAAGCCGTCCCAGGTGGTGACCGAAAATGCGGGTAGCCGCCAGGTCATCAATACCTACGCGTACAACAAGCGGGGGCTGATCACCGGTGAAACCATGCAGCAGCAGGGTGTGGGTATCTGGACAATGGGCTACGGCTACGATGCAAACGCGGCCATGGCCAGCCTGCAGTACCCCAGTGGCCTGCAGGTGACGCTGGCGCCCAACGCACTGGGTCAGCCAACACAGGTGGGCAGCCATGCATCGGCAGTGCGCTACTACCCGAACGGCGGGCTGCGTTCGTTCACCTATGGCAATGGTGTCACCCACAGCATGACCCAGAACGCGCGTGCGATGCCGGCACGTGCCATCGATGCGGGCGTGCTGGACAACACGATCACCTACGATGCCAATGGCAACGTGGCCACCGTGACCGATGCGGTGGAAGCTAGCAAGTCGCGTCAGATGCAGTACGACGCGCTTGATCGCCTGACCCTGGCTACCTCGGCTGCGTTCGGTGGAGGCGGCGCGTTCCGCTATACCTATGACGTGCTGGACAACATTCGCAGCGCCAAGCTCGGCACAATCAAGCAGCACAACTATTACTACGACGCGCGCAACCGCATGACGACGGTGAACCGCGACGACGGCAGCGCGATCATGGGCCTGGACTACGATGTCCAAGGCAACCTGGCCAAGAAGAACGGCGAGGTGTTCCGATTCGACTACGGCAATCGGTTGCGCGACGGCGCGGGCAAGGAGCTGTATGCCTACGACGCGCACGGCCGCCGCGTCGGCAACTACAGCACCTCGCTGGGTGACATCCTGTCGTTCTACGGCAACGATGGGGTCCTGCGCCGGCAGCACAACAAGCGCACCGGCAAGGAGTTGGAGTACGTCAGCCTCGGCAGCAGTCTGATCGCAGAGCTGGAGAGCACGGTGGCAGTCGCTGTTCCGGCGTTGAGTGGGCCGGCCAACGTGGCTAGCGGCAGCTACAGCGTCAGTTGGACGTCGGTTGGCAACGCAAATCGCTACGAGCTGCGCCATTCCAGCAACGCAGGGGCCAGCTGGTCGTCGGCCTATACTGGAGCCGCCCTATCGCATGCGGTAACTGGCGCACCCACCGGATCGCGCTCCTATCAGGTGCGTGCCTGCCAAGGTTCCAACTGCGGCGGATGGAGTGCCACGCTGGTGGTGCAGGTCGTACCGGTTCCTGCCTCGGCGCCTGCCTTGGTGGTGCCGGCTGCCGGTTTGAATGGCAGCTACAGCATCAGCTGGCCGGCCGTGACCGGGGCCATGCGCTATGTCATCGAGGAGCGCGCCGGGGCGGGTGTGTGGGCATCCGTCCATAATGCGGCTGGGCTGAGTGTGGCACTGAGCGGTCGAGCCGCTGGTGCGTACAGCTACCGTGGCCAGGCCTGCAACGTGTCGGGCTGCAGCGGCTGGTCTGCCGAACAGGCCATGACCGTTATCTATCCGTCGGAGTCCGCGCCCACCATCACCGCGCCGACGAGCAACAACAGCGGCAGCTTCATCGTGAGCTGGACCGCCGTTACCGGCAGCACCCGGTACGAGCCGCAAGAGCGGCTGGGGACTGGTGCATGGACCAACTTGGCCAACACAACGGCGACCTCGCTGAGCATCAGCGGCAAACCGACCGGTAGCCATGGCTACCAGGTGAGGGCCTGCAACGCGGCCGGTTGCAGCCCCTGGTCCAACATCGTTACCACGGCAGTATTGTTGCCACCTGCCGCAGCGCCTGTGATCACCCTGGCGGCAAGCAATACCAACGGCAGCTACAACATCAGCTGGAACGCCGTGGGCGGTGCCGTGGAATATCGTCTGGAAGAGCGCGTGGGTACCGGCAGCTGGGTTTCGTTGCAGGCCGAGGCGGCCACGCTGCGGGCAATCAGCGGCAAGGGAAACGGCACCTACGGTTACCGCGTACAGGCCTGTAATGGCGGGGGCTGCAGCGCGTGGTCAGCGGAGAAGATCACCACTGTGCTGCTTGTGCCAGGTGCCGCTGCAGTCACTACGCCAGCCACCAGCAACAGTGGGGCGTGGACGGTGAGTTGGGCGGCTGTGACTACTGCGACGTCGTATCAGTTGGAAGAGCGTATAAACAGCGGCGCATGGACCAACGTGTATACGGGTGCGGCCAACAGCTGGGCTACCAGCGGGCGCGGCACAGGCAGCCACGGATATCGCGGACGCGCTTGCAATGCCAGCGGTTGCGGCGCGTACTCGGCCATTGTCACAACGGCGGTAACGCTTCCGCCTGCCGCCGCACCGGCCTTGAGTGTGCCAGCGTCAAATGGAAACGGCAGTTTCAGCGTCTCATGGGCCGCGGTGGCCACATCCACGCGGTATGAACTGGAAGAGCAGGTCGGAAGTGCTTGGACCCAGCAGCAGAACACCTCCGCGCTGAGCAAAGCGTTCACCGGCCGAGCCACCGGCAGCTACCGCTTCCGGGTCCGTGCCTGCAACGCCGGTGGCTGCGGCGCATATTCTGGTACGGGTACCGTGGCAGTGCTGCTGGTGCCGCAGAGCGCCCCCACGTTGACGGTACCTGCTTCGGCTCCCGGCGCTTACACCGTCAGTTGGTCCGCTGTTTCGACCGCGACCAGCTACAACGTGCAGCAGAACATCAACGGTGGGGGCTGGGGCACGCTTGGCAGCTATGGCAGCACCAGCGTTGGGTTGAATCCCGGTAGCTCGGGAAGCTACGCCTATCGCGTGCAGGCCTGCAATGCGACGGGGTGTGGTGGGTGGTCGTCTACCAAAACCGTCGCGGTGCAACGTCCGCCTGCAGCACCGAGCATGAGCTACGCCAACCAGCACAACTACTACGCTGGGCCGCATAACGCGGAGTACTCGATGTGCCAGATCGGCTGGACCGCAGTAGGTTACGCGGAGCGCTATGAGCTGCACGCCCACGGCGGGATCATGTTGTACAACGGCCCGTTGACGAGCGTGGCAGGGCAGCAGTACACGATTCAGTTCTGCGCACCGGTGTACGTGGTGCGCGCCTGCAACGCCTCGGGCTGCTCGGCGTTCTCAGCGCCAATGAACCATACGTTGACCCAGGACCCGCATCCGGGCGATGGCGGCGGGGTGATCCCGTGAGCATTGGAGCGATGATGATGACGAAGCTGCTCAAGGCGTTCGGACTGCTGGCTATCACCGCAGCCGTGGCGAGTCTGGCGCCTGCCCAGGCGCAGACAACGGTGCGCTACCTGCACACCGATGCGCTGGGCACGGTGGTGGCGAAGACCGATGCCAATGGGAACGTGGTCGAGCGGACTACGTTCGAGCCGTATGGGGCTGTGGTGGGCGGTGCCGTGGCTGACGGCCCGGGGTATACGGGGCATGTGAGTGATGCGGCTACCGGGCTGAGTTATATGCAGCAGCGGTACTATGATCCGGAGGTGGGACTGTTCTTGTCTGTTGATCCGGTGACGGCTTACAGCGAACCGGTTATCCAGTTTAATCAGTACCGCTACGCCAACGGAAATCCTTACCGGTTCATAGATTTGGATGGGCGAGAGTCGGGTGCGGCCTTTAGGGTTGTAAATGACGCGACGAATGGGGGGGCGGTTGTTCCACCACCGCGAAACCCGAATGACAAACTTGGCCCGGCTATCGGTGTCGCACTAACTTTGGCATTGGCGGTCCCGGTAGTGGCAGAGGCAGGGATGGCGGCGCTCGCAAACCCTAACGCTGTAGCTGCCATTGGAGGAACTGCCGCCGACGCCGCAGGTGTGACGGGAATCGCCGGCGCTGCCGGTGGGTCGGTCGCTGCCGGACGTGCTATTTCGGTTGAAGCAAAAGCTGCCTTGGTTTCTGCGCGTGCGGGTAGCAATAGTGTCACCGTGAGGACCAGCGGCGGTCATTCGCGCTACGATCTGCAAGGAAGGTCGCACTTCTCAAAGGAGAATCAGTCTGGCACTCCCACCCCTCATGTGCAGTCGTACCAAAACCATGTCATTCCAGTGGGGCCAAGAGCAGGTGAAGTTGGTAGTGTTACGCAGGCTGGAGGCGTGAGGGCTGCAACGATGCAGGATCTGCGAACTGTCGAAAAGGCACTGGATAAGAGAGGTAAGTAGATGATCAAAAACTTCTCGATTCTGTCGACGGTAGAAGTATCGTGCGATGGGCAGATTTATGACCTTCATAGCGATTATGAAGCTACCAAAGTTGAGCATGATCTTCTTGATAACGCGCTTGTAATTTCATGGCGCGCAACGCGCGAGGGACTGCCGCAAACATTGTCGATGACGTTCGAGAAGCTGGAGACGTTGGTTCTGCGCGGGACGGATGTTGAAATGCCCCGAAGTGAGGATGGGCATCTATCGTTTATAGGGTACTCAAGCCCTGAGGATGAGGGAATGGATAGCTTTCTCTTGGAGGAGATGGCCGGTCAGGACGCTCGCATTATTCTAAACTTCGAGGGAGGCCTTGCCATAAAGGTCTGTGCGGAGGCGGCCTTCCTGCTGGTCGATTAAGGTGGTTGTCCGGTTGAACGAGGTTGCGTGGAAGCAGCGTGTAAGGCCTTCAATGACGAGGAATCGCCATTTCAGGCTTCGCGGATCAGCTCGCGCGCCGCGATGATCAGCCCTTCAACCAGCTCCTCGTTCATCACCACCACGTCGTTTCCGCTGGTGTGGCTGACATGCACCGCATGCAGGATGTCCAGGATGACGATCACGCACTGCTGCCTGCTGTAGACGGGGAAACTGCCCGTTTCAGGCTGCGGGGTGGTGTGTGCTTTGGCGGCGGCCGGCGGAGGGTCGGCAAGCGGTGGCACCAGCCGCAGGCGGGGCGTGTCCTGGAACACGGGATGCGGCACGCCATTGGCGCGCAGGATCCGTTCCAGCTTGTCGATGAAGTGCGGCGGCAGATCATGCATGGCATCGCCCAGCAGGGAGTACAGGCGCATACCGCTTAGGGTGTGATCGGACATGGGGCAACCTCGTAGCCGGATGGGCCCCCTGCGTCAGGGCGCAGGGTGGCGGGCGGTGCGGGTTGGCATACCGGTGCAGTCATCCAAAAACCGGCGGATAAACAGAATCCCCACACACCGCCCGCCGTATGACCGGCAAGGCAGTGCATTCTCCGCCGGGCCCGTGAGGGCAACAACAGAGTGTTTGGATAACTGCTATCAGGATGCCAATCCCGGCTGGCGCTTCTACGTCGCCAGCATCGTCATCGTGCGTAACGCGACCCGGCTAGGTACATGGGCAAAGCTGCAAAATGCGTCCGCCACGACAAACTGAGCTATGCTCGATGAAGACGCTTACGCAGGGGTGCGTGTCGTAATGCGAGCCGACATGATGCTGGACGAATCCGTAAACGTACTATCGGTCGGTGCTTGGGAATGAAGACGATCAATAGCCTGTTTGGCGTGATTTTCATTGTTTACGGTCTGTGGTTGATCATGGACGTCCGTGGGCGACCGGGGCTCCTCAGGGGGATCGATTTGTCCATTGATCCGGTGGGATTCGGCGCTCTCTTCTTCCTGCTCGGCGTATGGATCGTGATGAACGACACGGAGAAGGGCGCTTGACCAGGCTGCATGACGTGCCGTCGGCCCCGCAGCGCATCGCAGCCGTCACCACGTCATGCAGCGCACCTCACCGGCAGCTCGCGCTTACCTGATGTATCGCATCGCGCAGTGCCTGACGATTCCGCTCGTCCACTGCATCCTGGAAGTACTGCAGGTCCTGCTTGCCCAGCTCGCAGGGGTCATCTGTATAGCCGGGCGGCCACAGTCCGAGGAACTGCGCCACCCCGGCGATGATCTGTTGCGGGCTCATCTGCGGACGCATGCGGAAGTAGCGCGGACGCTCCTGGAAGGCCGCATGCACGGGGCGGCGTCCAATCAGTTTCGGGGCGAGGGTGGCGGCGTCGATGCCGTCGCCGCCGCTGACCGCATCGCCGCGCAAGCGAAGGTCCAGTGGCGCGTTTGCCACCGGGTCGGCAATGTCCACTACCACGGTTGCATCCGGTGCGTTAACCAACGGCTGCAGCGGGCTGACCACGCGGCGGCTGCGTTGCGCCGGCGCAACGTCAGGCCTTTTGGGTAGCACGAAAGGCTGCGCTACAGGCGGTGGCGGCGGCAACCAGCGCACGCTGGTGCGATGGCCATCGCTGCGCGCCAGGGTGGTGCGGGTGGTGGTCAGCAGCCACCAGCCGATCAAGGCGTGCACGGCGATCACCAGCGCCCAGGCGATGACGTGCGAGGCGGCTGCCGTGGGGAGTGATCGGCGAGGTAGGGCCAGGGTCGACATCGGCAGTGCATCCATGCGGTTACCTGGGGAGTGAGAGTAGGGGGAAGGGAGAAAAGTTTCGTTGGGTGGTTCAGGGGCGGCCGCTTCGCTCGCCGAGCATGGCTTGGCGCTACCAGGGCCGGGCGTGGCTGCGCGCTACCAGGGCCGGGCAGGAGGGCGCGCGCAGGAGGATGGCGCGGCGGTGTCGGCTGAAACCAATCTGCCCCCCATCGGGAGGGGCGTGGCAGAATCCGGAACGCTCTCTGCTTGTTGATCCTGCCCATGTCGTCCACTGCTGCACCCGCCTCGATCCCGCCCACGCCGGCCAATTCGCCGCAGCGCGTGCTGCTGGCCAGCCTGATCGGCACCACCATCGAGTTCTTCGACTTCTACATCTACGCCACCGCGGCGGTGCTGGTGTTCCCGCACCTGTTCTTCCCGGAAAGCAGTGACAAGGCGGCCATGCTGCAGTCATTGGCGACCTTCGCGGTGGCGTTCATTGCGCGGCCGGTGGGATCGGCGGTGTTCGGGCACTTCGGCGACCGCATCGGGCGCAAGGCCACGCTGGTGGCGGCGCTGCTGACGATGGGCCTGTCCACGGTGTTGATCGGCCTGCTGCCCACGCATGCGCAGATCGGCCTGTGGGCGCCGGCACTGCTGGCGCTGTGCCGTTTCGGGCAGGGGCTGGGGCTGGGCGGGGAATGGGGCGGTGCCGTGCTGCTGGCCACTGAGAACGCACCGCCTGGCAAGCGTGCGTGGTACGGCATGTTCCCGCAGCTGGGCGCGCCGCTGGGCTTCCTGCTGTCGGCCGGTATCTTCCTGATCCTTGGCCGCCTGCTCAGCGCCGATGACTTCCTGCAGTGGGGCTGGCGCATTCCGTTCGTGGCCAGTGCGCTGCTGGTCGGCCTCGGTCTGTGGGTGCGCCTGAACATCCATGAGACGCCGGCCTTCCAGAAGGCGCTGGATGCGCATGCGCGGGTCAAGCTGCCGATGCTGACGGTGCTGCGCGACCACGCCATGCCGATGCTGCTGGGCACGCTGGGCGCCTTCGCCACCTTCGTGCTGTTCTACCTGATGACCGTGTTCGCGCTCGGCCATGGCACGGCGGTGCTGGGCTACAGCCGTGAGCAGTTCCTGCTGCTGCAGATGGTCGGCATCCTGTTCTTCGCTGCCGGTATTCCCATTTCGGCGCGCTACGGCGATCGCTGGGGCACGCGTCGCACGATGATCATCGCCAGTGGCCTGATCGTGGTGTTCGGCGTGCTGCTGGCGCCGATGTTCCAGGCCGGCAGCCCGTGGATGGTGCTGGCGTTCCTGTCGCTGGGACTGTTCCTGATGGGCCTCACCTACGGCCCGTGCGGCACCTTCCTGGCGGAGATCTACCCGGTGGAAGTGCGCTACACCGGCGCGTCGTTGTCGTTCAACCTGGCCGGCATCCTCGGCGCGGCACCGGCCCCGTACCTGGCGACATGGCTGGCCGAACGTTTCGGTCTGGTGGCGGTCGGTTATTACCTGTGCATCGCCGCGCTGGTGACCATCTGCGCGTTGCTGGCGTTGCAGCGCCGGGTGCGCTGATCAGCCGAAGAAGCGCTTCAGCGTGCGTCCCAGCCAACTGCCGCCCTGGTGTTCGCGGGTGAACTGGTTGAGGTGCTGCTTGACCGTTTCGGCGTAGGCTTGGTCATCGCCGCGGATATGGTTGAACAGCCAGCGCGAGAGCATGGTGCGCAGTTCGTCGGTCACGTCCTCGCCGGCCTGGAAGCGCAGGCGGTAGTCGGACACGCGCTTGCCGAAGATTTCGTGCACGCGCTTGTGCGCGGCGCAGAACGGGTAGCCGGCTTCTTCCATGAGCTCTTCTTCGAAGGCGAAGTGGGACATGGTGTAGTCCACCAGTTCGTCGATCACCTCGGCCACGGCCAGCCGCTGCAGGCCCTGCTGGGCGACGTGCAGGTGGTTGAGCATCTCCACGATCCGCCTGTGCTGGTTGTCGATGACATCGATGCCGATGTTGAGATCGTCCTGCCAGACCAGCAAGGCCATCTGCGTGCTCCCTGTATGCGATGGGAGCGAGTCTGGGCGGGCGTGCCGATTGCGACACTGATCTGGATCAAAGCGGGTAAGCACGTGACCGGTAGCGCCGAGCCATGCTCGGCGGAATGTTGCAGGCATCGTGGTCGGCGCAGAAAGGCCGCCGAGCATGGCTCGGCGCTACCGAAAGCCTGCCTCAGGCGGCGGTGGCGGCCGGTGCGGCGCCGCAGACGCGGTTGCGGCCGCCGGCCTTGGCCAGGTAAAGCTGGCGGTCGGCTTCGGTGATCAGCTCATGCAGGCTGTCGTGGTTGGGGCGGATGCAGCACAGGCCGATGCTGACGGTCATGCGCAGCACGCTGTCGCCGATCGGCACCTGCAGCTGGGCCACGCTCTGGCGCAGGGTTTCGAAGTAGTCCGCTGCCTCGTCCGGTGCCAGCCCCGGCACCATCAGGCAGAACTCTTCGCCCCCGAAACGGGCGACCAGGTCGCCGCTGCGCGCATGTGCGGCCACGGTATCGGCGCAGGCGCGCAGCGCGTCGTCGCCGCCATCGTGGCCGAAGGTATCGTTGATGTGCTTGAAGTGGTCGATGTCCACCATCGCCACGGTGATCCAGTCATCCTGCTGCTGCACGCCATGCAGCTGGCGCTGGCTCTGTTCCAGGAAGCAGCGGCGGTTGGGCAGGCCGGTCAGGAAATCGCGGGTGGCCAGGTCCTGCAGGGTGCCGATCAGCTCCAGCTGGTCCACGTTCTGCGAAACGCGGCAGAAGAATTCTTCGCGCGAAAAGGGCTTGCGCAGGAAGTCGTTGGCGCCGTTCTTCAGGAAGCGCGGGATCAGCGAGGCATCGGTATTGCCGGACAACCCGATCACCGCCACCTTGTCGCGCGAACGCTGCATGCGCAGCCGGCGGGTGAACTCCACGCCCTGCATGCCGGGCATTTCCTGGTCCACCACGGCCAGCCGGATGGACGGGTGCGCCTCGATCGCCGCCAGTCCCTTTTCGCCGTCGGCTGCTTCGTAGACCGGGTGGCCGTACATGCGCAGCAGGGCTGCTGCATAGGCACGCGCGGACGGGGAGTCATCCACCACCAGCGCGGCGATGCGCCGGTTGCGGTCCAGCCGCTGCACCAGCCACACCAGGTAATCCACGCTGCCGGGGGTGTTCTTCAGCACGTAATCGATGACTTTCTGTTCCAGCACGCGCCGGCGCACGTCTTCGTCATACACCCCGCTGACCACCACCGTCGGCAGGCCGCGGGACACGAAGTAGTCCACCACCGCTTCGCGGTCACCATCGGCCAGCACCAGCCCGGTCAGCACCAGGAACCAGCCCTGTTCCTGTTCCAGCAGGCGGCCGGCTTCGGCCAGGGTCGAAGCCACTGTCACCTTCAGTTCCAGGCGCTGTTCGATGGCTTCGCGCACCAAGGTGGTGAAGGTTCGCGAATTTTCCACCAGCAGGATGCGCTGGGGCAGGGGGTCAACACCGGGGTCGCTTACGAAAGCGCCCTGCAGCAAGGCGGGCATGAGGCGTGCGCTCGGAACGGGCTGGGTCTTCAAGGCTATCGGCCGCTCCTCTGAAAACTTGAACTGCGTCACCAAATTAGATTGCGCATCTTTACAAATGCCATCGTGGCGACCAGCAACGGCGTGCGCAGCAGGCGTCCGCCCGGGAAGGGGCGATGCGGCAGGCGCTCGAATACGTCCAGCCGTGCGGCCTGGCCGGCGATGGCTTCGGCAATGACCTGGCCGGCCAGGTTGGCCGCGGCGACCCCATGGCCGGAGAACCCCTGCGCGAAGTAGATGTCCGGGGTCAGCCGGCCCCAGTGCGGCGCGCGGCTGGGGGTGATGTCCACGTAACCGCCCCACAGGTACTCCAGTGGTACGCCCTGCAGCTGCGGGAACACCTGCCACAGGCGCCGCTGCATCACGCTGTCCAGGCCGGCCGGCGGGCGCGAGGAATAGCTGGCGCCGCCGCCGAACAGCACGCGGTGGTCGTGGCTGAGCCGGAAGTAGTCCAGCACCAGCCCGGTATCGGACACGGCCATGTCGTTGCGGATCAGCGCCCGCGCGCGTGCCTCACCCAGCACCGGGGTGGCGCCCACGTAGGTGCCGACGGGCATCACGTGGCGCTCCAGTTCCGGGGCGATGCCTTCCAGCCAGGCATTGCCGGCCAGCAGTACGTGGGCGGCGTGCACGGTACCGGTGGCGGTGCGCAGGGCAGGGTGCGGCGTGCGCTGCAGTTCCAGCACCGGCGTGTGTTCGTGGATCACCGCGCCGGCGGCGATCGCCGCATCGGCAAGGCCCTGCGCGTAGGCCAGCGGATGCAGGTGGCCGCTCAGCGGGTCGAACATCGCGCCCTGGTAGCGCGGGCTGTCCAGCTGTGCGCGCAGGGTGGCACGGTCCCACCACTGCATGGGGTAGTCGTAACGGGTGGTCAGCCGCTCCATGTCGCGCTGCAGCGCCTGCGACTGGCGCGTGGTGATCGGTACGTTGGCGTGCCCGGGCACCCAGTGGCAGTCGATCCGGTACTGGTCGATGCGATCGCGCAGCAGCTGCACGCCCTGGCGCGAATAGTCGAACAGGGTGCGTGCGTCTTCAACGCCGACCTGCTTTTCCAGCACGTCCACTTCGCAGCCGTAGCCGACCAGGGCCTGGCCGCCATTGCGCCCGGACGCTCCCCAGCCGACCCGGCAGGCGTCCAGCACCACCACGCGCAGGCCACGGCGGGCCAGTTCCAGTGCGGCCGAAAGCCCGGTGTAGCCGGCGCCCAGGATCGCCACGTCCACCTGCACATCGCCATCCAGCGGCGGCTGGGCAACGCGTGGCGCGACGCTGGCGGCATACCAGCTGGGCGGCAGGGCAGGGTCTTCGCGCAGGGGGTGCGTGGGGTCCATGGGCATAGTCTGGCGCAGATGCCACGGTGATGGTGTGACTGGCGGTAAGGTTGCTGCGGTCATCTGCCGGGGTTACCGTGTGGGCAGCGCCGAGGACCTTCGCATGCGCCTTCCGCCCCTCGTGGGATTGCCGACCGACAGCAGCTTGCAGGGCCACCACCGTTTCGCGATGGCCGGGGAGAAGTACGTGCGCGCGCTGGTGGATGCAGCCGCGGTCACGCCGGTGCTGCTGCCCTCGCTGCAGCCGCCGCTGCCTGCGGGCGACTGGTTGTCACGCGTGCACGGATTGCTGCTGACCGGCGCGGTGAGCAACATCGAACCGCAGCATTACGCCGGCGGTCGTACCTGGCCGGGCAACCTGCATGATCCTGCGCGCGACGGCGCCGCGTTTTCGCTGCTGGTACATGCTTTGGCCGCCGACCTGCCGGTGCTGGCGATCTGCCGTGGTTTCCAGGAACTCAACGTCGCCCTGGGCGGCACGCTGCATCCGCAGGTACACAGGGTGGAGGGACGGCATGACCACCGCGAAGACCCGGCGGCCTCGGTCGAGGTGCAGTACGGTCCGGCGCACAGCATCGCGCTGGTCGCCGGCGGTTGGCTGGCGCAGTGGCACGGTGCGCGTTCGGCGGTGGTCAATTCGGTACACGGGCAGGGCATCGACAGCTTGGCCGATGCGCTGCTGCCCGAAGCGCACGCCGACGATGGCCTGGTCGAGGCGGCACGCAGCCGCAGGCATTCCTTCGTGCTGGGCGTGCAGTGGCATCCGGAGTGGCGCGTCACCCACAATCCCTTCTATCACGCTGTGTTCCACGCATTCGGCCAAGCTTGCCGGCAGCGACAACGACGTCAACAGGATTCCGCATGAGTACCGACAGCCGCACGCGCAGGATGCCAACGGAGGAAGATGCGCAGGAAAGCAGCCTGCTGCGCTGGCTGAAGGACCGCCGCATCACCGAAGTGGAGTGCCTGGTGCCGGACATCACCGGCATCGCGCGCGGCAAGATCATCCCGGCGGACAAGTTCTCCCATGATTACGGCACGCGCCTGCCGGAGGGCATCTTCGCCACCACCGTCACCGGTGACTATCCGGATGATTACTACGAACTGACCTCGCCCTCGGATTCGGACATGGTGCTGCGCCCGGACCCGGAAACCGTGCGCATGGTGCCGTGGGCGACCGATCCGACCGCGCAGATCATCCACGACTGCTATACCAAGAGCGGCCAGCCACACGAACTGGCGCCGCGCAACGTGCTGCGCCGCGTACTGGATGCCTACACCGAACTGGGCCTTCGCCCGGTGGTGGCACCGGAGCTGGAGTTCTTCCTGGTGCAGAAAAATACCGATCCGGACTTCCCGCTGCTGCCGCCTGCTGGGCGCTCTGGCCGCCCGGAGACCGCGCGGCAGAGCTATTCCATCGATGCGGTGAACGAGTTCGATCCGATCCTCGACCTGATGTACGACTACGCCGATGCGATGAAGCTGGACGTGGACACGCTGATCCACGAATCCGGCGCGGCACAGCTGGAAGTCAACTTCACCCACGCCGGTGCGATGAACCTGGCCGACCAGGTGTTCCTGTTCAAGCGCACCATGCGCGAGGCGGCGATGCGCCACGGGGTGTACGCCACCTTCCTGGCCAAGCCGATGGAAAACGAGCCGGGCAGCGCCATGCACATCCACCAGAGCCTGCTGCGGATCAGCGACGGGGCCAACGTGTTTGCCGGCGATGGCGATGGGGAAGGGGAGTTCAGCCCGGTGTTCGGGCATTACCTGGGCGGGCTGCAGAAGTTCGCCCCGCAGGCGATGGCGTTCTTCGCGCCCAACGTGAACTCCTACCGCCGGCTGGTGTTTGGCGAGGTGTCGCCGAGCAACGTGCACTGGGGCTTCGACAACCGCACCTGCGGCCTGCGCGTGCCGATGGACACCCCGGACAACATGCGGGTGGAAAGCCGCTTTGCCGGCTCCGATGCCAACCCGTACCTGGCGATGGCCGCCACCCTGGCCTGCGGGCTGCTGGGCCTGCGCGGCCAGCTGGCCCCGGATGCGCCGGTCAGCGGCAGCGCCAAGGAACTGGGGTACGACCTGCCGCGATCGCTGGGCGAGGCGCTGGACGGCCTGGAGCAGTGCGCCGAACTGCAGGCGCTGCTCGGCGAACGCTTTTGCAGGGCCTACATTTCAGTCAAGCGCAAGGAGTACGAGACCTTCTTCCGGGTCATCAGTTCATGGGAACGCGAGTTCCTGCTGTTGAATGTCTAGACATGGGACACAGCCCGCCGAGCATGGCCCGGCGCTACCAGTTCCGGCGCTGCGGCGTTAGGCTGGCACCCGTCTGCAGGCCGCAATCGGCCCCCACCCCGCTATGGAGCCCCCTCCCATGAAGCTGCGCACCCTCACGCTCGGTCTTTCCGCCGCCCTGCTTGCCGCCTGTGGCGGCGGTGGCAACGGCGCCGCGCAGGACGGCAAGGTCCTGAATGTCTACAACTACAGCGATTACATCGCCGAAGACACCATCCCGAACTTCGAAAAGCAGAGCGGGATCAAGGTCACCTACGATGTGTTCGACAGTGACGAGATGGTGGAAACCAAGCTGCTGGCCGGCAACAGCGGCTACGACGTGGTGGTGCCGACGCTGAACTTCTTCGGCCGGCAGATCCAGGCCGGCGTGTTCCTGCCGCTGGACAAGGCGAAGATCCCCAACCTGGCCAAGCTGGACCCGAAGGTGATGGAGCGCATCGCCACCCAGGACCCGGGCAACAAGTACGGCGTGCCGTACATGATCGGCACCACCGGTATCGGCTACAACGTGGACATGCTGAAGGAACGCTTCGGCGGCAGCGCCGACATCGCCAACAGCTGGGACCTGGTGTTCAAGCCGGAAAACATCGCCAAGATGAAGGACTGCGGCGTGACCCTGCTGGACACCCCGGCCGACATGATTCCGGTGGCGATGCATTACCTGGGTCTGGACCCGCACAGCAACAACCCGGCCGACATCCAGAAGGCCGCCGAGCTGCTGAAGTCGATCCGCCCGTACGTGCAGAACTTCCACTCCTCGCAGTACGTGGGCTCGCTGGCCAACGGCGGTACCTGCCTGGTGGTGGGCTGGTCGGGCGACATCATCCAGGCGCGTGACCGCGCCGAAGAAGCGGCTAACGGCGTGCACGTGGCCTATTCGATCCCGCGCGAAGGCGCGCCGCAGTGGTTCGACATGCTGGCCATCCCGAAGGATGCCAAGAACCCGGAAGCGGCCTATCAGTTCATCAATTACCTGCTGGAACCGAAGGTCGCCGCGGCCAACACCAACTTCATCCATTACGGCAACCCGGTGAGCGAGGCGACGCCGCTGGTGGACGAGGCGATCCGTAACGACCCGACCATCTACCCGCCGGCGGACGTGGCCGAGAAGATGTTCACCTATTCGATCAACACCCCGGAAACCGACAAGCTGTACACCCGCTTGTGGACGGAAATCAAAACCGGCCGTTGACCGCTGCGGCCCGCCGCCCACGTCCGTGCCGCAACGCGGGGACGTCCCCGCTGCAGGCCGCCAACTGCCGTCATGTCGCCTCGGCACGGGCATGGCTAGAATGGCGCCGCTGTCCACCATCCGCTCCCGGAGCCCCCCATGCCCGCTGAAGCCCTGCCGGAAGCCGCCGTCATCGATACCCACGGCGAGCCCGGCTACCTGTCCATCCGCGACCTGCGCAAGGAATTCGACGGTTTCGTCGCGGTCGACGACGTCAACCTGGACGTGCGCAAGGGCGAGATCTTCGCCCTGCTGGGTGGCTCGGGCAGCGGCAAATCCACGCTGCTGCGTTGCCTAGGCGGGTTCGAAACGCCCACCAGGGGCAGCATCGTGCTCGACGGCCAGCCGCTGGTGGCGCTGCCGCCGTACAAGCGTCCGGTCAACATGATGTTCCAGTCGTATGCGCTGTTCCCGCACATGAGCGTGGAGCAGAACATCGCCTTCGGCCTGAAGCAGGATGGGCTGGCGGGGGACGCAATCCGCCGCCGGGTGGGCGAGATGCTGGAGCTGGTGCACATGACCTCGCTGGCCAAGCGCCGGCCGCACCAGCTGTCCGGTGGCCAGCAGCAGCGCGTGGCGCTGGCCCGTTCGCTGGCCAAGGGGCCCAAGCTGCTGCTGCTGGACGAGCCGATGGGCGCGCTGGACAAGAAGCTGCGCTCGCAGATGCAGCTGGAGCTGGTCAACATCATCGAAACTTCCGGGGTGACCTGCGTGATGGTCACCCATGACCAGGAAGAGGCGATGACCATGGCCACCCGCATCGCGGTGATGGACGCCGGCTGGATCCAGCAGGTGGGCAAGCCGGATGAGGTCTACGAGCAGCCGGCCAACCGCTTCGTCGCCGGCTTCATCGGCTCGGTGAATTCGTTCGAAGGGGTGATCGACGAGGACCTGCCGGAGTACGTCACCGTGCGCTCGCCGGCATTCCCCGCGCCGATCTACATCGGCCACGGCATCACCTGCTACGAGGGCCAGCCGGTCGCCTTCGCGGTGCGCCCGGAGAAGATCATCATCGGCAAGGACGAGCCGGAAGGGCACACCAACAAGGCCCAGGGCGTGATCGAGGACATCGCCTACTTCGGCAGCCATTCGGTTTACCACGTGCGCCTGCCGAGCGGGGCCAAGGTGATGGCCAACTTCGCCAATTCCCAGCGCTGGGCCAGCGATGGCCTGACCTGGGGCGATGAGGTCTGGGTGCACTGGCGCGACAACGACGGCGTGGTGCTGACCTCATGAGCGCGGCCGTGCGCAAGCGCTGGATGCCCGGACTGCGCGACGCGGTGGTCGGCGTGCCGTACCTGTGGCTGCTGCTGTTCTTCGCGGTGCCGTTCGTGATCATCCTGATGATCTCCTTCGCGCACACCCAGGTGGGCTCGCCGCCGTACACGTGGCTGCTGCAGTACGTCGATGGCGCACTGGCGCTGAAGTTGAACCTGGAAAACTACCTGCAGCTGGTGCGTGACCAGCAGTACGTGCTGGCCTACGTCAGCTCGTTCAAGATCGCCGCCATTTCCACCGTGCTGACCCTGCTGATCGGCTACCCGATGGCCTATGCGATCGCGCGGATGAAGCCGTCCACGCGCAACATCATGATGATGCTGGTGGTGCTGCCGTCCTGGACGTCCTTCCTGATCCGCGTGTATGCCTGGATCGGCATCCTGGACCGCAATGGCCTGCTCAACCAGCTGCTGCTGAAGATCGGCCTGATCGACCAGCCGCTGCAGATCCTGTACACCCCGACCGCGGCCTACATCGGCATCGTGTACTGCTACCTGCCGTTCATGGTGCTGCCGTTGTATGCCAACCTGGTCAAGCATGACCAGCGCCTGCTGGAAGCCGCCTACGACCTGGGCGCCAAGCCGTGGGAGGCCTTCCTGCGCATTACCCTGCCGCTGTCCAGGGCCGGCATCATCGCCGGCTGCATGCTGGTGATGATCCCGGCGGTGGGCGAATTCGTGATTCCCGAAATGCTGGGCGGGCCGGACACGCTGATGATCGGCCGCGTGCTGTGGGGTGAGTTCTTCAACAACCGCAACTGGCCGGTGGCCTCGGCGGTGGCGGTGGTGATGCTGTTGCTGCTGCTGGTGCCGATCTTCCTGTTCAACCGTTCGCAGCAGCGCGTGCTGGAAGGAAAGCAGGCATGAGCACGATGCGCGGTTACCGCTGGATGGGCTGGGGCGCGCTGGCGCTGGGGTTTGCCTTCCTGTACCTGCCGATCCTGCTGCTGATGGTGTTCTCCTTCAACAGCTCGCGGCTGGCCACGGTGTGGGCCGGTTTTTCCACCCGCTGGTATGGCGAACTCTTCAACGACCGCGCCCTGATGGATGCGCTGTGGACGAGCCTGAAGGTGGCGTTCTGGACGGCGTGTGCGGCCACCGTGCTGGGCACGATGGCGGCCATGGTGATGACCCGCTTCCGGCACTTCCGCGGCAAGTCCGCGTTCAGTGCGCTGATCACCGCGCCGCTGGTGATGCCGGACGTGATCCTGGGCTTTTCGCTGATGACCCTGCTGGTGTCGATGGGCGGCATTCCCGGCTTCCCGGCGCGCGGCGCGGCCACGATCTGGATCGCCCATGTGACCTTCACCCTGTCCTTCGTAACGGTGGTGCTGTCATCGCGGCTGCAGGAACTGGACATCTCGCTGGAAGAGGCAGCGATGGACCTTGGTGCGAGCCGGTTGACCGTGTTCCTGAAGATCACCCTGCCGATCATTGCCCCGGCCCTGCTGGCCGGCTGGCTGCTGGCCTTCACCCTGTCGCTGGACGACGTGGTGATCGCCAGCTTCGTGGCCGGGCCCAGTTCCACCACTTTGCCGATGAAGGTGTTCGCCTCGGTCCGCATGGGCATCAGTCCGAAGATCAACGCGCTGGCCACGCTGATGGTTTCGGCGGTGGCGGTGGCGGCGGTGATCGGCTGGTATGTGACCGCGCGCGGTGAGAAACGGCGCCAGCGCGACCTGCTGCTGGCGCGCCAGGACAATGGCTGATGACCGGCGCTGGCGTGCCGCCAGCTGCCGCTTGTCCGGGTTGATCGATCAGCGCGGCCCCTTGTCGCGCAGTGTTCCGCTCAGGTGGGTGAACTCCAGTCCTTCGCCGGTGATATTGGTATGGACCCGGCGCCCGTACCAGTCCTGGACCTGCACCACGGTCGCCCGGTGGACCGGCTCGGTCCAATAGAGCAGGTACTGGTCCGGCGCCGTGGCGATGGCGGTGTACTCCACGGTTTCGGTTTCGCCCAGCTCGGGACCGCGGATGCCGACATAGGTCATGGTGCGGCCATCCTTTTCGAACCGCAGCTCGAAGACATTCTCACCGAAATCCACCTCCACGACCCTGCCGATGCCGGCGTATGGCCGGTCCGGCTGGGTCTGCGGCGTGGGACTGGCCAGCGCGGCGGCGGCGGTCAGCGCCAGCAGTGTGCTGACGATGATGATCTTTTTGAACATGGCGTCTCCTCGTGGGCCTGTTTGAAAGGTGTGGATGGCGCTGACCGGACCGTTCGCGCACAAGAAGTTTCACCGCCTGTGACTGGCGCCGTAAGAGGGAAGTGGGTCGCGGATTGACGGCTACCGTTGATTCGCACGGCTCACCCCTGGCCGGCAGACGGGCGCGACATCCGGTCGCACCGTGGGGCGCCAAGGCAGCCGATCCGGCAACATCCGGCTCACGGTGGGCGGCGCAGAATGGAGGCCTGACTTACAGGAGCCCTCCATGACCGTCGAGATCGTCAACCCCACCACCGGCCGCGTCGACTACCGCCATGAGCTGCTGGACAAGGCCGGGATCGAACAGCGCCTGCAGGCTGCCGCCGGCGCCTTCCCGGCGTGGTCGGCCACGTCGCTGCAGGAACGCGCTGCGGTGCTGCGCGCCATTGGTGCCCAGTTGCGTGAGCGCAAGGACGACATCCAGGGTGCGATGACCCGCGAAATGGGCAAGCTGAAGGTCGAAGCGCTGGCCGAAGTGGAAAAGTGTGCGGCCGCCTGCGAGTACTACGCCGACCATGCTGCCGATTACCTGAAGCCGCAGTTGATCGATACCGAGGCACAGCGCAGCTATGTGCGCTATGAGCCGATCGGCTGCGTGTTCGCGGTGATGCCGTGGAATTTCCCGATCTGGCAGGTATTCCGCTTCCTCGCCCCGGCCTTCATGGCCGGCAACGTGGCCCTGCTGAAGCACGCCAGCAACGTGCCGCAGTGTGCGGACCTGATCAACGAAGTGGTGCGTGCCGGTGGCCTGCCCGACGGCGTGTTCGACGTGCTGCATATCGACAACGACCAGGCCGCCGACGTCCTGCGCGATCGTCGGGTGAAAGCGGTGACCTTGACCGGCAGCGAGCGGGCAGGGCGCTCCATCGCCGCCAACGCGGGCGACCAGTTGAAGAAGTGCGTGATGGAACTGGGCGGCAGCGATGCCTTCGTCGTGCTGGATGACGCAGACCTGGACAAGGCGATCGACGCGGCGGTGAAGTCCCGCTTCGACAACAGCGGACAGACCTGCATTGCGGCCAAGCGGTTCATCGTGGTCGAGGCCGTGGCCGATGCCTTCACCGAACGCTTCGTTGCCGCCGCCGGCGAGCGTCGGTATGGCGATCCTGCCGACGCGCGCACCACGCTGGCGCCGATGGCGCGTGCCGACCTGCGCGACGAACTGCACAAGCAGGTCCAGGCCAGCGTTGCCAAGGGCGCGCGGGTGCTGGCCGGTGGTGAGCCGGTGGACGGCAGCCATGCCGGGTATCCGGCGACGGTGCTCGACCAGGTCGGCCCGGGCATGCCGGCCTACGACGAAGAACTGTTCGGGCCGGTGGCGGCGGTGATCCGGGTCAAGGACGAGGCCGAAGCGCTGAAGGTGGCCAACGATACCCGCTTCGGCCTGGGTGGCAGTGTGTGGACCACCGATGCCGCGCGTGGCGAAGCGTTCGCGCAGCAGATGGAGTGCGGCGCGGCCTTCGTCAATTCCATCGTCAAAAGCGACGTGCGGCTGCCGTTCGGCGGCAGCAAGGAATCCGGCTTCGGTCGCGAACTGGCCGAGCATGGCATTCATGAGTTCATGAACATCAAGACGATCTACGTCGCCTGATCCGCACCCATGGCGCCGAGCGATGCTCGGCGTCGGTGGCAGCGCCGCGCAGCGCCCGGCGCTGCCGCGTTACAGCCAGCGCACGCGCTTGAACAGCCGGTACAACCCGACGCAGATCGCGCCGACGCCGATGATCATCGCCGGATAGGCCCACGGCTGGTCCAGTTCGGGCATGTGGGTGAAGTTCATCCCGTACCAGCTGGTTATCAGCGTCGGCGCCGCCAGCAGCGCGGCCCAGGCGCCCAGTCGCTTGACCGTCTCACCTTGGGCCAGCGTGACCAGCGACAGGTTGACGCTGAGTGCGGTGCCCAGCATCTCGCGCAGCGTATCGATGACATCGCTGATCCGGACGGCATGGTCGTGCACGTCGCGGATGTACAGCTTGACCTCATCGGGCACCAGTCCGGACTCGGACGGATAGCGCCTGAGGGCCGACAGCACGTCCTGCAGCGGTGCCACCGCCATGCGCATCTTGTTGAGCTCGCGCTTGAGTTCATACAGCCGCACCACGGTGCTGCGCTTGTAGTTCTCGGCGAAGATGTCCTTTTCCAGCAGCTCCAGCGTGTCGCGGAAGCGGTTGGTGATCGGCAGGTAGTTGTCCACGACGAAGTCCAGCACCGCGTACAGGCAGTACGAAGGACCCATCTTCAACAGGTGCGGCTCACGCTCCACGCGTGCACGCACCGGCGCGTAGGACAGCGACGCGCCGTGCCGCACGGTGACCAGGAAACGCGGACCGACGAAGGCGTGCGTTTCGCCGTACTGGATGCGCTCGTCGACCATCTGCGCGGTGGTGACCACCACGAACATCGAGTTGCCGTAGGTTTCCACCTTCGGCCGCTGGTGCGCGTTGCGCGCGTCTTCGATGGCCAGGTCATGCAGGCAGAATTCTTCCTGCAGTTTCAGCAGCACCGAATCGGCCGGATCGTACAGGCCGACCCAGACGAAGCCGTTGCCGCTGGCGATGACGTCGCTGATGGCATCCAGGCTGATGTCGTGGCGCTTGCCATCGTCATCGTAGTGGACGCAGTTGATCACGCACGCAGGGTTATGCGCAGCGGGGGCGGTGGTATCGGGCAGGGTCATGCCACGTATCCTGCGTCAGTGTGCGTGAAGCGCCAATCGCGGCAGGCGCCGGCCGAGTACCCAGGCCAGCGCGGCATGCACGGGCAGCAGCAGCACGATCCACTGGATGTTGTATTGCGCCTGCAGGCTGAGCCAGTGCAGCACCAGGCCGGCCAGGGAGAGCAGCGCTACGCTCCACAGGGTTATGCGGAACAGACGGCCGGGCGCACGACGGCGCAGCAGGCCGATCGCCCCCGGCAGCAGCAGCAGGCACAGCGGCGAGAGCTGCAGCAGGTTGCGGTTGGCCCACGCGGCGTGGTGGTCGCTGAAGCCCCACAGGAAAACCAGCAGGCCGCCGGCGATCGTGCTGAAGGTCCAGAACGGCAGGGCCAGTGCGGCCAGCAGGCGCGGCCGGCGGCGCAGCGCGATCACGCCGGCGCCCAGCCCCAGGCCCAGTACCAGCCAGGGCCACCACGCACGGGCGTGTTCGGCCGGTTCGGGGTCGATGCGATGGGCCAGCAGGTGTTGTTCGGACTGCACAAGCGGACGTCCTTCGCTGTTGCGCACCTGGCGCAGCGCGTCGGCCAGCCGCATCGGTACGAACGCTTCCTGCCAGCGGGACAGCGGCTGGTCGGCGAACGGGCCCAGGCCGAGGTCGAAACCGAGCCACATCCAGGGCGCCGGTGACGCCAGCCGCACCGATTCGCTGCGGAACGTATTGCCGCGCGAACGGCCGGACAGCTGCGCATGCAGGCCGCCGCCCAGCGCCTTGTCCAGGGTGTCGCGCACCATCGTGGCGCAGTTGGCGGTGTAGTAGTCGTAGCGGTAGCGCGCGTTCTCCGGCTTGGCACGTTCGGCCAGGTCGGCGGCCAGTGCACGTGCCTGCGCCGGGTCCAGGTCGAGCCACTGCACGCTGGCACCGCGGCCGGCTTGGTCGTAGTAGCCCAGGTCCTGTTCCAGCGGCAGCGCGACCAGGTAATACATCATCTCGCCGCGCACGAAGCGGCTGACGAAATCAGGCTCGCCCGGGTCGAAATAACCGAAGTTGTACGAGGTGGCGGCGCCGGTGAGCGGGTCCACCACCACGATCGCATCGTGGCCGAAGCGTTCGAAGAAGATGGTGCCCGGTTGCATGGTGACCACGCCGATGCGCGGTACCGGGGCCTGGGTCGCTGCGGCGGCGACCGGGCCTGTGGGCGGCTGCTGCGCCAGCGCCTGCAGGGGCAGTCCCAGCAGGCAGGCCAGCATCAGCACCACCATCGCGCAGCTCAGCCGCGTTGCCCTGCGCAGGTTCAAGCGTTTTCCTGCTCGTCCGCCGGCAGCACGGTCACGTGGAAGGCCTGCACGCGGCGGGCGTCGGCACGGGCAACGCGGAACATGAAGCGGTCCAGCGCCAGCTCGTCGCCGATTTCCGGCAGGTGGCCGATGGCTTCGGTGACCAGTCCGCCGATGGTGTCGTAGTCATCATCGGGGAAGGTGGCGCCGAAGCGTTCGTTGAAATCGCCGATGGCGGTCAGCGCATCCACCACGTACTGGCCGTCGGCCTGGATGGCGATGCCGGCGGCCGGATCCTCGGCTTCGTCGTGCTCGTCGTCGATCTCGCCGACGATCTGTTCCAGCACGTCTTCGATGGTCACCAGGCCGGCGACGCCGCCGTACTCGTCGACCACGATCGCCATGTGGTTGCGCGACAGGCGGAATTCCTTCAGCAGCACGTTCAGGCGCTTGGCTTCGGGGATCAGCACCGCCGGCCGCAGCAGCTCGCGGATGTTGCCCGGCCCGTTGTCAGCGACCACGCCGCGCAGCAGGTCCTTGGCCAGCAGCACGCCGAGGATGTCATCCTTGTTGTCGCCGTGCACCGGGAAGCGCGAATGGCCGGACTCGACCACCTGCCGCATCAGCTCCAGGAACGGCGCCTCCACCGGCAGCGACACCATCTGCGAACGCGAAATCATGACATCGCCCACGGTCAGGTCGGCGACCGAAATGGCACCTTCCATCATGCGCAGGGTGTCGGCCGCAATCAGGCCGTCTTCGTGTGCTGTGTGCAGCACCGCAACCAGCTGGTCGCGCGTATGCGGTTCACCGGAAAACGCAGCACCAAGGCGTTCAAGCCAGCTGCGTTTCTTCTCACTGTGCTCCTGTGCGGAGCTTGTACTGTCGTCTTCAGACATCTCGGGAAAAAAGGCACCCGGCAGGCCGGGCGATGGACGCAGTCTAGCAGGATGGCGGGGCGTGCAACGCGTCACCCCCCGGTGCTGCGGGCCGGCACCGAGCTGCGTGTTCAGCCCTCGCTGGCGGCTGCGGCGGGCGTGCCTTCCTCTTCCGCCGGCAGGTCAAGACTGTAGGAGCAGCCGGCCAGGGTCTGCCCGGGATGGCTGCGGACGGTGGACACGCTCAGGATGATCGATTCGATCATCGGCTCACCGGTCTTCGGGTCGGTGGTGTCGCGGCTGACCACCTCACGCCCGGCCATGAACTTGCCGTCGGCGTCGTAGGCGGTCTCCAGCTTCAGTCCCGCAGCCAGCGGCCGGGGATCGGCCAGGTCCAGCACCGCCATGACGCTGGCGCCGGCCAGCGCGATGTGGTCGGTGGGGTGGCCGAACGCGGTGGTCGGGTTGGCCAGGCGGAACTCGGTCATGAAGGGGTTCTGCTGCGCCAGCGGCTGCAGGCCCAGGGCCACTGCCTTCAGCGGATCGGCCGCGGCGGCGCTGAGTGCAGCATGCTCGGCGATCCCCTGGCGGCACTCGACCAGCGCAGGAATGTCCACCCCATTGGCGGCGGCCGGCAAGGCAGGCAACAGGGTCAGCAGGGCGATGCAGGCGGGCAGTTTCATGGCAATCAACAGGCGGGCGCAGGACATGCCCGATGATAACGGCCCCACGCCGGTGACGACCAATCGTGGCGAAGGCGGAGCGCGGTTGGCTCAGCCCAGGCTCTGCAGGGTGCGGGCCCACCAGCGCCACGCCGGCCCGGCTGCCAGTACCACCCCGACGGTACCCAGTGCCGTCAGTGCCATGCCGCTGTTGGGCGACAGCGGCAGCCAGCCTCCCCCCAGCGCGCAGGCCGCGCCGAGGATGAGCAGCAGCGGGGCGACGGCGGTGGGACGTTGTTCCAGCATCACAGCCTTCCTGGCATGGAGTCGAGGCGGGATTGAAGCACGAACGCCATCCCTCCAGGAAGCGCCGTGAACTACAGATTCAGCGCTCGCCGGCGTAGGGATCGGAGATGCCGAGCTCGGCGAGAATCTCGCGCTCCAGCTGTTCCATCGCGTCGGCTTCCTTGTCGTCCTCGTGGTCCCAGCCAAGCAGGTGCAGCACCCCGTGCACGGTGAGGTGCGCGTAGTGGGCGGTGAGTGCCTTGGCCTGTTCGTCGGCTTCGCGCGCCACCACCGGCGCGCAGATGATCAGGTCACCCAGCAGCGGGAACTTCACGCCCTTCGGCAGGCCTTCGGGCAGTTCGGCCGGGAAGCTGAGCACGTTGGTGGCGTAGTCCTTGCCGCGGTAGTGGCGGTTGAGGGATTGACCTTCCTTGGCATCGACCAGGCGGATGGCAAGATCCGCCTCGCGGATGCGGCCTTTCAGCGCCGCCGCCACCCATTTGCGGAAACTCACCGCCGAAGGCAGTCCGGCGCGGGGCAGGGCGTAGCTGACGGCGACATCAAGGCGGACGGGACCCTTGGTCATGGGGTGGCTCCAGGCTGGATTTCGTGCAGGTCGTGACGGTCGTAGGCGGTGACGATGCGGGCCACCAGCGGATGGCGCACGACATCGCGCGCTTCCAGGAAGGTGAAGCTCACCCCTTCGACATCACGCAGCACGTCGATGGCATCGCGCAGGCCGGATTTCACATGCTTGGGCAGGTCGGTCTGGGTCAGGTCGCCGGTGACCACGGCGGTGGAGCCATAGCCCAGCCGGGTCAGGAACATCTTCATCTGTTCGATGGTGGTGTTCTGTGCCTCGTCCAGGATCACGAACGCGTCGTTGAGCGTGCGCCCGCGCATATAGGCCAGCGGCGCGATCTCGATCACGTTCTTTTCCAGCAGCTTGACCACTTTTTCCACGCCCAGCATTTCATACAGCGCGTCATACAGCGGGCGCAGGTACGGGTCGACCTTCTGGGTCAGGTCGCCGGGCAGGAAGCCGAGCTTTTCGCCGGCTTCCACGGCCGGGCGCACCAGGATCAGCCGCTGCACGCGCGATTCGTTCAGTGCTTCCACCGCGCTGGCCACGGCCAGGAAGGTCTTGCCGGTGCCGGCCGGGCCGATGCCGAAATTGATGTCATGCGCGGCGATCTGGTGCAGGTAGCGGGCCTGGTTGGCGCCACGTCCGCGCACCGTGCCGCGCTTGACCTTGATCGCCACGTCCTGCGCCTCGTAGGCGCGTTCGGCGATGTGCTCCACGTTGGCCTGGTTCAGCCGCAGGTGGATGGCCTGGCTGTCGAAGGTGACTTCGGCGGCCTCTTCGTACAGCGCCTCGACCAGTTTCTGGGCTTCGGCGGCGGCTTCGGCCGGTCCGCTGATGCGGAACACATGCGCGCGGTTGGCGATCTCCACGCCCAGTTTCAGTTCGATCTGGCGCAGGTGGCCATCGAAGGGGCCGCTCAGGTTGGCAAGCCGCTCGGTGTCTTCCGGGGCCAGGGTGAAATCGCGATAGGCAGGTGCGGTCATTGCGTCAGGCGGCACCGACCGGAACGACCGTGCCGCAGGGCTTGGAATGGGACAACAGGGTAGCGCTGTCATGCCGGGACTGCCACCGCATCGCGCGTGCGCCGCGCTTTCCACAGGAACTGTGGGCGGGCGTGGGAAGAAGGTGTGGATAAGCCGCACCAGGCCCCTGCGCGCAAGGGCTGCGGTACGCTGGTCAATTCATCGCCAGCGCCCGCGTGCCGTCACCGCTCAGGCGCGCTCCACCACCCGTCCGCGCAGCGAGTTGGCGTACGCCTCGGTGATCAGTACATCGACGAACTGCCCGACCAGCCGCGGCGGTGCGGCGAAGTTGACCGTGCGCATGTTCTCGGTCTTGCCGCTCAGCTCGTTGGGGTCCTTGCGCGAGGGACCTTCCACCAGCACCGACTGCACCGTGCCGACCATGCGCTCGGAGATCCCGCTGGCGTGCTGGTTGATGCGTGCCTGCAGGCGCGACAGCCGGGCGTGTTTTTCCGCATCGCTGATCGTGTCTTCCAGGTCCGCCGCCGGGGTGCCGGGACGACGCGAATAGATGAAGGAGAAGCTCTGGTCGAAGCCGATGTCTTCGATCAGCTTCATGGTCTTCTCGAAATCGGCATCGGTCTCGCCGGGGAAGCCGACGATGAAGTCCGAACTGATCGAAATATCCGGGCGCACCGCGCGCAGCTTGCGGATCTTCGACTTGAACTCCAGTGCGGTGTAGCCGCGCTTCATCGCCGACAGCACGCGGTCGCTGCCCGCCTGCACCGGCAGGTGCAGGAAGTTGGCCAGCTGCGGTACGTCGCGGAAGGCGTCCACCAGCGAATCGCTGAACTCCAGCGGATGCGAGGTGGTGAAGCGGATGCGCCCGACGCCGTCGATCTCCGCGATGGTGCGGATCAGCAGCCCCAGATCGGCGAACTCGCCTTCGCCATACGGGCCACGGTAGGCGTTGACGTTCTGCCCGAGCAGGTTGATCTCGCGCACGCCCTGTGCGGCCAGTTCGGCCACTTCCACCACCACGTCTTCGAACGGGCGGCTGACTTCGGTGCCGCGGGTGTAGGGCACCACGCAGAACGAGCAGTACTTGGAGCAGCCTTCCATGATCGACACGAACGCCGAGGCGCCTTCGGCGCGCGGGGCAGGCAGGTTGTCGAACTTCTCGATCTCCGGGAAGCTGATGTCGACCTGCGGGCGGTTCTGCTCGCGCCGTGCGCGGATCAGTTCCGGCAGGCGGTGCAGGGTCTGCGGACCGAACACCAGGTCCACGTAGGGCGCGCGCTTGATGATCGCTTCGCCTTCCTGCGAGGCCACGCAGCCGCCCACGCCGATGATCACGTCACGGCCGTTGTTCTTGAAGGCCTTCCAGTTGCCGAGCTGGCTGAACACCTTCTCCTGGGCTTTTTCGCGGATGGAGCAGGTGTTGACCAGGATCACGTCGGCCTCTTCGGGCCGGTCGGTCAGCTCCAGCCCGTCGCTGGCGGCAAGCACGTCGGCCATCTTGGCCGAGTCGTACTCGTTCATCTGGCAACCGTGGGTCTTGATGTACAGCTTGCCGCGCACGGTGTCGGGCTTGCGCGGACCGGCGGGCAGGGGCAGCAGGGCGGTGTCGCCCGGGCTGGCGGGCAGGAAGACGTCTGGCGTCCCGGTCATGGCGATCAATCCAGGCGGGTGGCGTGATGGCCCCCTAGTTTACCGGAGGCACGGCCCTGGTAGCGCCGACCCAGGGTCGGCGAGCGCAGCGGGCCGCGGGCGGTGGGATTCCGCCGGGCACGGCTCGGCGCTACCAAGGCAGGGCGGTAGCGCCGACCCAGGGTCGGCGAGCGCAGCGGGCGGTGGGCGGCGGGATTCCGCCGAGCACGGCTCGGCGCTACCGGTTGCCTGCGCAGCGGTCCGCAGGCGCGTCAACCCGCTGCCAACCCCGCGTCCAGCGCTTTCCCGCGCAGGACAGCCGGATGCGCGGCCATCCGGGCGATATACGCCGCCGTCGCCGGACCCGGCTGCAGCAGGCCGAAACCGCTCATCCAGCCCAACGCGCTGCCCCACAGGAAATCCGCCGCCGACAGCCGTTCGCCCAGCAGGTAATCCCCCTGCTGCAGCTGCTCTTCGACCACCCGCAGCACGGTGTCCGCGTCCACGTACGGCGACATGCCGCGCGGCGCCGGCTCGCGCTTCATCGCCTTGTCGATCATCGCCGGCTCGAAACAGGCGCCATAGAACGCCAGCCAGCGCAGGAACGGGCCACGCAACCGGTCGCCGACGGGCGGGGCCAGTCCGGCCTCCGGATAGAGCTCGGCCAGGTACTGGTAGACCGCCACCTGCTCGGTGACCAGCACCCCGTCATGCACGATCGCCGGCACCTTGCCCATCGGATTGAGTGCCAGGTAGGCCGGCGCCAGGTTGTCGCCGTCCTTCAGGCTGAGCAGTTCCAGCGCGTAGTCCGCGCCGAGGGCTTCAAGCAGGACCAGCACCCCGCTCGAACGCGACGGGGAGGCGTGATAAAGGGTGACGTGGCGGGTGGTCATGGTCGCGCTCCAGTGGAATGAGCGGCCATGGTGGCGCAGTATCGCGGACAACTTCTGACCTCGATAGCCCGCGCCCATGTCGCATACCGCCAATCGCCTGTTGCGCCTGATCGCCCTGCTGCAGGCCCGGCCGCACTGGTCCGGCGGCGAGCTTGCCGAGCGCATGCAGGTGGACCGGCGCAGCGTCCGCCGGGACATCCAGCGGCTGCGGGAACTGGGCTATCCCGTGCGCGCCTCGTCTGGCGTAGGCGGGGGCTACCGGATGGGCGCCGGCGGTCCGCTGCTGCCGTTGCTGCTGGAAGAAGAAGAGGCCACCGCCATCGCCCTGGCGCTGCGTGCAGCGGCGTCGAGCATGGCCGGGATGGAGGACACCGCACGTTCGGTGCTGACCAAGCTGGATCCGCTGGTGCCCAGCCGACGCCGCCAGCAGGCCGGCGAGATCCACGCCGCCACCGCCACCCTGGCGCAGAAACCCAGTGTCGACGGCCAACTGCTCGGCAAGCTGGCCGTGGCCTGCCGGCAGGCCGCGCCGCTGGCGTTCGATTACCTGAGCCACGGCGGCGAAGCGACCCACCGCCGGGTCGATGCCCAGCACCTGGTGAACTACGGCCGCTGCTGGTACCTGCTGGCCTGGGATCACGGTCGTGGCGACTGGCGCACGCTGCGCGTGGACCGCATCAGCGCCCTGCAGTCGCTGCCCGGGCAGGGCATGCGTCGCGCGCTGTCGGTGCCGCCGGAAGTAGCGGTGCACCAGGCGGTGAGCCAGGCGCCCTTCGTGATGAAGGCCGAGGTGCACCTCGCCGGAACGCTTGAACAGCTGGCCCCGCAGGTGCCGCCGTGGTGCGGGGTGCTGCAGGAAGGTGGGCCGGCGCACTGCATCCTTCACGTGGGCGCGGATACCCCGGCGATGCTGGCCAGCCAGATCCTGAGCCTGGGAATCCGTCCGCTCCACGTCGCCACCACGCCCCCGGCGCTGCGCGCCGAGATGGTCGCCTGCCTGGGCGGGCTGGCCGCGGTGATGGCCGATGCGGGATCTTCACGCCCGGTTTGAGGGCAACGTGCTTGGCAAGGGCCGCACAAGCTGGGACACTCGCGCCCATGAAGGGGATCTTGGGGATCGCGGCGCTCATCGTTGCTGCACTGGTTGCCGTGCCGGCCAGTGCGGGCACGCTGTACAAGTGCGTTGGCGCCGACGGCGTGCCCAGCTATGTCAGCAAGCGGGTCGCCGGGGCGCAATGCAGCGTCATCAGCTACACGCGCGACAGCCGCAGCCCTCGGCCGGCAATCGCCGCTGCCGCGCCGGTTGCCGTCGCGGCCCCGCGCGAAGCCCCCGTCGCCAGTGCAGTCCCGGTCGGCATGATGGGCGCGGCCACGGCGGTCGCCAGCACCACCGCCGCGGTGATCGGCTCACCAGCCGTCGCCCCGGCCTTGCCCCCCGCCGC
>NZ_LDJK01000019.1 GCF_001431535.1 Stenotrophomonas chelatiphaga
CCACCCCGCCCCGCCAACCCACCAGCCCTGCAGCCGTTGCCGTTGCCGTTGCCGTTGCCGTCGCTCTTGACGTTGTCTCTGCGGGCGCCGGGCCGCAGGCCCGGCAACAACCCCCGCACGCGGCGCATAATGGCGGCATGATCATCCAATCCCTGCTCGACACCGACCTGTACAAATTCACCATGATGCAGGCGGTGCTGCACCAGTACCCCGGCGCCACGGTGCAGTACCGGTTCAAGTGCCGTACACCGGGCATCGACCTCGCGCAGTTCATCGATCAGATCGACGCGGAGATCGACCACCTGTGCAGCCTGCGCTTCAGCAGCGAAGAACTGGATTACATGCGCGGCCTGCGCTTCGTGAAGCCCGACTTCGCCGACTTCCTCGGCCTGTTCCACCTGGACCGCAAGTACATCACCCTGCGTGCCTCGGACAGCGTGCCCGGCGAGATCGAACTGGACATCACCGGGCCGTGGCTGCACACGATCATGTTCGAAGTGCCGCTGCTGGCGATCATCAACGAGGTCTGGTTCCGCAACACCACCACCGCCGACATCGCCGAAGGCGAACGACGGCTGCAGGCCAAGGCGGCGCTGCTGCGTGACACCCCGGGTTTCGACCAGTGCCGGGTCGCCGACTACGGTACGCGCCGACGCTACTCGCGTGATTGGCATGCACGTCTGTTGCCGTTGCTGCGTGACGCGCTGGGCACCCAGCTGGTGGGTACCAGCAACGTGCACTTCGCCCGGCTGTACGGCATGACCCCGCACGGCACGATGGCCCACGAGTACCTGCAGGCCTTCCAGGCGATTGGTCCGCGCCTGCGCGATTCGCAGGTGGCCGCGCTGGAATCCTGGGCACGCGAATACCGCGGCGACCTCGGCATCGCGCTGTCCGACGTGGTCGGCCTGGATGCGTTCCTGCGCGATTTCGACATGTATTTCTGCAAGCTGTTCGACGGCGTGCGGCATGACTCCGGCGACCCCTTCGACTGGGGCGACCGCATGCTGGCGCACTTCCAGCAGCGCCGCGTCGATCCCCGCAGCAAGGTGCTGGTGTTCAGTGACGGGCTGGACATCGAAAAGGTCATGCGCCTGTTCGATTACTTCCGCGGCCGCTGCCAGGTGGCCTTCGGCGTTGGCACGCACTTGACCAACGACCTCGGCCCGACGCCGTTGAACATCGTGATCAAGATGGTCCGCTGCAACGGACAGCCGGTGGCCAAGCTGAGTGATTCGCCGGGCAAGAGCATGTGCGACGATCCCGGTTACCTGGCCTACCTGCGCCAGGTTTTCGAGCTGCCGCCTGGCGCCTGATCCGCTGCGCCTACCGCTGCGCTCGCCGAGCATGGCTCGGCGCTACCAACAGTCGGCGCGCGTGGCGTGACGTTACGCATGGCTCCGGCAGCGCCGCGCCATGCTCGGCGAGCGCTCCGGCAACGCGCTCACTCCAGCGCGAAGCGCAGCACGAACAATCCGGCCACCAGCCATACCGCGGGGTGGACCTCGCGCCAGCGCCCGGTGCCGGCCTTCAGCGCTGCATAGGCAATGAAGCCGAATGCCAGGCCATTGGCGATGGAATAGGTGAACGGCATCGCCAGCGCACACAACGCCGCCGGGACCGACTCGGTGAGGTCGTTCCACTCCACTTCCACCAGTTCGCGCAGCATCAGGCCGGCCACGAACAGCAGTGCCGGGGCCGTTGCATAGCCGGGCACCATCGCGGCAAGCGGCGAGAACAGCAACGCCGCCAGGAACAACGCGGCGACCACCAGCGCGGTCAGTCCGGTGCGCCCCCCCACCTGCACGCCGGAAGCGCTTTCAGCAAAGGCGGTGGTGCTGCTGGTGCCCAGCAGCGAGCCGGCGACGATCGCCGTGCTGTCGGCCAGCAGCGCGCGGCCGAAGCGCTTCTGCGCGCCGGGCAGTTTCAGCAGTCCGGCCCGGCCCACCACGCCGTACAGCGTGCCGGTGGCATCGAAGACTTCCACCAGCACGAACACCAGCACCACCTGCAGCAGCACCGCCAGCGGCGCGCCACCGTCATGGTGCAGCAGGCCGGGCAGGTCCAGCTGCATGAACGTGGGTGCCAGGCTCGGGGGCAGCGACACCAGCCCCTGGTACTGCACGCTGCCGAGCAGCCAGCCGGCGCCGGTGACCGCCAGGATGCCGATCAGGATGGCACCACGCACGCGGCGCGCCTCCAGCACGGCGATCAGCAGGAAGCCGGCCAGGGCCAGCAGCGGCGGGGCGGTAGTGAGCGGCCCCAGCGCCACCAGGGTGTCTTCGTTACCGACGATCACACCGGATTTCTGCAGCGCGATGATCGCCAGGAACAGCCCGATGCCGGCCACGATCGCCGAGCGCAGCGAAGCCGGGATGCCGGCCACCAGCCAGGCGCGGACACCGGTCAGCGACAGCACCAGGAACACCAGCCCGGAAATGAACACCGCCGCCAGCGCCTGCTGCCACGGCAGGCCGGCCGCGCCGACCACGGTGAAGGCAAAGAATGCGTTCAGCCCCATGCCCGGCGCCATGCCGACCGGGAAGTTGGCGGCAAAGGCCATCACCAGCGAACCCAGCGCGGCGGCCAGGCAGGTAGCCACAAACACCGCGCCGGCATCCATGCCGGTGGTGGACAGGATGTCCGGGTTGACGAAGACGATGTAGGACATCGTCAGGAAGGTGGTCAGGCCGGCCAGCAGTTCGGTGCGCACGGTGGTGCCGTGCTGCTGCAGCTGGAACAGGCGTTCGAAGAGGGCCATGAGAGTCTCGTGACGATCAGGTGTCACGACCCACGGTCGTGACCTGCCGGAATGCAGAAAGGCCGCGCGAGCGCGGCCTTTCCGGTTGCCTTACTTCAGTGCCTTGAAGCGCAGGCGCTTGGGCGCGGCATCGTCGCCCATGCGGCGGCGCTTGTCTTCTTCGTACTCGCGGTAGTTGCCCTGGAAGAACTCCACGTGCGAATCGCCTTCGAAGGCCAGGATGTGCGTGGCGATGCGATCCAGGAACCAACGGTCATGCGAAATGACGAAGGTGTTGCCCGGGAACTCCAGCAGCGCATCTTCCAGTGCACGCAGGGTTTCGATGTCCAGATCGTTGGACGGTTCATCGAGCAGCAGCACGTTGCCACCCTGCAGCAGGGTCTTGGCCATGTGCAGGCGGCCACGCTCACCACCGGACAGCGAACCGACCAGCTTCTGCTGGTCCTGGCCCTTGAAGTTGAAGCGGCCGATGTAGGCGCGCGACTGGATCTCCACGCCGTTGATGTTGAGGATGTCCAGGCCGCCGGCGATTTCCTGGAAGACGTTGTGGTTGCCTTCCAGCGCGTCGCGGCTCTGGTCCACGTAGGACAGCTTGACGGTCGGGCCGACCACGATTTCGCCGGTATCCGGCTTTTCCTGGCCGGTGATCATCTTGAACAGGGTCGACTTGCCGGCGCCGTTGGGGCCGATGATGCCGACGATGGCGCCGCCCGGCACCAGGAAGTTCAGGTTGTCGAACAGCAGGCGATCGCCGAACTTCTTCGAGACGTTCTTGAACTCCATCACCGCGTTGCCCAGGCGTTCGCCCGGCGGGATGAAGATTTCATTGGTCTCGTTGCGCTTCTGGTAATCGACCGACTGCAGCTCTTCCAGGCGCGCCAGGCGGGCCTTGCCCTTGGTGCGGCCGCCCTTGGCATTCTGGCGCGACCATTCCAGTTCCTTCTGGATCGCCTTCTGGCGCGACTTTTCCTGGTTGTCTTCCTGCTTCAGGCGCTCGTCCTTCTGGGTCAGCCAGTCGGTGTAGTTGCCCTTCCACGGAATGCCGCGACCGCGGTCCAGTTCCAGGATCCACTCGGCGGCGTTGTCCAGGAAGTAGCGGTCATGGGTGACGGCCACCACGGTGCCGGTGTAGCGCGCCAGGAACTGTTCCAGCCATTCCACCGATTCGGCATCGAGATGGTTGGTCGGTTCATCGAGCAGCAGCATGTCCGGCTTCTGCAGCAGCAGGCGGCACAGTGCCACGCGGCGCTTTTCACCACCGGACAGGGTGCCGACGATGGCTTCCCACGGCGGCAGGCGCAGCGCATCGGCGGCCACGTCCAGCTGGTTTTCCAGGGTGTGCGCGTCACCGGCGGCGAGGATCGCCTCCAGCCGCTCCTGTTCCTTGGCCAGCTTGTCGAAGTCGGCACCTTCTTCGGCGTAGGCCAGGTACACCGCATCCAGCGCGGCCTGCGCCTGCAGCACTTCGCCCACGCCTTCCTCGACCGATTCACGTACGGTCTTGGTCGGGTCCAGCTCCGGTTCCTGCGCTAGGTAACCGACCTTGATGCCGGCCTGCGGGCGGGCTTCGCCCTCGAAATCGTTGTCCACGCCGGCCATGATCTTCAGCACGGTGGATTTGCCCGAGCCATTCAGGCCCAGCAGGCCGATCTTCGCCCCCGGGAAGAACGACAGCGAGATGTCCTTGATGATCTGCCGCTTGGGCGGAACCACCTTGGACACGCGGTTCATGGTGTAGATGTATTGCGAGGACATGAAGTCTCCCAGAGGGTCGATCCACCGGGCCGAGAGCCCGGGCCGGCGGAAAACGGAATATTTGACCCAGCATTATCGCCGATCCCCCCTTTCACTGCCATGGCAGCCGATGGCGGGTTCAGCCCTGGGAAAACGCCGACCGGGACAGGTGTGCCTGCACACCGGACGGCGGCCTGAAACCTGACTGTGATCGCCCGGGGCAGCGTCCAGGCTGATGGCTCCAACCCATGGAGATCACGCATGAAAGCGTTCGGTTTGTTGTTGCTCAGCGCCCTGCTGCCGGTATCGGTGGCCGCCCAGCAGGCGCCTCCCCTGCTGTTGCCGAACGTCAAGGTGCTGGATCTGCAGCTGGCCCCGGGCGGGGTGAGGGAGTTCGATGTCGAAGTGGCGGCGACCGAAAAATGGCTGCCGTACGAGCTGGTCGCCGCAGCGGACAGCGCGGGTCTGTCCGGCACGTTGCTGGTGTCGCTCGCCGACGGCCAGCCGCTGCGGGAGGTGAGGTTGGATGGCTCGCGCTTCGTCGGCGGGCTGGTGGCGCTGCCCTCCAGCAGCTCCAGGCGCCGCCTGCGGATCAGCCTGCGGGGCGGCGCCACTGATATGCGCGCCGACTTTTCATTGATGCCGTCGCGTCCGCAGCTCAGGTCCGGGCAGGTGGTGCCGGTCTTTCCCCGTCGTCGCAGCGCAGCCACTTTTGCCGAGACCCTGGAGCTGCGCCTGAGCAAGGCATCCGACGTGGACCTGCGCACCTGGGGCGGGGATGCCACCGTCACCCTGCAGGTGAAGGGCGCAGCGGCAGGGGGCGGGTTCCCGGTGTCGGTGTGCAAGGACGAAGGCGATGCCTGGCGGCGCTGCCACCTGCCCGCACTGAGGGCCGGCGTCTACTACGTGTCCGTTGAAGGCACCGGCGCGCCGGTCAACGTGCTTGGAAGTTGGACGGCCAGCGAGGGCGGCTGAAGCCTTGCCGAAAAATGAACAGGGACGTTTCCGCACGCGGAGGAAGCGTTTCCAGCCGGAATCCATTCAGATCGCATGGGCAATATGGACATCGCCCACCCATCCTGCAGAGGTAGACCATGCGCATCAATCGATTCCTGGCCGGTGCCATGGCCTCCGCGCTGGCCTTTGCCGCCGTCACTCCGGCATTTGCCGACAACGACCGTCACCGTGGTCATGACCGTCGTGAGTGGCGGGATGATCGCCGCGATGATCGTCGCGACGATCGTGATCATCGCCGTGAAGCGCGCCGCGACTGGCGTGACGACCGGCGGCATGACCGCCGCGAATGGCGGGATGACCGGCGCCATCCGGGTTACTACCGTCCAGCCCCGCCGCCGCGCGTGGTCTATCGACCGGCCTACCGCCCGGCGTATGGCCCGGGCCCCGGCTATGGCTGGAAGGTCGGTCACCGCTACCGCGATTACTACCGTGGTCCGATCTATGTCGTGAATGATTACAACAGCTATCACGTGCGTCGTCCGCCCCGCGGTCACCACTGGGTCCGCGATGACCGCGGCAACCTGCTGCTGGTGGCGATCGCCACCGGGATCCTCGCTGACTTCGTGATCAACGGCCGCTGAGAGCAGTACCCCGCATCGCCCCGACGGCGCCCGATAAGGGCGCCGTCGTCGTTCACCGCGTTCTGCGGCGATGGCCCCTCTCCGGGCGCAGGCACTACAATTGACCGCCTCGCTGTTCCTTTCCTGCCTGCCCCCGGAGAAACCGATGTTCCCGCGCGACGTCCGAATCGAAAGCTACGACCCCGAACTGGCCAAGGCCATCGCCGATGAGTCCCAGCGCCAGGAAGACCACGTCGAGCTGATCGCGAGCGAGAACTACGCCAGCCCGATGGTGATGGAAGCCCAGGGCAGCCAGCTGACCAACAAGTACGCCGAAGGCTATCCGGGCAAGCGCTATTACGGCGGTTGTGAGTACGTGGATATCGCCGAACAGCTGGCGATTGATCGTCTGAAGCAGCTGTATGGCGCTGATTACGCCAACGTGCAGCCGCACAGCGGCTCGCAGGCCAACCAGGCGGTCTACTTCGCCCTGCTGCAGGCCGGTGACACCATCCTGGGCATGAGCCTGGCGCATGGCGGCCACCTGACTCACGGCGCCAAGGTCAATGCTTCGGGCAAGCTGTTCAATGCGGTGCAGTACGGTGTGAACGACCAGGGCCTGATTGATTACGACGAAGTCGAGCGCCTCGCCGTCGAGCACAAGCCGAAGATGGTCGTCGCCGGCTTCTCGGCCTATTCGCAGGTGGTCGATTGGGCGCGTTTCCGCGCCATTGCCGACAAGGTCGGTGCGTACCTGTTCGTGGACATGGCGCACGTGGCGGGCCTGGTCGCCGCCGGCGTCTACCCGAGCCCGCTGGAGCACGCCCACGTGGTGACCTCCACCACCCACAAGACCCTGCGCGGTCCGCGTGGCGGCATCATCATCGCCAAGGGCGCCAGCGAAGAACTGGTCAAAAAGCTGCAGTCGATCGTCTTCCCGGGCATCCAGGGCGGCCCGCTGATGCACGTCATCGCGGCCAAGGCCGTGGCGTTCAAGGAAGCGCTGGAGCCGGACTTCACCCGCTACCAGCAGCAGGTGGTGAAGAACGCCCAGGCCATGGCGAAGACCCTGATCGCCCGTGGCTACAAGATCGTCTCCGGCGGCACCGAAAACCACCTGATGCTGGTCGACATGATCGGCAAGGACGTGTCCGGCAAGGACGCTGAAGCGGCCCTCGGCAAGGCCCACATCACGGTCAACAAGAACTCGGTCCCCAACGACCCGCGTTCGCCGTTCGTGACCTCCGGCCTGCGCCTGGGTACCCCGGCGGTGACCACCCGCGGCTATGGCGAACAGGACTGTGTCGATCTGGCCAACTGGATCGCCGACGTGCTGGACGCACCGGCGGACGAAGCGGTGATCGCACGCGTGCGCGATGCGGTCAGCGCGCAATGCCGGAAGTATCCGGTCTACGGCTGAGCGATCACGGCCCCAGCGGTCGGGGCGGTAACGCCCGGCCGTGCGCCTGCCCCTGCCATGAGCGGCCTTTGTTTGCTGCTCATGGCCTTCTCAGGTACCGTTGCGACGCCGCCATGTCCATCGCATGACGTTTCCGAGACTCAAGGCGCCCCATGCATTGTCCGTTCTGCCAACATGCCGACACCCGTGTAATCGATTCGCGCGTCTCTGAAGACGGCGCGACGATTCGGCGTCGGCGTGAGTGCGAGGCCTGCAGCGAGCGCTTCAGTACGCTGGAAACCATCGAGCTGAAGCTGCCGACCATCGTCAAGGGCGATGGCAGCCGCGAGGCGTTCGAAGCGCGCAAGGTGCGCGCCGGCTTCGACCGCGCGCTGCAGAAGCGTCCCGTGCCGGAAGACAAGATCGAAGCGGCGGTGCGTTCGGTGATCCACCAGCTGCGCATCTGCGGTGAGCGCGAAGTGCCCTCCATCCGCGTTGGCGAGTTCGTGATGAACGAACTGCGCAAGCTCGACCATGTCGGCTACGTTCGCTTCGCCTCGGTCTACCGCAGCTTCGAGGATGTCGCAGACTTCCGCGAAGAGATTGAAAAGCTGGAACGCGACCTGCCGGCCAGCACCGAACAACTGCAGCTGCTGGGCGATGTGATCGCCCTGACCAAGAAAAAGAAAGGCTGACGCGCGCCGCTGCGCGCCTGTGTCCAAGGAGCACCGATGAGCGCTTTCTCCGCGCTGGACCACCTGCACATGGCACGTGCGCTGCGCCTGGCCGAACGTGCTGCCTACACCACCCGCCCCAATCCCATGGTCGGGTGCGTGATCGCCCGCGGCGAGCAGGTGGTGGGGCAGGGCTGGCATCAACGTGCCGGCGGCCCGCATGCCGAAGTGTTCGCACTGCGCGAAGCGGGCGACCAGGCCCGCGGGGCCACCGCCTACGTCACCCTTGAACCGTGTGCGCATTTTGGCCGCACGCCACCCTGTGCATTGGCACTGATCGAGGCCGGCGTCAGCCGCGTCGTCGCCGCCCTGCGTGATCCGTTCCCGCAGGTCGACGGCGGCGGATTCGATCTGCTGCGCGCTGCGGGGATCGAGGTCGACGAAGGGCTGATGGCCGTGCAGGCACGGGAGCTCAACCGGGGTTTCCTGTCGCGCGTCGAGCGCGGTCGCCCGTGGGTGCGGGTCAAGTTGGCCGCCAGCCTGGACGGCCGCACGGCGATGGCCGATGGCCGCTCGAAGTGGATCACCGGTCCGGCTGCACGGGAAGACGTGCAGCACTGGCGGGCGAGGGCGGGCGCGATCCTGACCGGGGCCGACACGGTGTTGGCCGATGATCCGCAGCTGACCGTACGCCTGCCCGGCATCGAGGTGATGCCGCCGTTGCGCGTGGTGCTCGACGCACGGCTGCGTTCGCTTGAGTGCGCGCGCGTGCGCGAAGGTGGGGCGCCTACGCTGTATCTGCACGACGCTGCGGTCAGCGCCCCGGATGCCGCCGATGCGTCGTTCGCCAGCGTGCCCAGCGTGGCCGGTCGGCTGGATCTGGGTGCGGCCCTTTGCCTGCTCGCAGAGCGGGGTATCAACGAAGTGCACACTGAAGCCGGTGCCACCTTGGCCGGGGCCTTGCTGGCGGCCGGATGGGTGGACGAACTGCTGCTTTACCAGGCGCCGACGTTGCTTGGCGAACGCGGCTTGCCGCTGTTCGCCGGCCTGGGTATCGACGCGATGGACCAGCAACTGCGGCTGCGCATCATCGATCAGCGCCAGGTCGGCGACGACCTGCGCCTGCTGCTGCGTCTCGCAGGCTGACCGCACTGGACGTTCCGGTTAGGGCGAAGGGGGCGTGGGCAGAAGACGGCGGCGTGACGGCGCCGTGCGCTGCATGGCCGCCGACACTATCAAAAGCTGTCGCCGACTACCGCGATCGGTAGGGGATGCCTTACTCATCGCTGGACGAGCCGCATGCGTACATAGCGGTAAGCGCGCCGGTGACGCTGCCGGCTGGCAGGCGTCACCGGCATCCTCAGGCGAGGCCGCGGCGCTGATCCATGGGATGCGCGGTCGGTCCGACCATCGGATTGGTAGTAAAAGTGCAGGCGAGACGCTCGGCGATCAGTCCCGAGCGCCCCAGCGTATCGTGGCGGGTACGGGCTAACCGGCGCAGGTAGTGGCCTCGGAATAGCCGGCATGTTCCTTGCGTTCGTGCGGATTGTTCTCGTGGACTACCCATACCTGCAGCTGACACAGCGCGGGATTGAAGTCCGCCACCAGAAAATTCCGGTAGTGAGCGGCGCCGCTGAGATAGACGGGGATTTTCCCTACCTTGGAAAACCGGCCGACCTTCGTGTGCAGGTGACCCGCGAAGATGCCCAGGATGATGTCTTCGTTGTCCTTCATCAATTTGATGAACTCGGGGCTCTTTGCCACTTTCCAGTTGCTGTACGGCGGGGAATGCATGTTGATGATCACCGATTTACTGTCCCGGCGCGCTGCCTTCAGTCCTGCGGCGAGCACGCCCAGCCCAGGATTAACGTTCACGTCATGGCGTACGAACCGTTTTCCCCTGAACTTGACCTCATACGTAGGCTCATTCTGCAGTTGGATAGCCAGCACATCCCCAAATGTCTTGGTGTAGGCCAGGCTCCCATAGTGATCCATGCTGTGCCGGCCTTGCCCTTCGTCGGTCTTGACCTTGCGGTAGTCCAGCGTGTCTGCACCGTAACCCTGGGCCCATTCCCCCATCTGCAGGTACATTCGCAGTGCACAGTTGTTGTTAAAGCAATCGTCGACGTTGTTCTTGTAGTCATGATTGCCGAGGTTGATGTAGAAGTTGCGGACGTACTTGGTGCGGAGGGGGGTGGTCATGAAGTCGAGCTGTTCGGCGTGGCCGTACGCGGTGAGGTCCCCGTTGATGAAGAGTGGGACGTTGTCGATTCCCCCGTTGTCTTCGCGGTACTGAAGCGTGCCCTCGCCCTGTGCAAGAATGAACTCGCGCGATCGCCTATCTCGCGTGTCTTCGTCTTCGGGTTCGCCTCGATCGTTCTTATCCGTCCACGGATACTGCGTATCAGAAATGAAAACGAAGTGCTGCCAGGGTTTCTCGAGGGCATGCCCGGAGGGCGCCGCCAGGCCCGCCGCCAGAGCAATCATCAGATGTGCAGCTAGACGTTGCATTTGAAATCTCCTCTCTTGTGAGCATGTAGTTGACCTGTTTCATGCTATGGACGCAGCCGGTAGACAACGCCGACCGCTGTCAGTACGCAGGCCCGTCATATGTCAGATTTGGCATCGACTGCCGCCATCACCGTGATGACAGCGCAAGAGGGAGACGAACCAAAAAAAAACGGCCCCGCGAGGGGCCGTCCTTTGGGTCGCAATGGTGCGCAGATCAGAAGCTGGCGCGCACGCCGGCCGAGTACTGGGTCACGTCTTCGATGACCTGCACTTCACCCACCACGCCCCACATCGGGGTGATGTTGATCTGGCCGCCGACGTTGCCGACCCAGGTGCCGTCCATGTCGCTGCCATCCATGTAGCCGGCTTTCAGCCAGGCTTCGGTGCGTGCCGAGGGCTTGCCACGCACGCCCAGGGTGCCGCGGGCCGCGTTGAAGTGGTCCTTCTGGCGCAGCGTATCGAAGCCGGTTTCCTTCAGGGTCAGCTCGGCGTTCTGGCGGGTCCAGGCGATGTCGGCGGTGAAGTCGACGCGGTCGCTCATGCCCATGTGGTAACCGATACCGAACTCAGGCTGGTCCAGTTCCAGCTTCAGGCTGCCGCCGTCGAAGCCGTAGGACTTGGACACCTGCGACCAGGCGCCGAACAGGTAGACCTGCGGTGCGATCGCGAAGGAACCACGGATGTAACCGCCGTCGACCTTGGGGTCGTCCAGGAAGTCATCGTTCACCTTGAACTGGGTCCAGCCGGCTTCGACGTAGGTGTAGCTCAGCTCGTCGGCGGCGAAGGCCGACAGCGGCGACAGGGCGAGCAGGGAGGCGGCCAGCAGCATCTTGCGCATGCGTGAGTTCCTATGAGGTTGCGTTCCATTGCAGGCGGCCGGATGGACCGCCCGGGGCGACATCTTTGTCGCACTCGGCGCGGATTCTAACGAAACTTTCACAAAAAGCGAGCCTTCAGGTGCATTTGTTACACTAGCCCCGCCGGTTCGCCGGTACACAAACGTCTTCAGGGCGGGGTGCGATTCCCCACCGGCGGTAGGTGCCTCTGGCACGAGCCCGCGAGCGCTCCGGCAGGGTCACCCCGGCAGGAGGTCAGCAGATCCGGTCCGATGCCGGAGCCGACGGTCATAGTCCGGATGAAAGAAGACGGTGCCACGGGACCTTGCGGTGCCGTGCGTGCCTGTTTGCCTTGCGGCGTTTTTCGCTCACTTCCGCGGAGAACGTTACTTTGTTTACTGGAATCATTGAAGGCCTCGGCCACCTGGCCGCTCGCGAAACCATCGGCGGCGATGTCCGCTTCACCTTCCACGTCGGAAGCCTGCCGTTCGACAACGTCCAGCTGGGCGAAAGCATCGCCATCAATGGCGTATGCCTGACCGTGACCGCGTTCGACGCGCAGACCTTCCAGGCCGATGCGTCGACCGAAACGCTGGGGCTGACCACCCTGGGCCAGCTTGCCGACGGTGCGGTGATCAACCTGGAGCGCGCCATGCGCCCGACCGATCGCCTCGGCGGTCACCTGGTCAGCGGGCATGTGGATGGGCTGGGACAGGTCCTCTCCATCCACGACGACGCACGCGCGCAGCGCTGGCGCTTCGCTGCCCCGGCCGGCCTGCGTCGTTACATCGCCAAGAAGGGCTCGATCTGCGTCGACGGTGTCAGCCTGACCGTCAATGAAGTGGACGAGCAAGGCTTCGAGGTCGCCTTGATCCCGCATACCGTCGCGCACACCGCGTTCTCCAGCACGGCCGTCGGCAGTGCGGTGAACCTGGAAATCGACCTGGTCGCCCGCTACGTGGAACGCCTGCTGGGCGAAGGAGCACGCGCATGAATTTCGCCCCCATCCCCGAGATCCTGGAAGACATCCGCCAGGGCCGCATGGTGGTCATCGTCGACGACGAAGACCGCGAGAACGAAGGCGACCTGATCATGGCCGCCGAGCTGGTCAAGCCCAGCGACATCAACTTCATGGTCACCCATGGGCGGGGACTGGTGTGCCTGCCGCTGACCCGCGAACGGGCCGCCGACCTCGGCCTGGCGCCGATGGTGCAGGCCAATACGGCGCAGTTCCAGACCAACTTCACCGTCAGCATCGAAGCCGCCGAGGGCGTGACCACCGGCATTTCCGCGTACGACCGTGCGCACACCATCCGCACCGCGGTGAAGCCCACGGCCAAGGCCAGCGACCTGCACCAGCCGGGCCACATCTTCCCGTTGATCGCCCAGCCGGGCGGCGTGCTGACCCGCGCCGGCCACACCGAAGCGGGCGTGGACCTGGCGATGCTGGCCGGGCTGGAGCCGGCCGGCGTGCTGGTCGAAATCCTGAACCCCGATGGCAGCATGGCGCGGCGGCCGGAGCTGGAAGTGTTCGCCCGCGAGCATGGCCTGAAGATGGGCTCCATCGCCGACCTGATCGCCTACCGGCTGGCCACCGAAAAGACCGTCGAGCGCGTCGATGAGCGGGATATCGACACCGAGTTCGGTGCGTTCACACTGGTCACCTACCGCGACCGCATCGCGCATGACCTGCATTTCGCGCTGGTCCGCGGCACCCCGGATGCCGATACCCCCACCCTGGTGCGGGTGCAGGTGGAAAACCCGCTGGCCGACCTGCTGCACTGGCGTCGTGATGATTTCGGCGTGGCCGCGACCGATGCGCTGCGCGCGATCGCTGCTGCAGACAGCGGCGTGATGGTGGTGCTGTCGGCCCCGCGCGATGGCGAGGCACTGCTGGCACGCCTGCGCCAGCAGCCGCAGCCGGTCGCCCCCGGCAAGGACAAGGATGTAAGCCAGTGGCGCCGCAACGGCGCCGGCGCGCAGATCCTGTCCGACCTCGGGCTGGGCAAGCTGCGCGTGCTGGGCACCCCGCGCCGCCAGATCGGCCTGGCCGGCTATGGCCTGGAAGTGGTTGAAACGCTGGGCTGCTGAGTCCCGCATCGTGCAGGCGGGCCCGCCGAGGGCCCGCGCACCGCCCGCGCGCGGTAAACTTGCCCCCTCTTACGTACCCCAAACCCGCACATGAGCCATTTCGAAGGCGATCTTCGCTCTCCCGGATCGGCGCGCCTGGCCATCGTGGCCAGCCGCTGGAACGCCCGCATCACCGACGCACTGGTCACCGGCGCCCGGCAGAGCCTGGCCAGCAATGGCATCAGCGAAGACGCCGTGGATGTCATCCGGGTGCCCGGCGCCTGGGAAATCCCACTGGTCGCCGCGCGCCTGGCGGCTGCCCACCAGCACGCCGCCATCATTACGCTGGGCTGCGTGATCCGCGGCGATACCCGCCATTACGAGCACGTGGCCGACCGCTGCGCCGAGGGCCTGATGCGCGTGCAGCTGGACTTCGGCGTGCCGGTGCTGAACGGCGTACTGGCGGTGGAACGTGCCGAGGACGCCGAAGCCCGCGCCGGCGGCAGCCACGGCAACAAGGGTGAAGAGGCGGCCTTGGCCGCCTTGGAAATGATCAATCTTCTGGAGCAGCTGCCATGAACAATAATTCCCAGGGCAGGCCGTCCGGCAGACCCGTGCGCCGCGATGGCGTCGATCCCGTACTGCGTTCGCGCGCGCGCCGCCGTGCCGTGCAGGCCATTTACGCCTGGCAGATTTCCGGCGGCAATGGTCAATCGCTGGTCGCCCAGTTCGCCCACGAACAGGCACGCGAAGTCGCCGACCTGGCGTACTTCGAAGCACTGGTGCACGGCGTGCTCGACAACCGTCGTGATATCGACCAGGCGCTGGCGCCGTACCTGGACCGTACCATCGAAGAAGTCGATGCGATCGAACGGGCGGTGCTGCGGCTGTCGGCCTTCGAACTGCGTTTCCGCGCCGACGTCCCTTACCGGGTGGTGATCAACGAGGCCATCGAATCGGCCAAGCGTTTCGGGTCCGAACACGGTCACACCTATGTAAACGGCGTGCTGGATCGTGCCGCCGTGGAATGGCGCAAGACCGAAAGCGGAAACTGAGCGCCGCTGACATCCGATGTCGTTCGCCGAATTCGCCCTGATCGATCGTATCCGCGCCCGCAGCAAGGGGCGCGATGACATCGTACTCGGCATCGGCGACGATGCGGCGCTGCTGCAGCCACTGGCCGGCCACTGGCTGGCAGTGACCGCCGATACGCTCAACAGCGGCGTGCATTTCCCGCCGGAGACGATGCCGGCCGATATCGGCTGGAAGACCCTGGCGGTGAATCTTTCCGATCTTGCCGCGATGGGCGCCACCCCGGCCTGGGGCACGCTGGCCTTGTCCCTGCCGGAAGCCAGCGAAGAATGGATCGATGCCTTCGCCGATGGGTTCTTCGCACTGGCCGATGCGCATGGATGGCGGCTGATCGGCGGCGACACCACGCGTGGCCCGCTTTCTCTGTCGGTCACCGCCTTCGGGCAGGTCCCGCATGGGCAGGCGCTGCGCCGCGATGGCGCGCAGGTCGGCGATGACATCTGGGTCAGTGGCACGCTGGGTGATGCCGCTGCTGCGCTGCACCTGTGGCAACGCGGCGAACTCGATGTCACTGCAGTCGCGCAGGATGCTGATCGCGAGTTCCTGCGCCAGCGCCTGCTGCGGCCCACACCGCGCGTGGCGCTGGGCCTGGCCCTGAGCGGCCTTGCCACAGCCGCCGTGGATGTGTCGGATGGCCTGCTGGCCGATATCGGCCATATTGCGGCACGCAGCAGCCTGCGGGCCTGTGTGGAGCCGGATAGGCTGCCCCTGTCACCTGCGCTGCAGCGCACGATGACGCTCGAACGTGCGCGTTCGAGCGCGCTTGCCGGTGGCGACGATTACGAACTGTGTTTCTGCGCACCTGCGGCGAACAGCTCGCGACTGCATGCCGTGGCGGAGCAACTGGGCACCCCGTTGACCCGCATCGGCGGGATGGTCGACGGTGCCGGCGTCGACTGTCCCGGCATGCCGGTCGCTCAGGGCTACGTGCACTTCAGCAACGCTCACGCGCAAGGCGTTCAGCGGTAATCGGCAGTCAGTATCGCCTGGCCCTCTACGGTGCCTGGCTGCAACGCACCGGCGGTGCGCAGGTAGCGCGCGGCCAGGTCGATGGTCTGTTCGCCGGCGTGTGGTAGCGGCGGCGTCCACGTGCTGCCCAAGCGTACCGGTGCGTTGTCACGCATCAACTGCACCGCAATGCCCGCGCTTCCATGCCCTGGCACCGGCGTGAGCGCGCTTCCCGTGTTGCTGCGGTCCAGGGCATCGCGCAGCGTCAGATCGACCCTGATCCCATCGCGGGGGCACTGCATCTTCACACGCAAGGGCATTTCACCCGCTGATTGCCCCACCCGGAGCAGCGCATTGGCCGTCACCGGTGCAAGCTGCAGGTTTGTGTCGGACAGTGTGCAGGTGCGGGCGGGAATGACCAGACTGAACGACAGGGAATGGTGCATGGGCCCGTTGCCAGGGAAGCCCGGCGTCGTGGTGACGGCTGACAGCATCACCGGGTCGACGGATGACATCGGCCCGCCGCGCGAGTAAATGGTGTAGCCGAGGTTCAGATCCATTGTAAATCTGCCGCCGAATCCCGTGGTGACCTGAATCCTGTTCGCCTGATCCGCCCTGAAGGGTGTGTTGGCCCCACCCGGCGGAGCACCCGGACTGTACTTGTGCAGGTTGAACACAATGAGCGGCGAGGTCGGGTGCCAGCCGAAGGCTGGATAGTCTTCCTCGTAATGTCGGATATTCCTGACGTAGGTCAGGCCAGGCATGGCGGGAATACTGTCAATGTCTATCCGCTGCACCGGCGGGCAGTTGTTGAACTGCAATCCGCTGCGGCCGTTGCTTCCCTGATGCAGCATGATGTCGGGCCGCATTTCGTCGGGAATCAGAATCTGTCCGTCGGCAACCGCATCGGCACGTTTTGTCACGGTGCACGCTGACACGTCCGTGCTGAGCAGGCCCAGCAGCACGCCGGCGATGAGAACCGCTGGTAACGCTGTGGCGCGATCATCGCCTTGGGCGCAAGGATGGGTGGCAATGCTCATGGTGCGGGCGCCGGGTTGATGGGGCTGCGGCCCTCACGTTGCGCACCGTAATCGTCCAGCCACCAGTACGTGACCGTGGCAGGCAGGCGCGGGGGCTGATGCATGGGTACATCGACCGTACTGAGCGGGGCGATCATGTCCACCGGCGGTGACGTGCCGTCTTCCAGCGTGATGTGGTCCAGGCTGACGTGAAATGCAGAGGCGTTGTGGATGCGCAGCGTGCGGCGGCCGTCGCCGACACTCCAGCGCAGGCCGGCTGCTGCGTCTTCTGCTTTGCCGACCAGGCCCTTCGGGCGATGGAACAGCTTGACGCGCGTGCGCACCGCGAATTGCAGCAGGTTCGCCTGCTCCGCGCCGGCAGGCGCCGGCGGAATATCCAGCAGATTGAAATAGAACACCGACTCGCGGTCGCGGGGCAGCGCCGGGTCGGACGGACGCGGTGCATAGGTGATGCGATAGGCCTGTCCTTGGCGGGGCTGCAACAGGCGAGGGTCGGCCGGGGTCAGGCGGAACGGCGTGCGGATGTCTTCAGGACGCGCACGACCGTCACCGTCGTCGATCCACACCTGGGTCAGCGCGGGCTGGTCGCCGGTATTGGCGGCGCGGAGCGTCGCATCACGGCCTTTGGCGTCGTCATGCACGATACGGGTGGCCTGCAGTGTCACGGCGGCCGATACCGGCGCAATCGCCACGAGGGAGCAGAGCAGGATGCTGTAACGCAGGTCATTGAGTTTCATCGGGGGTGCCTCGTTGAGCGGCAGTGCGCGATGCCGGTAGCGGATCGCGGCAGGTACGTCGGAGGGTTCATCGGTAGAGGACCACCACGCTGGCCTGCGCATTGGCGGTGCCTGCGGTGGCGTTCCTGAAGGGCGCGGCATACCACGCGCTGTAATCGAGGCGGCCCTGTCCATTGGCCGCGATCAGGACGGCGGTCGTGGGTGAGGCGTCTATTTTCTGGTGCCGGCCATCGACGTCGTAAAGCGCCACGCCCACGTTGGTCGCGGTGGATGACGGGGTCAGCGCCAGGTTGCCGGTCAGGCCATGCGGGGCGCCGCTGAAGCGCACCGCGACCGTCTGCGCTGCGCCCAATCCCCTGCAGTCCAGATGGAGGCTGAAATTCTGTTGGCCGGCGCGTGCAAGGGTATTTACCGAAGCCAGATCGACCTTTCCCATCCGCACGCTGACGGTGCCGTCGATCACCTGCACCACGCAGGTGGAAGGGGTCAGTTCACCGGTAATCTCCAGGCGCTCGGCGAGCGCGGTGGGGATGCCGGTGATGAGCAGGGTGCAACCGAGCAAGGGGCGTTGAATAAGGGTCACAAGGTTCTCTTGAATCTGCAGGACGAATACGCGAAGGCGAACGGAAAAGCGCGATGCGCATAGTGTTGACGCGGCTGATTCGTGTTGCCATGGGAAAACCTGTATTCGGTCATTACTCCATCTGATGGTTTTGTGCACTGCAAAAAATACAATTTTCCCGATGGTGCGGACGCGGCTGGGCTCCTAACGTCGCACTCCTTCCAACGCGACGGGCTGCGTGCCCGATACGTAATGTCCACCAAGTGCGTAGATCCAATTCAACAGCTAAATCGACTTGCCGTCGCAGTTGCGTGGTTGCTGGCCGGCTCCCCCGTAAGCGCAGCAGCCGTCCCCCCGCCGCAGTTCAGCGCGGGATTCATGCTGGGTGGGAAATCAATCGATACACAGCATTATCTTGACCAAGCTCGATTTCCCGACGGCGTGCACGCACTCGACGTCGTGATAAATGGGGAAAGGCACGCGACCGCTGACATCGCGTTCGAGAGCGGCGAACCCTGCATAGGCCAGTCCATCCTCGAGAGTCTTGGATTGAAGGCTGATCAGCTGGAAAAACTGATCGCGCAGCCCGAGGCGTGCAGCCCGTTGGGACAGGTGATCGAGGGCGCGACCGTCGTCGTGGACCAGGCAGAGCTGGCGCTGCGCATCGGTATTCCACAGGCGGCGCTCGCCTCCAGCGGACGCGGTGACGTACCGATGCGGCAGCGCGATCAGGGAATCACCGCGGGATTCATCGATTACAGTTTCAGTGAAAGTCGCAGCCAGCGTCGCAGTGCACGCTATCTGGCGCTGCGGACCGGGCTGAATGCTGGCGCCTGGCGGCTGCGGCACAGGGCCGCGCTCAGCCAGGACGCCGCCTCCACGCGCTACGCCGTGCTGGGCACCGAACTGCAGCGCGACCTGCCTGCCTGGAACAGCCAGCTGGTGATCGGCCAGGCCCACACCGGCGGCGAACTGTTCGCTGCGGTCGGCTTCACCGGCGTGCGCATCGCCACCGACGAACGCATGCTGCCGGACGCGCTTCGGGGCTATGCGCCAGCCGTTCGGGGCGTCGCCAACAGTAACGCGCGGGTCAGCATTCATCAGAACGGTCTGTTGATCCATGAAGTTCACGTCGCCCCGGGACCGTTCCTGATCGACGATCTCTATCCGACCAGTTTCGGCGGTGACCTGCAGGTCACCGTCACCGAGGCCGACGGACGCGAGCAGCGGTTCCGCGTGGGATTTTCCGCGGCGGCGCAGGCGCTGCGACCCGGCGCGACGCGGCTCAGCGCGACCGCCGGCACGCTGCGTGAAGCGGGAGGTCGGGCAGACCACTGGCGTTTCGTAGAGGCTACCTACGCACGCGGCATCAGCAATCCATTGACCCTGCTCGCCGGCACGCAGCTTGCCGATCACTATATCGCGGCGCTGGTGGGTGCAGCGTTCGCTACACCGTTGGGTGCAGTGGGACTGGACCTGACCCGGTCACGGCTGGCGTGGCCTGGGCATGAGCCGGTTGCCGGCAACAGCATCCGCCTGAACTATCAGCGCTCTATCGCCGCTACCGGCAGCCATGTGGCGATGACGGCCCATCGCTACAGCCGCAGCGGCTTTGTGACATTGGCGGAAAAAGCGCGTGCGGATGTCGACCGGGGGGGCGTGGGTGCACGTCCGCGGCAGCGCTACCAGGCGACGCTGTCGCAGCCGCTGGGGTCACGGGGCTCGCTGTTCTTCAGCGGCGGGCGCTCCACCTACGGGAGCGAAGAACGTCCGCGCAGTGATATGCAGCTTGGCTTCCAGGGTTCGTTCGGCCACCTCACCTATGGCCTTTCGGTCATGCACTACCAGGCTGCACAATCGCAGCAGACGACCCACTATGCGCTCACCGCCAGCCTGCCGCTGGGCAACAGCGCCGGCGCACCGCGTGCGCACGCCCTGCTGAACCCCGCGCAGCGGAGTTCACGGCTGCAGCTGGGGCTGAGCGGAACCGCCGGCGAAACGCACAACCTCAACTACAGCGCATCTGCCCATGCCGTGGGCGGGCAGGCGCGCAGTTTCAGCAGCAACGCGGCCTACCGCACCAGCGCTGGCACGCTGTCGGCCGGTTACAGCCAGCAGGGGGACAGCCGCAGCGGCAACCTGGGGGTAGCGGGTAGTGTGGTCATCCATGCCGGCGGTGTCACCGCGGGGCCCTCAGTGAGCGATGGGTTCGCGTTGATCCAGGCCAAGGGTGCACGCGGTGCACGGGTCGGCAGCGCGGATGGCATCCGCGTCTCGCGCGACGGCTTCGCGGTGCTGCCGCATATCAGCCCTTACCGCTGGAACCGGATCGAGCTGGAGCCGGCCGATCTGCCACTGGACGTTGAACTGCAGCAGACCGCGCAGCGCGTCGCGCCGACCGCAGGCAGCATCGTGCGGGTGACGTTCACTACGCGTACCGACCGCACGCTGTTCATCGATGCGACCGATGCCGCAGGCCAGCCGCTTCCCTTCGCCGCCGCGCTGCACGATGAGCACGGGCACGCCAAGGGCGCAGTAGGGCAGGGTGGCGTCATCCAGCTGCGCGGCGCGTCGGACGCCGGCGTGCTGATCGTGGATCCGCATGGACCGCATCGTTGCCGTCTGCAGTACCGCATCCCCACCACCGCCGATGCCTACGGACTGCTGTGGGATGCGGCGCAATGCCTGCCCTTCGCGTCTACGGACACTTCAACCCCCAGCGCTTCCGCAGCGCGATGACCTCGATTTCTTTCAACCCACAATGGAGTTCCCCATGAATCGTTTCGCTCGATCCACCGCCTGTGCACTGCTGCCGCTCAGCCTGCTTGTTTTCGCGTCCTCCAGTCATGCCGATACCGCCAAACTGAGCATTTCCGGCCGGGTGAACCCTGGCACCTGCACCCTGGTTGCGGCGCCGATCCAACTCGCCCCGTTGCGTGCAGACGAGTTGAAGCAGGGCGACAATGCGATCAAGACGAGTGCGCTGGAACTAAAGAACTGTGTCGGCGTATCCACTGCAACCCTGAGGTTTGACGGCACGGCGGCTGATGGCGATGCAGAACGGTGGAAAAACACCGCGGGCAAGACACCTGCGGCGGGAGTGACCATTGCGCTGCTGTCCGGTACCACCGGCACCACCTATCTGAAAAAAGGCGACAGCGTTGCGGTGCAGGTCAGCGGGGATGCCGGCAAGCTGGAAATCCGCAGCGGCTACCATCTCGCCGGACCCGCGTCGGGCTTGGCACCGGGGGAGGTCAGCACCGAAATCACCATCACCGCGGATTACAAATGAGCAGGGGCGCAGTCCTGGCAGCCGGGCGCGACGGCAGAGACACGCCTGCAGGAGGTGGCCATGCGCTGCCCCTCGGCGGGAAGCAGCGTGCGCCTGATGTTGGAAGAGGCAACGGGTTCCAGCACACGCATCGGCGCGCTGGTACCGGCCGCAGGCGCCACGGTAAAGGGGGGACAGCTGCGCGTGCTGCGCGACGGCCAGCCAGTGGCATTCGGCGTGCCGTGGGATCACGACCCGCGGCAGGACGGTAACAATACGATCCGCCTGGAGGCGCAGTACATACGCACCGACGGCACTGCGCGGCGAGGCGCGGCTGACCGCCGACTATGCCTGAAGCGATCAGGCCCCCCGTGCCTCGCCTCGCGGGGCGCGTTCAGTCCGGCCCGGGCAGCACCTTGCCTGGATTGAGGATACCGTCCGGATCCAACGCGGCCTTGATCGCGCGCATTGCTGCCAGGGTCTCCGGGGTGAAGGCCTGCGCCATGAAATCACGCTTGGCCAGGCCGATCCCATGCTCGCCGGACAGCGTGCCTTCAAGCGCCAGCGTCAGCGCGAAGATGCGCGGCAGGGCGGCCTGCGCGCGCGCGTTTTCATCCGCGTCGTCGGGGTGGTACAGGATGTTCACGTGCAGGTTGCCGTTGCCGGCATGGCCGAAGGTCACGATGGTCAGGTCGAACTCGGCGGCCAGTGCCTGCACGCCGCGGACCAGTTCCGGAATGCGCGATACCGGCACCACCACGTCTTCGTTGATCTTGCCCGGCGCGATGCTGCGCAGCGCCGGCGACAGCGCCTTGCGTGCCGCCCAGAGCTTCTCGCGCGCTGCGCCTTCCATCGCCACGTCCAGCGCGATCATGCCTTCGCCCTCGGCGGCGTTGGCCAATGCCTGCAGCAGGTAGGGCAAGGTATCGTGGTCGCCGTCGGCTTCGATCAGCAGCATGGCCCCGGCGTCGGGTACATCGGCGCCATTGCGCCTCAGCAACTCCAGGCTGCGCGCGTCCATGAACTCCAGTCGCGTCGGCACCACCGGCTGCCCCATCACCCGCGATACGGCCTGCGCGGCGGCATCGGCATCGCGGTACAGCACCCGCAGGCCAGCTTGGGCGACTGCCAGCGGGGTCAGCTTCAGGGTGGCCTCCACGATGATCGCCAGCGTGCCTTCACTGCCTACCAGCAGGTGGGTCAGGTCGTATCCGGTGGCATCCTTGGTGTAGGCGCCGCCGCAGCGGATAAGATCACCGCTACCGGTCACCGCCACCAGGCCGAGCACGTTGTCGCGGCTGGTGCCGTACTTCACCGCGCGCGGCCCACCGGCATTGCAGGCCAGGTTGCCGCCGATGCTGCAGATGTCGGCGCTGGAAGGGTCCGGCGGCCAGAACAGCCCGTGCGGCGCAAGCACCTGCTGCAGGTCGCCGTTGAGCACCCCCGGTTCCACCACTGCACAGCGATCGCCCGCACGTACCTCGAGGATCCGTGCCATGCGTGCCAGCGACAGCACCACGCTGCCCTGCAGCGGGACGGCGGCGCCGGTGGTGCCGGTGCCTGCGCCGCGCGCGACCACGGCCACCCGATGCCTGCGGCAGGCGCGGACGATGGCCTGCACCTGCTCGCGGGTGGACGGCAGCGCGACCGCCAACGGCAACTGGCGGCGCCAGGAATTGTCCTGCGCGTTTGCATCCCGTGCAGCGGCATCGGTTCGCCAGCCATCCGTACCGAGCAGCAGGGACAGTTCGGCAACCAGCGCGGCGGGCAGTTCGGTGTTCATGTTGATTCCAGCAGAAGCAAAGGGAGGATGCGCTCAGCCGTCCAGCCGGAACGCGTCACGCAGCCACTGCAGGCGCGGCGGGTCGCCGCTGGCCTGCACCACGTCGAAGCGGCACGGCTGGTTGCACAGCGCCGGGTGCGCCTGCAGGTACAGCTGCGCGGCCAGCACCAGCCGCTGCTGCTTGCGGGTGTCCACCGAGGCGGCGGCGCCGCCGAAATCGGCGCGGGCGCGGTAGCGCACTTCGACAAACACCACGGTGCCACCGTCGTCCATTACCCGGTCCAGCTCACCGCCGCGGAAGTTCACGTTGCGGTCCAGCACCGTCAGACCGGCCTCGCACAGCAGGCGCTCGGCGGCCGCTTCGACCGCCGCGCCACGCCGGGCCCTGTCAGTTGGCACTGGCGATCGGCATCGGCCGCCCGCCGCTGAAGGTCGACCACGCCGGCACGCGCAGGATGTTGCCACCGCCGTCCAGGTACAAGGTGCCGGTGGCGCCGGACAGTCCGCCCTGGGCGGCCAGCGATTCCATGTACGCGCTGATCTTCCACGCATCGAAGCCGAAGGCGAACAGGCGACCGGCCGCACCGCGTGCGCTCGGCAGCATCTGGCCGGCGGTGCCGGCGCTGGGCAGGCCGGCCACGCCGCGCACGTTCCAGGCTTCGTTCGGATAGATGATGCCGTCCAGCGCCACGTCTTCTTCGGGCTTGCCGCTGCCCACGGTCAGCTGCGAAGTGCCTACGCGGGTGCCGCCGCCGACGCCGGCAAGGGCAAGCTGTGGGGCCAGTTGGCGGGCCTGCGGCGCGCGTACCGCCAGCAGTACGCCGTCGGCCTGGCCGGCAGCGCGCAGACGCGCGCTGATGTCGCCCACGGTGTCCGCCACGCCGATCGTGGCCAGCACCTGGCCACCGCGCTGGGTGAAGCGTTCGGCGAACGCGGCGGCGGTGCGGCGGCCGGTGTCGTCACCGCTGTGCAGCACGATCACCTTGGCGCGCTCACGGCCGCGCAGGTACTCGGCAGCCATCACGCCGTCGTCTTCCGGCGCCAGCGAGAAGCCGGCGCTGCCGGCCGGCGGTGCGTCCTTGCCGCGGTTCAGCGCCAGCACCGGCACCGGCAGCTGGGCGCGGCCGTAGACGGCATCCACTTCGTCGCGCCCCAGCGGGCCGACGATGAAGTCGGCACCGCTGGTCACGGCCCGGTCGTATGCCGACAGCGCGCCGGCCGCAGTACCGGCGGTATCTATGAAATCAATCTCCGGCTTGCGCCGGGTTTCGCCGTAATAACCGGTCAGCAGGCCATCGCGCACCGGCTGCGCGGCGGTGGCCAGGCGGCCGGTCAGCGGCAGCAGCACGGCCAGCTTCACCGGCGGCCGGTAGCCATCGCTCATCGCCGGCGGGCGCTTGCTGGTGTCGAACTGCGCGGTGGCTGCATCGCGGTCGAACGGACGCGGCAGCGGCAGGCCGCGTGCGATCAACGCACGGCCGGCGAAGTTGTACAGCGGGTCATTGGCGGGCAGCGCGGCGGCGCGCGACTGCAGGGTCGCGTCATCGAGCGTGCCGAGCAGGCCGATGATCGCCGACTGGTTGTCGGTGCGCGGCTTGCCTGCAAGACCCACATTGGCGCGGGCGCGTTCCTGCGCGGCACCGAAGGTGTCCCCGGTGGCCTGCAGGGCAGCGGCGCGGGCCAGCTGCCAGCGCGGTGCCAGTGCCGGCAACAGCTCGGTGGACGGTTCGGACAGGGCGGCCAGCGCCTGCGCGGGTTGCTTGTCGGCCAGTGCCAGCTCGGCGGTGGTCAGCAGGTAGCGCTGGCGGCTGGCGGCGGACAGCTGGCGCGGCTGCAGCTGGGACAGCAGGCTGCGCGCGCGCGTTGCATCGCCGGCTTCATGCCAGGCGAACGCGGCGTCGGCCAGCGCATTGCTGCGTGCGGCGCCGCGCAGGGTGCCTGCCAGGCTTTCCAGCTGCATCGCCGCATCGCGCGGCCGGCCCTGTTCGATCAGCAGCAGGGCCTGCCCTTGGGCCGGTGACTCCGGTGCGCTGGTGAGGCTGGTCGTGGCGCAGCCAGCCAGCAGCAGCAGCGACAAGGACAGGGCGGAGATCCGGACGACAGGCTTGTTCATGATCAGGTCCATGCAGGAAGGGCAGCGGCCGTGGCCGGGTACACGCTAGGATTCTACCCTTGACCTTGGAGTGCCGCTGAAATGACCGTTGCCACGCTGTATGTCGTCGCCACCCCGATCGGCAACCTTGCCGACCTGAGCCCGCGCGGGCAGGAGGTGCTGCGCACGGTGGCGGCAATCTGTGCCGAAGACACCCGGCGTACCGGCCAGTTGCTGTCGCATTTCGGCATCTCCCAGCCGCTGGTGGCCCTGCACGACCACAATGAAGAGCTGCTGGCGCAGCGCATCGTGGCCCGCCTGCAGGCCGGCGAGTCGCTGGCGCTGGTCAGCGATGCCGGCACCCCGCTGGTCAGCGATCCAGGCTTCCGGCTGGTGCGCGCGGCGCGCCAGGCCGGGATCCGGGTCAGCCCGATTCCCGGTGCGTGCGCGGCGATCGCCGCACTCAGCGTGGCCGGCCTGCCCAGTGATCGCTTCACGTTCGAAGGCTTCCTGCCGGCCAAGGCCAGTGGCCGTCGTGATCGGCTGCAGGGCCTGGCCGGGGAACTGCGCACGATGGTGTTCTACGAATCCTCGCACCGCATCACCGAGTCGCTGGCCGACATGGCCGCGGTGTTCGGCGGAGAGCGCCCGGCGGTGCTGGCGCGTGAGCTGACCAAGCTGTTCGAAACCGTGCTCGACGGGGACCTGCACAGCCTGCAGCAGCAGGTCGACGCCGACGAGAACCAGCGCAAGGGCGAGTTCGTGGTGATGGTGCAGGGCGCGGCCGATGACGAACAGGCGCAGCTGGCCGAAGGCCGTCGGGTCTACGCCACGCTCAGCGAGCACCTGCCGCCGTCCACTGCGGCCAAGCTGGCGGCCGAACTGACCGGTGCCCCGCGCAAGGCGCTGTACGGCAGCTGATCATCGCCGCCCCCGGAAACGGGCGGATATGGGAGAATGCACGCGGCGGAGTCGGCCAGACAGTCGCGTCATCCTTCGGGATGCCGAGGAAAGTCCGGGCTCCACAGGGCAAGGTGCCAGGTAACGCCTGGGCGGCGCAAGCCGACGGAAAGTGCAACAGAGAGATACCGCCGAACGGCCTTCGGGCGCGTGGTAAGGGTGAAATGGTGCGGTAAGAGCGCACCGCGAGTCTGGCAACAGACCGGTACGGCAAACCCCACCTGGAGCAAGACCAAATAGGGACCTCATGGCGCGGCCCGCGTCGGGTCCGGGTAGGTTGCTTGAGCGTTGCGGTGACGTAACGCCTAGAGGAATGACTGTCCACGACAGAACCCGGCTTATCGGCCGGCTCCGCCACTTTCTTCCAGGGGCCCTCGCGGTCCCTGCATGCCGTGTCCGGACTCGGCCATCTGCCGGTACTGAGCCGCGGAAATGAATTTGGAGAAGGTCTCGCACCATACGACGACGGTCGTGTAGTCCTCCACGTCGACGTCTGCGGGCAGCTCGAGCGAGAGCCGCTTGAACGACTTCGCTTCGCCTACGCGACGCGATTGGTCCTTGATCCGCAGGAAGCCATCGATGGTGTCCACGTATTCTCGGGTCAGGTAGACCTTGTAATCCGGTCCGGGCGCCATCTTGCCGTCGAATGCGATCCGTCCCGGACTGACGGCGACGGTTCCTTCGGCCCAATGCAGCGCGTCGCTGCCCGGCAGGTTGCGCCTGAAATTGCTGCGGTATTTGGCCGCGTCGATCATCTCGGTGACCGCTGCGGCCGGGGGATCGGGCGGTGCGGTCAGGATGGGCAGCAGGTAAACGCCCAGTGCGAAGCCCAGGCAGGCGACCAGCAGGTGGGAAGCGGACAGCAGGGTGAGGCGTCGCGTGATCATCTGAAGTGTCCTGGACGATTGTCAGGTACCAATGATCCGCGGTAGCGGTGGGGCTGTTGAGTGGGAGGGGCGTGGATAGTTGTCGGCGTTCGCTGCGGACGACGTTGCCCGGGCCTGCGGTTCAGAAATGCAGGTGCCCGCTGCCGGTGGCCGCGCCCTGCGGCCCGAACCGTCGTTCGTGGATCGCACCCCGGCCGTCATGGTCGATGAGGATCAGGGTGCTGGCGCGGGTGCCGTAGTCGTCGCCGCGGATGAAGGCCGGGCTGAGCCAGCGTTCCCGTTCCAGTCCGATCCCGGTGTCCGGGAGGTCGGCATCGGCAGGCCGGTGCTCATCGGCCAATGCCGTCCACAAGGGCTCCAGCGACGACGTGCCGGTATCGATCCACGTGCCCAGCGCGTCCATCAGCCGTCGCGTCTTCGGCCACGGTGCGTCGAGCGCCCCATTGGAAAGGCCGTGGATGCCGGGTGCCAGCTGTTGCTGTTCGGCTGGGTGGTTGCCGAGGAAGTGCAGGGCCTGCGCGTCTGCCAGCAGCAGATTGAACGGGGCGTACGTCGCGGCGACGCGCGACAGCCGGTCGGCGTGCACGGCAGCCGCTGCGCTGCCGCGCAGGTAATCGGCGACCAGCGCACCGCGCGACGGCCCGGCCTGCGAGGCCAGCGGATCGCGCACGTTGGTCACCACCGCCATCCGCGCGCCCGCACCGACGCCTGTCCATCCACCGCCTGAACGCAGGTCGCGACCGCCCATCACCTGCGGCGCGTCGGCCCAGCGTGACAGCGGCGCGGTCGGCCGGGCGTGGAACTCATCGCGGTTGCCGGCCATCACCAGGCGCCAGTGCGGATGATGCAGCCAGGCCAAAGCAAGCAGGCACATGCGTTCCATTGTGCTGGTTTGCGCAGTTGCCCGCTACGCAATCCGCACGATCAATGAATGCGAGGCGGCGGTTTCACGCCCTCTGCACACCCCTGAACTTCGCCGAAATCTCAAAATTTGAGACGAAACAGCCACTTGTGGATAAGCCTTGAACAAGTCTCTAAAGATCGCTGCAAGCTATTGATGAGACAGGCGATTTCCTGTTCCAAAAGTTGTTGACAACCCTTTGACCGCTGATAAGGTGGGCAACGGAGGGAAAACCGGGTCTTTTGTGGTTTTTCGTGGTTCAATGTTTCATCACGCTGAAGGAAAGGTGCACGCGTCGTGTTTCAGGGCGAGACGGCCATCACAGTTGACGATAAAGGGCGCATGGCGGTTCCAACCGTTCATCGCGACCTGGTCGCGCGCGTGAGCAACAACCGCCTGGTCCTGACCTACAACCCCTTCGAATCCGGCTGCCTGTGGCTGTATGCCGAATCGGAGTGGGAGCGTGTCCGTGACGACGTCATGGCCAAGCCGAACACGCAGCGGGTAGTACGCCTGCTGCAGCAGAAACTGGTCGGTTCGGCCGCACATCTGGAGCTGGACGGCAATGGCCGCATCAGCATCCCCGCCAGCCACCGCGGCGCGGTGGGCATCGAAAAAAAGGCGGTATTGCTGGGCATGGGTGACAAATTTGAACTGTGGAGCGAGCAGGCACACCGCGCATTGATCCAGCAGACGTTGTCTGACGAGGATCTGGGCGATGGGCTTCTCGACCTGAAATTGTGAGCCGGGGTGCCCGGGTGCGCGGAGCAGCGCAGACCGGTCACCTCCCGGTGTCGCAGTCGCCGGCGGGTCATCTGCCGGTGCTGTACACCCAGGTCCTTGACGGCCTGAGGGTGATCGAAAACGGAACCTACCTGGACGGCACGTTCGGCCGCGGCGGTCATGCGCGTGGCGTGCTGGAGCAGCTCGGCGCGGGTGGCCGGCTGCTGGTCATGGACAAGGACCCGGACGCCATCGCGGTGGCCGAGCGCGACTTCGCGCCGGACCCGCGCGTGTCGATTTTCCGTGGGAGCTTCGCCCAACTGCTGCAGTGGGACGCAACCGCCGCCGGCCTGGACGGGGTGCTGTTCGACCTCGGGGTGTCTTCGCCGCAGCTGGACGTTGCCGAGCGCGGTTTCAGCTTCGGCAAGGACGGCCCGCTGGACATGCGGATGGACCCGGACAGCGGTGAAAGCGCGGCGCAGTGGCTGGCGCGCGCCGACGACACCGAAATCGCAGACGTGCTGTGGACCTATGGCGAAGAGCGCCAGAGCCGCCGCATCGCGCGGGCCCTGGTCGCCCGCCGGCAGAAGCAGGCCTTCACCCGCACCGCCGAACTGGCCGATGCCATCGCTTCGGTGATGCCGCGTGGCAAGGACAAGATTCATCCCGCGACCCGCAGCTTCCAGGCGATCCGCATCCACATCAACCGCGAACTGGCCGACCTCGAGGCCGGGCTGGATGCGGCGGTGGAACGGCTCAAGCCCGGTGGCCGGCTGGCCGTGATCAGCTTCCATTCGCTGGAAGACCGCATCGTCAAGCAGTACATGAACCGGTTGGCCAAAGCGCCTCCGAGCAATCGTCGCCTGCCCGAACAGCAGGTGTTCGTGCCTACGCTGGACCTGATCGGCGGTGCCATCAAGGCCAACGACGACGAACTGTCCGGCAACCCGCGCGCCCGCAGTGCGGTGCTGCGCGTGGCGCAGAAGCGTGAGGTCGCCGGATGAGCCGGTTGATCCTGATCGTGCTGCTGGCCTGCACGGTCGCTTCGGCGATCGGGGTGGTGTTCGTGCGCCATCGCCATCGCCAGACCTTCATCGAACTGGCCCGCGCCGAGCGCGTGCGCGATGAGCTGAACATCGAATTCGGCCGGTTGCAGCTGGAACAGGCGACCCTGGCCGAGGCCAACCGGGTCGACCAGGTGGCGCGTGAAAAACTCGGCATGAAGTTCCCGGAAGCCGCCGACGTGGTGGTGGTCCGTCCATGAACAAGACCGGCCGCAACCGTCCCCGCAACGCCTTCAACCTGCGCCAGCGCCTGCGCTGGGTGGCGCTGGCGCTCGGCCTGTGTTCGGTGTCGCTGGTTGGTCGTGCCGCGTACGTGCAGTTGATCAACAGTGATTTCTACCAGCGCCAGGGCGAGGCGCGCTACCTGCGCGAGCTGCCGATCAAGACCTCGCGCGGGATGATCACCGACCGCAACGGCGAGCCGGTGGCGGTCTCCACCCCGGTCGCTTCGATCTGGGTCAACCCGCAGGAACTGCTGCGCACGCCGGATCGCATTCCGGAGCTGGCGACCGCGCTGGGCCTTTCGGTGGACGACCTGAGCAGCCGCCTGAGCCAGAAGGCGGATAAGGAGTTCATGTACCTGCGTCGGCGCATCAACCCGGACGATGCGGAAAAAGTGGTCGCGCTGAAGATTCCCGGCGTTGCCGCGCAGCGCGAGTTCCGCCGCTTCTACCCGCAGGGCGAAGCGATGGCGCACGTGCTCGGCTTCACCAACATCGACGACCGCGGCCAGGAAGGACTGGAGCTGGCCTTCGACGAATGGCTGCGCGGCGAAGCCGGTGCCAAGCGGGTGATCCGCAACCGCAAGGGCGAAACGGTGGAAAGCGACCTGCTGCGCGCCGCCACGCCGGGCAAGGACCTGACCCTGAGCATCGATCGCCGGATCCAGTTCCTGGCCTACCGCGAACTGCGCAATGCGCTGGTTGCCAACAAGGCGGCGGGCGGTTCGATCGTGATCATGGACGTGGCCACCGGCGAAGTGCTGGCGATGGTCAATCTGCCCACCTACAACCCGAACTCGCTGGATGGCGCGGTGCCGGACACGCGGCGCAACCGCGCGGTGACCGATCTGGTCGAGCCGGGCTCGACGATGAAGCCGCTGACGATCGCGTCCGCGCTGCAGGCCGGCGTGGTCACCAAGGACACCATCATCGACACCAACCCCGGCTACATGTCGCTGGGGCGGTACACCATCCGCGACGTGCCGCGTAACAACGGCGTGCTCAACGTCACCGGCGTGATCACCCGCAGTTCGAACGTCGGCGCGGCCAAGGTCGTGGCCAAGATGACCGACCAGGTGTTCTACGATTCGGTGCACAACTTCGGCTACGGCAGCCGTCCCGGCAGCGGCTTCCCCGGTGAATCCGGTGGCGTGCTGCCGCGCCCGGCGCGCTGGAGTGGTTCGTCCAAGACCACCATGTCCTACGGCTACGGCCTTTCGGTGACCCCGCTGCAGATCGCCACGGCGTACTCGGCGCTGGGCAACGGCGGCAAGCTGATCCCGCCGACCTTCGTCAAGGGCCAGCACAACGAAGCGCGCCAGGTGGTCGATTCGGAAGTCGCCAAGGAAGTGGTGGCGATGATGGAAACCGTGGTCACCCAGGGCGGCGCCAAGCAGGCGGCGGTGCTGGGTTACCACGTGGCCGGCAAGACCGGTACCGCACGCAAGGCCGGCCCCGGCGGTTACGAACGCGGCCATTACAACGCGCTGTTCGCCGGCGTGGTGCCGGCCAGCAACCCGCGCTTCGCCACGGTGATCGTCATCAATGATCCGCAGGCGGGCAAGTATTACGGCGGCCTGGTGTCGGCGCCGGTGTTCCACAACGTCATGGACGGCGCGCTGCGCCTGATGGACGTGCCGCCGGATGACATCCAGTCCTGGTTGACCGCGCAGCAGTCGGGCAAGACCGGGCATTCGGCCTCGGTGCTGCCGACGCCGCCGGCCGACGTGGTGTTGCCGGCCGATGCCGCTGCTGAATTCGACGCCGCGCTGCCGACCGCCGCGCAGGCCCCCGCGCCTGCCCCCGCACCGACGGGAGGCACGCAATGAGCCGTAGCATGCTGCTTTCGACCCTGCTTCCCGATGTCGCCCTGGGCGGCCGCGAGGTGACCATCACCGGCCTGGTGATGGACAGCCGCGCGGTGCGTGCCGGCGATGCGTTCGTGGCCATCGCCGGCTTCGGCGCGCATGGCCTTGGTTTCGTCGACCAGGCGCGTGGCGCCGGTGCGTCGGCGATCCTGTTCGAACCCCCTGCGCCGCAGGAGCTGCCCGCACCGGCCGATGCCATCGCCGTGCCCGGGCTGCGCGCGCGCATGGGCGCGATGGCCGACCAGTTCCATGGCGCGCCATCGCGCGCGATGCGCATGGTCGGGGTGACCGGCACCAACGGCAAGACCTCCACCGTGCAGCTGCTGGCCCAGGCCTGGCACCTACTGGGCACCCGCAGCGGCAGCATCGGCACGCTTGGCGCCGGGCTGTTCGGCGCTGTGCAGCCGACCGGCTTCACCACCCCGCTGGTGCTGCAGATGCATGCGCTGCTGGCCGAGCTGCGTGACGCCGGCGCGCAGGCGGTGGCGATGGAAGTCAGCTCGCACGCGCTGGACCAGGGCCGCGTCGATGCCGTGCACTACGACGTGGCGGTGTTCACCAACCTCACCCGCGACCACCTCGATTACCACGGCGACATGGACACCTACGGCGCGGCGAAGGAGCGGTTGTTCCACCGCCCGGGCCTGCGTGCATCGGTGGTGAACCTCGACGATGCCTTCGGCCGCGTGCTGCATGCGCGCCTGCCGGCAGGCCAGCAGGCGATCGGCGTGAGTTCGCGCGATGCCGCCGGCGCTGCCGTACGCGCGCGCGACATCGTGCTGGACGGGCAGGGCCTGGCGTTCACCCTGCAGATCGCGGCCGACACCGCAGAGGTGCGCTCGCCGCTGCTCGGTCGCTTCAACGTGGACAACCTGCTGGCCGTGGCAGGCACCCTGCATGCGCTGAGCCATCCGCTGGCCACCATCGCGGCGGTGCTGGGCCAGCTGCAGCCGATCCATGGGCGGATGAACCGCCTCGGCGGCGCGGCGGGCGAGCCCACCGTGGTCATCGATTACGCGCATACCCCGGACGCCCTGGAACAGGCGTTGTCCAGCCTGCGCGGCCATGTCGCCGGCCAGTTGGCCTGCGTGTTCGGTTGTGGCGGCGAGCGTGATGCCGGCAAGCGCCCGCAGATGGCGGCGATCGCCGAACGCCTCGCCGACCGGGTGACGGTGACCGACGACAACCCGCGCGGTGAAGACGGTGACCGCATCGTGGCCGACATCCTGGCCGGTTTCAGTGATCTTTCGGCGGTGCACGTGCAGCGCGACCGCGCGCTCGCCATCGCGGCGGCCGTTGCCGCGGCAGGCGACGGCGATATCGTGCTGATCGCCGGCAAGGGCCATGAGCCCTACCAGGAGATCAACGGCATCCGCCACGCCTTCGATGACACCGACGTGGCCGCGGCAGCGCTGGCGTCACGTGCGCACGTGGAGGGCGTGGCATGAGGCGCACCCTGCTTTCGCTGATCGCGCATTGGGCCGGTGGCGAAATCCATGGCGACGACGTCGCCATCGATGCCATCAGCAACGACACCCGCCAGATGAGCTCCGGCAGCCTGTACGTGGCGCTGCGCGGCGAGCGCTTCGACGGGCATGATTTCGGCACCGATGCGCAGGCGCGCGGTGCGAGTGCGCTGCTGGTCGAGCGCCTGCTGCCGCTGAACCTGCCGCAGGTGCTGGTCGCCGACAGCGAGCTGGCGCTGGCCCGCATCGCCGCCGGCATGCAGCGCGATCGCAGTGCCGGCGTGTTCGCCATCACCGGCAGCAACGGCAAGACCAGCGTGAAGACCCTGCTGCTGGATATCCTGCGCCAGCATGCGCAGGCCGCGCACAAGGTGGTGTATGCCAATCCGGGCAACTTCAACAACGAAATCGGCCTGCCGCTGGCGGTGATCGCCGCGCCGGAAGATGCGGACTTCGCTGTCTATGAAATGGGCGCCGGCAAGCCCGGCGACATCGCCTACCTGACCGACATCGTGCGTCCGCGCTGGTCGCTGGTGAACAACATCGCCGCCGCGCACCTGGAGCGGATGGGCAGCCTGCAGGGCGTGGCCAGCACCAAGGGTGCGATCTACGCCGCGCTGCCGGCCGATGGCGTAGCGGTGATCAACGCCGACGACGCCTTCGCGCCGTGGTTCGAACAGCATTTCATCGGTACCCCGCCGCGTTGCGGCGTGCTGCGTTTCGGCCTGGACCACAGCGCGGACGTGAGCGCATCGGCGATCCGCTTCGACGCCGCGGGCAGCCACTTCGTGCTGCACACGCCGGCCGGCGAGGCATCGGTATCGCTGCCGTTGCCGGGCCGCCACAACATCGGCAATGCGCTGGCAGCCACCGCGCTGGCGCTGGCGGCGGGTATCCCGCTGCAGCAGATCGTGGCCGCGCTGGCGGTCACCGAACCGGTGCCGGGCCGCCAGATCGCCCATCGCCTGCCCAATGGCGCGGTGCTGGTGGATGACAGCTACAACGCCAACCCCGGCTCGCTGGCGGCGGCCATCGATGCCCTTGCCGGCAGCGGCCAGGACGGCTGGCTGGTGCTGGGCGACATGCGCGAACTCGGTCCGGACGCGGTGGCACTGCATGCGCAGGCCGGCCAGCGCGCGCGCCAGGGCGGCATCAAGCGCCTGTATACGCTGGGTCCGCTCAGCGCTGCCGCGTCGGCTGCATTCGGCGACGGTGGACGACATTTCGAAACCCATGACGCCCTGGCGCGCGCGCTGCAGGACGACCTGCAGGCCGGCGTGCGCTGCCTGGTCAAGGGATCCCGTGGCAGCGCCATGGACAAGATCGTGAAAGCGCTGCTCGCGCAAGGAGAGGAAGCCCCCCATGTTGTATGAACTGGCTCGATGGTTGCAGCAGCTGGAGAGCTCGTTCGGGCTGTTCAACTACCAGACGTTCCGCGCCATCCTGGCGGCGCTGACGGCGCTGTTCCTGTCGCTGTGGATGGGCCCTGCGGTTATCCGCCGGCTGGCCCAGTTCAAGGGCGGCCAGCCGATCCGCACCGATGGCCCGCAGACCCACTTCGCCAAGGCCGGCACGCCGACCATGGGCGGCTCGCTGATCCTGCTCACCGTCACCCTGGCGGTGCTGGCCTGGGCCGACCTGAGCAACCGCTACGTGTGGCTGGTGCTGGCGGTGATGATCTGCTTCGGTGCCATCGGCTGGTACGACGACTGGATCAAGATCGTGCGCCGCGACCCGAACGGCCTGAAGTCGCGCTACAAATACCTGCTGCAGTCGATCTTCGGCCTGGCCGCGGGCCTGTTCCTGTACTTCACCGCCGACGTGCCGTCCGCGCTCACCTTCTACATCCCGATGTTCAAGTCAGTGGCGCTGCCGCTGGCCGGCATCAGCTTCGTGGCCATCGCCTACTTCTGGATCGTCGGCTTTTCCAACGCGGTCAACCTGACCGACGGCCTGGATGGCCTGGCGATCATGCCGACCGTGCTGGTGGCGTGCGCGCTGGGCGTGTTCGCCTACGCATCGGGCAACGTGGTGTTCTCCAACTACCTGCAGATCCCGCAGATCCCGGGTGCGGGCGAGCTGGTGATCATCTGCGCGGCGATCGCCGGTGCCGGTCTGGGCTTCCTGTGGTTCAACACCTATCCGGCCATGGTGTTCATGGGTGACATCGGCGCGCTGGCGCTGGGTGCGGTGCTGGGCACCATCGCGGTGATCGTGCGCCAGGAACTGGTGCTGGTGATCATGGGCGGCGTGTTCGTGGTCGAGACGCTGTCGGTGATGATCCAGGTCGCCTCGTTCAAGCTCACCGGCAAGCGGGTGTTCCGCATGGCCCCCATCCACCACCACTTCGAACTGAAGGGCTGGCCGGAGCCGCGCGTGATCGTGCGCTTCTGGATCATCTCGGTGGTGCTGGTGCTGGTCGGCCTGGCCACGTTGAAGGTGCGCTGATGAATGACCTGTCGCGACAGGCAACACGCCTTGAAGCCATCGGAGGCCACTTCGACAAGTGGCTGCTCGGCGCGATCATCGCGCTGACCGGGCTGGGCGTGGTGATGGTCGCGTCCAGTTCGATCGCGCTGATGAGCAGCCCGTTCTACTACCTCAACCGCCACCTGATCTTCCTGGCGGTGGGCATCGTGCTGGCCGGGCTGGCCATGCGCACCGAACTGAAAACCATCGAGCAGTACAACCAGCTGCTGCTGCTGGGCTGCTTCGCGCTGCTGATCGTGGTGTTCATCCCCGGCCTCGGCAGCAGCGTCAACGGTGCCCGACGCTGGATCAATCTCGGCGTCTCCAAATTCCAGACCGTCGAAGCGGTCAAGGTGTTGTACATCGTGTGGCTGTCCAGCTACTTGGTGCGCTTCCGCGATGAGGTCAACGCCACGTGGCCGGCGATGCTCAAGCCGCTCGGCGTGGCCGGCGCGCTGGTGGTGCTGATGCTGCTGCAGCCCGATTTCGGTTCGTCCACCCTGCTGCTGGCGATCACCGCCGGCATGCTGGTGCTGGGTGGGGTCAACATGCCGCGCATGTCCATGCCGATCATCTTCGGCATGATCGGCATGACCGCGCTGGCGATCTTCGAACCCTACCGCATGCGCCGCATCACCTCGTTCCTGGATCCGTGGGCCGACCAGCAGGGCGACGGCTACCAGCTGTCCAACGCGCTGATGGCCGTGGGCCGCGGCGAATGGACCGGCGTCGGCCTGGGCAATTCGGTGCAGAAGCTGTACTACCTGCCTGAAGCCCATACGGACTTCATCTTCTCGGTGACCGCCGAAGAGCTCGGTTTCATCGGCACCTGCCTGATCGTGGCGCTGTATGCGCTGCTGGTGGGGCGCACGATGTGGCTGGGCATGCGCTGCGTGGAAATGAAGCGCCACTTCTCCGGCTACATCGCCTTCGGTATCGGGCTGTGGATCAGCATGCAGAGCTTCGTGTCGATCGGCGTCAACCTGGGCATCCTGCCGACCAAGGGCCTGACCCTGCCGTTGATCTCGTCGGGCGGTTCCAGCGTGCTGATGACCTGCGTGGCGATGGGCCTGCTGCTGCGCGTGTCCTATGAACTGGACCGCGCCGAGCGCCGCCACGCGGTGCGCATGGGCGGTGGAGACGATGCCAGCGAGGACGTGGTGCGCGCACCGGCCGGCGCCGCGCCCGCCGCCGTTCCCGGACGCGTGGCCAACGTCGCCAGCCGCCAGCAGACGAGCGCGGACGCACCGGCGCAGGACACCGCTCCGCGTGGCACCAGCCGCCTGCAGACGCGCATCGAGCCGACCTTCGGGAGGCTGTCATGAGCGCGCGCGCTTCTGCCGATCGCCCGGTGATGATCCTGGCCGGTGGCACCGGCGGCCACATCTTCCCGGGCCTGGCCGTGGCCCGCGTGCTGCGCGAACGCGGCATCCCGGTGACTTGGCTGGGCGCCGTGGGTCAGATGGAAACGCGCCTGGTGCCGCAGCATGACGTGCCGATCGACACGCTGGACATCGCCGGCCTGCGCGGCAAGGGCAAGCTGGCCCTGCTGGGCGCGCCGTGGCGACTGCTGCGCGCGATCCGCCAGGCTGGCTTCATCCTGCGTGACCGCCATCCGCGCGCGGTGATTGCATTCGGCGGTTATGCCTCCGGACCCGGCGGGCTGGCCGCGCGCCTGCATGGCCTGCCATTGCTGGTACACGAACAGAACCGTGCCCCCGGCATGACCAACCGCTTCCTGTCGCGCTTCGCGCAGCGCGTGCTGACCGGTTTTCCCGGCAGCTTCGCCGCCCGCGAAGAAGCCGTTGGCAACCCGGTGCGTGCCGAGATCGCCGCCATCGCGCCGCCCGAACAGCGCTTCGCCGGCCGCAGCGGTCCGCTGCGCGTGCTGGTGGTGGGCGGCAGCCAGGGCGCGCGCGCACTCAACACCGGCGTGCCGCAGGCGATCGCCGCGCTGGGTGCAGCGCACCCGGTGACGGTGCGTCACCAGAGCGGTGAAAAGATGCACGGCGAAGCCGTGGATGCGTACGCCAAGGCGGCTGTCGAGGCAGAGATCACCCCCTTCATCGCCGACATGGCCGACGCCTTCGCATGGGCGGACGTGGTGGTCTGCCGTTCCGGTGCTTCCACCCTGGCCGAGCTGTGCGCGGTCGGCGTGGGCAGCGTGCTGGTGCCGTTCCCGGCCGCCGTCGACGACCACCAGACCCGCAATGCCGAGTACCTGGTCGAGCGCGATGCCGCCGTGCTGTTGAAGCAGGGCGACGCGCTGGTGACCGGCATCACGTCACTGTTGCGTGAACTATCCGAAAATCCCGCCCGCCGCATGCAGATGGCGAAAGCCGCACGTGCGCTGGCCAAGGTCGATGCCGCAGAGCGCATCGCCGATATCATCCTCGAGGAAGCTGTATGAACAACGTGCCGCGCCACCGCGCCGACACCACGCGGAGCTGCGCATGATCCGCCGCCTGCACGACACCAACGACCTGGTGCGCGCGTTCCCGCGCGTGCATTTCGTCGGCATCGGTGGCACCGGCATGAGCGGCATCGCCGAAGTGATGCTGACGCTGGGCTATGAAGTGTCCGGTTCGGACAACGCCGACAACACCGCGACCCGTCGCCTGGCCGGCCTCGGCGCGCGCATCATGCGCGGCCACTCCGCTGCCAACGTGCTCGGCACCGATTGCGTGGTGGTGTCCAGCGCGATCCGCGAAGACAACCCGGAACTGATGGAAGCGCGCAGCCAGCGCATCCCTATCATGCCGCGCGCGGCCATGCTGGCCGAACTGATGCGCTTCCGCCGCGGCATCGCGGTGGCGGGCACGCACGGCAAGACCACCACCACCAGCCTCACCGCGGCGGTGCTGAGCGAAGGTGGACTGGATCCGACCTTCGTCATCGGTGGCCAGCTGCTGGCGGCCGGAGCCAATGCCAAGCTGGGCAGTGGCCAGTGGCTGGTGGCCGAGGCCGACGAAAGCGATGGCAGCTTCCTGCGCCTGAATCCGCTGATGTCGATCATCACCAACATCGATGCCGACCACCTGGAAAACTACGGCAACGACTTTGCCCGGGTGCAGGCAGCGTTCGCCGAATTCCTGCAGCGGCTGCCGTTCTACGGCCTGGCCGTGCTGTGCATCGATGACCCGGAAGTGGCCGCGCTGGCGGCGAAGACGCCGCGCCACGTGATGAGCTACGGCCTCAGCGACCACGCCGACGTGCGCGCCGAAAACGTGGTGCAGGAAGGGGCGCGGATGCGCTTCACCCTGCGCCTGCCGCAGGGCACCAGCCAGGAAGTGCTGCTGGCCCTGCCGGGCAGGCACAACGTGCTCAACGCGCTGGCCGCCGCCGCGGTCGGCTGGCAGCTGGGCGTGGCCCCGGATGCCATCGCGCGCGCGCTGGAAAGCTTCGCCGGCGTCGGTCGCCGCTTCAACGACCTGGGTGAAGTCACCACCGCCAGCGGCGCCAGGGTCCAGGTCATCGATGATTACGGACACCATCCCAGCGAGCTGGAGGCAGTGTTCGCCGCCGCCCGCGGTGGCTGGGCCGACAAGCGCCTGGTGGTGGCCTTCCAGCCGCACCGCTACAGCCGTACCCGCGACCAGTTCGACAAGTTCGCCGCGGTGCTGTCCAGCGTCGATGCGCTGGTGCTGAGCGAGGTCTACCCGGCCGGTGAAGAACCGATCGCCGGCGCCGACTCCGAAGCGCTGGCGCGCGCCATCCGCGCACGCGGCCGTGGTGAACCGGTGGTGGTCGGCAAGGCCGCCGAGCTGGCACACGTGCTGCCCGATGTACTGCAGGACGGTGACCTGTTGCTGATGATGGGTGCAGGTGACATCGGCGCGGTGGCACAGCAGATCGCCACCGAAGGCTTCAGCGTGGAGGGCCAGGCATGAGCGGCTTTGCTTTCCCGGCGCCGCGCAGCAGCGATCCGGCCGACTTCGGTCGGGTCGGCGTGCTCCTCGGCGGCACCTCCAGCGAACGTGAAGTGTCGCTGGATTCCGGCCGCAACGTGCTCGAGGCGCTGCAGGCGCGCGGGGTGAACGCGTTCGCCATCGATGGCATCCCGGCCCTGTCCAGGGCGCTGGTCGCCGGCGAGGTCGATCGTGTCTTCAACATCCTGCACGGCCACAACGGCGGGGGCGAGGACGGCATCGTGCAGGGCCTGCTGGAAGCCTTCGGCGTGCCGTACACCGGCTCTGACGTGCTGGGTTCGGCGTTGAGCATGGACAAGATCCGCACCAAGCAGGTGTGGCTGTCGGTCGGCCTGCCCACCCCGAAGTACCGCAAGGTGACCGCAGCGGACGTGCATGCGCAGGCCGCCGAGCTGGGCCTGCCGGTGGTGGTCAAGCCGGCCAACGAAGGCTCCAGCGTCGGCATCAGCCGGGTCTTCGACGACGCCGGCCTGGACGAAGCGGTGGCGCTGGCCACCCGCTACGACGGCCAGCTGCTGATGGAACAGATGGTGGTCGGCGATGAGCTCACCGTCGGCATCCTCGGCGATGTCGCGCTGCCGTCGATCCGCATCGTGCCGAAAGGCCAGTGGTACGACTACGACGCCAAGTACAAGGCCGACGATACCCAGTACCTGTGCCCGGGCCTGGACGGTGCGGACGAAGAGGCCATCCGGCACCTCGCGCTGGCCGCCTTCCGCGCCGCCGGCTGCCGCGGCTGGGGCCGGGTGGACGTGATGCGTGACCGCAGTACCGGCCGCCTGTTCCTGCTGGAAGTGAACACCGCCCCGGGCATGACCAGCCACTCGCTGGTGCCCAAGGCGGCCGGGCAGGCCGGTATTGGTTTCGAAGAGCTGGTCTGGCGCGTGCTGGAACAGACCCTGGCCGACCCGTCGCAGGAGAATCGCCACGCATGAACGCGGTGCTGCGCATCTTCGTCTGGCTGATCGCCCTGTCCGTGGTGGCACTGCCCGTGGTGGCCGTGCTCAACGGCTGGGTGGGCGCCGAACGCTGGCCGCTGGCCAAGCTGCGCGTGCACGGTGAGTTCAAGCGGGTGCCGGCCGAACAGCTGCAGAAGGTACTGCTGCCGTATGCGCACGCCGGCTTCTTCGCGGTGCGCCTGCAGGACGCCCAGGACAGCATCGAGCGCCTGCCGTGGGTGGAAAGCGCCCGCGTGCGCAAGCAGTGGCCGGACGTGCTGGAAGTGACGCTGGTCGAACACAAGCCGTTCGCGCGCTGGGGCAACGATCGCCTGCTGTCCGAGCAGGGCAAGCTGTTCCCCACGCCGAAGAAGCTGGCCGACCTGCAGCTGCCGCAGCTGGATGGCCCGGACAGCCAGACCGAAGAAGTGGTGACCCTGTACAACGAGGCGCGTTCGATGTTTGCCCCGTCCGGGCTGGACGTGACCCGGTTGAGCATGGACGCGCGTGGCAGCTGGTCGCTGCTGCTGAGCAACGGCACCGAAGTGGTGGTGGGGCGCGACGATGCGCGTTCGCGCCTGCAGCGCTATGTACGTGTGTTGCCGCAGTTGGCCAGCCAGGCCGCGCCGATCGAGCGCGCCGACCTCCGATACACCAATGGCTTCACCCTCAGCTGGGGTGAACCGCCGGCCGCAGCGCCGAAGAAAACGCAGGACAGGACATGAATCGCAAGGGTGACAAATCGTTGATCGTCGGCCTCGACATCGGCACCTCCAAGGTGGTGGCGCTGGTGGGTGAGTACTCGCCGGGCAACCCGATCGAGGTGATCGGCATCGGATCGCACGAATCGCGTGGCCTCAAGCGCGGCGTGGTGGTGGACATCGAATCGACGGTGCAGTCGATCCAGCGGGCGGTGGAAGAAGCCGAGCTGATGGCCGGCTGCGAGATCCGTTCGGTGTACGCCTCGATCTCCGGCAACCACGTGCAGTGCAAGAACTCGCCCGGCATCGTGCCGATCCGCGATGGCGAAGTGACCTGGGGCGACCTGGACCGGGTGCTCGACGCGGCCAAGGCCGTGGCGATCCCGGCTGACCAGAAGATCCTGCATGCCATCCCGCGCGAATACGTGCTGGACGATTCGCAGGAAGGCATCCGCAATCCGGTCGGCATGACCGGCGTGCGCCTGGAAGTACACGCCCACCTGGTGGTCTGCGCGCAGTCCGCTGCAGCCAACATCAGCAAGTGCGTGCAGCGCTGCGGCCTGCAGGTGGACGACCTGGTGCTGTCTTCGCTGGCCTCCAGCGTGGCGGTGCTGACCGCCGACGAGCGCGAACTGGGCGTGGTGCTGGTGGACATGGGCGCGGGCACCACCGACATCGCGGTGTTCGTGCAGGGCGCGATCTGCCACACCGCCTCGCTGCCGATCGCCGGTGACCACGTCACCAACGACATCGCCCACATGCTGCGCACGCCGACCCCGGAAGCGGAGCAGATCAAGGTGCGTTACGCCTGTGCGCTGGCCCAGCTGGCCACCGCCGAGGAAAGCATCCAGGTGCCGAGCGTCGGTGACCGCCCGCCGCGCCGCATGCCGCGCCATGCACTCGCCCAGGCCGTGCAGGGGCGTTATGAGGAAATCTTTGAAATGGTGCAGGCCGAACTGCGCCGTTCCGGCTTCGAAGAACTGGTGCGCGCCGGCATGGTGCTCACCGGCGGTGCTTCGAAGATGGAAGGCGTGGTCGAACTGGCCGAGGAAATGCTGCAGATGCCCGTACGTGTGGGCATTCCGCAGCACGTCACCGGGCTGGGCGAAGTGGTCGGCAACCCCGTCCACGCGACCGGCGTCGGCCTGCTGCTGATGGGCAGCCAGATCGAGCATCCGCGCCGGCCGTCACTGCCGGCCGGGCGCGCGGGAAGCATGTTCAAGAAACTGAAAACGTGGTTCCGCGGTGAGTTCTGACCGCGGCAATGCCGGCCCCGGCCGGCTGCTTTGAGACGCAACACCGCAACACCGCAACACATCGCAACAACACACCACTACAGCCGCAACGGCGGCATGCAGCGGAAGGCAGGATGCCTCCCCCGCAACATGCCAAAGGAAGCGGATACAACCGAGGACACGGACATGGCGCATTTTGAACTGATCGAAAAGATGGCACCCAATGCGGTGATCAAGGTCGTTGGCGTGGGCGGCGGCGGCGGCAACGCCGTGGCGCACATGGTCAACTCTGCGGTGGACGGGGTGGAATTCATCACCGCCAACACCGATTCGCAGGCCATCAAGAATTGCGGTGCGAAGCTGCAGCTGCAGCTGGGCACCAACGTCACCAAGGGCCTGGGCGCTGGCGCCAATCCGGAAGTCGGCCGCCAGGCCGCGCTGGAAGACCGCGAACGCATCATGGACGCGCTGCAGGGTGCGGACATGGTCTTCATCACCGCCGGCATGGGCGGCGGCACCGGTACCGGCGCTGCGCCGGTGGTGGCACAGCTGGCCAAGGAAATGGGCATCCTGACCGTGGCCGTGGTCACCAAGCCGTTCCCGTTCGAAGGCCGTCGCCGCATGCAGGTCGCACTGAAGGGCATCGAGGAGCTGAGCCAGCATTGCGACTCGCTAATCACCATCCCGAACGAAAAGCTGATCACCGTGCTGGGCCGCAACGCCACCATGATCCAGGCCTTCCGTGCCGCCAACGACGTGCTGCAGGGCGCCGTGCAGGGCATTGCCGACCTGATCGTGCGTCCGGGCCTGATCAACGTCGACTTCGCCGACGTGCGCACCGTGATGTCCGAAATGGGCCTGGCGATGATGGGCACCGGCACCGCCCGCGGCGATGATCGGGCGCAGGCCGCGGCCGAATCGGCCATCCAGAACCCGCTGCTGGACGATGTGAACCTGGCCGGCGCCAACGGCATTCTGGTCAACATCACCGCCGGCGCGGACTTCACCATGGCCGAATTCGACGAGATCGGCCGCACCATCGACGGCTTCGCATCGGAAGACGCCACCGTCGTGGTCGGCACCGTGCTGGATCCGGACATGCAGGACGAAGTACGCGTCACCGTGGTCGCCACCGGCCTGAACCGCGTCGTTGCCGGCAAGACCCAGCGTCCGGGCGAGCGTGCGCCGATCAAGCTGGTCCGCAACGCCACCACCGGCCAGCCGGAGTTCTCCGACTTCGACAACGGCGGCGACGCCGTGTCCAAGGCCGTCGGCGGCGTGGGCCTGGGCCTGCGTCGGGCAAGCAGCGACAGCGTTGCGACCTCCTCGGCTCCCTCGTCGTCGGCGTCCAGCAGCGCCACCACGCCGACCGCCGAACTGCCCAACGACTACCTGGACATCCCGGCGTTCCTGCGCCGCCAGGCGGACTGATCGCCGACGCCGGGGTTGTCCTCCCCGGCGGCAAGCACCATGTCCTGCATTGCAGGCGCCGGGCCAGGATGGGCCCGGCCGCCCTGTCATGCGTGAGCTGCACCTGCATCGCGCCGTGACCCGCTTGGCTTCAGCCGGGGTAGGGGCGGTCGCGTGTTAATCTGTCCCACCCCCTGGGCAGGCCATCGCGGCCCGCCGCATGCACTTGGCCACACCCCATGATCCCGCAACGTACCCTCAAGAACACGATCCGTGCCACCGGCGTTGGCCTGCACAGTGGTGACAAGGTCTACATGACCCTGCGCCCGGCACCGGTCAACCATGGCATCGTGTTCCGTCGCGTGGACCTGGACCCGGTGGTCGACGTGCCGGCCAAGGCAGAGCTCGTCACCGAGGTCACCCTGTGCACCGGCCTGACCTGCAACGATGCCAAGATCCAGACCGTCGAACATCTGATGTCGGCATTGGCCGGCATGGGTGTGGACAACATCATCGTCGAACTGTCGTCGGCCGAACTGCCGATCATGGACGGTTCGTCCGGTCCGTTCGTGTTCCTGCTGCAGTCGGCGGGCATCATCGAACAGGACGCGGCCAAGCGCTTCATCCGCGTGCTGAAGACCGTCGAAGTCACCGAAGGCGACAAGGTCGCGCGCTTCGACCCGTATGAAGGCTACAAGCTGGGTTTCACCATCCAGTTCGACCACCCGATGATCCCGGCCAAGCAGTCGCGGCAGGAAATCGAGTTCTCGACCCTGGCCTACACCAAGGAAATCTCCCGGGCGCGCACATTCGGCTTCATGCGCGATCTGGAATACATGCGCGAGCGCAACCTCGGCCTTGGCGGGTCGATGGACAACGCCATCGTGCTGGACGAGTTCCGCGTGCTGAACGAAGACGGCCTGCGCTACGCCGACGAGTTCGTCCGTCACAAGATCCTCGACGCGATCGGCGATCTCTACCTGGCCGGCGGCCAGGTACTGGGCGCCTATGAAGGATTCAAGTCGGGCCATGCACTGAACAACAAGCTGGTGCGGGCCCTGATGGCCGATGCCACCGCTTGGGAGTGGGTGAGCTACGAATCACCTGCTGCAGCCGAACCTGTCGCTTACGGCGCACCCGCATACGCCTGATAAAAGGCTTGATATTCAACAGGTTGACGCCGCCTTCGGGCGGCGTTTGCGTTTGCGGCGCGGCACTGAGTGACGCGCCGCGTCCAAGCGATCAGCGCGTCACAGTTTGTGAACCTGTTCCGCCGGAAGCCTGAACTTAACGTTTAAATAACAAAACCCTAACGACTGATCGGCCATCCGCCGTTAGGATGCCCCACGGTCCTCGCAAATGTTTCACGCCACTTCCACGGAATGTTGGCATCGCGGGGAAGCGGAGCCGGATGCTCCGCCGTCATCAGGACCTGGACGGTTTCGTGTCCTGGAGGCTAGCCAAGGCGTCGCGTAGCCCTTTGTGCGTGGCGGCTGAAACTGCGTGGGGTCCATTCCGGTTATCGATCGCTGGGGAGCGTGGTGGAGCGGGGGACGCAGTCTTGATGGTCACTTTGGTGGCCTTCAGCCCGATGGACCGGGCCGCGTTGATCAACTGTGCTTCGGCAAGCCGCACCTTGGCATGCCACACGGGAGATTCAACGAGAAAAACGAGGTGCTCGTCGTTCACGTTGGCCAGCCGGCAATGGCTGCGCAGGCTGGGCGGCAGATGGGGGCGCAACTGCAGGTCCAACGCATCGAGCCACAAGGCACGACGCAGCGGGTTCCCGCTCTTGTCACCCATGACTGCATCCAGTGCCGGTTTCGGTGCTGAGGCAGGACGGGTACTGGATTTCGGCTCAGACATGAAAACTCACTGATGGCATTTAAAAAGATCGTAATCAAAACGCGTGATGGAAAGGCAAAAACGCCCCTTGCGCGTCTTCGCTTCTATTTCGAAGACCGCCCCCGCGCCCTTTTGGGCAGCGTGCTGGGCATGGGCTGCATTATCGGCTTCGCCGGTGGAATGGGCGCCAACCTGCTCGGCGACTCCCGCCTGCAGGCCAAGGTCGACCGCCAGGAACGCGAACTGGCGCAGGTACGCCTGCAGTCGCAGACCGAAGTCAACGCACTGGCGGCCCGCCTCGGCGAGCTGCAGGCGCAGGCCACCCGGCTCAACGCCCTGGGTGAGCGCCTGACCCAGATGGGCAAGCTGGAAGACGGCGAGTTCGACTTCCAGGAAACCCCCGGCCTGGGTGACGGCGATGCCGGCGGCCCGACCGTGGACATCCCGGTGAAGGACATCAACGCCGACTTACAGGTGCTGGAGCAGCGTTTCGCTGCTTCAGGCAGCCAGCTTTCGGTGATGGAATCGCTGATGTTCGACCACCAGCTGCAGCAGAACGCGGTGCCCTCGCGCATGCCGATCCGCAACAGCTACGTCACCTCCGGCTTCGGCACCCGCGCCGATCCGTTCGGCCGCGGTGCCGGCAACCACAAGGGCATCGATTTCCATGCCAAGGTCGGTGACCCGGTGATGTCGGTGGCCGACGGCGTGGTGAGCTTCTCCGGCGTGAAGGGCGGCTACGGCAACGTGGTCGATGTCGACCATGGCAACGGCTATGTCACCCGTTACGCGCACAACTCGCGCCTGGTGGTGAAGGTCGGTGACCTGGTCCGTGCCGGGCAGGAAGTGGCCAAGGCCGGTTCCACCGGTCGTTCCACCGGTGCCCACGTGCACTTCGAAGTCTGGGAAAGCGGCCGGGTGGTCAATCCGCGCAAGTTCCTCGGCGATGGCGGCAACACGCCGGTGGGGCGCGTTTCCCGCGGCTGATCGTCCTGCGGTAGCGCCGGGCCATGCCCGGCGAGCGCAGCGGCAGCCTCAGGGCCCCGCAGTGGTGGGTGGCGACCGTTGGTCGTCACATGCGCTACCGCGACCGCCGAACATGGCGATGCCGGCCCCCCGGCCCGCGAACCGCCAAGCGCTTGAAACCCCCGACCTCCATCCCAAGTTACAATGGGTGATGCCATCGACGGGGCGCTGGGCGCCCCGTTTCGTTTGCGGCGGGCGGATTCCTGAAGGGAGCCGTGCCGGCGTTCACCTGACAACCGGTTCCCTCAATGATCAACAGCCTGCTTACCCGCGTTTTCGGCAGTCGTAATGAACGACAGCTGCGCCAGCTCAACCGCATCGTCGCCAAGGTCAATGCGCTGGAGCCGGACATGGAGAAGCTCAGCGATGCGCAGCTCCAGGCCAAGACGCCGGAGTTCAAGCAGCGCATCGCCGACGGCGAGGCCTTGGACAAGGTGCTGCCGGAAGCGTTCGCGGTCTGCCGCGAAGCCAGCCGCCGCGTCCTCGGCATGCGTCACTACGATGTGCAGCTGATCGGCGGCATGGTGCTGCACCTGGGCAAGATCGCCGAGATGCGCACCGGTGAAGGCAAGACCCTGGTGGCGACCCTGCCGGTGTACCTGAACGCGCTGGAAGGCAAGGGCGTCCACGTGGTCACGGTGAACGACTACCTGGCCCGCCGTGACTCGGCGCAGATGGGCAAGCTGTACAACTGGCTGGGCCTGAGCGTGGGCGTGGTCTACCCGGGCATGCCGCACGGCGACAAGCGCGAAGCCTACGGCAGCGACATCACCTACGGTACCAACAACGAATTCGGCTTCGACTACCTGCGCGACAACATGGCGCTGTCCAAGGCCGACCGCTACCAGCGCGGCCTGCACTACGCCATCGTCGATGAAGTCGACTCCATCCTGATCGACGAAGCGCGTACCCCGCTGATCATCTCCGGTCCGGCCGATGATTCCCCGGAGCTGTACATCCGCGTCAACCGCATCGTGCCGAACCTGGTCAAGCAGGAAAGCGAAGAGGGCGACGGCGATTTCTGGATCGACGAGAAGGGCAAGCAGGTGCACCTGTCCGAAGCGGGCATGGAACACGCCGAGCGCCTGCTGGTGGAAGCCGGCATCCTCGATGCGGAAACCGAAGGCCTGTACGCCGCGCAGAACCTGACCGTGGTACACCACCTCAACGCCGCCCTGCGCGCGCACGCCATCTACCAGCGCGACGTGGATTACATCGTGCGCGATGGCGAAGTGGTCATCGTCGATGAGTTCACCGGCCGCACCCTGGCCGGTCGCCGCTGGTCCGACGGCCTGCACCAGGCCGTGGAAGCGAAGGAAGGCGTGCCGGTCCAGCGTGAAAACCAGACCCTGGCCAGCATCACCTTCCAGAACCTGTTCCGCATGTACGGCAAGCTGTCCGGCATGACCGGCACCGCCGATACCGAAGCGTTCGAATTCCAGAGCATCTACAACCTGGAAGTGGTGGTCATCCCGACCAACCGCCCGACCATCCGCAAGGACTCGCCGGACCAGGTGTTCCTCAACCGCCAGGGCAAGTTCAACGCGGTGCTGGCCGACATCCAGGAATGCAACAAGCGCGGCCAGCCGGTGCTGGTCGGCACCACCTCGATCGAAACCTCGGAGATGCTGTCCGAGCACCTGCGCAAGGCCGGCGTGCACCACGAAGTGCTCAACGCCAAGCAGCATGACCGCGAAGCGACCATCGTCGCCAATGCCGGTCGTCCGGGCGCGGTGACCATCGCCACCAACATGGCCGGTCGCGGTACCGACATCGTGCTGGGCGGTTCGCTGGAAACCGAACTGCATGAAATGGGCGAAGAAGCCAGCGACGCGCAGCGCGCCAGCGCCAAGGCCGAATGGCAGGTCCGCCATGACGCGGTCAAGGCCGCCGGCGGCCTGCACATCGTCGGCACCGAGCGCCACGAATCGCGTCGTATCGACAACCAGCTGCGTGGCCGTTCCGGCCGCCAGGGTGACCCGGGTTCGTCCCGTTTCTACCTGTCGCTGGAAGACAACCTGATGCGCATCTTCGCCTCGGACTGGGTGCAGAAGGCGATGCGCATGATGGGCATGAAGGAAGACGACGTCATCGAAGACCGCCTGGTCAGCCGCCAGATCGAAAAGGCGCAGCGCAAGGTGGAAGCGCACAACTTCGACATCCGCAAGAACCTGCTGGACTTCGACGACGTCAACAACGACCAGCGCAAGGTGATCTACGCCCAGCGCGATGAGCTGCTGGACGCCGAGTCGGTGAAGGACAACGTCGATGGCATCCGCGACGACGTTGTGTTCGACATCGTGGCGCGCTTCGTGCCGCCGAACTCGATCGACGAACAGTGGGACCTGCCGGGCCTGGAAGCCACGCTGCTGTCCGATTTCGGCCTGGAGATGTCGGTCACCGACCTGGTCAAGGCCCACGAAGAACTGGACGCCGAAGGCATCGCGCAGAAGGTGCAGGAGCGCGTCAACGCGCACTTCGAAGCGAAGGAAACCGGCGTCGGCCCGGAGACCATGCGCGCGCTGGAAAAGCACGTCATGCTGACCGTGCTCGACCAGAGCTGGAAGGAGCACCTGGCACGCATGGATTACCTGCGCCAGGGCATCTACCTGCGTGGTTACGCGCAGAAGCAGCCCAAGCAGGAATACAAGAAGGAAGCGTTCGAGCTGTTCTCCGGCATGCTGGAAGACGTCAAGCGCGAAGTGGTGACCATGCTCTCGCGCGTGCGCATCCGCAGCGACGAGGAAGTGGCGGCACTGGAAGCGGCCGAACGCCAGCAGGTGCAGGCGCGCCTGAGCCAGTCGCAGTTCCAGCACCAGGATGCCGGCGGCTACGGCGCCGACGAAGAAGCCGCGCAGGTGCAGGCCGCGCAGCAGGACGGCCTGGCGCAGGGCGGCGAGCCGAAGATCGGTCGCAACGATCCGTGCCCGTGCGGCAGCGGCAAGAAGTACAAGCACTGCCACGGCCAGCTGAGCTGATCGACAGCGTGTAGTGATGAAAAAGAAGCCCCGCCCAAGCGGGGCTTCTTCGTTTCAAGCCGTAGGTGATGACGACATCGCGGCTTGCGGGCGGAACTCATGCACAATCTGCACATCCAGCGTAAGCGGTCGGCGCCGTCACTGGGCGGGATGCGCGCCGCCGCGGCGCAGCGCCAGTACCAGCCCGGCGGCTACCCCGAGCAGTCCCAGGCCAAGCACCTTGAAGAGTGGACTGGTCGAATCGCCTTCAAGCCGAATCAATGCCGTGCCTGTCGCGGCGAGGCTCGCTGCGCGAAACAACGTGTTAAGCCTTACGGCGAGGGGAGCGGCCACTGCGGTAGCGCCGGCCTGCGGGAAATCGACCCGCACCAGGCGTTGGGTGAACATCGTTGCCGAGAAGATGGCCATGCAGGCGGAAAATGAAATGAATGCGAGCGAGCTGCCGCCAGCAGCCAGTGCATAGGTTCCCAGCGCGGCCGAAGCGAAGTTGGCCAACGCGAAAAGCGGGAGCGTGGCCATGTAGCGCGTGTAGTCGGGCAACATGACGCCACCGCGCCAACCCAGCAGGAAGCCGGGAACGACGGCATTGGAATTACTGGTTTTTACCAGGAACATGACTTCTCCTTATGGACAAACTGCCAAGCCGGACACGCCGCCAATCACGCCGAAAACCGGCAGCAGCGCGCTCGGTCAGGCCGCTGCACCCGCCGCAGGCGGCGGCTATCCGCCAGCCATGGCAGCCTTCTGGGCGTTGTTCATCGCACTCCCAGCACCTCTCTGCGGAACAGAGCGTCAGACAACGTCCGAAAGGCATTTTTTCTGTGAGGCTCGATTCTTATCACCCCGGAAAAAAATGGATCAAGGCGGAACGCGTCATCCGCAGGCGCAGTCCAAGTTGACGCCCGTAGCGGGGGTAATGAGCCCCGTGGGCGATGATTGTTTCGCCGCCGCCGTGGCGAAAAGCGACGGCATCGCAAGTGCCTAAGCGCACTCAACTATGCTCAGTTGCAAGGACTGGCTACGACACCTCAGCGCACTGCCTGACGTGGATCACGCCGAGTCCGTGTTCATCGCTGTGCGCCTGTTTCGACGTGATCGTTGCCGCAGGTGACAGCAGCGATGATGTGGCGAGCTTCCAGTCGTCCTTATCGCCGCTTCGGCTTTCGCTACTTCCGGTGAACATCAACCTGGAACGTCCCGCCAACGCGCGATGAACTTTCTTTTGCGCTGTATCCGTCGCGCCGACATGTCGCGGTTGCAGCGCCAGCGGCAGACCGCGTCGTTGCTGCCATGAAAACAGATCATGAATTGCAAGAAATTCGCGACCACAAACACATCACATGCGATGTGCCTCGTGTGATTGCTGTCACCGATTGAAGCTAATCGGAATTCTCTGACCAATAAGTAGGGCATATCCCCACACGAAAGTAGGGCGCACCCCCTCGGATTAACCTGACACGCCCCTTAGGGTCACAGGCCCCGCGCGTTCTTCCACACGCAGGGTCTCTCGCGCATCCCCCGCGCGCGACGCGGTTCGCCGCGTCCTGATCGTCATCCAAGGAGTTTCATGAACAGGATTTACCGCTTGGTCTTCAACCGCGCCACTGGCGCCATGCAGGTCGCCTCCGAACTCACCTCCGGCACGTCCTCGCCGGGTCGCGCGGTCGGTGCAGCGCGCCGCCGTTCGACGCTGGGCATCGCCGTGGTCGCTGCACTGGGCCTGGGTGCCGCCTCGGCACCGGCCTTCGCCGTGCCCTACGACTTCACCTCCGATGAGGTGATCGGCGACACCCGTGCGTACGCCGACGGCTTCTTCATCGGCAATACCGGCACGGTGGCGATCGACCTGGTCGGCAGCGGCCAGTTGACCTCCAATGGCCTGGTGTCGCTGGGCACGGTTGCCGGCGCCAATGGCACCCTGCGGGTGATCGGCCCGACCGCCTACCTGCAGATGACCGGCGCGGCGCTGCGCGTCGGCGAGGCAGGCACCGGCACCCTGCAGCTGATCGACGGTGGCACGGCCACGTCCAACAACACCGTATCGCTGGGGTATGGCGCAGGCGGCACCGGCAACGCGCTGGTAAGCGGCGCCGGCTCCAGCCTGACCGCACGCCAGCTGCTGGTCGGCCGTCAGGGCACCGGCTCGCTGGACATCGACGGCGGGCGCGTCGCCAGCACCATGGCGTATACGGTGGTGAACAACTTCGGCATCAGCCTGGGTTCGGATACGGCGGGCAGCGGCACGATCAACGTCCGCAACGGCGGCGAGCTGATCGTCACCGACAACCACCTGCTGGTCGGCCAGGTCGGCCAGGGTCGCCTCAACGTGGACGGCGGCCGGGTCGAAGCCGGTCGCGGCATCTATGTCGGCGCCGGCACCCAGTCCGGTGCCACCCAAGGCGGCCGCGGTGAGATCACCGTCAGTGGCGGCGGCCAGCTGGTATCGCAGGATCTGGTGCTCGGCACCTCCAACAACGCCACCGGCACGCTGACGGTAAGCGGGGCGGGATCGGTGGTCGACGCCACCACCGTGCGGGTAGGCCAGAACGGTGACGGCACGCTGCGTGTCGAAGGCGGCGGCGTGGTTACTGCCGACGAGGTCAATGCGGAAAAGTACGACGCACTGGGCAGTGGTGATTTCGGCCAGACCGGCAGCATCGTGGTGACCGGCGCAGGCTCGGCGATCCGCGCCGCGCGCGTGGACGCAAGCAACCACCTGCTGCTGGAAGCCGGTGGCGTGATCGAATCCGATCGCGCGGCGATCAAGGACAGCTTCGGCCCGACCGCGAGCACGGCGCGCATCACCGGTGCGGATACGCGCTGGAGCAACACCGGTGTCATGGCCATCAGCACCAATCTGGACGTGCTCGATGGTGCGGTCATCCGCAGTGATTCGGTGAACATCAGCGGCGGCCTCAACGACGTCACCATGTCGCCGGCATTGCTGGACGAACAGACGCGTGTCAGTGGCGCCGGCTCGGCCATCGAAGCGGTGAACGGCCTGACCGTGGGCGCGGTGCTGATGCGCGGTCCCTACGGCATGTTGAGCGTGAACAACGGTGGGCGGGTGGCCGGTGGCAGCGGCATCCTGCTGGACCAGAGCGGCTACCTGGTGCTGGGCGGCGGCATGGCCACGTGGTCGGTCGCCGATGGCGGCCCGCAGTGGCTGGCCGCCGAACAGGCCGGCACGCTGGACGGCGCGGCGATCTCGATGGACGCAAACGCGGGCGGGCTGGTGTTCAACCACACCGGTGACATCACCCTGGGCAACACCATCCAGACCGTTTCCTCGGGAACGTCCAATGGCCACCTGCATGGCGGCGCACTGACCCAGGTTGCCGGCAACACCACGCTGGACGGTGACCTGCGCGCCTTCGGTGGCGATATCACCGTCAACGGCGGCAGCCTGGTGATCAATTCGGACATGTACACCGGTGCAGGCTACGCAGGCCCCAGCCAGGCCGTGCAGCAGCTGATCGACGTGCGCGGCGGCACCTTGGTGCTGAACGGCGCGGCAGGCTTCCAGCAGAACATCGATTTCGGCCCGGGGCTGGGCAGCGAAGTGCGGCGCAGTTCGCTGGCCGAAGTCAGCGGCAGCGGCGTGCTGGCCGGCAACGCCACGGTGGGCACCACCTATGTGCGCAACGGTGGCGCGCTGTCGCCGGGCAATGCCGGCGTCGGCACGATGACCATCGACGGTGACCTGTTCTACAACGCCAACGGGTTGCTGCCTGAGCAGGTCGCCAACAAGGCCTTCTTCGACGTGGACGTGCTGGGCAACGGGCAGGCCGACCTGCTGACCGTGACCGGCAAGGCTTACATCGGGCGGGGTGCCAACGTCGGCCAGATGGGCGACACCGGCGTGCGCGTCACCGCGCTGGATCCGGCCACCAGCTACCAGGACGGGCAGACCTACACGATCCTGAGCGCAGCACAGGGCGTGGCCGGTACCTTCGACGATGTGATCTCGCGTTCGGCGTTCCTGGATACTTCGCTGAGCTACACCGCCAACGATGTGCGGCTGAACATCGCCGTGAAGGGCACCGGCCCGGTTGATCCGCCGGTGGACCCGCCGGTGGATCCGGTCGACCCGCCGGTCGAACCGCCGGTGGATCCGATCACCCCGCCGGTCGATCCGGTCACCCCGCCGCCGCCGCCGCTGGAGGTGTTCGTCACCGCCGCAGCGACCGGCAACCAGCTGGCCACGGCGGCCGCGCTGGATACGCTGCAGCAGTCCGGTGAGGCGCTTGCGCTGTACAACCGCCTGCTGATGCTGGACGCGGACAGTGCCCGCCTGGCGTTTGATGACCTGTCCGGTGAAATCCACGCCAGCAACCGCGCCCTGCTGCTGGAAGACCGCTTCCTGCGCGATGGCATCAGCCAGCGCCTGCGCAGCGGCATGCCGGCCGGCGACGGCCCGTCCGCCTGGATCGGCGGCAGCGGTGCCTCCAGCCAGCGCGATGGCAACGGCAGTGCAGCACGCACCCGCGACCACCGCCAGGGCCTGATGGCCGGTGCCGACTGGAGCATCGGCGAGCGCTGGATCGTCGGCGTGGCCGGTGGCCCGGAGTCCCTGCGCCAGCAGGTCAATGCGCGCAACGCGACAACCGACGTGGATGCTGTGCACGGTGGCCTGTATGTCGGTTTCCGCGGCGACACTGCCTACCTCAACGGCGGCGCCAGCTATGCCGATTACCAGCTGGATACCCGGCGTACCGTCGGTGCCGGCACGGCATGGGGGCAGAGCCTTGCCAACCGCCGTGACGCGCATGCGGTCAGTGGTTTCGTCGAAGGCGGCTGGGATTTCCAGATCGACGATGCAATGACGCTGACCCCGTACGTGGCCGTGGCCTACACCCGCCTGTCCACCGATGCCGGCGTCGAAACCGGGGGCAGTGCCGCCCTGGCGATCGCTGCCAGCAAGGACGAAGCGTGGACCACCACGGCCGGCGTGCGCGCCGCGTGGGACATCAGTGGCGGCCAGCAGGACGGTGCGCGGCTGGAAGCGGGGCTGGCCTGGCAGAATGCGGCCGGTGAGCTGCGCGCGGACTCGACGCACCGCTTCGTGGCCGGCAGCGACGGCTTCACCGTGCAGGGCCTGCCGCTGGCGCGCAACGTCGGCATCGCCGAGCTGGGCGTGTCGGTCAATACCTCCAGCCGCAGCCGACTGTCCTTCGCCGCGCAGGGCCGTGCCGGTGATGGCCAGCGCGAAGTCGGTGCACAGCTGAACTGGAACGTGGCGTTCTGATCCATCGCTGAGCAGCAGCAGGACGGCAACGGGCTCCTTCGGGAGCCCGTTTTCGTTCGGCCGCTGCGGTGGCCGCCAGCCGCTGTTGCTCCGGTAGTGACGGCCGCTGGCCGTCAAGCTGCTGCTCCGGTGAGTGAGGACCGCTGGTCGTCACGGCCTATCCATGCAGCTTGCGTCATCTCCGCCGTTTTCGGCATGCTGCCTCCATGTCCTCTCCCAAACGATCCATCCATGTGGTGGCTGGCGTCATCACCGACGCACGCGGTCGGGTGCTGCTCAACCGTCGCACTGAACACAGCGATCTGGCCGGCCTGTGGGAATTCCCAGGCGGCAAACGCGAACCCGGCGAAAGCTCCGAACAGGCGCTGGCCCGCGAACTGCACGAAGAACTCGGCATCGAGGCCGACGTCGGCGACTGGCTGATGGACGTGCCGCAGTGTTACCCGGACAAGGACCTGGTGCTGGAGGTGCGGCATATCCGCAGCTGGAAGGGCACTCCGCGTGGCCGCGAAGGCCAGGCGATCACCTGGGTGGCGCCGGAAAAGCTGGGACGCTATTCCATGCCGCCGGCCGACCTGCCGGTGGTGGCCGCGCTGCGCCAGCCCGACCGCTACCTGATCACCCCGCCGCCGGCCGACGACGACAGCGACCAGCTGCGCTGGAACGAGCAGCTGCGACGTGCCCTGGCGGACGGGCACCAGCGCATCCAGCTGCGCCTGCCGCCCGACCATCCGCGGCGCGTGGCGCTGTGCGAAGCAGTGATACGCGGCCATCGCCGTGCAGGGCAGTGGCTGCTCAACCGCGATATCGACCTGGCCCGCACGCTCGGTGTCGGCGTGCACCTGGGGGCCGAGCAACTGGCCACGCTGCAGGAGCGGCCGCTGCCGGCCGACCAGCTGGTCGCGGCTTCATGCCATGACCTGGCGCAGCTGCGCGCCGCACAGCAATTGGGCTGTGATTTCGTGGTGCTGGGCCCGGTGCAGGCCACGGCCAGCCATCCCGGTGCTGATCCGATGGGCTGGGAGCGCTTCGCCGAGCTGCGCGCGCAGGTGGCCCTGCCGATCTACGCGCTGGGCGGACTGGGGCCCGATGACATCGTCACCGCCCGCCGCCACGGCGCCCAGGGCATCGCCGCCATCCGCGGCCTGTGGCCAGCCTGACAGGCTGACCGACCGTCCGACCGACCGGTAGCGCCGAAGGCGGCGGCAGGAGCGGCCGCCAACGTCGCTTGCGACGGCCCGCAGGGTGCCGGTCAGGACGACCGGCACAGCCATGCCCGGCGAGCGCGTAGCGCGGCTCGCGTCCGGCATCGCGATCCCGTCCGGCATCGCGATCCCGTCCGGCATCGCGATCCCGTCCGGCATCGCGATCCCGGAACGGAGCGCCGCCGAGCATGGCACGGCGCTAGCTTCAAGATCGGCGACGCAGCGGTTACAGCGTGATCCAGAAACACCCGTACTGCCGCCGCAGTCCCAGCACGCTGCGCGCCGGCGTGGCGGTGCCCGGCAGTACCTGTTCCAACCGCAGTGCGATCGGGTTGGGTCGGTCGTCCCCGGCTTCGACCATGCCATCGGCCGCCGGCAGCAGCGGTTCCTGCCGTTGCGGGTAGACCGGCACGATATCCACCAGCGGACGCCGTGCGATGGACTCCAGCTGGCCCAGGATGCGCTGCGCACCGGCGTCGGATACCGCTCCCCACAGGTACAGCGTGGAAAGCCGATTGACGTCGTTGGCGGCCATCGCGCCACGCAGCGCGCCCACCAGCTCACTCAGCCGACGCGGGCAGCTGGCCCCGAGCGTGTTGCGCTGCTGGGTGTTGCCGGCCGCTGCGGTGGCGGGTTCGGGCAGCCGCGAACGGGCGCCGAGGCTCTCGCAGGGGCGATCGGTGTAGACACTCTGTCCGCCGGCATCGGTGCAACGGTTCAAGCGCTGAGCCTGCTGCGCGTGGGCCGGTGCAGGCAGGGCGGACAGCAGCAGGAGCAACGGCAGGCAGGCAAGGATCTTCATTGTCTGCAGGGTAGCGCCCAGCGCCCGCCCATGCGATGAAATCGCGTCAGCTACGCAGCAGTTTCAGTACCGAGGTGGTCGGCTTGGCCAGGTTCAACGTGTAGAAATGCAGGCCCGGCGCACCGCCCTCCACCAGCCGCTGGCACAGCTGCGCCACCACCTCCGCGCCGAACGCACGGATGGAGTCGCTGTCGTCGCCATAGGCCTGCATCTTGCGCCCGATCCAGCGCGGGATTTCCGCGCCGCACTGTTCGGAAAAACGGCGCAGCTGGCTGAAATTGGAGATCGGCATGATGCCCGGCACGATCGGCACGCTGACGCCGAGCGCGCGTACTGCATCGACGAAATGGAAGTAGGCGTCTGCGTTGTAGAAATACTGGGTGATCGCTGCATCGGCGCCGGCGTCCACCTTGGCCTTGAAGTGCTTCAGGTCGGCCAGTGCATCGCTGGCCTGTGGATGGGTTTCCGGATACGCGCCGACTTCGATCCGGAACGCGTTGCCGTGCTCGGCGCGGATGAAATCGATCAGCTCGGCCGCGTAACGCAGGTCGCCGGGGTGGCCCATGCCGGAGGGCAGGTCGCCGCGCAGGGCGACGATGCGCGTGCAGCCGATGGCGCGGTACAGCTTGAGCAGTTCGCGGATTTCCTGGCGGCTGCCGCCGACACAGGAAAGATGCGGGGCGGCCTCGAAGCGATGGTGCTGCTTGAGGTGGCGTACCGTTTCGGAGGTGTAGCTGAGCGTGGAGCCGCCGGCGCCGAACGTGCACGACACATATTCCGGGCCGAAACCACGCAGCTTGGCTGCGGTGCGATCCAGCTGACTACGCTGTTCGTCGGTCTTGGGCGGGTAGAACTCGAAGCTGAGAGAGGTCATGGCGATGGCGGCAGCGGGTTCGTCGTCAGTATATCGCTTCATCGCGATGGATGTGCAACAGCAACGGTCATCCGTCCTGTCGGCCGCTCGCTGCGTGCCGGCGACCGCTGGTCATTGTTTGTGCCGGATCGCTTTCTGCCACGGCACGCTGTGCTTCCCTGGAAGCAAAGGAGTTGGACAGATGAAGCGCTTTATCTCCGCAGACCGCGCCAGAAACGTCTTGCCGCTGGCCATGGGCGGTCTGGTGGCCTTGCTGGCCTGTATCGGCACCACGCAGGCTGCCCCCATCGGAAAGCCTGGCCAGCTGCAGGTCGAGGTGGTCGGCAGCGGCAAGCCGGTGCTGATGATCCCCGGCCTGAACAGCGGCGCCGAGGTCTGGCGTGCGACCTGCGCGGCGCTGCAGCCGCAGGTGCAGTGCCACCTGGTGCAGCTGCCCGGCTTTGCCGGTGCGGCCGCCGCGGACCCGCTGCCCGAGGACTTCCTGCCGGCCATGCGTGACGAACTGTTGGCTTACGCCAAAGCGCAGAAACTGAAGCAGCCGGCCGTCGTCGGCCACAGCCTGGGGGGCGTGCTGGCGTTGCAGATGGCGATCGCCGCGCCCGAAGCGGTGGGTCCGCTGGTCATCGTCGATTCGCTGCCGTTCTATGCGGCCATCCAGAATCCGCAGACCACCGCGGCAGGCGTCAAGCCGATGGCCGACCAGATGCGGGCGGGCATGTTGGCGGCCGATCCGGTCGCTTACCAAGCCCAGGCCGAGGCGGCGCTGAGGGGCATGCTGCACGATGAAAGCCACATGCCGGTGCTGGTGCGCTGGGCACGCGAAAGCGACCGCGCCACCACCGCAGGGGCGATGCATTCGATGCTGGTCAACGACCTGCGCGACGCAGTGGCGGGAATCCGCTCGCCGACCCTGGTGCTGGGAAGCTGGGCGGCGTATCGGCCGATGGGCGCCACTGAAGCGTCCACCCGTGGCATCTTCGCGGCACAGTACGCCAAGCTGCCGGGCGTGCGTATCGAGATGAGCGCGGAAGGCTTCCACTTCCTGATGTGGGATGATCCGCAGTGGCTGTACGGGCGCATCCGCAGCTTCCTGAAGACCACGGACTGACGAGGCGCCTTGATGCGTGGCGCCAGCCCGCCACGCGTGACCCGCCCAGGCAAGCCCATGCACGAACCAAACTCCACGCTGCGTTTCTGGTTGCTCAATACCATCGCCTGGGCCGCCTACGCGCTGCTCAACGTGTTCCTGATGGCCCAGTTTGGCGGCGCCAGCAGCGGCGGCATGCTGATAGGCGTGACGCTGGCGGCGGCGCTGTGGGCGATCAGCGGGGTGCTGCGCGGGCGTGCGCTCACCCTGCATTGGTGGGACGATCCCGCGCCGGTGTTGCTGTCCAAGCTGGCTGCCAGCGTGGTGCTGGGCGCATTGCTGGCGCAGGGCGTGATCGCCGCGGTGCTGGTGCCCGCGCTGCGCAACGGCTGGGTGCAGCTGCCTGCGGGGGCAGCGGATTACAGCATGGCCTCGGCCATCGGCTACTGGCTCAACACCGCCATCGTGCTGGCGCTGTGGACCGGCGTATGGGCAGGACTGCACAGCATGCGCCGTGCCCGCCAGGCGCAGCTGGCGCAACTGCGTGCCGAGGCCGCGCACAGCGCACTGGAGCGCGATGCACTGCGCGCCCGGCTCAATCCGCACTTCGTCTTCAATGCACTGAACAACCTGCGCGCGCTGATCCACGAAGACCCGGAGCGCGCTCGCGAAATGGTGACCCGGCTGTCGCGCACGCTGCGCCACGCGCTGGAACACAACGGCGCCAACCGGGTGACCCTGGCCGAGGAAATGGCGGTGGTGGACGATTACCTGGCTATCGAAGCGGTGCATTACGAGCAGCGCCTGCGCGTGGTCAAGGACGTAAGCGCGGACGGCGGCAGCGCGCTGTTGCCGGCGATGGCGCTGCAGTTGCTGGTGGAAAACGCGATCAAGCACGGCATCGCGGTGACCCCGGCAGGTGGTGAGCTGCATATCGCCGCACGCCTGCAGGACGGTGTGCTGCATCTGCGCGTGGAGAATCCACTGGGCGTTGCCGCCGCCGATACCGCTGGCCATGGCGTGGGCCTGGCCTACCTGCGCGCGCAGTTGCAAGGCACCACCGGCCGCTTCGAACTGCGACGCGAGGGCGCCCGCATGCAGGCCCTGCTGGAGGTGCCGCAATGAGCGTGCCACTGCGGGTCCTTGTGGTGGATGACGCACGCTTGGCGCGGCAGGAACTGCGCACCTTGCTGTCCGCGTTGCCGTGGGTAAGCTGCGTCGGCGAAGCCGACGACGTACCGGCCGCGCGCGAGGCCATCGCGCGGTTGCGACCGGATGTGGTGCTGCTGGACGTGCAGATGCCCTCCGGCAGCGGTTTCGATGTGCTCGACGGGCTGGATGCGGTGCCCCTGGTGGTTTTCGTTACCGCCTACGATGCCTACGCGGTACAGGCGTTCGAGGCCAACGCGCTGGACTACCTGGTCAAGCCGGTGGAAGCGCCTCGGCTGCTGCAGGCGCTGCAACGCGCGCTTGAACGGCGCGTGCCCGATGACGCCGCGCCCGGCGAACGTGCACTGCTCGAACCGCAGGACCAGGTCTTCCTGCGCGATGGCGAACGCTGCTGGTTCGTGGCGGTGGCCGAGATCAGCCGCATCGTGGTGGATGGCAACTACGCCCGCCTGTGGTTCCGCGACCAGAATGCGCTGCTGGCGCGCAGCCTGAGCGCGCTGGAAGCGCGGCTGCCGACGGCGTTGTTCTTCCGCGCCAACCGCAACACGCTGGTGAACCTGCGGATGGTGCGCGCGGTGGAGCTGACCATCGCCGACGGCTACGAGCTGGTCCTGGCGGACGGCGGGCGTGCGGAGGTATCGCGCCGACAGGCCCGCGAACTGCGCGAGCGGATGGCGCTTTGAGGGGGAAAAGGGGCGGGGTCAGCGCCCTTTTCAGCGATGGCTGCCTGTACGCTTGAGGCAGCTTTCCTGCCGCGCCACGCCATGTCCATCGTCCTGACCGAATTCGCCCGTCCCCGCCTGTTCCCGCGCACGCCGCGCGCCAACACCATCCAGGACTGTTCGGCCGAACAGTTCGTGCAGCACCTCAACACCCATGCACCCTTCAAGGTGCTGGACGGCTATGCGCCGTTCTGCAAGCTGCATGTGTATGAAAACTGGACCAGCACCCGCTGCCTGACCGTGCCGATCACCGCAGCCAACCGGCACCAGCTGCGCAGTGGCTACGAAGCACGCAACCGCGATGAGCTACCGGTGCTGGTGCGGTGGTTCGAAGGCGTGGAATCACCAGTGGCGAACTACCTGGTGGTGATCCTGTACAGCGCAGAGCAGCTGGCGAAGGAAGGCACCGACATCGTGGCCGACTGGGGCATCGTCGGCTGCATCTACACCGCCGAACCCGAAGAAGTACCGATGGCCCCGATCACCATGATGCGCAACGCGCTGGGCGTGGAGGAGGGAGGTTCCGGCGTGCCGCTGGACCGCGAAGCCTACGCGCGCGCGGTGGCGTTCTGGGAAGCCAACGCCAACTGGCGGGGATAGTGGGGGCGCCGGTAGTGACGGCCGCTGGCCGTCTGCTTCTGCTGTCGGTTGGTGACGGCCGCTGGCCGTCTGCTTCTGCTGTCGGTGGGTGACGACCGTTGGTCGTCACGCTCGCCGGGCGGAGCTACCGCCGAAGCAGGTTCAACGCCGGAGCGTGGCGAACACCGCACCAGTCAACCGCGCCAGATCGGCTGGCTCCAGCTCCACTTCCAACCCCCGGCGTCCGGCACTGACATGCAGCGTCGGCAGTCCCTGCGCGCTGGCATCGATGAACGTGCGCAGCCGCTTCTTCTGGCCCAGCGGGCTGATGCCACCAACCAGGTAGCCGGTCGCGCGCTGCGCCGCATCCACCGGTGCCATCGCGCATTTGCGGCAGCCGGCGACATCGGCCAGCGCCTTCAGATCCAACTGCCCGGCGACCGGCACGACGGCCACCAGCAGCTCATGCGTTTCCGTGCTGGCGAGCAGGGTCTTGAACACCTGTTCCGCCTTCAGCCCGAGCTTCTGCACGGCTTCGCCGCCATAGGAATCGGCCTGCGCGTCGTGCACGTAGCTGCGCACGGTATGGGCGATTTTTTCGCGTTGGAGCAGGTTGATGGCCGGAGTCACCAGTAACTTGCCTCAAGACTGAGTACTGACTTTCGGATGTAGGGGAACTCAGAGGGTCAATCAACCCGGCGATCAAACACAGATAGCTTGCTCAGGTCGTCTTCGAAATAACGACCGTGCGTCTGCCTGAGATCTGCCATGCCATTGGCTTCGAGTACGACAACTTCGTCACCATCGCTCAGACCCAGCAATTGAATCTCCACAGCAAGCTTTTCGGAAGACGCGATCTTCCTGTCGAAAAACTCCGACATCCTCATTACTTTCCTCGACTTTCGATTGTAATGAACAAGGTAATACATGGTCAGAGCCCTCTTAGAGTCTTGTCTGCAAGAACGAGCGCGGCTTTTCGCATTGCGGACTGGTACTCGGATTTCGACCTCATCCTGGTGTCTTTCAACAGCTTCCACTCAGCGCTGGATGCCGTTTGGCGCTTGGCGTGCGCGAGTCTCGCGCTTGCCAAGGCATATGCCTCGTTCGATCGTTCAGCGGATTCGAATGCTCGAGCAAGACGTAACAGCTGAGTCTGGAGAGCCGCTGGACCTCCTCCATACTTGACCTCCTGGCCGTGGATATCTGCCATTCGTTCAGAGATGCTCGCCCAATAGTTCTGAATCAACGTTCGGATCTGAATCTCAATCGTACGTCCATCGATTTTTACCAGTACGTGAACTGCGCGATAGCCCTGATTGCCTTCGATAGTCCTCCTCATGACCTTTACGTCGGAAAACCAAGCGCGCAAGGATTGAACTACGCGCTCCTGTTCCCCGAGGCTGTTCACGACTACACGGCACCCGGCAATGTCCTGTATCTGAGCCAGGCGAGGACTTCCTCTCCGAAGCTTCTCAACGATCGAAAGTGTCGACTTGAAGCGCCCGGTCACCCTTAGGAAAAGTTGTTCCTGAAGGATGCGGACTACACGGTTATAGGCAGGTTCGAACTCAGATCGATAGGCCTCGAGCTCGGTGAGCAAGGTTGCGTCATCGACACCGTCTCTGAGTCGCTCGCCTAGCTTCGTGACACGACTGTTGCTGAGCACTACCTTGATCTCCGGCCCCAGGAAGAGGCTGGCAAGCGCCAGCCCCATCCCTTTGTACCACTCAGTAGCGGTAATGCTCCGGCTTGAACGGGCCTTCCACCGGCACGCCGATGTAATCGGCCTGTTCCTGGCTCAGGGTGGTCAGCTTCACGCCGATCTTTTCCAGGTGCAGGCGGGCCACTTCCTCGTCCAGCTTCTTCGGCAGCAGGTAGACCTTCTTCTCGTAGCTGTCCTTGTTCGCCCACAGGTCGATCTGTGCCAGGGTCTGGTTGGCGAACGAGTTGGACATCACGAAGCTCGGGTGGCCGGTGGCGCAGCCCAGGTTCACCAGGCGGCCGTCGGCCAGCAGGAAGATCGCATTGCCGTTGTCGAACACGTACTTGTCGACCTGCGGCTTGATGTTGATCTTCTGCACGCCGGCCAGCGCGTTCAGGGCATCGACCTGGATCTCGTTGTCGAAGTGGCCGATGTTGCAGACGATGGCCTGGTCCTTCATCGCGCTCAGGTGTTCGATGCGGATGATGTCCTTGTTGCCGGTGGTGGTGACATAGATGTCGCCACGGCCCAGGGTGGATTCGATGGTGTTGACCTCGAAGCCTTCCATCGCCGCCTGCAGGGCGCAGATCGGGTCGATTTCGGTGACCACCACGCGCGCGCCGTAGGCACGCAGCGATGCGGCACAGCCCTTGCCGACGTCACCGTAACCGCAGACCACGGCAACCTTGCCGGCCAGCATCACGTCCATCGCGCGCTTCAGGCCATCGGCCAGCGACTCGCGGCAGCCGTACAGGTTGTCGAACTTGCTCTTGGTGACCGAGTCGTTGACGTTGATCGCCGGGATCAGCAGGGTGCCGGCCTGGGCCAGCTGGTACAGGCGGTGCACGCCGGTGGTGGTCTCTTCGGAGACGCCCTTCCAGTCCTTGACCACGCGGCCCCAGTAGCCCGGACGCTCGCTGGCCACGCGCTTGAGCAGGTTCTTGATGACCTGCTCTTCGTGCGAAGCCGCCGGCTCGTCGACCCAGGTGCTGCCGTTTTCCAGCTCGTAGCCCTTGTGGATCAGCAGGGTGACATCGCCGCCATCGTCGACCACCAGCTCCGGACCGGTCAGGGTGCCGTCGGCCAGGGTGAAGGTCAGCGCGTCCAGGGTGCAGTCCCAGTACTCTTCCAGCGACTCACCCTTCCAGGCGAACACCGGCGTGCCGGAGGCGGCGATCGCCGCGGCGGCATGGTCCTGGGTGGAGAAGATGTTGCACGAGGCCCAGCGCACGTCGGCGCCGATGTCCTTCAGCGTTTCGATCAGCACCGCGGTCTGGATGGTCATGTGCAGCGAGCCGGTCACGCGCACGCCCTTCAGCGGCAGGTCGGCCTGGTGCTTGCGACGGATCGACATCAGGCCCGGCATTTCGTGCTCGGCGATGTCCAGTTCCTTGCGGCCCCAGTCGGCCAGCGAGATATCGGCGATCTTGTAGTCACCTTCCGTGGAGAAGGTCTTGGCAACAGCGTTCATTCATTGCTCCGGTTGTGGACGAGCGGGTGCTCGTATCTAGCCGGGCGCCGTTTTACATTGCCACCCTCCGAGCCTGGCCGGTTGACCGGTCGCAGCGCCCCTCGGCAGGGGAAGGCGCCCATTATATCGCGGGCCGGGGGGTGCCCAACCATCGGCAGGGGGTGAACGGCGCGGCGGCTGTTAAGGTCGGGTATTCACCAGCATCGAAAGGATGGTCATGAGCAAGCGCGTGCGTCGCACTGGGCGTTGGAACGGAGTGGTGCTGTCGATGGCCCTGCTGGCGATGACGCCGGCCGTGTGGGCCGCCCCGTCGGCCACTGCTGCATCCACCGCCGTGGGCGGCTATGAGCTGCCTTCGGCCGCGCTGCAGGCGGTGGTGGACCAGCCGCGCGCGCCGGGCCTGTTCCTGTCCCCGCAGCGCGATCTGGCCGCCATGCTGCAGATGCCGCCGCTGCCGTCGATCGAGGTGGTGGCGCAGCCGGAACTGAAGTTGGCCGGCCGCCGGATCAACCCGCGCACGTTCTCCGACAGCCGCTTCAGCTACGGCGCCAAGCTGTGGCTGATGGGCATCAACGATGGCAAGGAACGGCAGATCACCGGCCTGCCCTCGGCGCTGTCGGTGGCCAGCCTGGCGTGGTCGCCGGACCAGAAGTGGCTGGCGTTCAACCAGGTCGATCCGGCCAGCGGCGCCAACGAGCTGTGGCTGGTGGACGTCGCCAACGCCAGCGCGCGCCGGCTGCGCGGTGAGCTGAACACCGTGCTCGGCGATGGCTACCAGTGGCTTCCCGACAGCCGCGGCCTGCTGGTGATGAGCCGCCTTGGCAACGCCGGCAGCCCGCCATCGCGCGAGGTGGCGCCAACCGGCCCGGCCGTCCAGCAGACCAGCGAAGGCAGTGGCGTGGTGTCCATCCGCACCTACCAGGACCTGCTGAAGAACGAGGCTGACGCGCGCCTGTTCGATTACTACGCCACCAGCCAGCCCACTGAAATCGGCCTGGACGGCCAGGCCAGGGTCGTCGGCGCGGCCGGTGTGTATCTCGACCTGAGCCTTTCGCCCGATGGCGGCTACCTGCTCAGCCAACGCGTGCAACGGCCGTACTCCTACGTGGTGCCGGTGGGCAGCTTCCCGCGCCGCATCGACGTGCTCGACCGCGCCGGCAAGCTGGTGCATACCGTGGCCACGCGGCCGCTGGTGGAAGGCCTGCCGACCGGCAACGATGCCGAAGTGACCGGCGTGCGTGACATCAGCTGGCGTGCCGATACGCCGGCCACCCTGGTATGGGCCGAAGCGCAGGACGGCGGGGATCCGAACCGCGAGGCCAGCATCCGCGATGCGGTGCTGATGCAGGCCGCCCCGTTCGACAGGCCGCCGGTGACCCTGGCCCGGCTTGGCAGCCGCTATGCCGGCATCACCTGGGCGCGTGGCGACCTGGCCCTGCTCAACGAGTCGTGGTGGAAGACCCGCCGCACCAAGACCTGGTTGATCGCCCCGGATGAGGCGGCGACCGATCCGAAGCTGCTGTTCGACCGCGATGCGCAGGACCGTTACAGCGATCCCGGCAAGCCGGGCACGCTGCGCGATGACAACGGCCGTTCGCTGCTGCAGACCAGCGCCGATGGCAACAGCATCTACTTCTACGGTGCAGGTGCATCGGCCGAAGGCGACCGCCCGTTCCTGGACCGCTACGAGCTGGCGACCGGCAAGACCACCCGCCTGTTCCATTCGCAGGCGCCGACCTATTCGGTGCCGATCGCGCTGCTGGGGGCGGATGCCGCCTCGCTGCTGTTCACCCGCGAAAGCCCGGAGCAGCCGGCGAACTACTTCGTGCAGCCGCTGGGCGATGCGGCCGCTGCACCGCGTGCGCTCACCACCTTCGCCCATCCGCTGCCGCAGCTGCGCGGGGTCAGCAAGGAACAGATCCGTTACAAGCGCAAGGACGGCGTGGACCTGACCGCAACCCTGCTGCTGCCGCCCGGTTATGACCCCAAGCGTGATGGCCCGCGCCCGCTGCTGATGTGGGCCTACCCGGGCGAGTACAAAAGCGCGGCGGCCGCCAGCCAGGTCACCGGTTCGCCGTACCTGTTCAATGCGGTCAGCTACTGGGGCCCGCAGGCGTTCCTGGCCAAGGGCTACGCGGTGCTGGCCAGCCCGACCATGCCGATCATCGGCGAGGGCGACAAGGAGCCCAACGACACCTATCTGGAACAGCTGGTGTCCAACGCGCAGGCCGCGGTGGATGAGGTGGTGCGCCGCGGCGTCACCGATCGCGATCACATCGCCATCGGCGGGCATTCCTACGGCGCGTTCATGACCGCCAACCTGCTGGCGCACAGCCGCCTGTTCAAGGCCGGCATCGCGCGCAGTGGCGCCTACAACCGAACGCTGACGCCGTTTGGTTTCCAGGCCGAAGAGCGCAACTACTGGCAGGCGCAGGACACCTATCTGAAGATGTCGCCGTTCAACTACGCCGGCAACATCAAGGACCCGATCCTCTTCATCCACGGCGTGGACGACAACAACTCCGGTACCTTCCCGATGCAGAGCGAGCGCATGTTCGCAGCGGTGAAGGGGCTGGGAGGCACATCGCGGTTGGTGATGCTGCCCAACGAATCGCACGCCTACCGCGCGCGCGAATCGATCATGACGATGCTGGCCGAGAGCGAGCGGTGGCTGGAGCAGACCATCGGCAAGGGCGAACGTATTGGCCGCCAGGCGGGAAGGTAGCGGCCAGCCATGCTCGGCGAGCGCAGCGGTGAACGGCAACAGCGTGACGACCCACGGTCGTCACCCACCGACGCAGAAGACGGCCAGCGGCCGTCACTACCGGGTGGGGGCATGACGGCCAGCGGCCGTCACTACTGAAACCAACCGTCGGCAGGCAATTGAACTGCGCTAGGCTTGGCGAGGGATCCTTGCTTGAGGTTCGTGCGTCGCCGATGAACGAGTTCCGCAGCAGCATCATGTTCGCCAACCCCGATATTCCCCTGCGTGACGACGTGCGCCGACTCGGCGCACTGGTCGGCGACCTGCTGGTCGAGCAGGTATCGGACGCTTTCTTCGACGATGTGGAAGGCGTGCGCACCCGCGCCATCGCACGGCGCGAGAACGCCTCGCCCCTGTCCGACCTGGCCGAGGGACTGGCCGGCCGTTCGCCGCAGCAGGCCGAAGCGATGGTGCGTGCCTTCAGCACCTACTTCCAGGTGGTCAACATCGCCGAGCGCGTGCACCGCATCCGCCGCCGCCGCGACTACCAGCGCGCCGGCACGCGCGCCCCGCAGCCGGACGGCCTGCAGGATGCCCTGCAGCAGCTCAAGGCGCAGGGCGTGACCCTGCAGGAACTGCAGGACTGGTTGCCGCGCATCGACATCGAACCGGTGTTCACCGCCCATCCCACCGAGGCGGTGCGCCGTGCGCTGCTGGAGAAAGAGCAGCTGATGGTGGCCAGCCTGGTGGACAACCTGGATGGCCAGCGCACCCCCGGTGAGGCTGCCGCCGACGATGCGCGCTTCCGCATGGCACTGACCGCGTCATGGCAGACCACCGATTCGTCGCCGGTGCGTCCCACCGTGGATGATGAGCGCGAGCACGTCGGTTTCTACCTGGTGCAGGTGCTGTACCGCGTGATCCCTGTGCTGTACGAATCGCTGCAGCAGGCGCTGCTCGATACCTTCGGCGAAGGCCTGGCCTTGCCACGGCTGCTGCGCTTCGGCACGTGGGTGGGCGGGGACATGGACGGCAACCCCAACGTGGACGCCGGCACCATCCGCAACACCCTGGATGCACAGCGCCGCGCGGTGCTGGCGCAGTACCAGAAGGAACTGCTGCAGCTGGCCAGCCTGCTCAGCCAATCCACCGAACGGGTCGGCGTCAGCGATGCGCTGCAGGCGCGGCTGGCCGATTATCGGCAGCGGCTGCCGGACGTGCAGTCGCGCCCGCGCCACGGCGACATGCCGTACCGGCTGTTGAACGACCGCATGCGCGCGCGGCTGCAGGCGACGCTGGATGATGGGCAGGGTGCGTATGCCGGGCCGGAAGAACTGATCGATGACCTGCAGCTGATCTTCGACAGCCTGCGCGCCAACCGCGGCGAGCACGCTGGTGGTTTCGCGGTGCAGCGGCTGCTGTGGCGGGTGAAGACCTTCGGCTTCCACCTGGCGCGGCTGGACGTGCGCCAGGAATCCAGCGTGCACGCACGCGCGCTGGCCACCGCACTGGATGGCGAGGCCGCATGGGACGCCCGCGATGCAAGCGCACGCGCAGCCTTGCTGGGGCCCTACGCCAGTGGCGAACAGGCACTGCCGCAGGCCGACGAGGAAGGCAACCAGCGGCTGGATGCGGTATTCGCCGCGCTGGCCGATGCGCGCCGCCGGCATGGCGCCGATGCGCTGGGCAGTTACATCATTTCGATGGCGCATGACCGCGGCGACGTGCTGGCGGTGCTGGCGTTGGCGCGCCGTGGTGGGCTGGTGGACGAGGCCGGCGGCGTGCCGCTGGATATCGCGCCGTTGTTCGAAACGGTGGATGACCTCAAGCACGGCACCGCGACCCTGCGCGACCTGCTGGCCGATCCGGTGTACCGCGCGCACCTGCAGGCCCGCAACGACGTGCAGATGGTGATGCTGGGGTACTCGGACAGCAGCAAGGACGGCGGCATCGCGGCCTCGCGCTGGGGCCTGCAGCGTGCCCAGGTGGAACTGCTCGAGGTGGCCGCCGAAAGTGGCATCGCGCTGACCTTCTTCCATGGCCGCGGTGGTTCGATCAGCCGTGGCGGTGGCAAGACCACCCATGCGGTGGACGCATCGCCGCGTGGCAGCATCGACGGTCGGCTGCGGGTCACCGAGCAGGGTGAAGTGATCCACCGCAAGTACGGCATCCGCGCGCTGGCGGTGCGCTCGCTGGAACAGGCCACCGGCGCGGTGCTGCGGTCCAGCCTGCGTCCGCGCGCGCCCGAGCCGCGCGAGGAGGCATGGCGGCCGGTGATGGACGTAGTGGCCGATGCGAGCAGCACCGCCTACCGCGCGTTCGTCGGCCAGCCGCGTTTCATGGATTATTTCCGCACCGCGACGCCGATCGATGTGATCGAGCGGATGACGCTGGGGTCGCGCCCCTCGCGCCGGCTGGGCCAGGATGCGGCGCTGACCAACCTGCGCGCGATTCCGTGGGTGTTCGCCTGGAGCCAGGCGCGCGCGGTGATCCCGGGCTGGTATGGCGTGGGCAGCGGCCTGCAGGCGGCGGTAGATGCGGGGCATGAGGACACCCTGCGGCAGATGGCGCAGGACTGGCCGTTCTTCCGGACCTTCCTGGATGACATCGCCATGGTGCTGTCGAAGGGCGACATCACCATCGCCGAACAGTTCTCGCGGCTGTCCGGCGAGCTGCACGGCAGCTTCTTCCCGAAGGTGGAAGAGGAGTGGGCGCTGACCGAACGCTGGGTGCTGGCGCTGACCGGCCAGCAGTCGCTGCTGGAACACGACCAGCGGCTGGCGCTGTCGATCCGCCTGCGCAATCCCTACGTGGACCCGATCAGCGTGCTGCAGGTCGACCTGCTGCAGCGCTGGCGTGCCAGTGGCGGGGAGGACGAGGACCTGCTGCGCGCGCTGGTGGCCTGCGTCAACGGCGTGTCGCAGGGCGTGCAGAACACCGGCTGAGGGCGCTGGCGGCTGACCCCCGTTTCGGTGGGTCACGCCCGTTGGTCGTCACGCTCCTGGCGGTGAAGCGTGACGACCAACGGTGGTCTCCCACCCCAGCAACGTCGTCACCTGCCAAAGCAGGGCCGTCACCTGCCAGCTCAAGGTCGTCCTCCGTCCTGGCAGGATCGTTATTCCGGCGCCGGCGGGTTCGATGCAAGCAGTTCCAGGTGGCGCTGTTCCATCTCCTGGCGCAGCTGGCGTCGCAGCAGGGCGGCGGCGTGCCGGCGCTTCTCGTCCGAAGAGGTGGGCTGCAGCGCCGGTACGGCGGTCGGCCGGCCATCCTCGTCCACCGCCACCATGGTGAAGAAGCAGCTGTTGGCGTGGCGCACGCTGCGTTCCAGGATGTCTTCAGCCACCACCTTGACGCCGATCTCCATCGACGAGGTGCCGGTGTAGTTGACCGAGGCCAGAAAGGTGACCAGTTCACCGACGGCGATCGGCTGGCGGAACATCACCTGGTCCACCGACAGGGTGACCACGTAGCGCCCGGCATAGCGGCTGGCACAGGCGTAGGCCACCTGGTCGAGCAGGCGCAGCACGGCACCGCCGTGGACTTTGCCGGAGAAATTGGCCATGTCCGGTGTCATCAACACGGTCATGGTGAGCTGGTGGGATTTCAGTTCGGTCGACATGCGGCCATCTTCGCATGGGGCGCCGCGGCGGGTCCTACCAAAAAAGAAGGGCCGCTTGCGCGGCCCCTCGGGTAGTACGTGTTGCGTTCGGCTTACTTCAGCTTCGCATCCGCGCGCAGTGCGGCGGCGCGATCGGTCTTCTCCCAGGAGAAGGCTGTGGCGTTGACGGTCTCGCCTTCGCCGTTGAGGTAGCTGAAATCCTTCGGCTTGCGGCCGAAGTGGCCGTAGGCCGCAGTCTGCTGGTACATCGGGTGGATCAGGTCGAGCATCTTGATGATGCCGTACGGGCGCAGGTCGAAGTGCTTGCGGATCAGCTTCTCGATCTGCTCGTCCGGAATCCTGCCGGTGCCGAAAGTGGTGACCGAAATCGAGGTCGGCTCGGCCACGCCGATGGCGTAGGAGACCTGCACTTCGCAGCGGTCGGCCAGGCCGGCGGCGACCACGTTCTTGGCCACGTAGCGGGCCGCGTAGGCCGCCGAACGATCGACCTTGGACGGATCCTTGCCGGAGAACGCACCACCACCGTGACGGGCCCAGCCGCCGTAGGTGTCGACGATGATCTTGCGGCCGGTCAGGCCGCAGTCGCCCACCGGGCCGCCGATTTCGAACTTGCCGGTCGGGTTGATGTGGAACTTGGTGCCCTTGTGCAGCCACTTGGCCGGCAGCACCGGCTTGATGATCTCTTCGCGGACGGCTTCGATCAGGTCCTTCTGCTTGATGCCCGGGGCATGCTGGGTGGACAGCACGATGGCATCGATGGCCGACACCTGGCCGTCTTCATAGCGCAGGGTGACCTGGCTCTTGGCGTCCGGGCGCAGCCAGGACAGCGGCGAGTTCTTCTTCTTGCGGATCTTGGCCTGCTGCTCGACCAGGCGGTGCGACAGGTGGATCGCGGCCGGCATGTAGCTGTCGGTCTCGTTGGTGGCATAGCCGAACATCAGGCCCTGGTCGCCGGCGCCCATTTCTTCGGGCTTCTTGCGGTCAACGCCCTGGGCGATGTGCGGGGACTGCTTGCCGATCAGGTTCAGCACGCCACAGGTGGCGCCGTCGAAGCCGACGTCGGAGCTGTTGTAGCCGATATCCAGGATCACCTGGCGGGTCAGGGCTTCCAGGTCGATCCATGCGCTGGTGGTGATCTCGCCGGCCACGATGGCCACGCCGGTCTTGACCATGGTCTCGCAGGCCACGCGGGCGCGCTGGTCCTTGGCCAGGATCGCGTCCAGGACCGCATCGGAAATCTGGTCGGCGATCTTGTCCGGATGGCCTTCGGAGACCGATTCGGAAGTGAACAGGTAGCTGGACATCAGGCGTTATATCCTTTAATTCGGATGGAAAGATGGGCGCGAATGATACACGGCGCGCGTCGCAAGTGCATTGTGGACTGCGACAGGTTGCCGGTGGTTAAGGTCATGTGCCCAGGTGTGAGGGTAGCCGGGAAGCATGACCGGACCGTGGTGGGGCCGGGGCCTACCCGGCGGCGCTTGCGACGGCCCGGAGGGTGCCGGTCAGGACGGCCGGCATCGCCGTGCCTGGCGAGCGCAGCGGCAGCAGACCGCAGCCAACGCGCGGCTGCTAGCATCGTCCGATGGACTCCCTTACCCAGATCGTACTCGGTGGCGCCGTAGCCGCTGCCATCGCCCCGGCAGGCCATCGCCGTGCCGCCCTGCTTGCCGGTGCCGCGCTCGGCACGCTGCCCGACCTTGACGCGCTGTGGCTGGGCTTCATGGCCGCCGACCCGGTGGCGGTGATGACCGAGCACCGCAGCTTCAGCCATTCGCTGCTGGTGCTGCCGTGGGTGGCCGCGCTGCTGTGGTGGCTGTTCAAGCGCTTCGGCAACGGCCGGGTGGCGCAGTCGCCGCTGCGCTGGTTCTGGGCGATGCAACTGGCGCTGGTGACCCACCCGCTGCTGGACGCGATGACCGTGTACGGCACCCAGCTGTGGTGGCCGCTGCGGCCGTCGCCGGCGATGGGCTCGAACATCTTCATCATCGATCCGTTGTACACCGTGTGGCTGCTGCTGGGCTGCGTGCTGGCCTGGTTCGGGCGGAGCCGGCCCTGGGCCGGCAAGGTACTGGCGGTGGCACTGGTGGTCAGCAGTGGCTACCTGGGCTGGAGCCTGCTGGCCAAGGCGCAGGTGGACCGCGCCGCGCAACGCAGCCTGGCCGCGATGGGCCTGGGCGATGCGCCGCGGTTCTCGGTGCCCATGCCGTTCAATACGCTGTTGTGGCGGGTGGTGGCGATGACCCCCAGCGGCTACGTGGTGGCCGATCGTTCGCTGGTGGCAGACAAAGGCGAGATGCAGTTCGAAGGATTCCCCTCCAACGTGCAGGCGCTGCGCCAGGCGGCGGACATTCCGGCCGTGCAGCGGCTGCAGTGGTTCAATCGTGGCTTCATGCGTGCGCAGGTGGTGGATGGCCGGCTGGTGCTGAGCGACCTGCGGATGGGCCTGGAGCCGGATTACACGTTCAACTTCGCGGTGGCTGAGCAGCGCGACGGACAGTTCCGCGGCATCGTGCCGGAGCAGCTGCGCGGGGACTACAGCAGCCCGGAAGCGCGCGCCGACGTCGGTCGCCGCTTGTGCCTGATGTGGGACCGGATCTGGCACGAGCCGGCGCCCTAGCGCCGCTGTGGTGGGCGACGACGCTACGGTGGGTGACGACGCTACGGTGGGTGACGACGCTACGGTGGGTGACGACCGTTGGTCGTCACTGCCGCGCTGCGCGCCCGCCAGGCATGGCGTGGCGCTACCGTCAGCCCGCATCAATAGACTGTCGCGCGGGCCTGCACGAAGGAGAAGAAGAACACCGCGTTCGGATCGTTCTGCACCTGGCGGAACTCGCGGCGCATGCCGTCCACGGTCTCTTCGTCCACCGTGCCGGCCTGCAGCAGTTGTTCGGCTGCCGACAGCAGCACCTGCTCCCAGAACGCGATCATCGTCTTGCGCCGTGCCGGCTCGCGGTTGTCCAGGTGGATGGTCTTGATGTCGGTCTGCACGTCGCGGAAGCCGCCGGCCAGCAGCAGGTTGCCCAGCTTGGCACCGACGAACGGATCGCCGCCGTTGTCGTGCTGGAAGTCGTTGAAGGCCATCCAGTAGCGCCAGATGTGCGGCGAATACGGGTCCAGCAGGAACGAGGCATTCATCACTTCGGTGATGTACACCGGCGAACCGGGCGACAGCACCCGGCGCACTTCGCTCAGCACCCGCGCCGGCGAGGGCACGTGTTCCAGCACCCAGCACAGGAAGGCGCCATCGAAGGCGCGCGCGCCGAACGGCAGTTCACCGGCATCGGCGTGCTGCAGCACGTAGCGGTCGCTGCACCACGGCGTCTTTCCCAGGTTGGCGCGTGCGGTGGCCAGCTGCGCTTCGCTCAGGTCCACGCCGGTCACGTGCAGCTCCGGGAAGCGGCGCAGCAGGATCTCGGTCTGCGCGCCCACGCCACTGCCGACTTCCAGCAGGCGGCGCACGCCGGTGTAGTCGATCTGTCCGAAGATGGTCGGCTCCAGCAGGCGGGCCTGGGTCATCAGGCGCTCCTGTTCGGTGCTGGAAAAGCCGTGCAGGTAGGTAGGCGAGGAAATCGGCGGCGTCATGGGGGTATCCGGGTAGCACCGGGCGTTGCCCGGCGTAGAAGTCATTCAGCGGCAGCTGTCTGGCGCGTATCGGCGATCAGGTGATCGAAGTAGTCAGTGGTCAGCGCGATCTGGCTGGCGGGGTCTTCGGCCCGGTTCACCACTGCGCGGAACGCCGCGTTTTCCGGGCGATCCTTGGCATACCACCCCAGGTGCTTGCGCGCGATGCGCACGCCCTGCGGCTCGCCGTAGAAAGCATGCAGCGCCTGCAGGTGGCCGAGCAGGATGTCGCGCACTTCGGACAGCGGCGGCGCGGGCAGTGCTTCGCCGGTGGCCAGGTAATGCGCCACTTCGCGGAAGATCCAGGGACGCCCCTGCGCGGCGCGGCCGATCATCACCGCGTCCACGCCGGTGACGGCGAGCACGTGGGCGGCCTTGCGCGGCGAATCGATATCGCCATTGGCGATCACCGGGATGCGCAATGCCGCCTTGATCGCGGCGATGGTCTCGTACTCGGCCTGGCCGGTGTAGTGCTGGTCGCGTGTGCGGCCGTGCACGGCCAGCGCCGCGATGCCGCTGTCTTCGGCGATGTGGGCGATGCGCGGGCCGTTGCGGTGGTCACAGTCCCAGCCGGTTCGGATCTTCAGCGTCACCGGCACGTCGACCGCGTTGACCACCGCGCTGAGGATGCGCGCCACCAGGTCTTCATCGCGCATCAGCGCCGAGCCGGCCCAGGCGTTGCACACCTTCTTGGCCGGGCATCCCATGTTGATGTCGATGATCTGCGCGCCGTGGTCGACGTTGTAGCGTGCGGCCTCGGCCAGTTGCTGCGGCTCGGTCCCGGCGATCTGCACGCTGATCGGGTCGGGCTCGCCGTCGTGGTCCATCCGGTGCAGGGACTTGCGGGTGGTCCAGAAGCGCGGATCGGAGATGGTCATCTCCGAGGCGGCCAGCCCCGCGCCCAGGCGCTTGCACAGCAGCCGGAACGGCTTGTCGGTGACGCCGGCCATGGGCGCCAGCACAACGTTGGGGGCAATGGAATAAGGGCCGATCTGCATGCGGCCATTGTAGTGCGGGCGCGCAGGCCGGGCTGCCGCCGGGAGCGCCCGTTTCAGGCCAATCCGGATGGGGCTCATGCCACACCGGCATCAGCAGATGCTTGACGGTTGCTTCCGCCGCCCCCAGGCGCGGGTCATGGTGGGCGGCTGGGTGTCCCGCCGGGCGCGTAGCGCGGACCCATGGTCGGCGAGCGCAGCGGGACAGCAGAGGGGTGACGACCAACGGTCGTCACCCACCACGGGCGGGCAAGCGTCTGACGACCAGCGGTCGTCACTACCAGAGCAGCAGGCCGGTAGCGCCGACCCATGGTCGGCGAGCGCAGCGGTGCGTGGGTGCAGGCAATCCGCCGAGCACGGCTCGGCGCTACCAGGGCGACCGGGGCTTACGCCGGCTGGTCGTCCGGGGTGAAGTGCGGCATCGCCGCGGCGGCGCCTTCCTTCTCGGTGGAACGGCCGGCGAACTGGTTGGCGAAGCGCACGTGGCGCGCGAACGGTGCGTCCGGCGAATGCGCGATGGAGGCCACCAGCGCACCGTTGAAGGCATCACCGGCACCGGTGGTGTCGATGGCGTGCACCTGCTCGGCGCCGACGCGGTAATACGGCTGGCTGTCACCGCGCAGGGTGTCTTCATCGTGCGACACAAACACGCCCACCGCGCCCAGCGTCACCACCACGGTGCCGCTGCCGACCAGCTTGCGGCACAGCGCGTGCAGGCTGGCACCGTCCAGCGCGGCGACGTCGTTGGGGTCGACGCGCTCGCCGACATGGCGGCTGAGCAGCGCGGCGAACTCGGTTTCATTCGGGGTGATGACATCGGCCAGCTTGAGCAGGCCGATGCTGGATGGCGCATCGGCCGGGGCGGCGTTGAGCACGGTGGTGACACCGGCTTCGCGCGCTACCGCCAGGGCGGCCTCGATGGTTTCCACCGGCGATTCCAGCTGCACCAGCACCACCTTGGCGCCGGCCAGCAGCGCCTGCTGCTGCTGCACGAAACCAATGCTCAGCGCCGCATTGGCACCGGGCCCGATGACGATGGTGTTGCGGCCGCGCGCATCGACGTAGATGCCGCCGGTGCCGGTCGGTTCGGTGCTCGCTTCGGCGCTCAGGGTGAAGCCGTCCTGGGCCGCCAGGCCGCGGGCCATGGCACCGCCGGCATCCTCGCCCAGCGCGCAGACGAAGGTGGTCTGCGCACCGGCGCGGCGTGCGGCCACGGCCTGGTTGAAGCCCTTGCCGCCGGGACCGGTGCTGTAGCGCCCGGCGATGGTCGCCCCGGGTGCGGGCAGTGCTTCACACCGCCACACATGATCGACATTGAAGGAACCGACGACGACGACGTTGCTGCTCATAGGAAAACGGTTCTCAGTGAAGCGCGGTGGTACCCGAGGGTATCAACCAAAGTGGGTCAGGACGCCGGCGATCGTGGCGGTCATGAAAGTGGCAATGGTACCGCCCAGCACGGCGCGCAGGCCGAACCGGGCCAGATCCTGGCGTCGTTCCGGGGCCAGGCCACCGATGCCGCCGATCTGGATCGCGATGGAGCTGAAGTTGGCGAAGCCGCACAGGGCGTAGGTGGCGATCAGCCGGCCTTCCTCGGACAGGGTCACGCCCGGTACCTGGCCGTTGATGATGCGCGACAGCTCGCTGTAGGCGACGAACTCGTTGATCACCACCTTCTGGCCGATCAGCGAGCCGACCGTGCTCGCATCGGCCCACGGGGTGCCGATCACCCAGGCGATCGGGGCCAGCAGGTAGCCGAAGATGGTGGACAGGTTGGTCGGGCGGCCGATCGCCGCGGCCAGGCCGGTCACATCACCGATCCAGGTCAGCGGGGCGTTCAGCAGCGCGATCAGCGCGATGAAGGCCAGCAGCATCGCGCCGATGTTCAGGGCCAGCCGCAGACCGTCGGCGGCGCCACCGGCGGCGGCGTCGATGATGTTGCTGGAGGTCTTCTCCACTTCCATCTTCACCGTGCCGCGGGTCAGCGGGGTGCCGGTTTCCGGGATCAGCAGCTTGGCTACCACCAGCGTCGCCGGTGCGGCCATGATGCTGGCCGCCAGCAGGTGCTTGGCATAGAAGGCCTGGGATTCCGGATCGCCGCCGCCGAGCATGCCGACGTAGGCCGCCAGCACGCCACCGGCGATATGGGCCATGCCGCCGATCATCATCGTCAGCAGCTCCGATTCGGTCATCCGCGAAATGTACGGACGCACCGTCAGCGGGGCTTCGGTCTGGCCGATGAACACGCTGGCACAGACGCTGGTGGTTTCGGCACCGGACACGCGCATCACCTTGGTGATCGCCAGGGCCATCACCCGCACGATCGCCTGCATCACGTTGAGGTGGTACAGCACGCCCATCAGCGCGGAGAAGAAGATGATGGTCGGCAGCACCTGGAAGGCGAAGATGAAGCCGTAGCTTTCCACGTTCATCAAGGAGCCGAAGATGAAGCCGGAGCCTTCGTTGACGAAGCTCAGCACCTTCACGAAGCCATGGCCGAGCGCATCGAACACGTCGCGGCCACCCGGTACCAGCAGCACCACGGCGGCGAACGCGATCTGCAGCAGCAGGCCGGTCGCCACCAGCTTCCAGTCCACCGCGCGCTTGTTGTTGGAGAACAGCCAGGTAATGCCGATGAGCACCGCCAGACCAAACAGGCCGAAGCCGATCCTGCCCAAACCTTCGACCATGTTGAATCCCCTGAGGGCACCGCGAAAAACGGGAAGCCTAGAGCAGGGCAGGGGCCGGGGCAAGGAAAAGCGCGCAGCGGGGGGCGATCAGCGCCGATACGCGCCGTATTGACAAGGGATGCAGGCGACGTGGCGCGGTTAGAATGAACCCCCTTCCGGCCCGATCTGCGGGCCTGCAGCAGGAGTTGTGCATGCTTTACCGCCGCCTTGGAACCTCCGGGTTGAAGCTTTCCGCGCTGTCCTTCGGCGCGTGGGTCACCTTTGGCAGCCAAGTGGCCCGGGACCAGGCGCGCAACCTGGTCGCGGCGGCCTGGGACAATGGGATCAACTTCTTCGACAACGCCGAGGGCTATGCCAACGGCCGCGCCGAGCAGGTGATGGGCGATGTGATTGCCGACCTGCGGCTGCCGCGCGACGGCTTCTGCGTGTCCAGCAAGGTGTTTTTCGGCAGCGCGGTGGACCCGGCGCCCACCCAGCGCGGGCTGTCGCGCAAGCATGTGACCGATGCCTGCCATGCGGCGCTGAAGCGGCTGCGGGTGGACTACCTGGACCTGTACTACTGCCACCGTCCTGACGCGGATACCCCGATCGCCGAGACCGTGCACGCCATGGACATTCTGGTCCGGCAGGGCAAGGTGCTGTATTGGGGCACCTCGGAATGGTCGGCGATGCAGATCCAGGAAGCGCTGGACGTCGCCCGTCGGCACAACCTGCAGGGCCCGACGATGGAGCAGCCGCAGTACAACCTGCTGCACCGCGACCGGGTGGAACGCGAGTACGCCCCCCTGTATGCCGAGGCCGGGCTGGGCACCACGACCTTCTCGCCGCTGGCGTCGGGCCTGCTGACCGGCAAGTACAACGACGGCTTCCCCGCAGGTTCGCGGCTGGGGCTGGACGACATGGCCTGGCTGCAGGACATCGTGCTGGGCGCGGACGGCGCGGCGCGGTTGCAGCAGGTTCGGCGCTACACCGCACTGGCCACCGAGCTGGGCGTCGCCCCGGCCACCCTGGCCATCGCCTGGTGCCTGCGCAATCCGAACGTGTCCAGCGTGATCCTGGGCGCCAGCCGGGTCGAGCAGCTGCTGCAGAACCTGCAGGCGCTTGAACTGGTGGTTGCGCTGGACGAGGCGGCCTGGGGCCAGGTGGAAGCGGTGTTCGCCTGATACAGGGCACGCGGGGCCTTGCCCGGCGGGCGTGCAGGTGCCCGCCGAGCGGGGCTCGGCGCTACCTTCGATAGCTTTGATCTATTGAAAATTGCAATCCAATCATCAATCCCATCAATCAATTTGAGAATGGGTGTTGATTGCGAACTGAGAATCGTTATCATTTGAGTCGTCCCTCGCACCGAGTCCAGACGATGAATGCTCAAGCAGTGCTGCTTCGTCCCGAAACCCTGACCCTCCGTGACCGCCCGGTCCGTGCCGTGCCCGCCGAGGAAGTGATCGACAGCGAGGCCCTGCTGAAAGGGCGTCGCGAGATCCTCATCCAGCATGGTGACCGCTTCTACCGGCTGCGCCATACCAGCAACGACAAGCTGATCCTGACCAAGTAAACGGGTCGGCCGCTCCCCTCCCGGATGCAGCGCCGCGTTACCGCGCGACGCGGTCCACACGGCGGCCGCCCCTCCTGTCTCTCTCCCCCTCGGTCTTCCGGCCAGCGTCTTCGGACGGTGGTGGCGGCCCCGGGGGATCCCTTCGCACGACCACGTGCACGACACGGTGATCCCATGAGCAGAGCCTTGTCCGCAGTACGCGCCAGCATGCCGCGCGGCGTGCCGTTATCGCAGGCCATCGGCCGGCCCACGGCCAGCCAGCTGGCATCGCTGGGCACCGTGTTGTGCCTGTACCGCGCCGACAGCAATGAGCTGGCCGGCTGGCAGGAGGCGGTCTCTGCCCACGCCTGCCAGGGCCTGGACAGTGAAGGCGTGCGCGAAAGCCTGTGCTTCACCGACGCGCGTGGTCGCTGTTGCTGGCGGCTGTACCTGTTGCCGGACAGCGATTTCCTCGCATGGGACCGGCTGGTCGCCGGGCTGGCGATACGCCCGGCCGGCAGCGATGACGCCAGTGTCGGCGAGCGCCTGTGGCGGCGCCTGGCCGGAAGCCTGGGCGGGCAGCGCTGGCGCATGTGCGCGGTGCAGCTGCACGCGGTGGAGCAGGGCAGTGGGCTGGCGGCAAGCCTGGCCCCGCTGTCATCGCTCGGCAGTGCAACCGCACGGCGCATCGCACGCCTTGAAAGCGCGGACGGCACCGCTGATTCGCCGCCGTCTGCGATGCACGCCTGAGGCGTGCCCGCTCATTCCTTGAACATCAGCAGGGCGGCGACCACGATCAGCGCGAAGGCGGCGTAGTGGTTCCACTTCAGCGGCTGGTCCAGGTAGAACGCGGAGAACACCGCGAACACCACCAGGGTGATCACTTCCTGCATGCCCTTGAGCTGCGGTGCGGAGTACACCGCACTGCCCAGGCGGTTGCCGGGAACCTGCAGGCAGTACTCGAAGAACGCGATTCCCCAGCTGATCAGGATCACCGTCATCAACGGTGCGCTCTTGAATTTCAGGTGCCCATACCAGGCGAAGGTCATGAAGATGTTGCTGCCCAGGAGCAGCAGCACGGGGTAGAGGTACTGGGCCATGTCGATCACGCCGGTGGGGTCGGCGGATTATGCGCCTGCGGCGTGCGCGACAGGTCAACGGCTCCTATTCGCCGAGCGCGCTGCCGTGGGTCAAGGTCTCCCAGAGAAAATGAAAATCCCCTTGGCTGGGGCGATGCCCGGCCAGCCAGGCAGCGGTGTGCGGCAGTGCTTTTCCCTGCCGTCCGGCGAAATGGGAGTAGCCGATCTCCAGGGTGCCGCGCACATCCGATACCAGCTTGCCCTTGCACAGCCACGCCGGCACCACCGGCCGCGCCAGCATGTCGGTGTGGAACTCCATCGCAGCGACCAGTCGTTCGGCTTGCGCCTGGTACAGGTTGCCACCCTGCAGGCGGTTGGTTTCCGCCGCGTTGAGGTAGGCGGCCAGCCCATAGGCCGTATGCTCCAGGTCGCGGCAGGTTTCTTCTGCAAGGCCCGCGGCCATGACCGTCTGGCCGAACCACAGGGTTTCGATGGGGGTCGCGCAGGCGGGACGCGGCAACGGCGCAGCACCATCCTCCGGCAGGTAGACATAGGTTGGCAGGCGGGTGTTCCAGTCACCCACGGCGCGGTCATGGATATCGCGACGATCGGTGTAGATGCCCATGTTCATGCGTGCCTCGATGCCGCTGGCATGCCAGTTCCCTCCGGGGCACGGCCCCATGCGGTTGATGTCCGGCAGGTACTGCGCGATCAGCCAGTCGCCGAAGCGTCGGGCATCCGCTTCCGGCCACGCCGTGCTGGTGTGCCGGATCAGTTCGGCCGCACGCGTCCACAGCTGCGCCGTCCAGGACGCCTGCAGTGGCGCGTTGCTGTTGTGGTGGCCACCGGTCAGCGTGGTCGCCCAGGCGTCCATGATCTCCACCGCCTTGCGGGCATGCGCCGGCTCGCCCAGGTAAGCCCACAGCAGCGCATGCGTATACGCGGCCTTGGCATCGTCGCGCTCGGGCTTGCAGCCGATGCTGGGTTTGTCGAAGGAACCACATTCCACCCGGACAAACGGCGTGGGGACATGCTCCAGCGATGCCAGCGGACTCTGCTGCATGGCGACCATCGCAGAGGTCTTGAGCGGATCTCCCGCCCGCAGCGCGTCCCGCGTTGCCTGCAGCGCGGACGCGTCGAGCAGGATGCCGGGATGGACGAACGCCTGCCCATGGGCGCAGGCAGGCGACAACAGGGCGAGTGAGAGCAGCAGCACGGGCGCGCGCATCGGGGAAGTCTCCTTGAAGGAGTCTCCACGCTAACGGCGTGCGATCTCGCAAAGCATAGGCGCAATGCGCGCCTTCCTATCCGTGAATGCCCTCGAGGACACGGGGCCAGGACCCCTGCCTTTGCTCTTTTTCTACGCGGGTGGC
>NZ_LDJK01000002.1 GCF_001431535.1 Stenotrophomonas chelatiphaga
AGGGCCGGGCGGTGGGGCTGGGCGGGGGCGTTGAGCGCCATGGATGGCGCGAAACGAGGCCCGCAGGAGCGGCTCTTGCCGTCCCCCGACCAGCCCCGCCGCCCGGCCCCGCTCAAGGCACCAACCAGCCACCCACGAGGGGCTCAGCCGTTCGCCAGCAACCCCGCCGGCAGCTGCATCGTGATGCAATGCAAACTCCCGTTCTGCCAGATCAGCGAACGGCACGGCACCTGCACGATCTCCCGGTCCGGGAACGCCGCCGCCAGCACGTCACGCGCCGCCTCGTCCGCCGCATCGCCATAAGCCGGCATCAGCACCGCACCATTGACGATCAGGAAGTTCGCGTAGGACGCCGCCAGGCGACGCCCTTCGTCCAGGACCGGCTGCGGCCACGGCAGCGGGAACAGGCGGTACGGCTGGCCATCGGCGGTACGCAGCGCGGCCAGTTCGGCACCCATCGCCTGCAGTTCCGCGTGGTGTGAATCAGACGCATCGTCGCAGGCCTGGTACACGATGCTGTCGGCCGAAGCGAAGCGCGCCAGCGTATCGATGTGGGCGTCGGTGTCGTCACCTTCCAGGTAGCCGTGGTCCAGCCACAGCACGCGGTCCTGCTGCAGCCAGTCAGCCAGGTCGGCGGACAGGCTGGCGCGGTCACGGTCCGGGTGGCGCTCGTGCAGGCACTTCCAGGTGGTCAGCAGGGTGCCCTGGCCATCGGTTTCAATGCCGCCGCCCTCCAGCGCGAAGGCAATGCTGCGCACCGGTGCGTCGTTGAACACGCGCGCGGCATCCAGCACGCCGACCAGCTGGTCGTCCAGCGTGGCGTCGAACTTGCCGCCCCAGCCGGTGAAGCGGAAATCCAGCAACTGGAAGCCGCCGTCCTTGCGCTGCAGGGTGATCGGGCCGGAATCGCGCAGCCAGGTGTCGTCGTAGGCCGCAGTGACGAAGCGCACGCGTTGCATGTCGATGCGGTTGGAGCGCAGCCGCATCTCGGCGTAGGTCTCCACGTCATCGTCGGCCACGCAGATCAGCACCGGCTGGAAGCGGGTGATCGCGGCTACCAGGGCGATGTAGGTCTCTTCCACTTGGCCCAGGCGGTCGGCCCAGTCGGTGTCGGCCGTCGGCCAGGCAATCAGGACGCCGCTCTGGGCTTCCCATTCGGCAGGAAAACGAAGGGTCTGGTTCATGGTCTCGCTTGGATGCGCCCGCGCAGGCGCGGGCCGGGTTCGTCAGCGGATCGGCGGCTTGGGACCGATCTCGTTGGGGGCCGCCTTGTTGGCCACCACGTCGATCACCTTCTGCTTTTCGAAGTAGACGGTGAACTGCGGGTAGACCCAGCGGTTGATGGTGGGCCACTGGCGCTTCTGGCCGCCGCGGGCATCGAGCTGTTCAGCGGGTGAACCGAACTGGCTCTGCACCTGCTGCATGCTCTGTCCACGCACGGGCAGGGCAGCGGACGGCTTGTCGGCGGCACGGTCGATCAGCAGGGTGTCGGCCAGCGCCGGCGTGGCGGCGGCCAGGGTGGCCAGCACGGCCAGGGACATCAGGTAACGCTTCATCTCGAGCTACTCCCCAGTGGTCAAGAACGGCGATTACAGCATAAACAAAGCAGAAAGCCGCCCGGAGGCGGCTTTCAGCATCAAACCGGCCCCGCGAAGGAACCGTGGACGGCCGTCAGGCCGGCCGACTCAGCGCTGGCGCGCCTTGAAACGCGGGTTCGACTTGCAGATGACGAAGATCTTGCCACGACGACGCACGACCTTGCAGTCACGGTGACGGGCCTTCGCCGACTTCAGGGAGGACAGAACTTTCATGGCATACCTCGGCGTACACGTTGAGTGTAAAAGTAAGTGTTCAGGTGGAGCGCGCCGCGATATGCCGGAGACAATACTGCGTTGACGCTCGTTCAAGCCCGCCATTCTACCGGGCTTTTCTCCATCGTTTCAAGTGGTTGCACAGACGGATCGCAGCAGCCGCTCAGGCTGGGGCTAGAATGGGGTCTTCACACCCGCTGGAAACCCCATGTCCGCACTCGCTCCCGTCCTCACCATCGACGGCCCTTCCGGGGCTGGCAAGGGTACCATCAGCCGCATCGTGGCCCGCCGGCTGGGCTGGCATTACCTGGATTCGGGCGCGCTGTACCGGGCGGTGGGCGTGGCCGCCAGCTGGGCCGACATCGATACCTCGGACGCCTCGGCGCTGGTGCGCTGCACCTTCGATACCAAGGTCCAGTTCGTGGAGCAGGGCGAGACCATGCGGGTGCTGGTCAACGGTACCGACGCCACCGACGAGCTGCGCCTGGAGACCACCGGCGCGCTGGCCTCGGCAATTGCCGCCATTCCGGAGGTGCGCAGCGCATTGAAGGAACGCCAGCGCGCATTCAGGTTGGCGCCAGGCCTGGTTGCCGATGGCCGTGACATGGGCACCGTCATCTTCGCCGACGCCCCATTCAAGGTTTTCCTGACCGCCAGCGCCGAGGAGCGCGCCGAGCGCCGGCATAAGCAGTTGAATGACAAAGGGGTTTCTGTTAACTTTGATGACCTCCTGCGCGAGATCATGGCCCGCGACGCCCGTGATGCACAGCGCACTGTGGCGCCCCTGAAGCCGGCAGACGATGCCGTCCTCATCGATACCACTGGTATCGGCATCGATGATGTCGTTGCAAGAGTGATGGATCTGCTTCCGGTTTCGGCTGCCTGATCCGTTCGTACAGGAGTACCGCCAGCATTCGTGGCGGTTGTCGCCGCCGCAAGGCGATACGTACTGCAAGGTAGTAAATGCTCCGTCGCGCAATGATGCGTGGCGGTTTAACCACTTCACACACGGCCTGCTTTTCCGGGGTCGACCAACAGGCGGGCAGACGGACTCCTTGATGGAAGCCGCTGACCCATGTGATCAACAGAGTAAATCTAATGACCGAATCTTTTGCCGAACTGTTTGAAGCCAGCCAGGCCAATCTGGCCAAGCTGAAGCCGGGCTCGATCGTCAGCGGTACCGTCGTGGAAGTCCGCGGCGATGTCGTGGTGATCAACGCCGGGCTGAAGTCCGAAGGCATCGTGCCGATCGAACAGTTCCGTAACGACGCTGGCGAGATCGACGTCGCCGAAGGTGACATCGTCAAGGTCGCCCTCGATTCCATCGAGAACGGCTTCGGTGAAACCGTGCTGTCGCGCGAGAAAGCCAAGCGCGCGATGGTGTGGGACGAGCTGGAAGAAGCGTTGGAAAAGAACGAAACCATCACCGGCCGCATTAGCGGCAAGGTCAAGGGTGGTTTCACCGTGGACATCAAGGATGTCCGCGCGTTCCTGCCGGGTTCCCTGGTCGATGTGCGCCCCGTGCGCGATCCGGCCTACCTGGAAGGCAAGGAGCTGGAATTCAAGCTCATCAAGCTGGACCGCAAGCGTAACAACGTCGTGGTTTCGCGCCGCGCTGTCGTCGAAAGCGAGCACTCGGAAGAGCGCGAGCAGCTGATGGACAAGCTGCAGGAAGGCGCGATCCTGAAGGGTGTCGTCAAGAACCTGACCGATTACGGCGCATTCGTGGACCTGGGCGGTATCGACGGCCTGCTGCACATCACCGACATGGCATGGAAGCGCGTGCGCCATCCGTCCGAAGTCGTGAACGTCGGCGACGAGCTGGACGTGCGCGTGCTGAAGTTCGACCGCGAGCGCAACCGCGTTTCGCTGGGCCTGAAGCAGCTGGGCGAAGATCCGTGGGATAACATCTCGCGTCGTTACCCGGCCAACAGCCGCGTCTTCGGCAAGGTCTCCAACGTGACCGATTACGGCGCGTTCGTCGAGATCGAGCCGGGCGTGGAAGGCCTGGTGCACGTGTCCGAGATGGATTGGACCAACAAGAACGTCAACCCGTCCAAGGTTGTGCAGGTGGGTGACGAAGTCGAAGTGATGGTGCTGGATTGTGACGAAGAGCGTCGCCGCATCTCGCTGGGCATGAAGCAGGTTGCCGCCAATCCGTGGGAAACCTTCGCTGCCACCCACAAGAAGGGTGACAAGGTGTCGGGCCAGATCAAGTCGATCACCGACTTCGGCATCTTCATCGGCCTGGACGGCGGCATCGACGGCCTGGTCCACCTGTCCGACATCAGCTGGGCGACCACTGGCGAAGACATCGTCCGCAACTTCAAGAAGGGCGACAACCTGGACGCAGTCGTCCTGGCCGTTGATCCGGAACGCGAGCGCATCAGCCTGGGCGTCAAGCAGCTGGAGCAGGACCCGTTCGGCCAGTTCATGGCCGTGAACCCGAAGGGTTCGAAGATCGAAGGTGTGGTCAAGGAAGTTGACGCCAAGGGCGCCATCATCGAACTGGCCGACGGCATCGAGGGCTATGTGGCTGCCCGCGACATCTCCGCCGACCGCGTCGACGATGCGACCCAGCACCTGAAGGTTGGCGACAAGATCGAAGCCAAGTTCGTGGGCATGGACCGCAAGGGCCGCACCCTGCAGCTGTCGATCAAGGCGAAGGACGATGCCGAAATGCGCGAAGTGATGGACGACTACCAGTCGGCTGCTGCTTCCGGTGGCATGACCCAGCTCGGCGCGCTGCTGCGTGCACAGCTGGGCGGCAACAAGTCCGAGTAATCGGCCTTACGCTGTCGTAGTTTCCTGGACGGCCCGGACATCATGTCCGGGCCGTTTCAGGGTTTGAGCCCCCCGAGCAGAGCCTGCAATGACCAAATCCGAACTGATCGAAATCCTCGCGCGCCGGCAGGCGCACCTGAAGGCCGATGATGTCGATCTGGCGGTCAAGTCGTTGCTGGAAATGATGGGTGGTTCGTTGTCGGCCGGTGACCGTATCGAGATCCGCGGTTTCGGCAGTTTTTCCCTGCACTACCGTCCGCCGCGGCTGGGCCGCAACCCCAAGACGGGTGAGTCGGTGGCCCTGCCGGGCAAGCATGTGCCGCATTTCAAGCCGGGCAAGGAGCTGCGCGAACGCGTCAGTGACGTCGTCCCGCAGGATGCTGATCCTGCCTGAGCGCAGTGATGTAGAGCGTGCGATTCCCCCGCCGGGTCGGATAAGCTACAGACCGGGCATGACTGGAGCTGTCGCATGAAGGTTTTCCGTTTGCTGGTCCTGCTGGCCGTTCTGGTCCTTGGACTCATCATCGGCGCGGTCAACATGACCGAGATGTCGATCAATCTCGTATTTACCCAATTGCATACCTCGGTCGGCGTGGCGATGATCGCCGCATTGCTGGTCGGTGTTGTGGTCGGTGCCGGTCTGGTGCTGGTGAGCGTGGTCGTCCCGCTCTATGCCCAGCTGCGCCGCGCCAACAAGGCCGTACCGGTGACCCCGGTGACGCCCCCCCAACCTCCTTTTGCAGGACGCTGATCACGCATGGAATTCGTTTCCCAGTATTTCTGGTTCTTCCTGTGCGTGCCGCTGGCCGCCGTCGCCGGCTGGGTGATCGGGCGTCGCGGTGGGCAGCGGCACGGTGACAACCAGGTCAGCCGCCTGTCCAGTACCTATTTCCGCGGCCTGAACTACCTGCTCAACGAACAGCCGGACAAGGCGATCGAGCTGTTCCTGCACATCGCCGAACTGGACAAGGAAACCTTCGAGACCCAGGTTGCGCTGGGCCATCTGTTCCGCCGTCGCGGCGAGGTCGACCGCGCCATCCGCCTGCACCAGGGGCTGGTCAACCGCACCGACCTGAGTGATGCCCAGCGCGTGCAGGCGCTGCTGGCGCTCGGCGAGGACTACATGAAGTCCGGCCTGCTGGACCGGGCCGAAACGGTGTTCAGCGAACTGGCGCAGATCGACCAGCGCGCGCCGCAGGCGCTCAAGCACCTGATCGGCATCTACCAGGCCGAGCGCGACTGGGAAAAGGCGATCGACAACGCCCTGCGCTTCGAAGAAGTGACCGGCGAGCCGATGGGCAAGCTGGTGGGCCAGTTCGAATGTGAGCTGGCCGAACGCCACCGTGGCGCCGGCAACGTCGAAGAGGCGAGGGCGGCCATCGCGCGCGCCTACCAGGCCGATGCGATGTCGGTCCGTGCCGGCATCATCGAAGGCCGTCTTGAAACCGATGCGGGCAACGCGGAAGCGGCCGTGCGCGCGTTCGAACGTGCTGCACGCAACGATCCGGAATACCTGCCCGAAGTGCTGCAGCCGCTGATGCAGAACTACCGCAAGGTCGGCGACATGGGCGGCGCGCGCAGTTTCCTGTCGGAAATGACCGAGCATTACCGCGGCATCGCCCCCGTGCTGGCGCTGACTCGCCTGATGGAAGAGCAGGAAGGCGTTTCGCCGGCCCGTGCCTACCTGGGCCGGCAGCTGAAGGACCGCCCGTCGGTCCGTGGCGAGTCGGCGCTGATCGACCTCACCCTGGCCGAAGGCGCTGACCCCACCGCGACCCTGCATGACCTCAAGCACATCACCGACCAGTTGCTGGTGCGCAACCCGGCCTATCGCTGCACGCGCTGTGGCTTCGGCGCGCGCACCCATCACTGGCAATGCCCCAGCTGCAAGGAATGGGGAACGGTCAAGCCGCTGCTGAACTACGCGGTGCTGTAACCGATGCGGGATGTTGATCCGTGGATGGTGCTGCTGGTGCTGGCGCTGCTGTCGGCCGGGCTGACCTGGCTGGCACGTCGCTACGCGCTGCAGCGGCAGCTGCTGGACCACCCTGGCGAACGTCGCAGCCACCGCGTTGCGACGCCGCGTGGCGGGGGCATTGCGATCGTGGTCACCGTGCTGGCCGGCACCGCCGCCGGCGCGTTCCTGTATCCGGCCGCAGCGCCCCAGCTGGCGGTGTTCGCCGCCGGCCTGGTGATGGTGGCCGGCATCGGCTGGTGGGACGACCATCGCCCGCTGCCGGCCGTGCGCCGGCTGCTGGTGCACATGCTGGCGTCGGCGCTGCTGGCCGGGCTGGCCTGGCAGGCGACCGGCAATGCGCTACAGGCCCTGCTGCTGTTCCTGGTGGCGACCGCGCTGGTGAACCTGTGGAACTTCATGGACGGCATCAACGGCATCGCCAGTGGCTATGCGCTTGTTGGCGCGTTGAGCCTGGCCGTGGTGATGCCGATGCCGTTCGCGTTGATCGCCGTGGTGGTCGCCGCGGGCTGCCTCGGTTTCCTGCCATTCAACTTCCCTCGCGCGCGCATCTTCATGGGCGACGTGGGCAGTGGGGCATTGGGTTACCTGATGGCCGCGCTGGCCGGGCTGGGAAGCGTGGTAACTGACATCCACTGGCTGGCCTTGCTGGTACCGTTGTCAGCCTTCATCGTGGACGCAGGCTTCACGCTGTCATCCCGCATGCTCACAGGGCAGCGCTGGATGGAACCCCATACGCAGCATGTCTACCAGCGCGCGGTGAAGGCCGGCTCCAGCCACACACGTGTAACAGGCGTGTATATTCTGCTCGGCCTTGTCGGCGCGGCAGTACTGGCGGCTCTGGTTCCCCTGCCGCCGCTGCAGCAGGCCGGCGTGGCGGTTGCCTGGGGGGCGTTGTTGGCCTGCCTGTGGGCAGTCATGCGTGTTCGCCTGCGCAACTATTGAGGGTTTAACCTGGTCATGTCAGCTCGGTGGAATCGAATAATCGCGTTGGTGCCCCGCGCGGCCATCGTCGTCCATGACCTGTTCATGGTGTGGGCCTGCTGGCAGCTGCTGCACGCGGGTCGTTACTCCATCCTGCCCGACGCCCCCGCATTGCCTCTCTGGAATGTCGACACCTCGCTGGTGCTGGGCATCCAGGCGCTGGTGTTCTGGCGCGTCGGCCTGTATCGCGGCCTGTGGCGGTTCGCCAGCGTTGCCGACCTGATCAACATCTTCAAGGCCAGTTTCATCGGTCTGGTGGCCATTGTCCTGACCCTGATGTGGAAGCGCTTCGATGGCGTCCCGATGTCGGTGCTGGTCATCTATCCCTTTGCGCTGTCTGCGCTGCTGGGTGCCCCGCGGCTGCTGTACCGGGCGTGGAAGGATTACCAGTCGGTCCAGTCCGACACCAGCGGCCGGCGCGTGCTGATCCTCGGTGCAGGCCAGGCGGCCGAGGCGCTGGTCCGTGACCTGCGCCGTTCAGGCGAATTCGACCCGGTCGGCCTGCTCGACGACGCCCCCCACCTGCAGGGCGCCAAGCTGCAGGGCCTGCCGATCCTCGGCACGCTGGACGATGCCGCTGCCGTCGCCCGCGAAACCTCCGCCAAACTGATCGTCATCGCCATTCCGTCGCTGGATGCAGTTGGCATGCAGCGCGTGGTCGGCCTGTGCGAGAGCACCGGCGTGCCGTTCCGCACCGTGCCCAAGCTGACGGACATCCTGCAGGGCCAGTCGTTGCCGGGCCAGCTGAAGGAGGTGGCGATCGAGGACCTGCTCGGCCGCAAGCCGATCCAGCCGGACTGGTCGCTGATCCGCAACTGGCTGGGCGGGCGCACGGTGCTGGTCACCGGCGCCGGCGGTTCGATCGGTTCGGAGCTGTGCCGGCAGTGCGCCCGGCACGGGGCAGGGCGCATCGTCCTGCTGGAAATGAGCGAGCTGCTGCTGCTGACCATCGAAGCCGAGTTGTGCCGCAGCTTCCCGGATATCGAAGTGGAGGCGGTGCTGGGCGACTGCGGCGACCCGGCGGTGATCCGCCACGCGCTGTCGCTGCACCGTATCGAAGCGGCCTTCCATGCCGCAGCCTACAAACAGGTTCCGGTGCTGGAGCGCCAGCTGCGCGAGGCCGTGCGCAACAACATCCTGGCCACCGAAAACGTGGCCCGGGCCTGCATGGAGGCCAAGGTGGAGCACTTCGTGTTCATCTCCACCGACAAGGCCGTCGACCCGGTCAACTCGCTGGGCGCCAGCAAGCGCTATGCCGAGATGATCTGCCAGAGCCTGGACCAGAAATCCACGCACACCCGTTTCGTGACCGTGCGCTTCGGCAATGTGCTGGCATCGGCCGGCAGCGTGGTGCCGTTGTTCCGCGACCAGATCATGAAGGGCGGGCCGGTCACCGTGACCGACCCGGAGGTCACGCGTTACTTCATGACCATTCCCGAGGCATGCCAGCTGATCCTGCAGGCGGCCGCCTCCGCCTCGCATGGCGCCATCTACACGCTGGACATGGGCGAACCGGTGCCGATCCGTGTGCTGGCTGAACAGATGATCCGGCTTGCCGGCAAGCAGCCGTACAAGGACATCGCGATCATCTACACCGGACTGCGTCCCGGCGAGAAGCTGCATGAGACGCTGTTCTATTCCGATGAGGACTACCGTCCCACATCGCACCCCAAGGTGCTGGAAGCCGGGGTGCGCACGTTCTCACGCGACCTGGTGCTGGGCAACGTGCCGAAGCTGCGCGACGCCATCACCACTTACGATATCGAAGCGATCCAGCAGATTCTGTTCGCGACCATGCCGGAGTTCGATCCGCTTCAACAGGATGCATACATTCCATCCGCTAACGTAGTGCCCTTCCCGGCACGTGAGGCCAACAGGTAATCGATGAGCAAGCGAATCAGAAAAGCAGTTTTTCCAGTGGCAGGGCTCGGGACGCGCTTTTTGCCGGCAACCAAGACGGTTCCGAAGGAAATGCTGCCGATCATTGATCGTCCGCTTATCCAGTACGCCGTCGACGAGGCCATCGAGGCCGGCTGTGACACCCTGATCTTCATCACCAACCGTTACAAGCACGCCGTCGCCGATTACTTCGACAAGGCTTACGAGCTGGAACAGAAGCTCGAGCGCGCTGGCAAGCTCGAACAGCTGGAGCTGGTCCGCCACGTGCTGCCCAACGGCGTGCGCGCGGTGTTCGTCACCCAGGCAGAAGCGCTGGGCCTTGGCCATGCGGTGCTGTGCGCCAAAGAGATCATCGGCGACGAGCCGTTCGCGGTGCTGTTGCCGGACGACCTGATCTACAACCGCGGCGACAGCGCACTCAAGCAGATGGCCGACCTGAATGAGGCCACGGGCGCCAGCGTCATCGCGGTGGAAGATGTGCCGCACGAGCAGACGGCCAGCTATGGCATCGTCGCCACCGAGGCGTTCGATGGCAGTCACGGCCGCATTTCGGCGATCGTGGAAAAGCCGAAGCCGGACGATGCGCCCAGTGACCTGGCCGTGGTCGGCCGTTACGTGCTCAGTCCGAAGATCTTCGAACTGCTGGAAGCGACCGGCACTGGTGCCGGCGGCGAGATCCAGCTGACCGATGCGATTGCCGAACTGCTGAAGACCGAGCCGGTGGACGCCTACCGTTTCCAGGGCCGTCGCTTCGATTGCGGCACGCATCTGGGCCTGGTGGAAGCCACCATCCGTTTCGCGCTGAACAGCAAGAAGCTGGCCAAGCCGGCGCGGCAGAAGCTGCAGGAAATGCTCGCCGAAGAAGATTGATCCGGCGAGCGGCTGGGCCCCTCGTGGCTGGCGGCTTTGTTGCTGTCGCTGCGGGGTGGCCGGGCGGGGAGGCTATGCGGGGCACGCGCAAGTACGTCCATGTAGCTCTTCGCGGCTCCTGCCGCTCAAGGCCCCGCATAGCCTCCCCGCCCGACCCATGACAGGTTCTGGTGGCCGCCAGCCACGCAAGAAATAAAAGAGGGGGTCAGGGTCCTTTCGCGCAGCGAAAGGACTCTGACCCCCTTTTTATGTTTCATCCCCATCCGCCGACCATGGGTATGCCGGTCGTCCCGACCGGCACCCTGCGGGCCGTCGCAAGCAACGTTGGCAGCGGCTCCTGCCGCTGCCTTCGGCGCTACCAGAGCACCCAGGACCTGTCGAAGGTGGGGCGGGGTGGGGTCGCGGGAACGCTCATCCGCATGGATGCGGATGGCGAGCCTCCAGGGATGGATTCACGGCGATTCCCGCGAATCCACCCTGCCCCGCCCAACACACAGCCCTGCGGCTGCGGCTGTTGCCTTGGCTCCAGCAGGCTGCCGGGGCGCAGCCCCGGCAACAACCTCGACTTACAGCGATTCGAAGATGCCCGCCGCACCCATGCCGGTGCCGATGCACATCGTCACCATGCCGTACTTCTGCTGGCGACGACGCAGGCCGTGCAGCAGGGTCGCGGTGCGGATCGCACCGGTCGCGCCCAGCGGGTGGCCCAGCGCGATCGCCCCGCCCAGCGGGTTGACCTTGGACGGATCCAGCCCGCAATCGCGGATCACTGCCAGCGACTGCGCGGCGAAGGCTTCGTTGAGCTCGATCCAGTCCAGCTGGTCCTGGGTCAGGCCCGCCTGCTTGAGCGCCTTCGGAATCGCGGCGATCGGGCCGATGCCCATCACTTCCGGGCGCACACCGGCCACGGAGAAGCTCACGAAACGCGCCAGCGGCTTCAGGCCGTAGTCCTTCACCGCCTGCTCGGAAGCCAGCAGCACCGCGCCGGCGCCATCACTCATCTGCGAGGAGTTGCCGGCCGTGACCGTGCCACCGAACTGGCCGTTGCGGAAGACCGGGCGCAGCTTGGCCAGGCCTTCAGCGGAGGAATCCAGGCGCGGGCCTTCGTCGGTGTCGACGATCTTGTCGCGGGTGATGATACGACGGCCGTCGGCCAGGTCAGGCTGGCGCGTACGCACGTCGTAGGGGCTGATCTCGTCCTTGAACTCGCCATTCTGGATCGCGGCGATCGCCTTCTGGTGCGAAGCCAGGGCAAACGCATCCTGCTCCTCGCGCGAAACCTTCCACTCTTCGGCAACCTTCTCGGCGGTGATGCCCATGCCGTAGGCGATGGCGACGTGGTCGTTGTCGAACACGCTCGGTGCCATCGCGATCTTGTTGCCCATCATCGGCACCATCGACATCGACTCGGTGCCACCGGCCAGCATCAGGTCGGCGTTGCCGAGGCGGATCTGGTCGGCGGCCATCGCCACCGCCTGCAGGCCGGACGAGCAGAAACGGTTGACCGTCTGCGCAGCGATGGTGTCCGGCAGGCCGGCCAGCAGCACGCCGATGCGCGCCACGTTCATGCCCTGCTCGGCTTCCGGCATCGCGCAGCCGATGATCGCGTCATCGATGCGGTTGACGTCGATGCCGGGGGCCTGCGCGACGACGCTGCGCAGCACGTGGGCCAGCATGTCATCGGGGCGGGTATTGCGGAACACGCCCTTGGGCGCCTTGCCGACCGGGGTACGGGTGGCGGCGACGATGTAGGCGTCCTGGATTTGCTTGGTCATTGCAGTGATCTCTCGAATAGGGGTTGGAAGAGGTTGCCGGCCAGCGGCCGGCACTACCGATGTCTTCCGTCAGTTCCGCAGCGGCTTGCCGGTCTTCAGCATGTGCGCGATGCGGGCCTGGGTCTTTTCCTGCTGGGCCAGTTCGACGAAGTGCTTGCGCTCCAGGGTCAGCAGCCACTCTTCGTCCACCAGCGTGCCGCGGTCAACTTCGCCGCCGCACAGCACGGTGGCGATGCGCACGGCGATTTCGTAGTCGTACGGGCTGATGAAGCGGCCTTCCAGCATGTTGACCAGCATCATCTTGAAGGTGGCGATACCCACGTCACCGGCGACCTGGATGCGGCGCGCCGGCATCGGCGGACGGTAGCCGCCTTCGGCCAGTGCGCGCACTTCGGCCTTGGCGATGTACAGGGCCTCGTAGCTGTTGAACACCACCTTGTCGGTGGCGCGCATCAGCCCCAGCTCCTGTGCGTTGACGGCCGAATTGGAGACCTTGGCCATGGCCACGGTTTCGAAGGTCTTCTTCAGTTCGGCGAAGACATCCCCGCCCGGGCCAGCGGCCTGCGAGGCACGCACCGCCAGTTCCTTCAGCCCACCACCGGCCGGCAGCAGGCCGACGCCGGCTTCGACCAGGCCGATATAGCTTTCCAGCGATGCCACGCTCTTGGCGCTGTGCATCTGGAACTCGCAGCCACCGCCCAGCGCCAGCCCGCGCACCGCGGTCACCACCGGCACCAGCGAATACTTGATCGCCTGGCTGGTGCGCTGGAAGTTGTGCACCATTTCTTCGAACTGCTCGACCTTGCCGGCCTGCAGCAGGCCCAGCGCACCGGCCAAGTCGGCACCGGCGGAGAAGGGCTCCTTCTGCTGCCAGATCACCAGGCCCTTGAAGTCCTGTTCGGCGCGCTTGATCGCTTCCTGCAGGCCATCAAGCACGTGGTCGGAGACGGTGTTCATCTTGGTCTTGAAGCTGACCACCGCGATGCCGTCGCCGTCGTGCCACATGCGCACGCCGTCGTTCTCGAACACGGTTTCGCCCGGGGCGAACGTCTCGCCCAGCAGCGGATCCGGGAAGCGCTGGCGCTGGTACACCGGCAGCGCGGAGCGCGGCAGCTTGGCATTGCGCGACGGGCTGTAGCTGCCCTCGGCGGCGTGCACGCCGTCGCGGCCATCGAACACCCAGTCCGGCAGCGGCGCGCTGCTCATGCTCTTGCCGGCCACGATGTCATCGGCGATCCACTGTGCGACCTGCTTCCAGCCGGCCGCCTGCCAGGTTTCAAACGGACCCAGCGACCAGCCGTAGCCCCAGCGGATGGCCAGGTCGACATCGCGCGCGGTCTCGGCGATGTCCGCCAGGTGGTAGGCACTGTAATGGAACAGGTCGCGGAAGGTCGCCCACAGGAACTGCGCCTGCGGGTGCTGGCTTTCGCGCAGCTTGGCGAACTTCTCCGCCGGGTTTTTGATCTTCAGGATCTCGACCACTTCCGGGGCAGCGGCGCGGTCAGCCGGACGGTAGTCCTGCTTTTCAAGGTCCAGCACCACGATGTCCTTGCCGGCCTTGCGGAAGATGCCCGCGCCGGTCTTCTGGCCCAACGCGCCCTTGGAAATCAGCGCGTCCAGCCACTTCGGCGACTTGAAGAACTCATGCCACGGATCGTTGGGCAGGGTATCGCCCATGGTCTTGATCACGTGCGCCATGGTGTCCAGGCCGACCACGTCGGAGGTGCGGTAGGTCGCCGACTTCGGGCGGCCGACCAGCGGACCGGTCAGGCCATCGACTTCGTCGAAGCCCAGGCCGAATTCCTGCGTGTGGTGGATCGTGGACAGGATCGAGAACACGCCGATGCGGTTGCCGATGAAGTTCGGGGTGTCCTTGGCATAGACCACGCCCTTGCCCAGGGTGGTGACCAGGAACGCTTCCAGCGCTTCCAGCACGGACGCATCGGTGGTGGTGGCCGGGATCAGTTCGGCCAGGTGCATGTAGCGCGGCGGGTTGAAGAAATGCACGCCGCAGAAGCGGTGGCGCAGCTGCTCGGGCAGCACGTCGGCCAGCTTGTTGATGCCCAGCCCGGAGGTGTTGGAGGCCAGCACGGCGTGGTCGGCCACGAACGGGGCGATCTTCTTGTACAGGTCCTGCTTCCAGTCCATGCGCTCGGCGATGGCTTCGATGATCAGGTCGCAGTCGCGCAGCTGTTCAAGGCCGGTCTCGTAGTTGGCCGGGGTGATCGATTCGGCGTAGGACTTGCTGGCCAGCGGGGCCGGGCTCAGCTTGGTCAGGTTGGCGATCGCCTTGATCACCACGCCGTCGGCGGGACCATCCTTGGCGGGCAGGTCGAACAGCACGGTGTCGACACCGGCATTGGTCAGGTGGGCGGCGATCTGGGCACCCATGACGCCGGCACCCAGCACGGCGGCGCGGCGGACTGGCAGGGAATTGGACATGTCGATAAGCCTTGGTTGGTCAGCAGTTACTACTGGGTGGAAAGGGAGGGAGCAGGGGTCGAAGGCGTGGGGCTGCCTTCGCTGCGTGCCGCGGCGCGGAAACCGGCCTCGGCGAAGTGGATGAGTTCCTGGGCGGCCTGTGCACGATGGGCTTCTTCGGTGACACCGGCGGGACGCTTGATCAGGCCGAAGTCGGCCATGGCGTAGGTCAGCGAGCCGGCCAGGAAGTCCAGCCGCCAGTACAGCTCTTCCTTGCTCAGGCCCGGCACGCAACCGGCGATGGCGCGGCCGAAATCGCGCAGCACGTGGCCGTAGTGGTCGGAGAGGAAGCGGCGCAGGTTGTCGTTCTTCTCGGCGTAGGCGCGGGCGATCACCCGCACGAAGGCGCCGCCGCTCTGCCGGTCCTGGGCCATCGCCAGCGCCGGTTCGACGAAGGCGGCCAGCACCGGCCGCAGCTCACCGGGGTGGTTGCCGAGGGCTTTTTCCAGCTGGCCCATGCGCGCGGCGGTCATTTCGTCCATGCGCCGGCGGAACACCTCGTTGACCAGGTTTTCCTTGGAACCGAAGTGGTAGTTGACCGCCGCGATGTTCACGTCCGCCTGGGTGGTCACCTGGCGCAACGAGGTCCCGGCAAAGCCATGCAGCGCGAACAGCTCCTCGGCAGCGCCGAGAATGCGGTCCTTGGTGGAGAAGTGGGCGGGTTTGGCCATGGGGCAGGGCAGGTTCAATCAAACGATTGTTTGATAGTAGACCCGGCCATGGGCCAGTGCATTGTGCGCCGCAGCATGCCAAGGCCACCGTTCATCCACGCCCGTTACATGAATGGCCGGGGCTACCGTGGAAGGGAGCGAGGCGTTACAATCCGCGCACGTTTATCAGGCTAAGCCCGCGTTTTGACGCGGGTTTTTTTCATGTTACCCTCGGGCCTTGAGTGGCCCGGACTTTCGGAGATACCACCATGGCGCTGGAGCGCACCCTTTCGATCATCAAGCCGGACGCCGTTGCCAAGAACGTCATCGGTGAAATCTACGCCCGCTTCGAGAAGGCTGGCCTGAAGGTCGTTGCCGCCAAGTACAAGCAGCTGTCGCGCCGCGAAGCCGAAGGCTTCTACGCCGTGCACCGCGAGCGTCCGTTCTTCAACGCACTGGTCGAGTTCATGATTTCCGGTCCGGTGATGATCCAGGCCCTGGAAGGCGAGAACGCCGTGCTGGCCCACCGTGACCTGCTCGGTGCCACCAACCCGAAGGAAGCTGCGCCGGGCACCATCCGCGCCGATTTCGCTGAATCCATCGATGCCAACGCCGCCCACGGCTCGGACTCGGTCGAGAACGCCACCAACGAAATCGCCTATTTCTTTGCCGCTACCGAAGTGGTCTCCCGCTAAGAGGTCGACGTGAACGAGGTCGTACAGACACCCGCCATCCAGCCGCTGCCGAAGTCGGCACCCACGGCTGGCAAGCAGAACCTGCTCGACCTCGATCGCGCGGGCCTGGAGCGCTTTTTCGTCGAAAAACTGGGCGAACAGAAGTTCCGGGCCCACCAGGTGATGAAGTGGATCCACCATCACTACGTCACCGACTTCGATGAGATGACCGACCTCGGCAAGAACCTGCGCGCCAAGCTGCAGGAACATGCCGAGGTCCTCGTCCCGAACATCGTGTTCGAAAAACCGTCCGCCGACGGCACCCACAAGTGGCTGCTGGCGATGGGCACCGATGGCAAGAACGCCATCGAGGCGGTGTACATCCCGGACAAGAACCGCGGCACGCTGTGCGTGTCCTCGCAGGTCGGCTGCGCGCTGAACTGCACCTTCTGTTCGACCGCCACGCAGGGCTTCAACCGCAACCTGTCCACTGCCGAGATCATCGGCCAGGTGTGGGTGGCCGCGCGCCACCTGGGCAACATCCCGCACAAGCAGCGTCGCCTCACCAACGTGGTGATGATGGGCATGGGCGAGCCGCTGATGAACTTCGACAACGTCGTGCGCGCCATGAGCGTGATGCGTGATGACCTGGGTTACGGCCTGGCCAACAAGCGCGTGACCCTGTCCACCTCCGGCCTGGTGCCGCAGATCGACCGGCTGTCCACCGAAAGCGATGTGTCGCTGGCCGTTTCGCTGCATGCCCCGACCGATGAGCTGCGCGAGACCCTGGTGCCGCTCAACAAGAAATACCCGATCGCCGATCTGATGGCGTCCTGCGCGCGCTACCTGCGCGCCAACAAGCGCCGCGAATCGGTGACCTTCGAATACACCCTGATGAAGGGCATCAACGACCAGCCCGAGCACGCCCGTGCGCTGGCCCGGCTGATGCGCCAGTTCGACAACGCCGTGCAGGCCAAGGGCTCGGGCAAGATCAACCTGATCCCGTTCAACCCGTTCCCGGGCACCCGCTACGAGCGTTCGGACGAGGTCCAGATCCGCGCCTTCCAGACCATCCTGCTGGACAGCAACGTGCTGACCATGGTGCGTCGCACGCGCGGTGATGACATCGATGCGGCGTGTGGCCAGTTGAAGGGGCAGGTGATGGACCGCACCCGCCGCCAGGCCGAGTTCAACAAGATCCTCAACGAGTCGCTCAAGGATGGAGCCGGACGTGATGCGGCGGCCTGACCGCTCGCTGTCCCTTGCCCTCGTTGCGCTCTGCGTGATCGCGCTGAGCGCCTGCAACAGCGGTTCCAAGGGCGTCAAGCTGCCCAAGGCGCAGCTGGCGGTGGCGCCCACCTACGTGGCCCAGGATGACGGCCGCATCCGCAAGCTGCACCAGTACCAGAGCCAGCTGACGCTGGCCGGGTCGGACTTCGGCAGCGGCAACCTGGCGTCGGCGGAAAAACGTGCGCGTGCCGCGCAGAAACTCATTCCCGAGCGTCCCGACGCGCTGCTGCTGCTGGCCGCCATCGCCGACCGTCGCGGTGAGGGTCCGCGTGCCGGTGAACTGCTGCAGCGCGCCGTTGCACAGGCCCCGGAGCGCGGCGACGTGCTGAACAACTACGCGGCGTGGATGTGCCAGCACGGTGATGCCCAGGCATCGCTGGGCATGTTCGAGCGCGCCATCGCAGCGCCGGGTTACGCCAGCCCCGGCGTCGCATTGTCCAACGCCGGCGCCTGCGCGCTGCGCGCCCGGCAGCCGGTAGTGGCCGAACGCTACCTGCGTGCGGCGCTCGCGCAGGACCCGCGTGATGCCCAGGCATTGGATGCCATGGCCCAGCTTTCCTTCGACGATGGCCGTTACATGGAAGCCCGCGCGTTCTCCGAGCGCCGGCTCGCGGCTGCACCGCCAACGCGTTCCGTGTTACAACTGGCGTCGCAAATAGAGACGCGACTGGGTGATCAGCGAGCAGCTGAGCGCTACCAGCAGCGGATTCGACAGGAATTTCCGCAGGATGCGGACCTCAATTCCAAGGGTTGAAGCACTGTGACTGACAACCAGACCGTGAACGCTTTCGAGACGGCAGCCGGCTGTGGCCAACGCCTCCGCCAGGCCCGTGAAGCGGCAGGACTGACGCTTGACGATGTGGCCCAGCGCCTGCACATGCCGGCGCAGGTGGTGCGTTCGCTGGAAGAAGAGCAATGGCAGCGCCTCGGCGCGCCGGTGTTCGTCCGTGGCCAGCTGCGCAGCTATGCGCGGCTGCTGGGGGTGGATGTCGGCGAGGTGCTTGAACAGGCGCAGGTCGGCCCGATCGTGCCGCCGACCCTGGTCAGCCACACCCATACCCCGCGTGCACGCCGCATCGCCGAAAGCATCGGTCGCCGCCTGCTGTACGTGGGCATCACCGCCGCGTTGGCGGTGCCGGTGTGGTTCGCCACCCGCAGCCATCTGGATGCGGACGGGCAGGGGCCAAGCACCGCGTCGCTGGATGTGATTCCGGCGACCGTGGCAGTGGCTCCGCCGCGCAACGACGATGATGCCCCCCGCGTTGCCGCCCCGGCCGCCGCGCCGGCCAGGCCGGCAACCCAGCCCTACATGGCTTCGCTGACGCCGGTGCCGCGTCCTGCGGTGGCCAGTGAACCGGCCGTGGGCAAGGGCGCGCTTGGCCTCCAGTTCAGCGGTGACAGCTGGATCGAAATCACCGCGCCGGACGGCTCCACGGTGGAGAAGGCGCTGGTCCAGGCCGGCCAGTCGCGCAGCTTCACGCCGGGCCAGGTGGGCCGGGTGGTGCTGGGCAACGCTGCGCAGGTGCAGGTTCAGCAGAACGGCGCCATCATCGATCTTGGCCCGTATCGGCGAGCCAACGTCGCACGCTTTACGGTATCCTCTGAAGGCTCCGTGGTCCCGGTTTCAAACTGAGGCCCGGGCTGGAATCCACAACCCATTGAACAGTCCTCCCCGGCGAGCTTGCCTCCGGCTCGGGTAGGGCGAGAGTACGCATGGCGATCGACGACCTGCTCGACGAGCACGAACAAAGTGAACGCGTCCGCACCTGGCTGCGGAAGAATGGCCTGAGCATCATCGGCGGCGTAGCGATTGCCGTCGGTGCGATCTGGGGCTGGGGCTATTGGCAGCAGGAGCACGGCAACAAGCTGGCTTCGGCCAACGTCGAATACCAGAAAGTGCTCCAGGGCATCCAGGAAAACAAGCTCGACGACGCCGGCAAGGCGGTCAAGGCGCTCGACGCCGGTCCGTCCAACATCTATTCCGAACTGGCTGCGCTGCAGTTGGCCAAGGCGCAGGTCGAAGCGGGCAAGAACGATGACGCGCTGGCTACCCTGCGCGCGGTGACCGTGGAAGGCGACCTCAAGCATGTCGTCGACCAGCGCATCGCGCGCCTGCTGGTGGCCACCGGCAAGGGAAGCGAAGCGATCACCCTGCTGGGCAGCGCCACCGACCCGGCGTCGCTGGAAATCCACGGCGATGCCCTCATCGCCGCCGGCAAGCGCGATGAAGCGCGTGGGCAGTATGAGAAAGCGCTGAAGACGCTGGACGTGGCAGCGCCGCAGCGGCGCCTGCTGGAAACCAAGTTGATGGACGCCGGCGGCACCGTCGCGGCGACTGAGGAGTCGGTTTAATGAGTCAGATGGTCATCCTCAAGCGGGTTGCCACGGTTGCCATGCTCGGCATGGCGCTGTCCGGTTGCAGCACGGTCAAGGGCTGGTTCGCCGGCAAGGACGCTGAAGCCAAGAAGTTGCAGGAGCCGGTGGAACTGGTGAAGTTCGACGCCACCGTCAAGGTCGACAAGCTGTGGACGGTCAACCTGGGCAAGGGCGAAGAGCGCATCGGCGTCCGCCAGGGCCCGGCAGTCGCCGACGGCCGCGTGTTTGCCGCTGCCATCACCGGCGGCGTGCATGCCATCGACCTGCAGACCGGCAAGAAGGTCTGGACGTATGAGCCGGCCAAGGAAAAGAAGAAGCCCAAGCTGCGCCTTTCCGGCGGTCCGGGCGTGGGCGACGGCCTGGTGGTCATCGGCACGCTGGATGGCCAGGTGATCGCGCTGGATGCCGCTGACGGCACTGAAAAGTGGCGCGCCAAGGTGCCCGGCGAAGTGATTTCGGCCCCGGCCGTCGGCCAGGGCATGGTGTTCGTGCGCAGCAACGATGGCCGCATCACCTCCTTCGACGCGACCAACGGCACCCAGCGCTGGTTCAACCCGCGCGAACTGCCGATGCTGACCGTGCGCGGCAACGCGCCGGTGGTGCAGGGCCCGGGCGTGGTGTTCGTCGGCAACGATGACGGCACCCTGGCCGCGCTGGGCGCTGCCGATGGACGCACGCTGTGGGACCAGGTGGTCGGCAACCCGGAAGGGCGCACCGAACTGGATCGCATGGCCGATGTCGACGGCGCTCCGGTGCTGGAAGGCAGCACGCTGTATGCCAGCAGCTTCAAGAACCAGACCATCGCCATCGAAGGTCCGACCGGGCGTCCGTTGTGGACGCGCGACCACGGTGGAGCAGGCGGCGTCACGCTGTCTTCGTCCTATGTGATCGTCACCGACAACCAGGGCGGCGTGTTCGGCCTGGACAAGCAGAGCGGTGCGGCCAGCTGGTCGCAGACCGGCCTGGCCCGGCGCCAGCTGACCGGCCCGGCGCTGCAGGGCGATTACGTGGTCGTCGGGGATTTCGACGGCTACGTTCACTGGCTGCAACAGTCCGATGGCGCGATGGCCGCCCGGGCAAAGACCGGCGGGACCGTCAAGGCCCAACCGATAGTCGCCGACGGGGTCCTGCTGGTGCAGAACATCGAAGGCAAGCTGACCGCTTTCCGGTTGGCCAATTAATTACGGAGTAAACGCGATGCTGCCCCTGGTCGCCCTGGTCGGACGGCCGAATGTCGGCAAGTCCACAATCTTCAATGCGCTCACGCGCACCCGCGACGCGCTGGTCCATGACCAGCCCGGCGTGACCCGTGACCGCAACTACGGTGTCTGTCGCCTGGACGAGGACAATCACTTCCTGATCGTGGACACCGGCGGCATCGCCGAACAAGAAGAAGGCCTGGCCGGCGCCACCGCGCGGCAGGCCCGTGCCGCCGCCGAAGAAGCCGATCTGATCGTCTTCGTGGTCGATGCACGCGATGGCACCTCTGCGCTGGACGATGACATCCTGGCCTGGCTGCGCAAGCAGCAGCAGCCGAAGGTGCTGCTGATCAACAAGATCGACGGCACCGACGAGCACACCGTGCGCGCGGAGTTCTCGCGCTACGGCTTCAGCGAAATGCTGACCGTCTCGGCTGCCCATCGCCAGGGTCTGGACGACCTGCTCGAGGAAATCGTCGAGCGGCTGCCCGAAGAGGGCAGCGCCGAAGAGATGGACAACGATCCGAACCGGGTGCGCATCGCCTTCGTCGGTCGCCCCAACGTGGGCAAGTCCACGCTGGTCAACCGCATCCTCGGCGAGGAGCGGATGATCGCCTCGGAAGTGCCGGGCACCACGCGTGATTCGATCTCGGTGGACCTGGAACGCGAGGGTCGCGATTACCGCCTGATCGACACCGCCGGCCTGCGCCGCCGTGGTCGGGTCGACGAAGCGGTGGAAAAGTTCTCGGTCGTCAAGACCATGCAGGCCATCGAACAGTGCCAGGTCGCGGTGCTGATGCTGGACGCGCATGAAGGCGTGACCGACCAGGACGCGACCGTTCTCGGCGCGGTGCTGGATGCCGGCCGCGCGCTGGTCATCGCGATCAACAAGTGGGACGGGCTGACCGATTACCAGCGCGAGCAGGCAGAGACCCAGCTGTCGTTGCGCCTGGGCTTCGTGCCGTGGGCGGAATCGGTGCGTATCTCGGCGATGCACGGCTCCGGCCTGCGTGAGCTGTTCAGCGCGATCCACCGCGCGCATGACTCGGCCAACCACCAGTTCAGCACCAGCGAAGTGAACCAGGCACTGGAAATGGCCTACACCGCCAATCCGCCGCCGACCATCCGGGGCCATGTGTCCAAGCTGCGTTACGTGCATCCGGGCGGCGCCAATCCGCCGACCTTCATCGTGCACGGCACGCGCCTGAAGGAACTGTCGGAGACCTACAAGCGCTATCTGGAAAACTTCTTCCGCAAGCGCTTCAAGCTGGTCGGCACCCCGGTGCAGTTCATCTTCCGCGAAGGGTCCAACCCGTACGAAGGCAAGAAGAACCCGCTGACCGAACGCCAGGTCAAGGCCAAGCGCCGCCTGATGAAGCACGTCAAGGGCCGCTGAGGCCCGTTCCCGACGATGGGTAGCGCCGACCCATGGTCGGCGAGCGCAGCGGGCCGTGCGCGGCAGGATTCCGCCGAGCATGGCCCGGCGCTACGACCTCATCCGGCATCCATGGCCGATAATGTGGCCATGCGCATTCCTGAAATCACGCCAGAACTCGCCCTGCAGCGCCTTTCCGAAGGCGCCGTACTGATCGACGTGCGCGAGCCGCACGAGCGCGCCGGCGGCATGGCCGAAGGCGCGCGCGGCATCGCCCTGGCCGATCTGCAGGCGGCCCCGGCAACCCACCTGCCGCGCCTGGAACAGGACATCCTGCTGATCTGCCAGACCGGCAAGCGCTCTGCCGATGCCGCGCGGTTCCTGCACGCCGCAGGCTACACGCAGGTCGCCTCGGTGGCCGGTGGCACCGTCGCCTGGCGCCTGCAGCAGCTGCCGCTGGTGCAGCCAGCCGGCAGCGCCGAAGACCGCGATTTCCATGACCGCTATTCCCGCCACCTGCTGCTGCCGCAGGTCGGCGTGGATGGCCAGCGCCTGTTGCAGCGTTCGCGCGTGCTGGTGCTGGGCGCGGGCGGCCTGGGCTCGCCAGCCGGTTTCTACCTGGCCGCCGCCGGGGTAGGGCAGCTGCGCTTCGTCGACGATGACCGCGTGGAGCGCAGCAACCTGCACCGGCAGATCGTGCACACTGACGCCAGCGTTGGCCAGTACAAGGTCGATTCGGCGCGCGAGCGCCTGCTGGCGTTGAACCCTTCCATCGCCATCGAAGCCATCGCCGAACGCGCGACGTCGGCCAACATCGACGCCTTGATGGACGGCGTGGACGTGGTGCTGGACGGTTCGGACAATTTCCCGCTGCGCTACCTGCTCAATGATGCGTGCATCAAGCACGCCACGCCGCTGGTATATGCGGCCATCGAGCGTTTCGACGGCCAGGTGAGTGTGTTCGATGCCGGACGCCAGCGTGGCGTGGCGCCGTGCTACCGCTGCCTGTTCCCGCAGCCCCCGCCGCCGGAATTCGCGCCCAACTGCGCCGAAGCCGGGGTGCTGGGCGCGCTGCCCGGGCTGGCCGGCGTGCTGCAGGCCACCGAGGTGCTGAAGCTGCTGCTGGGCATCGGCGAACCGCTGACCGGGCGGCTGCTTCGCTTCGATGCGCTGTCCATGCGCTTCCGCGAAACCCGGCTGTCGCCGGATCCCCACTGCGCCGTCTGCGCGCCCGGTCAGGACTTCCCCGGCTACATCGACTACGCCGCGTTCTGCTCAAATCCGCAACGATGATCGGCGGCATTCGGATGCTTGTTTCATATCCGGAACGATGAACCGCAACCCACGTGCTATTGATTGCGACGTGCATGCCCTATCGTTGACGCACTTCAACGCATCACAGGGATGGCCGCATGGCGGTGGAAGCAGCTGCAAGCAGTGAACTGGTCAAGGTCGTCGCCCTGTTGGGCGCGGCAGTGGTGATGGTGCCGTTGTTCCGGCGTTTCGGCCTTGGGTCGGTGCTGGGGTACTTCACTGCTGGCCTGGCGATCGGGCCGTTCGGGCTGGGCTGGTTCTCCGATCCCCAGGCGATCCTGCACACCGCCGAACTCGGCGTGGTGATGTTTCTTTTCGTGATCGGCCTGGAGATGCGGCCCTCGCACCTGTGGAGCCTGCGCAAGGAGATCTTCGGGCTGGGCACGGCGCAGATCGCCACCTGTGCGATTGTGCTGACCCTGGTCGCCAAACTATTCGGGCTGCCGTGGCAGGTGGCCTTCATCGGCGCCACCGGTTTCGTGCTGACCTCTACCGCGGTGGTGATGCAGCTGCTCGCCGAACGCGGCGACATCGCGCTGCCGCCGGGCCAGAAGATCGTCTCCATCCTGCTGTTCGAAGACCTGCTGATCGTGCCGCTGCTGGCGCTGGTCGCGTTCATGGGCCCCTCCGCCGGCAGTGCCGACGGCGAAGGGTCGCGCTGGCTTTCGGTGGCCATCGGCGCCGGCGCGGTGGTCGGCCTGGTGCTGGTCGGGCGCTTCCTGCTCAATCCGCTGTTCCGCATCCTGGCCGCCGCCAAGGCACGCGAGGTGATGACCGCCGCCGCGCTGCTGGTGGTGCTCGGCGCGGCGCTGCTGATGCAGCTGTCCGGTCTGTCGATGGCGATGGGCGCCTTCCTGGCCGGCGTGCTGCTCAGCGAATCCACCTTCCGGCACCAGATCGAAGCGGATATCGAGCCGTTCCGCGGCATCCTGCTGGGGCTGTTCTTCCTCAGCGTGGGCATGGCGCTGGACCTGGGCGTGGTGGCGCGCAACTGGCCGCTGATCGTCGGGCTGGTGCTGGCGCTGATGGCGGCCAAGGCACTGTGCATCTATGTCGTGGCCCGGGTGATGGGCAGCAGCCATGCGCAGGCGCTGGACCGCGGCGTGGTGATGGCGCAGGGCGGCGAGTTCGCCTTCGTGCTGTTCGCCGCGGCCGCCAGTGCCGGCGTCATCGATGTCGACATCAATGCGAACTTCACCGCCGTGGTGGTGCTTTCGATGGCGCTGACCCCCCTGGTAGTGCTGGCGCACAAGCATTTCGCCGCGCCTGCGGTGGTCAGCATGGAGGGCGTGGAAACGGCCGAAGGGCTGTCCGGCAGCGTGCTGCTGATCGGCTTCGGCCGCTTCGGCCAGGTCGCCAGCCAGTCGCTGCTGGCGCGCGACGTGGACGTGACCATCATCGACAACGACGTGGAGATGATCCACAGCGCCGAGCGCTTCGGCTTCAAGATCTATTACGGTGACGGCACCCGGCTGGACGTGCTGCATGCCTCCGGTGCGGGCAGCGCCCGGGCGATCGCGGTGTGCGTCAACGATGCGGCCGAAGCCGACCGCATCGTCGAACTGGTCTCCCACGAGTTCCCGCAGGCCAAGCTGCTGGTGCGCTCGTTCGACCGCGAACATTCGCTGCGGCTGATCCATGCCGGCGTCGATTTCCAGATACGCGAAACCTTCGAATCGGCGGTGATGTTCGGCCAGGCCGCGCTGATGGAACTGGGTGCGGACGAAGACGATGCGCGCGATATCGCCGAGCAGATCCGCGAGCGCGACGCCGAGCGCCTGCAGCTGGAAATGGCCGGCGGCGACCTCAGGGCCGGCGCGCACATGACCTTCGGCAGTTCACTGCCGGGCGTGCCCACGCCGACCCCGTTCACCGTGCCCAAGCGCCAGTCGCGCACGCTGAACGCCGATCAGGTGCCGCCCGAGGCCTGAGCAGGGGAGGGGCCGGCCGGTAGTGACGGCCGCTGGCCGTCATCGCGGGGGTGACGCCCGGTAGTGAGGGCCGCTGTCCGTCATTTCCTGGCCGACGGCCAACGGCCGTCACTACCGGGCCTGAATCAGGGACAATAGCCCTCCCCGCCGCTCCACGCCCGCTTTCGATGACCCTGCCAGCCACCGCCTCCCACCCCGCCCGCATCCTCGACGGCCGCCGCATCTCCGAAGACCTGCTGGACAGCCTGAAGGTGCGCGTAGACGCCCGTGTCGCCGCCGGTGGCAGCCGTCCGGGCCTGGCCGTGGTGCTGGTGGGTGGCGACCCGGCGTCCACCGTCTACGTGCGCAACAAGCGCCGTGCGGCGGAAAAGGTCGGTATCGAGGCACATGATTTCGATCTCCCGGCCGGCACCAGCGAAGCCGAGCTGCTGGCCCTGATCGACCGGTTGAACGCCGACCCGAAGATCCACGGCATCCTGATCCAGCTGCCGCTGCCCGGCATTCCCGACGCGCGCCGGCTGATCCAGCGCATCGATCCGCGCAAGGACGTGGACGGTTTCCACCCGGAGAACGTCGGCCACCTGGCCCTGCGCGAGTTCGGGCTGCGCCCGTGCACCCCGCGCGGTATCACCACGCTGCTGGGCCACACCGACCAGCCGGTGCGGGGTCGCAATGCCACCATCGTCGGCGTCAGCAACCACGTCGGCCGGCCGATGGGACTGGAACTGCTGATCGCTGGCTGCACGGTGACCAGCTGCCACAAGTTCACCCCCAAGGACGTGCTGGAACAGGCCGTGCGCAACGCCGACATCCTGGTGGTGGCGGTCGGCCGCCCCGGCATCGTGCCGGGTGAATGGGTCAAGCCGGGTGCGGTGGTGATCGACGTGGGCATCAACCGCCTGGACGATGGCCGGCTGGTCGGCGATGTCGGCTTCGAAGCGGCCGCAGAGCGCGCCAGCTGGATCACCCCGGTGCCCGGCGGTGTCGGCCCGATGACCGTGGCCACCCTGATGCAGAACACCCTGGAAGCGGCCGAAGCGTTCGTCTGAGGGCGACCGCTCGCTGACGGAGGGGTAGCGCCGACCCATGGTCGGCGAGCGCAGCGGCGCCGTTCGCCCCACACCCCACCGGCGCGACACTGCGTCGCATCTACCCCCTGCCGCTCGACGGAGAAACAGGGTAAAATGACGCGCTTCCCCACATCTCGGGTATGCCGATGCTGCGCATCCAGGCTGAAGCTCTCACCTACGACGACGTCTCGCTCGTCCCCGCCCACTCGATCATCCTGCCCAAGGATGTCAGCCTGGAAACCCGGCTGACCCGCGACCTGCGGCTGAAGCTCCCGATCCTGTCCGCTGCGATGGATACCGTCACCGAAGCGCGCCTGGCCATCGCCATGGCCCAGCTCGGCGGCATGGGCATCATCCACAAGAACCTGAGCGTGGAACAGCAGGCCGCCGAAGTGGCCAAGGTCAAGAAGTTCGAGGCCGGCGTCATCCGCGACCCGATCACCGTCGGGCCGGAAACCACCATCCGCGACGTACTGGCGCTGACCCAGGCCCGCAACATCTCCGGCGTGCCGGTGGTCGATGGCGGCCAGCTGGTCGGCATCGTGACCCACCGCGACATGCGCTTTGAAACCGAGCTGGACGATCCGGTCCGCCACATCATGACCAAGAAGGATCGCCTGATCACGGTCAAGGAAGGCGCCGCGTCCGAAGAAGTGCAGCAGCTGCTGCATCGCAACCGCATCGAAAAGATCCTGGTGGTCAACGATGATTTCGCCCTGCGTGGCCTGATCACCGTCAAGGACATCCAGAAGAACACCGATTACCCGAACGCCGCCAAGGATTCGGCCACGCGCCTGCTGGTCGGTGCCGCGGTCGGCGTGGGCGGCGATACCGATCGCCGCGTCGAAGCGCTGGTCGCCGCCGGCGTGGACGTGCTGGTGGTGGACACCGCGCACGGCCATTCGCAGGGCGTGCTGGACCGCGTCAGCTGGGTCAAGAAGCACTTCCCGCAGGTGCAGGTGGTCGGTGGCAACATCTGCACCGGCGAAGCCGCACTGGCGCTGCTGGATTGCGGCGCGGACGCGGTCAAGGTCGGCATCGGTCCGGGCTCGATCTGCACCACCCGCGTGGTCGCCGGTGTCGGCGTGCCGCAGATCACCGCCATCGACCTGGTCGCCGAGGCGCTGCAGGATCGCATCCCGCTGATCGCCGATGGTGGCATCCGCTACTCCGGTGACATCGGCAAGGCGCTGGCCGCCGGTGCCTCCACCATCATGATCGGTGGCCTGCTGGCCGGTACCGAGGAATCGCCCGGCGAGACCGAGCTGTTCCAGGGCCGTTCGTACAAGAGCTACCGCGGCATGGGCTCGCTGGCGGCGATGGAAAAGGGGTCCAAGGACCGCTACTTCCAGGACGCCTCCAGCGCCGACAAGCTGGTGCCGGAAGGCATCGAAGGCCGCGTGCCGTATCGCGGCCCGGTCGGTGGCATCATCCACCAGCTGATGGGCGGCCTGCGTGCCACCATGGGCTACGTGGGCTGCGGCACGGTCGAAGACATGCGCAGCAAGCCGAAGTTCGTCAAGATCAGCGGCGCCGGCCAACGTGAGAGCCACGTCCACGACGTGCAGATCACCAAGGAACCGCCGAACTACCGCGCCTGAGGCCGGACGCAGGAAGAGGAACGAGGAAGCTGATTCCCGTTCCTCTTTCTACATACGCCGCTGGTTGCGCTTTCGTACTCCGTTATTCCTCCTGCATCGCCCGGGCATCATGACCAACATCCATACCGACAAGATCCTCATCCTCGATTTCGGCGCGCAGTACACCCAGCTGATCGCCCGTCGCATCCGCGAACTGGGTGTCTACTGCGAAATCTGGGCGTGGGACCACAACCCGGCCGACATCGCCGGCTTCGGTGCCAAGGGCATCATCCTGTCCGGTGGCCCGGAATCGACCACCCTGCCGGGCGCGCCCGCCGCGCCGCAGGAAGTGTTCGACAGTGGCCTGCCGGTGTTCGGCATCTGCTACGGCATGCAGACCCTGGCCGCGCAGCTGGGCGGTGAAACCGAAGCGGCCGACCAGCGCGAATTCGGCCATGCCGAAGTCAACATCGTGGCCCCGGATGCGCTGTTCTCCGGGCTCAGCGACCACCCGGGCGAGGCCAAGCTCAATGTGTGGATGAGCCACGGCGACCACGTTTCCAAGGCGCCGCCGGGCTTCACCATCACCGCCACGACCGACCGCATCCCGGTGGCCGCCATGGCCAACGAAGACAAGCGCTGGTACGGCGTGCAGTTCCACCCGGAAGTGACCCACACCCTGCAGGGCCAGGCGCTGCTGCGCCGCTTCGTGGTGGATGTGTGCGGCTGCGAAACCCTGTGGACCGCCGCCAACATCATCGAAGACCAGATCGCCCGCGTGCGCGAACAGGTCGGCGATGACGATGTGATCCTGGGCCTGTCCGGCGGCGTCGATTCGTCGGTCGTGGCCGCACTGCTGCACAAGGCGATCGGTGACAAGCTGACCTGCGTGTTCGTCGATACCGGCCTGCTGCGCTGGCAGGAAGGCGACCAGGTGATGGCGATGTTCGCCGAGCACATGGGCGTCAAGGTGATCCGCGTCAACGCGGCCGACCGCTACTTCGCCAAGCTGGAAGGCGTGAGCGATCCGGAAGCCAAGCGCAAGATCATCGGCAACCTGTTCGTGGACATCTTCGACGAAGAATCCAACAAGCTGAGCAACGCCAAGTGGCTGGCGCAGGGCACCATCTACCCGGACGTGATCGAATCGGCCGGCAGCAAGACCGGCAAGGCGCATGTGATCAAGAGCCACCACAACGTGGGCGGCCTGCCGGAGCACATGAAGCTGGGCCTGGTGGAGCCGCTGCGCGAGCTGTTCAAGGACGAAGTGCGTCGCCTTGGCGTTGAACTTGGCCTGCCGCGCAGCATGGTCTATCGCCATCCGTTCCCGGGCCCGGGCCTGGGCGTGCGTATCCTGGGCGAAGTGAAGCGCGAATACGCCGAACTGCTGGCCAAGGCCGATGCGATCTTCATCGAAGAGCTGCGCAAGGCCGACCTGTACGACAAGACCAGCCAAGCGTTCGCGGTGTTCCTGCCGGTGAAGTCGGTGGGTGTGGTGGGTGATGCGCGGGCTTATGAGTGGGTGATCGCGCTGCGTGCCGTTGAGACGATTGACTTCATGACCGCGCATTGGGCGCACCTGCCGTATGAGTTCCTGGGTACGGTGAGCAACCGGATCATCAATGAGTTGCGCGGGGTGTCGAGGGTGGTCTATGACATCTCGGGGAAGCCACCGGCTACTATTGAGTGGGAATGAGTTGAAAGAACGAGGGCGCCGAGAGGCGCCCTTGGTTGTCTACAGACTGCGGGTTCTAAGGGCGGTGTTGACCGCGCCTGCAGTGCGCTTGATCGTTTGAACGTCCGTATATTTGGGGTATTCGTCGCTAGTTAGCGCTAAATATGGGGCGGCCTGCTGATTAGGTGCAAAAAATATTGGGCGTGGCGATATTTTTGATCAAGTATAGTTCGCAGATTTCCGGGGGGGAAGCGGGACGTCGTTTAATTTATAATTAATGATGTAGGAGATGAGTCTCTATGATCACCGGTGTTATTTCTGGGTTGGTGGTTGTCTTCGTTGCATGGATGGCTAAGCAGTTATTTCTTTCTCGCCGCCTCTTTCTCATTGCGCCCAAACTATTTGATTACTCTGATCTCGTCAGCCGTAATGCCGCTAAGACAATTGAGCTGACGCTATTCAATGGAGGATCTCGCGCGGAGGAAGATGTTCGCGTTCAACTTTCTCCTGCCTTCGGCTACACGGTTATCGCATCCGACCGCCCCGGAATGTCAGTTGATAACGATGGATTCTTGAAGATAGATCGACTCGCGCCGAAGCAAGAGCTGACCGTTATTATGACTGCGGAGGGTGGTGAGTTTAGGAAGGAGCACGTGGTCGAAATATCTTCTAAGGAAACCGTTGGAAAGATCAAGGAAAGGCTCCAAGAGGCACAGCTGACGCCCGCCCAAAATTTCTTGGTGTTTTTTGCCTTTTTCGTCTTGATGCCCCTGCTGGGTTATGTCGCAGGCAGGTTCGTGGAAAATGAGTTCCTACCTGTAATGTTTCCTGACGGAGTTTTTTCGGAAAAAGTTGTGCTTGCTTATGATTTAAAGGCTGGGTCTCCTTCAAGCTCCCTTGAAGTTCAGAAGGGTGCTATGAATAAAATGCTCGAAACGTTCCGTGTCGAGAAATTGTGGCGGGAAGGGGACGGTGTTATTATTGACATCAAGATCGAGAACGACACAGATCGTAGACTTACGTATACCTTTGTTACGACGACGCAAGTAAGCGAGCGGAGATCCGAATTCCCTGGAAGGTACGACTTCATTCAGCATGACGTAATTGCGTTTCCTGGAACGAGCAAGTCTGTTCGACTGTCTGACTATCTCCCCGGAGACGAGTCTTTTCAGGTGATACTGCTGAAGGCTACTGTCGAAGGTGATTCAGGTAGCGCGTACAGGACGGATGAGATAACCGTAAAATAAATTTGTTTTTTTCGTGATCCGAAATTTCAGTATATGTTTGGGCCTGATTTATTAAAAAAGCAGATTTGTCAGGCTGTGGAAGAAAGAAGCATTTTCTCGATAACAAACTCATTCATCTCGGGACGTTCTGGACAATTTTTCCCCAAATCCGACGGTAGTGATGGCCGCTGGCCGCCAGGCTTGAGGGGCATCAGACGCACGTTGAGCAGTCTGCCATGCAGCTGACAGTCGGTGATGCAGAAAGCCTGGGCCGACGCAAGGCGACGCGCCGCGAGCTGCGCTTCAAGAGATTGATCAGGTGGTTTCCTGAAGGCGGCTGTTGGCGCTGATCGAGCTGCATTGCCCTTTGTAGGGACGGGTCTCATTTCTAGAGCGATCCAGCCATCCAGTACGACAGTGAGAGGGGACCTAGCGGCCGCATCCGTTGGTATTGAGAGAGTCGAAAATCGACCATCCACGCCAATTTCACTTTCCAGGCGATGCGCGAAAACTGCACTGACCTCGACTTCATAGCCCTTGGCCTGAAGGTCATTGATCAGCGTGATCGTGCTATCACCATTGCCAAGCGTGGTGTCGAGTATAAGATTCCTGCGTCCGTCGATTGCTGCGGAGCGGAGCTCTTTGGCCCATTGGCTGGCGCCTTTCGGGTATGGTCAGCCCAAGTGTAAGGATGCTGCTGACTTAGGCGTACGAATGCAGGGTGCGTCCTACGCAGTTGGTCGGGATCTACCTGCACCACATTCCCGTTGAGTTCGCGAAGGAGCGCGCCGCGCACTTTGCTCTTGCGGGCTCCCGGCTGGCCTGCTAACACGACCGCCTTGGGGTGCTCCTGAGAGTGGGTCTCGTTCCTGCTTTCTGGGATCACCTTCTCTCGAGCAGCCGAGCATGGGTTTCATGATCCATGTGGCTGTCCGGACCGATCATTTTTCAGGCGCCTCAAAGAACGCGTGAATCGATTCATCTCCCAACCAATGGCGCTTGAAGGAGGCACTGAACATCAGCTTCTCCTTTTCCCGCGCCTGGGTAATCGCTTTCGGATCGCCTGACACCTCAGCATCGTCAAGCTCAATACGAGCTTCGGGAATGAACCTTTCAATCTTGTCTTCCCACGCCCAGATTGCGGCCTCAAAAGCAGGGCGGACTTCAGTCTTCTGTCCTTTACCAGATTGAGAGTCTCTGCAGTTGTTCGATGTAATCGGGCTAGTCTTTGAGAATTTCCCGGAGGTTTGCCGGAACGGGCGGGGCGGGCAGCGTCATGACTTTCACCCGTTCGTCAGATCCAAGCGAATTCGAAAGTCGCTGCACATGGCTTGGTAGGCCCAATGCGATTCGCGACATTGGGTCAACCACGTTGTTTGAGCCACCTTGGCTCCGGAAGTGGCTCATTGGGGCGTCGCAGCGTTGAATCAGAGCATCGCACGCGTGGCGTGTGTCGACTGACGCTACACTGCCCACCTACGCCCGATGGAAGCTCCCCATGTTCAATGGAAAAGTCGCGGTGGTCACGGGGTCCACCAGCGGAATCGGTCTCGGTATTGCTACCGCGCTCGCGCGGCAGGGCGCCGACATCGTGCTGAATGGGTTCGGCGATGCCCAGGAGATCGAAAGGATTCGCGCCGGGCTTCAGGCCGACTTCGGTGTGCGGGTTGCGCATGATGGCGCCGACCTGTCGCGTGGCGAGGCGGTGCGGGAAATGATCGCCCACGCGGTTGCGGCGATGGGGCGCATTGACATTCTGGTGAACAATGCTGGCATCCAGCACACCGCATCGATCGAGGAGTTTCCCGTCGAGAAGTGGGATGCGATCCTCGCGCTGAATCTATCCGCAGTGTTCCATGCCACGGCGGCGGCCTTGCCCTGCATGAAGCAGCAGGGGGCCGGTCGCATCATCAATATTGCATCGGTGCATGGACTGGTTGCGTCGGTGAACAAGGCGGCTTACGTGACGGCCAAGCATGGCGTGGTGGGATTCACCAAGGCGACGGCGCTGGAAACCGCGGGCACCGGCATCACCGCCAACGCCATCTGCCCGGGATGGGTGCGAACGGCGCTGGTCGAGCAGCAGATCACCGCGTTGGCGGAACGGGAGGGAACGGATCAGGAGTCGGCCGCTCGCGCATTGCTGGCCGAGAAGCAGCCATCGCTGCAGTTCGTGACGCCCGAGCAGCTCGGGGAAATGGTGGTTTTCCTGGCATCGGACGCTGCGGCTCAGATGACCGGCACGGCGCTTCCGATGGATGGTGGCTGGACAGCGCGGTAGGTCGTTATGAGGTTGCCAGCCGGCGGCCGGCACTACCGAAGCCGGCGGGGTTGCCGGCCAGCGGCCGGCACTACCGGGGGCGGTCCGGTAGTGCCTCTACCCGCAGTTGCACACCTAGCGCACGCGTCACCTGCAGCACCGAGTCGAAGTGGAGCGGACGCGTGCCGTTCAATTGCCTTCGCATGAACTCGGTACCCACGCCGCACGCCCTGGCGACATCGTCGATTCCATCCAGTTCCGCCACCAGCAGCAACGCGCGGGCGAAGGTGGCCTCATTGCAGCAGTCCATCCGCACGCGCACATCCAAGAATTCCGCACGCTGGGCGGCGCGGGCTTCGGGGCCGTTGACGGCCGGCCCGGTGAAGTCGTCTGCGCTCATGGCGTGCCTCCCGTCTCAGCCATCGATGCTTTTACGATTTCGCGTCCGAAGACAATCAGGCCTTCTACCATCTGCGCGGTGATTCCAGCGTTCGGATGGGCTTCGGGTCTGGCCACGTGCACCGCGTGCAGGGTCTCCAGGATGGAGCCCAGTGCGTGGAGGCTGTGCAGGGGGACGCCGACCTCGCCTTGCCGCGTGCGCTCGGCTTCGCTGGCCACGTCGGGTGCCCGGCGCAGGCTTACGACGCTGCCGCAGCGTACACTGCGTGCGCGCAGCAACTCCGACTCTTCGAGCCGATGTTCCAGGCGTTCTATGAAGTAGGGCGGGAACTCGCTGATCCGGTCGCCGATCAACGCGTACAGGCGCTTGGCACTGAGGGGGTAGTTGGTTTCCATCGGTCGTCCTTCGCATGGCGGGTGGCCACCTGCGCGGAGGCGCGAGGTGGCGGGCGATGCGGGTTGGCATACCGGTGATGATTCCCAAAAAAGCCGGCGGATCAGGATCCCCACACATCGCCCGCCATGGAACCTGCGGGCAATGCTGTGCATTCTCCGCCGTGCCCAGAGGGCAAAACAGAGCTAAGTAGGGAATCAATCAAACAGGATGCCAATCCCGGCTGTTGCTCTTCGGCTTCAGCACGGCCAGCTTGCGATGGGGTGGGGTAGGCGTCCATGAGAATTGTTGCGAAGTTGGTGAGGTTCGTCAGAGCAAGAGCGTGACGACCAACGGTCGTCACCCACCGGGGCAGGGGATCACCCACCGGGGCAAGGGGCTCACCCACCGGGGCAGGGTTCACCCACCTGGGCAGGGTTCACCTACCGGGGCAAGGAACCGCCCACCGGGGTGGGTGGTTCCCTTGACGACCAGCGGTCGTCACTGCCGAAGCGGATCAGCATGCCGTCGGGGGCGACGCGATGTAGCCGTTACACCAGGCCCACGTCGATCATCTCGGGGCCGACGGCGAGGTCGGTGGCGGGTGCCCCGGTCCGCTGGATCGGCACCAGCTGCAATGTCAGTGATCCCGGCACCGGCGGACCATTTTGTCCAAGTTTCTTCAACGCATCGGTCAACTCGACCGAATAACAATGCCCGGGGTCCATGTGGCCCTGGTGGGCTTTGTTGGCGAAGAAGTTGATCGCGGTGACGTAGTGCGGGTCGGTCGTCGGCGTGCGTGGCCCGGCACTTGGCAGATTGACGAAGACGCGCACGCAATGCAGGTTGCTGCCGACGTGCGTGCCGCGCATTACGGCGAAGACGCGCTTGCCGCTGGAAGCTGACGCCGATGGCACGTTGAGCGGAATGCTCAGGGGCCTGGACGGCGTCGCGCTGCCGATGCGTTCGGTACGCGCGCGCGGGACCACGGTGGTGGCGGCGGGGTTGAACAGGGCTTTGAAGCGCATTTCGTCTGTGCCGGTCTGCGCCAGGCTGCGCAGCGGGCGGGCAGCGGCGCGGCTGTCATCGTATTTGTAGCCCAGGTCTGCAGTGCGCCGCACCTTGTCTACCCGGACGCTGTAGGTCTGGCCATTCATGCGCAGGAAATGATTTGGAAACACCATGTCCAGCCAGAGCGGATCGGTGGTGTTGACATGCCCCTGCAGGATCCAGTTCTCCCAGATCCGGTCTACGTTGGCGTGGTGCAGGAAGAACAAAGGGTCACGCGCGGCGGCGGGGAAACCCATGTAGCCGTTGACCTCATCGTGGACATAATTGTGGGGTCCCGATTCCAGCTCTGAAACCGCGCCGCGGCGCCCCAGCCATACCGGTGATACGTTGTTCTGGACCTGCGGTGGCGTGACGGTTTCATCGAACGGGCGGCCCCCAGCGAAGTTTTCGAGGATCGTTGCGTTGAGCAGCCCGCTTATCTTCCCCAGTCCTGTTTCGGCGGCCGGCAGGCTGGGAACCGGCTTCCTCTCCTGGCGCAGATCATCGCCAGCAAAAGGCGAAAACAGGGGATTGGGCTTGCCTTGGTACATCGGATCGGTGAATGCAGCCGGGTATGCCTGCTGGGTCGACCAGTCCCAGTAGGGCAGGGCGAACCGGGTATGTCCGGTCAGCTCGATGACGGCCTGCTCGTACATGTCCAGATAAGCCCGGTGCCAAGGCAGGAAATACCAATTGCCGTGCTGGCAGTATTTGAAGTTGAAGGAGCCGCCATGGATGTCCGCGAATTTGATCCAGCTCGGCGCATTGGACTGGTCGCGAGCGCGCATCTCCCCGACAAACGTCCTGAACGCAACGAGGTCCGGGTCGTCCAGCGACATGTTCGCGATATTGCGGCGCACTCGGAGGGTCTGTTGTGCCGATGCACGTTTCGAGCCTGCCAGTCCGCTTGCCAGGATCAGCGCGGAAGCGCTTCCCACCATCATTGATCTTCGGTTCAACACATTGGTCTCCTTGGAGGGCCGTGATGGCCCTGCAAGGTCGATTCAAGGTGACGGCGGCGGTGGCATCAAGCCGGGATATGCGTCGAGCCCTGCACCGCAGCGCATGGGAACAGGACGGGCCTCCAGTCGCTGCCTGCAGGCGACACTCTGCAGGCCGGTTAACGTCATGTCCATCGACGGCCGCCTGTTTTACCAGCGCGCTTCAAGGTGCTTGAACGCGCGTGGCAGCAACACGCCGTCGGCATCGAATGCATCCACGCGGCGTCCGTCCACGCGTACCGAATGCGGTCGCGTGCGGCTCGGCCACCACACCCGCACGGCGGTTCCTTCGCGCAGGCCTTCGCCCAGCGTCACGCTCAGCACGCCGTCACGCTGCCGTGCGTCCAGCTTCAATGTGCCGTAGGCCGTCGGCAGGCGTTCCACTGCCAGGCCGTCGCCCACAAGCCAAGACGCTGGCGTGCCCGGCAGCAGGGACAGCGCGTCATCGTCCTCGCGCATCAGCATGCCGAACAAGGTGCGGCCATATTCCGCGCCGATCCACGTGTGCGGCATGTCGCCGAGGTAGCGCGGGAAGCGCAGTCGCGAATGCACCACTTCGGCCAGCACCTGCCATTCCAGCGGGCGACGGTCATGCAGCAGGCCGCGCAGCAGTTCGTTGGCCGCCTCCGGTTGGCCAAGGTGCACGTAGCTGAGCACATTGCGGATTTCGTACGGCGTGTACGCATACAGCGCGCCCGGCTGTGTGCGCTTGCGTACATCGTCCAGGTAACGCGCGAACGTGGTGCGCAGGGCCGCGTCGGGCAGCACGTCCTGCGCGCCGGTCGGGTCCAGCGCGATCGAAACGCCGGTCGGATCGCCATCGCCCAGGTCGGCCGAAGACGGAATGAAATCGATGCCTTTCCAGGCCATGGTGGCGCGGATCGAATCGGCGACGGCGTCATGCAGCAGGCGGCCCTGCTCGCGCGCCCAGAGGGCGGTTTCGCGATCGCCCAGTGCGTCGGCCAGCCATGCGCCGTCGTGCCAGCCCTTGATGCCCCAGTAGTCATCCCAGTAGCTGTGGGTGGGTGCGGGATAGCCTTCGTGGCTGATCGAAGGCGCCAGGATGCCGGCGAAACGCTCCGGTGCGGGGTGGCTGGCCATGTAGCCTGGCACCAGCGTGCGCTCGCGCAGTTCCTGCAGGAAACGCATCGCGGCCTTCACCTTGGGCAGGTAAGCCCGCACTGATTCCGGGCCACCATCCAGCCGTGCCACGTCGGCGACCAGGCTGATGTACTGGCCCTGGCTGTCGTACTCGATGTCCGAACCGAAGCCGGTGTTGACGCTGCCGTCGTTGTTGAGGATCGGCGAGACCAGGCCGTTGGCATGCACGCCGTGCGCGCTGTACCAGGCCAGGCAGTCGCGCGCCACCGCCGCTTCGCCCATGCGCAGCAGCACGGCCGAGGTGGCCATGCCATCGCGGATGAAGGAACGGTTGTAGTTGCGCGGGCCGGGCTGCATCGCCGGGCCGGTCTGGTTGATCAGCATGTAGGCGGCCTGCGCGCGCAGCATGTCCACCAGCGAGTTGTCCGGCAGCCGCAGGCCGACCTGGCCCAGCCGCGCCTGCCAGTCGGCGGAGGCGCGTGCGGCCAGTGCATCGAATTGCGCGTCGGCGTCAGCAGGGGCGTCGGGCAGCACCAGTGGCGGCGCCTGCGGCAGGCTGCCATCGGCCGCCGCTGGCGCAGTGCCCAGCGGGAAGGCGACCACGACGGCGCGGGATTCACCCGGCTGCAGCGCCATGCGGTAGGCGAGGGCGGCCGCGGCCAGTCCGTCGGCATCCTCCGCACGCTGCGCGTGGGGCAGCTGGCCGCTGGCAATGGCGGCGCTGATTTCACTGCTGCCCTCCATGCCGAACGGTGCGGCGCCCGCGGCGTCCACCGGGGTCAGCGACTGCAGCAGGCGGCGACCATTGACGCTGATCGTGCGGCCCTCGATGGCCACCTCGCGGATCGGCGACAGGCCGCCGTTCTGCCACGGCGGGTTCATCTGCATCGGGCGCACGGCCAGTGTCAGCGTGCCGTTGATCGGGGTCGTGCCGGTGTTGTGCAGGCGATGACGCAGCAGCGTCACCGGTTGCCCGCCCAGTTCAATGGCGAACGCCTCGCTGTGCAGGTCCAGCCCTGGCTGCGGTGACCACGCTGCCGATGGCATCGGCTTCCAGCCATCGCGCAGTGCATGCCGCAGCGGGTGCCCGGCGGCGCCTGCGGCGTGGCCGTCGGCACTGCGCCAGATCGGTTGCACCAGCGGGGCGCCCTTGAAGGCTTCGATGTTGCCGTATTCGTCGAAGATCGATTTCTGCACGCCGGCATGTACGCCCACGGCGGTCCAGTAGGTCTGCTGCATCTGCAGCGATGCCGGCGCCAACGCACGCTGCGCGCCACTGGCGGCAACCTGGTAGCGCTTCATCGGGGTCATTACCGCGGCAGGTCCCAGCAGGCGGATCCGCCGGATCGACGGCGCGCTACCCTCCACCCGCAGGCGCAGGCCATGTGCGCTGACGGCGGCAGTGCCGGCCAGCCAACTCTGCGGGCGGCTGCCTGCCTGACGGTCACGCGCCAGCATGGTCCATCTGCCGTTCGCGTCCTGCACCTCAAGCTGCGCAGCGCCATGTGCGCCTTCGGCCCAGTCCACCACCAGGCCGGTCGTGGCCAGGGCGCGGGGCAGGGCGACATCCAGCACATGCGTGCCATCGGCTGCAGCGGGAACCCCTACCGCGCGGCCGCCCTGCCACAGCGCGGCGGCCGGCTCGGCGCCCAGCTGGGCCAGGCGCGCGCTGCTGCGCGTATCAAGCGGTTCCATTTCAAGGATCGACACGCCCCAGTCCGAGGTACGTTCGGGGCTTGCCACGCGCAGGTAGCGGGCCTGGCGCGGGGCGAAGAACAGGGTTTCGACGCCGCCCAACGAATCGCCCATGGTGTAGGCCAGGTCCCACTGCTTGCCATCCAGCGAGGTCTGCAGGGTGTAGCCCTCCGGATTGGAGACGTCCCAGGTGATGCGAACGCCGCCGAGCAGCGCCGGCTGGCCGACATCGACCTGGAACCAGTGGCCGGAGCTGAAGGCGCCACCGGTCACCGTTGCCGGATCGTTGTCGATCAGGTGGCCGATGGCCATCGCCGCTACCTGCTGCGATGAACTGCTGGCCTGCCACTGGCTGCGTGGCGCCAGTTCCTGCGCGCTGCAGATCCCGGCCCAGGCAAGGGTCGGCAGCAACAGCAGGCGCGCCATGCCCGCCGTCGCGCCGCGGATCGGTTTCCCGTTACCGGCTTGCAGCACCATCTCTCCACTCCTCTACGCATTGGTAACCCCACGCTGGGGTGAGCAGACGCTAACAGGCACTGGAAGCGCTTACACGACGCGCTGCGGTAGGCCGCCGGCGCCGCTCCAGGCCTGACCGGGCCTGAGGCCGGGATGGCTTGGGGGTCCGCGGGAACGGCGTCGCAAGGACGAGGAAAGGCGATTGCGCAGATCGCTGGCTGAACGCGCCAGATTGCGCCAGATTCCCACGCGGGCGTGCAAGCGATTCCTGGTAGCCCGCATTCCGCTGACACCGCATCCTGCCCGGGCTCGGTCGTCCATCTTGCGGTTGAAGTCGGGCCATAGCCCGCACCTCTCGACGATCCTGAGCCTTGTGTGGCGTAAATGGCTTGTCGGTGAGCCGGTCCATCGGGCCGGGAGCGACCTGCGATGTCGCCGTGAGGCTGTTTCTACATCCGCTTTTCCCGGTTCTGGGATAGTTCGGATTCAGACCAGTCCTATGGCGGATTCCTCATGAACCAGGTGCCGATCGTCCACGCAACGGAGATGTTGGCCCGCGCGTTCGGCGTTGTCGCAGCGAGCGTACGACGGCAGTCCAGTGAGAATGACGGCGTGACGGCGAGGTTCGACGTCGTCGATGACGCTGGCCAACAGTGGCGGCTGGAGGCAGCGCCCATGCGCCGTCAGGCTGGCCACCACGCGCGGCCCCCTGGCGCGACCCGCTGGGGCCGGCATTGGGTGCTGAGGGAAGTACTCGCCGCGCAGGACGGACCGGGCGATGCAATGCCGCCGCAACCGCTTCTGGTCGAACCGGCACCGCCCTGCATACCCGATGCCTGGGAGTGCGCCGACGGGCGCGCGCTGGAGCGGGTGGGCAGCTGGCTCGCACAGCCGGCTGGCCTGCCCACGGCAACGGACATCATGGGACAGGCGTTCGTCGATATGTGGCTCGGCAACCGCCAGCACATCGCGACCATGCACGCGCGTGCCGAAGCGCTTCACGATGCATTGGCCCGGCATGTTTCGGCATTGGAACAAGCCCCGGCGGGCGGTGCTGCATCGCCGGTATGCAACGAAGCCTATCGCCACCAGCGCGTGCTGCGGCATCTGGTGGAAACCCAGCAGTTGCTGCTGGGCCCGCAGGCGGCGGGGCATCCGGTTGCGGTGCGTCGCGACGCGCTGCGGCGCCTGAACGCCCTGCTGGAAACCGAGCGGACCCGGAGCGTACAGGGCGATACGTTATGGTGGGCCGGAGCGGGCTGATCCCCCCGCGGTCGCCGTCTATTCGCCCGGCTTGGCGGCCGCGCTGGCGGCTTCGCTCTTCGCCCGGCGTGCCAGCACCGCTTCGCGGTGTGCGATGTAGGCATTGGAACCGAGGATGATCAACGCGCCGATCACGGTCCAGCGATCCAGCACCTCATCGAACAACAGCCAGGCCATGACGCTGACCAGGGGCAACTGCATGAAGCTGATCGGGGTCAATGCGGACACCTCCCCCAGGCGCAGGGCGCGGGTCCACAGCAGCTGGCCAAGCGTGCCCAGCACCCCCGTGAGCGCCAGCCACAGCCAAGCGATGCCGCTGGGCCATTGCCAGACGAACAGCGCCGGTATCAACGACAGCGGCACCCAGAACACATAGGTGTAAAACACCACGGTATCGGCGCTGTCCACGCGGGTGAGCTGCTTGATCTGGATGGCGACCACCGAGCTCAGCACGGCCGCGGCCACCGCCACCAGGCTGCCCGCGCTGAAGCTGCCGGTGCCCGGCCGCACGATCACCAGCACACCGATGAAGCCGATGATCACCGCGGCCCAGCGCCGCACGCGCACCGTCTCGCCCAGCCACAGCACCGCGGCGATGGTGACGAACAATGGCGTGGAGTAGGACAGCGATACGGCCTGCGCCATCGGCAGATGACCCAGCGCCCAGAAAGCGCACAGCATCGAGGCCAGGCCGATCGCACTGCGCATGAAGTAGCGCGGAAGCTGCTGGGTTTTCAGCGGGGCGCGGCCGGGGCGAAGCAGCATCGGCAGCAGCGCCAGCAGGCCGAACGCGTTGCGGAAGAAGGCCACTTCCTGGGTCGGCACGTAGGCGGTGGCATAGCGGATGGCCAGCGCCATGAAGCCGAACGACAACGTACTGCCCAGCATCAACCAGGCCGCGCGTATCGGCGGCGCGCGGGTACTCGAAAGGGAGGGGGTCACCACTGCGCGCCGATCAGCCTCGGTTCCGGTTCAATGGCGACCGAGAAGGTTTCCAGCACCGAAGCGGAGATGCGCCTGGCCAGGGCCAGCAACTCGGCGCCGCTGGCGTTGCCATGGTTGACCAGCACCAGCGCATGGCTGGGCGCCACCCCGGCATCGCCTTCGCGGAATCCCTTCCAGCCGCAGTGCTCGATCATCCAGGCGGCCGATACCTTGCGCTGGTCCTCGCGTTCTGCCGGATACACCGGCAGTTCCGGGAAGGACTGCAGCAGCACCTCCACCTGGTCCACGCCAAGGATCGGATTCTTGAAGAAGCTGCCCGCATTGCCCAGTACGTCCGGGTCCGGCAGCTTGCGGCGGCGGATCGCGATCACCGCGTTGGCCACGTCCACCGCACTGGGCGTATCGATGCCCTGCGCCTGCAGTTCTTCGGCGATGCCGGCGTAGTCCATGCGCAGTGCGTGCAGCAGCGGCAAGCGCAGCTCCACGGCGGTGATCAGGTAGCGCTCCGGCTGCTGCTTGAACACGCTGTCGCGGTAGCCGAAGGCACACTGTTCGGTGTCCAGCCGCACCCATTGGCCTGCATCGCGGTCCCAGGCTTCGACGGTCTGGATGAACTCACCGACCTGGACGCCGTAGGCGCCGATGTTCTGGATCGGCGATGCGCCCACGGTGCCGGGAATCAGCGCCAGGTTTTCCAGTCCGGACAGCCCGTGCTGCAGCGACCAGAGCACCAGCTTGTGCCAGTTCACCCCGGCCGCGGCGCGCACCACGGTGTAGTCGGCGCGGTGTTCCAGGATGTCGATGCCCTGATTGGCGAACACCAGCACGGTGCCCTGCACGTCACCGGCCAGCAGCACGTTGCTGCCACTGCCCAGCACCAGCAAGGGGCCTTCGGCCACGCTTGGCAGGGCCAGGGCATCGGGCAGGGTGGCGGAGTCCTGGATTTCCAGCAGCTGCGCGGCCTGCGCCTGCACATGGAAGGTGTTGAGCGCCAGCAGGGAGGCGTTTTCGGTGAGGGTCCAGCCGCTGGTTGCCATCACAGGCCTCCCACCGCACCGCGACTGGGTGCTTCGCGGCGGCGACGGATCGCTTCGACGCATTCGGAAACCAGCGCCGGGCCGCGGAACACCAGCCCGCTGTAGAGTTGCACCAGCGCGGCACCGGCGGCCATCTTGGCCACGGCATCGGCACCGGAGCTGATTCCGCCCACGCCGACCAGCGGCATGCTTTCCGGCAGCCGCGCGCGCAGGCGGCGCAGCACCAGCGTGGACTGGTCCAGCAGCGGCGCACCGGACAGGCCGCCGGCCTCGTTGGCGCGCGCATCGCCGGCGATGCGGCTGCGATCGATGGTGGTATTGGTGGCGATCACCCCGTCCACCTGCAGTTCGGCCAGCACGCGCGCTGCGGCATCGATATCGCGCTCATTGAGATCCGGTGCCACCTTGACCAGCATCGGCACGCGCTTGCCGTGCACGCCGGCCAGCTGTTCCTGGCGTTCGCGCAGGCCGGCAACCAGCTGGCGCAGGGCGTTTTCTTCCTGCAGTTCGCGCAGGCCGGCGGTGTTGGGCGAGGAGATGTTGACGGTGATGTAGTCCGCCAGCGGGTACACCTTGTCCAGGCAGGCGATGTAATCGTCCAGCGCCTGCTCGTTGGGGGTGTCCTTGTTCTTGCCGATGTTGATGCCCAGCAGCCCGCGGCGGTCGCGTGCGGCTTCCACGTTGCGCACCAGTGCGTCCACGCCGGCGTTGTTGAAGCCCATCCGGTTGATGATGGCGCCGTGGTCCGGCAGCCGGAACAGCCGCGGCCTGGGGTTGCCCGCCTGCGGGCGCGGGGTGATGGTGCCGATCTCCACCGACCCGAACCCCAGCGCGAACAGGGCGTCGATGTGCGCCCCGTTCTTGTCCAGCCCCGCAGCCAGGCCGACCGGGTTGGGGAAGGTCAGGCCGAAGGCGGGCGTGGGCAACGGCGCGATGCGCGGCGCCACCAGCGGCGTGGTGCCGAAGCGGTAGGCGGTGTCCAGCGCGGCCAGGCCCAGGCCGTGGGCGCGCTCGGCATCGAGGGAGAACAGGAAGGGGCGTGCAAGCGAGTACATGGGCAGATCAGTCCAGCGTGCCGAGGAAGGCACGGGTTTGGTATTCAAAAGCGACCTTGCCGTCGACGGCATGCTGGTCGAACAAGGTGCGCAGCGCGGCAAGCATCGATTCGTGATTCGGCTGGCCGGCAGTGGGGGCGTAGGACGAAGAGAGCAGGCGACCCTGCAGGGCATCGAAGTCCAGCATCTGCACGTTGGGGAAATAGCCGATGGCCTGCAGGCCGCCGGCGAACCAGTCACGCATCTGCTCGTCGGTCTGGTAACGCTCGGCCACCGCGCTGTAGTCGGTGCCGAACTCCAGCAGCAGCTGTTCGTAGCCGCGCAGGAACGGGGACGCATCCAGCAGGCGCGAGTTCCAGAACACCAGCACCCGTCCGCCCGGGGCCAGGATGCGTTTCCACTCGCGGCGCACGGCGTGCGTGTCGAACCAGTGGAAGGCCTGCGCGGCGCTGACCAATCCGATGCTGGCATCGGCCAGGCCGGTCGCCTCGGCGGTGCCATCGGCGGCGCGGAAGCGGGGGTACTCCGTACCCAGCCAGTGCTCGGCTGCCGCGCGCATGGCTGCATTGGGTTCCACTGCGATAAGCGGATGGCCGGCGGCCAGCAGGATCTGGCTGGAAATGCCGGTGCCGGCCCCGATGTCGGCAACCAGCGCCTCGCGCGGCACGCCTTGTTCGTCATGCAGCCAGCGCAGCAGGGCCGGCGGATAACCCGGGCGGAAGCGCACGTAGTCTTCGACGCGGTTGGAAAAACGGGATGCCGATTCAGGAGTGCTCATGCCCACCTCATGATGAAACGTGGGCCAGCCAGGCCAGGCCACCGAAGAAGGCAAGGAAGGCGCCGATGGCCAGCACCGCGCCCAGCACCATCAGCCAGCCGAGGACCAGGCCCCCGATGGCCAGCCCGTCGCCGTCGAGCTCGTGCGGGCGGCGGCGGATTTCGGCGCGGGCCATGTGCCCGGTGATGATCGCCCCGATGCTGGCGATGAAGGGCAGCACGGTCCAGCTGCAGATCCCCAGGACCAGGCTGGCGACGGCCAGTCCACTGGTATGACGGTTAGGCACGCTCATGCGGGTCCTCCCTAAAGACCCGGCCATGATAGAGGTTGTGCCTCGATTAGCCCATCAATACCTGACCACCGTCCACATTGAGCACGTGCCCGGTAATCCATCCGGCCAGCGGCGAGCACAGGAACAGGGCGGCATGGGCGATCTCTTCGGGCCGGCCGAAGCGGCCGAAGGGAATCTTCGCCAGCGTGCCGTGGTACAGCGCCGGATCGTCCACGCGGCGGCGGTCCCACAGGCCGTCTTCGAATTCGATCGAGCCCGGCGCGATCGCGTTGACCCGGATCCGGTACTGCGCCAGGGCCAGCGCCTGGCTGGTGGTGTAGTGGGACAGCGCGGCCTTGGCCGCGGCGTAGGGCGCAGCGCCCGGACGCGGTTGCTGGGCGGCGATGGAGGACAGGTTGAGGATGCAGGCATCGGTGGATGCACGCAGCCAGGGCAGGGCCAGCCGCGAAGCGCGCACCGCTGCCATCAGGTCGACCTGCAGGCTGGCGGCCCAGCCGTCTTCGTCGTCGGCCATGCCGTAGCCGGTCGCATTGTTGACCAGCACATCGATGCCGCCCAGCGCTTCGGCAGCGTTTTCCAGCCATCCGCCGATCTGCTCCAGACCGGAGAGATCGGCGGCGTGGGTATGCAGCGGGGTGCCCTGGTCCTGGGCATCACGTGCCAGGGCGGCGAGGCCCTGCTGGCCGCGCGCGCAGACCGACACCGACGCGCCTGCGCCGGCGAAGGCCAGCGCGATGCAGCGCCCGATGCCCTTGCTGCCACCGGCGATGGCGACCCGGCGGCCAGCCAGCGTCGCGCCATGCCCGGCGGCAGTGCGGCCCGTGTCCATCACAGGTCGAACTTGATGCCCTGGGCCAGCGGCAGCGAATCCGAATAGTTGATGGTGTTGGTCTGCCGGCGCATGTAGACCTTCCAGGCATCGGAGCCGGATTCGCGGCCGCCGCCGGTGTCCTTCTCACCACCGAAGGCGCCGCCGATCTCCGCACCGGACGTGCCGATGTTGACGTTGGCGATGCCGCAGTCCGAACCGGCCGCCGACAGGAAGCGCTCGGCGGTCTTCAGGTTGGTGGTGAAGATCGACGAAGACAGGCCCTGCGGCACGCCGTTCTGCATGTCGATGGCTTCGTCCAGCGTGCTGTACTTCATCACGTACAGGATCGGCGCGAAGGTCTCGTGCTGCACCACTTCATCGCTGTTCTTCAGCCCGGTGACGATGGCCGGCAGCACGAAATTGCCGGCACGATCGATGCGGGTACCGCCGGTCTGCACGGTGCCGCCGCTGGCCTTGGCCTTTTCAATGGAGGCCAGGAACTGCTGCACGGCGCCGTCGCTGTTGAGCGGGCCCATCAGGTTGGCCGGGTCGGTCGGATCGCCGATCTTGCCTTCCACCTGCTTGTACGCCTTGACCAGCGTGGCCAGCACGTCGTCATGGATGGATTCGTGCACGATCAGCCGGCGGGTGGTGGTGCAGCGCTGGCCGGCGGTGCCGACCGCGCCGAATACGATGCCCGGGATCGCCAGCTTCAGGTCCGCGGTCTCGTCGAGGATGATTGCGTTGTTGCCGCCCAGTTCCAGCAGGCAGCGGCCCAGGCGATGGGCGACCTTCTCGGCGACGGTGCGGCCGACCTGGGTCGAACCGGTGAAGCTGATCAGCGGCACGCGCTTGTCGGCCACCATCGTTTCCGACAGCGCAGTGCCGGCATCGTTGATCAGGAAGAACAGGTCCGGGAAGCCGGCATCGCGCAGCGCTTCATTGCAGATGCGCATGGAGGCGATCGCGGTCAGCGGGGTCTTGTTCGACGGCTTCCACAGGCAGATGTCGCCGCAGACGGTGGCCAGGAACGCATTCCACGCCCACACCGCGACCGGGAAGTTGAACGCGCTGATGATGCCGACCAGGCCCAGCGGCTGGTACTGCTCGTACATGCGGTGGCCGGGGCGCTCGGAATGCATGGTGTAGCCGTACAGCATGCGGCTCTGGCCCACCGCGAAGTCGGCGATGTCGATCATCTCCTGCACTTCACCGTCGCCTTCCGGCTTGCTCTTGCCCATTTCGAGGGCAACCAGCGAACCCAGCGCATCCTTGTTGGCGCGCAGGGCTTCGCCACACAGGCGCACCGCTTCGCCACGGCGCGGGGCCGGGGTGGTGCGCCAGATCTTGAAGGCTTCCTGCGCCCGCGCGATCACGGTTTCGTATTCGTCGGCGGTGGTGGCGCGGACCTGGGCGATGGCTTCACCGGTGGTCGGGTTGACCGGGGTGATCAGCTCGCCGCCGGTGGCGGTGGACCACTCGCCATTGCCCAGATAGGTACCGGCGTTGATCGCATCCAGGCCCAAGGCCTTGAGCAGCTTGGCAGACATGCAGACTCCCTCTTTTCGCGTTGTATTGGGGCAGCCGCAGGCCCTGGGGGCAGCGGCGCACTGAGCCGGAGATGGTAGCAGAGGGCCCGGCGGGGCCATGGTGCGGTGCGGTGGGGCGGACGTTATCGGTAGCGCCGAGTCGTGCTCGGCGGGGGCGGTGGGAAGCAGAGGCGTGACGGCCCCCGCCCCGGTAGTGACGGCCGCTGGCCGTCTGCTTTTGCTCGTGGTGGCGGACGACCTTAGGTCGTCACGCTCCTTGCCTGGACCAGTCCGGCTGATCCCGGTGCCAGCGCCACGCGCTTTCAATGATCGGCCCCAGTTCGGTCCAGCGCGGTACCCAGCCCAGTTGCGCCCGCGCCTTCGCGCTGGATGCCACCAGGCTTGCCGGGTCGCCGTCCCGGCGCGGTGCCACCTCGAACGGCACCGGCTTGCCGGACACCTCGGCCGCGGTCGCTATGACCTCCCGCACCGAGAAGCCTTGGCCGTTACCCAGGTTGAACGCATGCGCGCCGGCACTGGCTTCCATGAAATCAAGCGCAAGCGCGTGTGCCTGGGCAAGGTCCTGCACATGCACGTAGTCCCGTACGCAGGTGCCATCCGGTGTCGGGTAATCGTCGCCGAACACTTTCAGCGCCGGACCGTCGCCCAGCGCGGCCTTCAGTACATTCGGTATCAGGTGGGTCTCGCACAGGTGGGCCTCGCCGATACCCTGATCGGGCAGGGCACCTGCAGCGTTGAAGTAGCGCAGCGTCACCGAACGCAGGCCGTAGGCGTGGGCGGCGTCGGCCAGGATGCGCTCGGCCATCAGCTTGCTGGCGCCGTAGGGGTTGATCGGGGCCTTGGGGTGTTCTTCGTCGATGAGGTCTGCCACCGGGTTGCCGAACACCGCTGCCGTGGAAGAAAACACGATGCGGCCCACGTCATGACGACGCATCGCTTCAAGCAGGTTGAGCGTACCGGCCACGTTGTTCAGGTAGTACGCGTAGGGCTGGGTGACAGACTCCCCCACCAGCGAACGCGCACAGAAGTGCATTACGGCGTCGAAGTGTCCACCTGCCAAGGCCCGGTCCAGCGACGCCGGGTCCAGCAGATCGGCGTGGATGAAGTCGCCCCAGCGCACTGCGCCGCGATGACCGGTGGAGAGGTTGTCCAGCACGGTGACCCGATGGCCCTGATCATGCAGCCAATGCGACATGTGGCTGCCGATGTAGCCGGCGCCGCCGCAGATGAGGATCTTCTTCATGGAATCTCGTAAGGCGTGGGGAGTTTTCAGATTTTTCCGCTGGCACCAGCGCCCTGTGTGGGGAACGCTGGAGGCGATCTTCAATATGCGAACCCAGTGAAGGATAGTGGATTCGCGTACGTCAAATTATTGGCACTTTTGGCCCGAAATAGGGTGGGCTGTGAAGCAGTTCACGTTTTAGCAGTACTGGGGCGGGGTCAATCTCTGGTACATTTGCGTCATAAATCAATACGTTTCTTCCATTGTAGTTTTTATGGTTGCGCTGCCAGGGGAGGTCAGTGCACGAGCGAGAAGGTGCCGGAAGATGCGTAATCCAGGAGAAGTTGAGGTGCTACAGGGATCTGTAGACGGCCTTCCAGAAACGCAGGCAGCAGGCCGTGGTCGTCGTGTTGAAGCGCGCGCCGCGCTGGAGTTGGGGCTCCGGCTCGCTGACCTGCTGGTCATACCCGCTGCCGCAATCGTGAGTCATCTGGTTCGCAACGGCGTCATGGCCCCGTCGCAGCCGCAGCGGATCGTATTCGGCGCACTGCTGCTCAGCACGGTGATCTGCTTCGGTATCGCCCCGGTGTATCGCAACTGGCGCGCACGTGGCCTGCTGGCCGATCTGTGGGTGGTGCTGCTCGCCTGGACGGCCTCGTTCGGCCTGTTCTCCACCTATGCGGTGCTGGTGGACATGGCCGATGCCGTGCCAACGTTCTGGCTGGTCGGCTGGTATGCCCTGGGACTGATGGGCATGACGGCAACGCGGGTCAGCCTGCGCGTGCAGCTGCATCGCCTGCGCTCAAAGGGACTGGATTGCCAGCGCGTGATCCTGGTGGGCCTGCGCGCGCCCTCGCTTAAGCTGCATCGCCTGCTGCGCGGCAAGCCGGAACTGGGCAAGGCAGTGATCGGATATTTCTCCAGTCCCGGCGACATCGCGCGACCACGCCGCGAGGACGGTCCGCGCTGCCTTGGCACCATTGATGACCTTCCGCAGTACATGGACCTGCACCGCGGCGAATTCGACCAGCTGTGGGTGTCGCTGCAGATGGGTAGCGGCCCGCAGATCAAGCAGATGTTGAAGCGCATCGAGCGCTATCCGGTGCCGGTCCGCATCATCCCGGACATCAGTGGCTACGGCACGCTCAATCCGGGCGTGCATCTGGTCGGCAACGTGCCGATGATCGGGGTGCGGCAAGGCTTGCCGGACCAGCATTTCAGGTTGGTGAAGCGCATCGAGGACTTGATTGTTGCAAGCATGGCCTTGGTGCTGCTGGCGCCGCTGTTGGCCGTGTTGGCCGCGGGCGTCAAGATCAGTTCGCCGGGGCCGGTCTTCTTCAGGCAGCGCCGCCACGGCCTGGGTGGTAAAGAATTCTCGATGCTCAAATTCCGTTCCATGCGGGTGCATGCCGAGACGCCGGACAAGATCACCCAGGCGACCCGCAACGATCCCCGGATCACCCGGTTTGGCGCATTCCTGCGCCGGTCCAGTCTGGATGAGTTGCCGCAGTTCCTGAACGTGCTGGGCGGCAGCATGTCGGTGGTGGGTCCACGACCGCATGCGATCCAGCACAACAACCACTATGAAAAGCTGATCGAGCGCTACATGCATCGGCACTACGTCAAGCCCGGCATTACCGGATGGGCGCAGGTGCATGGATTGCGTGGCGAGACGCCGGAGCTGCGATCGATGAAAAAGCGCGTTCAGTACGATATCGACTACATCCGGCGTTGGAGCCCGACGCTGGATGTACGGATCATCGCGCTGACGGCGTTCAAGGTGTTGGGGCAGAAGTCGGCTTACTGATGCAGCACGGATGCTCGCTGCGCTACCCTGTGCGCTGATGGCGACAGGAACGGGTTGTGTTCAAGAATATTCTTTTCGTATGCGTGGGAAACATCTGCCGCAGCCCCTCCGCGGAGTTCATGCTGCGCGAACTGGTTGCCGGTAAAGGCATCCAGGTGTCTTCGGCGGGGCTGGGTGCGCTGGTGGACCACGGTGTGGACCCCACCGCGCAGGCACTGCTGCTTGAGCATGGGCTGGATGGCAGCAGCCATCTTGGGCGGCAGATCAGTGGCGGCATCCTCGGCCAGGCCGACCTGGTGCTGACCATGGAACGCAAGCACGTGCGGCGCATCACCGAGATCGCACCGGAAGCGTCTGGCAAGACGTTCCTGTTGGGCAAGTGGCAGCAGGATCGAGAGATTCCGGATCCTTACCGTCAGCAGCGCGCGGCCTTCGAGCACGTATACGGCCTGATGGCTGAAGGCGTGCAGAGCTGGGTCAAATACCTGTAAGCCCGGTGCGACGTGCCGGTGCCGAGCGGGTCGGCACCGCAGCGCTCAGTCGGTGATCGACTTCAGGTTGTCATAGAAGAAGCGCTCATCGCGCTCGCCGGTGACGTTGTACAGCGAGTACTTGCGCTGCAGCATCGCGCCGCCATCGCGGATCAGCGGATTCCAGTTGATCGCCGCCCGGGCGCGGGTGGAGCGCGGCAGGATGTTGTCGAACGGGATGCTGAAATACAAGCCCTTGTCGAAGCTGCCTTCGCCGAAGTCCGCGGCCGATACATCGGTCTTGGTCGCATAGGCCCCCATGGTCACGCCATTGTCGAACACACGGGCGATGTTGACCGTGGCGCCGTAGTCGCCGGCCAGATAGCGTCCCACCGACATCGAGCCGACGATGCGTTCGCGTGCATCGAAGGCGTAGTACAGCGTGGCATGGCCGGTGGTCATGCGGTAGTCGCGCAAGCCCCAGTGCTGGTCGTAGTCGCGCTGCTGCACGCGGTTGATGTTCGCACTGACGGCCCATGGCTGGTCCATCGGTCGGTACAGCAGTTCGCCACCCACGCCGGCGTACATCCATTCCAGGTAGCCGGCGTAGGCCATGCCGTAGACATCACGTCCGAAGCGATGGGCAACGTTGAGCTGAAGGTTGGGCAGGGTGACATCATTGTCGACCATGTAGCGGCGCAGGTCGGTGCGCACGCGCGGCAGACGGCTGGGCGCGTTGTATTTGAACTTGTCGTAGTTGTTGAGCAGGTCGGCGCTGACCGTGCCGGTCAACCACAGGTCGGGCCGGAAGAAGAGGCTGCCGGAGTAGTTGGCCGCGACCTGGTACAGGATGAACCCGTCCGGACCGCCGAGGTTCTGTCGGTAACCCAAGCTGAAGCCGCCGCCAAATGGTTGGTTCGGCGCACGGTAAAGCACCTCGCGTGCGACTTCGGCGGGAGCCTGCAGATCGGTGCTGCGACGAAGGACATCGTCACTGACCGTGCCGTCAAGGTTGCCGAGCAGGGCATCGCGCTTGACCGACATGTCCACGATCGGCATGCCCAGGCGCGTGGTGCGCAGGGTGTACCAGTCGTAATCGTCTCCAGTCGTGCTGGACAGGATGCGGCCCGCGCGTTCCAGGCCCTTGGCGGGGCTGAAGTAACGCACCTGGTAACCATCGACGAAAAGCTCGTCGCCGCGGCGCGAGATCTGGTCTACGCGGAAACCGGCATTGTTGCGGAGCTGGGAGGCGATGGTCGCCCAGTCGGGCTCCGCTTCATCCATGGAACCAGTATCCACCGTCGTAGGACGCGCGAGCGAGGAGGCCGTGTGGTCCAAGGCCGGGGTGTCCTGGGCGGCGACGGCGGCCGGGTTGACGGGCGGTGGATCGAAAGGTTTAGGTGCCGTCGAGGCGCCGCCGGGATAGCCGCGCAGGGTCAGCGAGAACATCGCTGCGTCGCCACGCTCCCATGCCGCCGTAAGTTCTATATTGGCATTGGGCACATAGACCAGGCCCACGTTTACCGGCGTGCGCTGGGTCAGGTTGTTGCCGCGCGGTTCGCGCTTGTAGTCATTGCCGTCGTATTCCACCTTGACCAGCAGTGCATCCCACGGCGTCTGGTACGTCAGGCCACCGAAAATGCCGACCGGCCCGCGGAACATGTTGCTCACGCCGAACTTGCCGGCCTGAGCGATCGCGCTGGTGGCGATCGGCCGACGATCCTTGAACCGGTCATCGATGACGCCCAGCGGGTTGGAAAAGTCACCGCGGTTGCCAAGATAGCCAGTGGCCAGGCCCAGCGACGCATCCACGGGGCCGAAGTTCTTGCTGGCCACCAGGTATTCACTGGAGAAAAAGCCGGTGCCGCCGATGTCGCGCACACCGAACGATACGTCTGGCAGCCAGCGCGATTCCTGCCACAGGCGCAGCTTGAAATCGATTGATTTATCTTTGTAGTTCTGGTCGCCGGCGATGTTCGGTCCGTAGCGGATGTTGGACACGTTGATGTAGCGGAACGTGCCTTCGAACCAGGTGAACGGCTGCAACGTGACGTTGTAGCGGCTGTAAGGGGAATTGTGTGACGCGGTAAACGCGATGTCGCCCGCTGTGTTCATGCGCGCGGTCGGGGTCTGCAGCAGCCCGCTGCCGCCCCATTCGCTGGCCGTCACCGGCGGTGCCTGCTGCGCATGCAGCGCCGTGGACAGGCACATTGCAAGCATGCTCACGGTGAGCGTGACACGGCGTCGGGCGGCCAGGGGTTTTGCGGAAACGGTCATCAAGGATCGACAGGTTGCGTGGCGACGAACGAAGCGAAATCTTCGTTGAAGGAGGCATCAATGCGCTTCAGCGCGGATTCGCGGATCGGCACGTAGATCGTGCCGCCGGCAGCCACGGCCTGTGGATCGGCGCGGTTCCACGCGGCGACACCGAGGGCCTGAACGAGCCCATCGGGCTGCACCACGTACAGCGTGTCCGGATCGGCGGCGCCGGAAGTGGGGCAGTGCGCCAGGTAAGTCTTCGCGTCCTGCAGCGGTTGGTGCGGCAGCTCGCAGGGCTGGGTCACGGCGCCGATGACGTGCACGGTCTGCGGGCGCAGCGGGATGATGATGCTGTCCCCCTGCCTGGCGATGGGATTATTGAGCGGCTGGACCTGCATCAGGCGGCGATCGAGCACCAGGCGCACGCGACCGGTTGCGGGATGGGCATCGAGCCAGTCGTGCAGCAGGTCGCCTGCCGCCCGCACATCGAGGTCTTCATGCTGCGGCAGCTGTCCCAGCGTGTGCAGCAGGCCGGCACGCTGGCGCACCTGGTCCTGCCGTTCGTGCTCGCGCTGCAGGCTTCCGCCGAGCAGGTAGGCCGCTGCGTCCGGACGCACGGCGTTGAGCACATCGGAGATGCGTCCACCCTGCTTTACCTGCACTACACCAGGCGACTGCACAGCTCCCACGACGGCGACCTCGGAGATGCCGGCCGGAAGCGGTGGCTCCGCCTTGACGGGCAAGCCGGATACAAGGAAAACAAGCGCTGCCGCACTGCGAAACATCATCGTTCAGTCCTGCGCCGGGCGATAGGGTTTGAGCTGTGTGAGTTCAACCGCGTAACCTGGTGCCAGGTGCTGGCGGCTCTTCCAGACGAAACCGGTCGTTGCATCGGCCCAGTACAGGTTGGTGGCACTCATGCCGCCTCCCTCCAGACGTTCCTCGAAGCGCACAAGCTGCATGGGCCTGCCAAGGATTTCAACCTTGTCGGTGCCGCGGCGCGTAAGCGTGCCGCTGACCGGCACCGACACCGCATACGGCGGAGTGGCGTCGTACTGGCGCTGCACCTGCACTGCTGTGGTGACTGCGGCGAGGTGATCGAAAGGCGAGTCGCCGAGGATCCGCATGCTGAACTGCCGGCCGTTACCGGAGGTGCCGGTCACCAGCCCGTCGCGGTCAAGCTGGAATACCGCTTCCTTCCCTGCGTACCACGACTGTTGCCCGTCATCGACGTAGCCCAGCACCATCACCGCGCTCATGTCCGGTGCGCGCAGCTGGATCTGCGGATAGCGATTTGCCGCTACCTGGGCAGGCGTGGCTTCTACCTGCCGATTGAACAGCAACCGGAACGAGTCGCTGGTGGAGCGACTGGCGGACGTGCAGGCGGCCAGGCCCAGCACCAGCAGCGACGCGATCGCGCGCAGTCCCAGGCTGCGCCAGCCGACCAGAGGGGCAGCGCGGGATACCTCAGCGTGCGCCATGTCAGTTGTTTCCGATCTCGCTTTCGGTACGTGCTGCGTTGTACAGGATGCTGGTGAACGGCAGCAGCTGGTTGACGAAGCGGTTCCAGCGCGTCACGCCCGCGGCACCGACGAAGACGACGTCACCGGGCTGCAGCATGAACTGGCTGGCGACAGCGAAGGCGGTCGGCGAACGCGCTTCGAGCTGGTAGACCATCGACGGCTCGGCAAGCAGGTCGTGCGAGCCGCGGATTACGTACACGGAGTTGCCGCTCGCGGTGGCCTGGGTGATGCCGCGGGCGCGACCCAGTGCCTGGTTGAGCGACACATCGCCGGTACGGAAGCTATAGGCGCCCGGCAGGTTCACTTCGCCTACGACGAAGATTTCCTTGCGGTCCAGGTAAGGAACGAAGATCGAATCGCCGTCTTTCAGGTAGAGCTGACGCCCGCCGTACTGGTTGGCTAACGTCTCCAGGTTGATCGTATAGGTCACGCCGGCGCGGCTGAGCCGCACGCCGGACAGGTCCGCCTGGCTGGCGTTCAAGCCGCCTTGGCTGATCGCATCGGACAGCGTCAATGGCGAGGTGCCCAGCGACAGCGGCGTCGACCGCTCGGCTGCACCGGTGATCCAGACGCGCTGGCTGCCATAGGTCAGTACTGATACGTCAACCTGCGGCGATTCGATGTACTTGGCAAGCCGCTGGGTGATTTCTTCCCGCAGCTGCACCGGCGTCCTGCCCTGGGCAGTGATTTTGCCGATGTACGGGTAGAACATCGAGCCATCACTCTGCACCAGGCGACCCGCCAGGTTGCCCTGCTGCTGTGAACCGGCAGGCACCGTCAACTCGGGGTGGTCCCAGACGGTCACGTACAGGACATCACCGATGCCGACCTGGTATTCCTGTGGCTGGTAGTCGAAAAGCTCTGCCGGCAGCACCTGCTCGGCCTGCGTTGCACGGTCCATCGCAATCAACTTCGGCGTGATCGTGACCATCTCCAAGCGACCATCGTCGCTTTGCTGCGAGCGCGAAACATCGCCCTGCCGCAGATGCTGGCCGGGCGCGAGCAGGCAGCCGGAAAGGGTGACGGACGCCAGGACGGCGACAGCAAGGCAGGAGAGCTTGGTCTTCATGGATCGATGTAGTTTCCAGCAGGCAAAAAAAACCCTCGCCAAGCATTGCCCGGCGAGGGCTGGGATTCAAGCGGGCTGGATCTCAGCCGCCGGTGCCACCGGTACCGCCGGTGCCGCCAGTACCACCCGTACCGCCGGTGCCGCCGGTGCCACCACCGCCGTCGCCGCCACCACCGCCGCCACCGCCGCCTGCATCGTTTTCACCGCTGGAGCTGTCGCCGCCTACGCTGTAAAGAACGGCGGCGGTTGCCACGGCCGCAACGGCAGTGCTGGCAATTGCCACGGTGGAGTAGCCGGTCGCTTCCGCGCCAGCGATTTCCGCGCTGGTGGCGCCATCGGTCGAGGTCTGCTCAACCTGTGCATCCTGAGCCAGGACGGGGGAAGACAGGCCAACAAGGGCCAGTACCGCAAAGATCTTCTTCATAAAACGGGGTCTCCTACTCCGTCTGGGGGGATTTGAACGCCCCTATGGTCGCGGTAATGAGCTATAGGTGTCAAGGCGATCACGTCATAAAGGCCTAATCCGTCAGTATTTTAGCTTCCAATGTGATGGACTTCTCATGTAGCGTGCTTCGCGCATGCGGATCTTTTGCCCCGGACAGCGTCGTGGCGAGACGGACCACGGCCTCATGTGTCGTTGCCTGAGGAAACGCCAGTGGTATCAAGGCGCCGATGACGAGCGCCGTGGCGAGCCATCCGGGCCGCGCCGTGGGGCTCGCGTCCAGCCGCCGTAGTGTCCATACCGCGCCACTCGCGCCGAGCAGCCAGCCGCTCACGACCTCCGACCACGAATGCGCGTTCAACGGCAGCCGCGAATAGGCGATGGCCGCTGCCAGCATCAGGCCGGCCGCTGCGCCCCAGTGCGGTCTGCGTGCGGTCAGTCCGATGGCAAGCAGCACCGGCCAGATCAGCGCGGACAGGGTGGCGTGACCGCTGAATCCGGTGAAATCGACCCGTGCCAATCCGATGCCCCATCCCAGGAAGGCCAGTTTCGAGCTGAGCACCAGCGTTCCGATGACGCACAGCGAGCCTGCCCATCGCAGAGACCAGCGACTTCGCTGGAACGCACCGAAGGCGATGAGGACCACGGCGGCTGGCAGCAGCAAACGACTGTCGCCCAGCATCGAAAGCAGGTGCCACGTAGAAGGCATGCGGTTGCGGCGTCACGCAGGGAAGGGTGCGCCAGCATACGGGGTGGATCGCCTGCGCAGCTGACCGCGACCCGTCCGAGGTAGTCCTGCAGGCCGCCACCCTGTATCCTTCACATCCTCGATCTGGCCCCGTAGCTCAGCTGGATAGAGCGTCCCCCTCCTAAGGGGAAGGTCGCCCGTTCGAATCGGGCCGGGGTCACCAGAATTCCAGGGCGCCAGTGAAGTCAGCTGGCCGGCCCATGCACACTGACCAGCACATACACCACCACGCTGTTGGCGGCCGATCCGGCAATGCAGATCACCGTCGCCGCCACCGCGCAGCGCCACAGCCGCAGCGCGGTCCGTTGCCGTAACCAGGCCACCTGCGCAACCCAGAACCAGCCCGCTGCCAGCAATGACAGCACCACGCCCGCCAGCACCGCTCCTTCCTGCCCCATCGACATCAGGCTCAGGCCGATGGAGATCAGCAGCGCGAATGGCGAAACCAGGTAGCACTGCTCGTAGAAGGGCAGCCGCAGGGTCTCCCGGTCCACCGGCCGAAGGGTACGCAGCAGGTAGTACAGCGATCCGGCCAATGCCCAGATCCCGAACGCGATGGTCCGGTACAGCAGCAGGTTCTGCTCCGAGGCCAGCACCACGGCCGCCAGCGAGCCGCCCAGATCCGGCGCGGAAGACCGGACCGCCATGTCAACGCCATGGGCGATCAGCACGCACAGGATCAACAGCAGCGGTGGACTGATCGCCGCACTGAAGCGGGTCTCGCTTTCCGAACGCAGCTGGCTTGCAGCGTATTCGGCCATCACCACCGGGGAGTGGAGGATCCGCAGCAGCGAACGCGGCAACAGCACGATCCAGCTCAGGGCTTCGAACACCAGTTCTTCAAGCGATTTCAGGATCTTCAGGAAATCCATGCCGGGGTCCGCTGTCGGGCAGGAGGGGCCCGTTGGCGCACATTACCACCGGCACTCTGTCGCACCCGTCATTCCCTGTGGCAAGCTCCACTCAACGCGGCCAGCCCGGCCTGCCCATCCGGAGATCTGCAATGTCCATTGCCCATCGCAGTGCTTTGGCGGTCGCGATCATGCTGTCGGCGCTGTGCGCCTCCTCGCGCGTTTCTGCGCAGGACCCCGCACCCGGCCTGGGCGACCTGCAGGGCCTGGATGATCGCGATGCCGCCCGCACGCTGGGTGCCCGTGGCTATGCGCGGCAATCGGTTTCCGGTGAGTACGGCAACTGGTGGAACGAGCGCGACCAGCGCTGCGTGATGGTCCGCAGTGACCGTGGCCGCATCGCCTCGGCGGTCACCACGCCCGCACCGGACTGTGGCAAGCAGCCTGGCGGAAAGAAGGACGGGATGAGCGATGGCGCCAAGGTGGCCGTGGCCGCCGCGGCCATCCTCGGCATTGCCGCACTCGCGCACCAGGCGCACCACCACGACGATGGTGACCACGACGATGATGCGCACCACGAAGCCGACTACGAACGCGGCTACCGCGATGCGGTCCACGGCTACGACGCCGATGCCGATCAGGGCGCTTACAGCGATGGCTACGGCGCCGGCCTGCGCGAGCGCTCCAGGCAGGTGCCGTGGCGCTCTGGCAACAGCGCGGGAGCATCCGCCAGCATGGACGACCTGCTAGGCGCACGTGCCGCCGGTGCGGACACGCAACTGCGGGCACGCGGCTTTACCGATCGCGACGCGCAGCAGCGCGATGGCCGCTCGGTGGTGACGTGGTGGAATGCGCAGACCCGCGAATGCCTGCACGTTGCGACCGGTGACGGCAGGATCGAGTCGATCCGCCGCGTCGACGCCGACAACTGCCGCTGACGCCGGCACGCCGCAGCGCCCGCGCGCGGCCTGGATCAGTCGCCTGCCGGCGTAAAGACCCGCACCGGCGAGGCGGGGTTGCGCGCCAGCGCGGCGCCCTCGCGCGTCGGGCGCGGGCACAGCGTGCCGCCGCAGTTCGGGCAGCGTCCACCCAGTCGTCCCTGCACGCAGGCGGTGCAGAACGTGCACTCGAACGAGCAGATCCACGCGCCGGTCGACGCGGCGGGCAGGTCGGTGTCGCAGCATTCGCAGCCAGGACGCATCTGCAACATGGAGTGGGCCCGGAACAAGGAGAGGGCGCCAGCGTAGCGCCGGGCCGCCCGCGGTTCCAGCGCAGACCGGCGCCAACGAACGTTTTACACAGCACGCAGAGGCACTGGATACAGTGCGCGATCACTCAAGGGGTTGGCCATGCAGCACCGACATGACGGGCAATGGATCAGGTGCGGTTTCATCCTGGCGCTGCTGCTGTGCGCGCCGCTCTCTGTCGCCGCGCAGGCCGTCACCGCAGAAGGGCCCGTGGTGGACATGGCGGCCGTCCAGGTCACCGGCGAGCAGCCCGGTCCGGGCTTGTGGAAGGTGAGCAACGCGCAGGGCCATGTGTTGTGGCTGTTGGGTACGGTGGCACCGTTGCCGGCCGGCGTGACCTGGCGTTCGGACCAGGTGCAGCAGGTCATCGCCGCCTCCGACCACGTGCTGGGTCCGCCCGGCTGGACACCGGACGTCAAGCTCGGCCTGCTGCGCGGCCTCACCCTGCTGCCGCTGGCGATGAAGACCGCCAAGGATCCGCAGGGGCGCACCCTGCATCAGATCGTGGCACCGGACACCTACGCGCGATGGCTGGGCTTGAAGGCCACCTACCTGGGGCGCAATGGCGGGGTGGAAAAGAAGCGCCCGATGATCGCTTCGGGCGAGCTGTACATGGCCTTCCTCAAGCGCCAGGGGCTGCGCGACAGCGGGCAGGTCACCGAGGCCCTTGAACGTGCCTACAAAGCCAACAAGCTGGAGCCGGAAGAGGCGCGGGTGAAGCTGCCCATTGCCGATGCGCGCGGCGCCCTGAAGGAATTGCAGGGCAGCGAGGTGGACGACCGCGCCTGCTTCGAGCGCACCCTGGATACGGTGGAATTCCAGGCCCCGGTACTGCGCGAGCGTGCCAATGCCTGGGCTGCTGGAGATATCGGGGCCCTGCGCCGGCTGGCCGTGATGTCCATGGCGCGCACCTGCAGAGACGTAGTGCAGGATTCGGCGTTCGCGCGCAGCCGCGGCTGGAACGACCTGGGGCAGCAGGCGCGCACGCAGTGGCTGGGCCTGGCCGACAAGGCGCTGGCCCAGCACGCCAGCACGTTCTCCACGGTGCCGGTCAGCCTGCTGCTGGGACCGGAAGATTATCTGGGCGCGCTGCGCGCACGCGGCTACACCATCGAAGCGCCGCCGGAATGAGCTGCCTTTGCTGACGCCTGTACGGCTCAGCGCAATGGCATGCGCAGGGTAAAGGTGGTGCCGATGGCGTCCGCGGACTGCACCGTCAGCGCGCCGCCATGCGAAACGGCGATCTGCGAAGCGATGTACAGCCCCAGGCCCAGGCCGGAATCCAGCCGCTGGTCGCCAGTGCGGTGGAAGGGCTCGAACAGGGTCTTCATCGACGCCTCGGCGATCACGCCCTCGTTGCGCACTTCCAGCACCAGCGCCGTGTCGTCGGCGTGGCCGCGCAGGGCGATCGGACTGCCCTTGCGGCCGTGGATGGCCGCGTTGATCAGCAGGTTGCTGACCAGTTGCGAGAGGCGGTCGGCATCGCAGGTCACCACCTGGGGAAGGGCCAGTTCAACGATCAACGGGCAGCCGGGGTAGGGCGCCATTGCCCGCTCGGCGGCGTTGGCCAGCAAGGCAGACAGGTCACGCCAGGGCCGCACGCGCAGGGCGATGCCCGAGCCGAGGCGGCCGCGCGCGAAATCCAGCGTCACATCGATCAGTTCCGCCATCCGGTCAGCGCTGTCGTCCAGGTGCCGCAGCAGACTCTGCTGCGCCTCGCTGGTGGCCGACAGGGACAGCAGGTCGGAGGTCACCCGGATCGCCTGCAGCGGGTTGCGCAGATCGTGTGCCAGCACCGCGATGAACTCCTCGCGCTCCTTGCCTTCCTGGCGCAGCGCGCTGTTGAGCACTTCGGAGGCCTGCAGGCGGCTTTCAGAAGACGTGGCCCGATCCCGCTCGACGCCGTCGTGGTGGTCATCGGTGTCATGTGCTTCCGCCGCGCTGATCTGCTCGGCCACCACTGCACCCAGTGCACGCATGGCGTGCAGGACTTCATCGGTGATCGGGCGCGGCTCCGGGTCCAGCGTGCACAGGGTGCCGAACACCCGTCCATCGGCCAGCACCACCGGCACCGAGATGTAGCTGCGGAAGCCGTGCATCGCCGGGATGGGACTGTCGCAGCGCTGCTGGTCCTGGCGGTAGTCGCCGAACCAGATCGCTTCCTGGGTTGCGGTCACGTCGCGGCAGAAAGTGTTGATCAGATCCAGCCGCAGGCCGGCGGAGATGCCGAGCCCGGCACGGTCCAGTGCGTGCACGGCGCGCCATTGCTGTTCACCGACCTCGCCGATCAGTGCGACCCGCATGCCGCTGACGGCACAGGCCAGTTCCAGGCAGGAGTGAAACGAGGGCAGGGGGCCTTCCTTGGTGGATCTGTTCTGCATGGGTAGGTGCTTCTGTCTCGGCAACGTTGAGTCGATCACGGCGTCTGCGCGTCGATTGTGACATCGCCTTTCGTGCTCCGTCCCCGGGTGCGGGACCTTACCCTTAATCATTCAGCGTTGCGCCGGTGGTTTGGTGAGTCATTCAGGGGCAGAAGGACAGGCGTGAGAAGCGATTCCGGAAATGCGCACGTGTTTGCAGACCGGGGCGAGGACAGGGCGCTAGCGTGTCAGCTGCAGGCCCGATTTCCCCAGGCCGAGGATTACCCGTATGCACCTCCTGCTCGCGGTGTCGGAAGTCGCAATCGCCTTTGCCTGCGTCCTTGGCCTGGTGCACCTGGGCAGTCGTGCGCGGCAGCGGAGCAAGCGCGAAGGCAAGCGAAGTCCATTTTCAGATAAACCTCCTTGAGCTCCTGGCAGGGCGTCCCTGGCGTTGGCCCGGCAGCGGTCCGCTGCGTGTCGCCGCCCGCGCCTTTCGACGCGCGTGGCGGCGATCGCCCGTCCTTCGGAGTGTCGTGAAGTTGTCAGAACGTTCGAAAGGTCCCCGCGTAGCGGCGGGGCGCGCCATGCTGACATGCGAAGGTTGAACGCAACTCGGCCGCGTCCGATGGGGTGCCCGCCTCGATTCCGCCAGGATCCTGCCAATCCCTTTTCTGGCCACCCACATCGCGGGTGCCGGAGTCCCACCTGCCTGGCGCGGGTCGACCGCCCGCTGGCGTGGAGTTGGCATGGAATACATGGTCGCGCTGTTGAAGGAAATGGCGCTGGTCCCGGTGACGCTGTTGCCGATCATCAACCCGCTGAGCATCGCCTCGATCTTCGTCTCTTCGGTCGGCACCAAGCACGACCTCGCGCGCCTGCTTGCGCGCCAGATCGCATTGAACGTGGGGTGGGTGATCATCGCCTCGATGTTGGTCGGCACCTACGTGCTGACCATTTTCGGCATCTCGTTGGCGGTGGTGCGTTTTGGTGGCGGGCTTCTGGTGGCGGCCAGCGCATGGCGCATGCTCGCTCCGCGCCCGGACACCTCGCCGACCGCGCAGGAAACCGAGGCGGCGGGCATCGCGGACCACCAGCTGATGCAGCGCAGTTTCTATCCACTCACGTTCCCTTTGACGACCGGACCGGGCGTGATTTCTGCCTGCATCACCCTGGGTGCCCACGGAGAATCAATGCATCCGCTGCATTTCCTGTCGGGTGCGATCGTCGCGGTCGGTGGGGCGCTGATGGTGGCGCTGGTGATCTACCTGGTGCTGCGCAACTCGATCGTGGTCGTCACCCGTCTGGGACCCTCGGGCGCGGTGGTGATGCAGCAACTGGTGGCCTTCGTGCTGCTGTGCATCGGCATCCAGCTGGTCTGGTCAGGTTGGCTTGATCTGACGGCAATCAACTAACGGGCGCATAGCCCAAGCGGAAGCGGCCCGACCCGTCGCCGCGGCCGATCAACGTGCAGTCAGCAGCTCCACCAGCTGCCGCAGCCGATACGGCTTGGGCAGGAATTCCACGTGCCCCGGCAGCGGCGGCAGCTGCGAGCGGGCATAACCGGAGGACAGGATCATCCGTGCGCCGGGCTGGGTACGGGCGACATGTTCGCTGAGCTCGATCCCGGACATGCCGTTGGGCATGCTGACATCGCTGAACACCACATCGTACCGATGCTCGCCGGCCATCATCGCCAGCGCCTCGTGGCCATCGGCGGTGGTATCGACGTTGATGCCCATGTCCTGCAGGGCCAGTCCGATCATGTCGCGCAGGTCTTCCTGGTCTTCGACCATGAGTACGCGGATGGAATCAGTCATTGGCGGGAACCTCCAGGGCAGGCAGCAGCAGGCTGACCGTCGTGCCACCACCTTCGGTGCTGGACACGTCGACGAAACCGCCGCATTGGGTGATGAAACCGAACACCTGGCTCAGGCCCAGACCGCTGCCCTTGCCAATGTCCTTGGTCGTGAAAAACGGCTCGCTGGCCCGCGCGGCGACGTCTGGCGCCATGCCGTGGCCTTCATCCTGAACGCGGATGGCGACGAAATTACGGTAGGTCGGCGTATCGGCCTGCGGATCCAGGCGACGCTCGATGTCCCCGATGATACAGATACGACCGCCCTGCGGCATGGCATCGCAGGCATTGCCGACCAGGTTGGACAGCGCCGCCTCCAGCTGCCCGGGATCCAGCAGCACATCCGGCAGGTCGCTGCGCAGCTGCAGGCTGAGCGAATGATGGGCCAGGCAACGCTGCTGCAGCGCTGCCATTGCCGGCTGCAGCCAGTTCGCGGTGGTGACGCGTTCGCGCACCAGCGTCTGGCCCGCGCCGAAGGCCAGCAGCTGCCGGGTCAGCAGCGCGCCACGGTCGGCCGCGGCCTGCGCATTGCCGATCAGGCGCTCGGTGGTCTCATCGGCTGCACAGCGCAGCGCGATCAGGTCCAGCGCATTGTGGATGGTGGTCAGCAGGTTGTTGAACTCGTGCGCCAGCCCGCGGCTGAGCTGGCTGACTTTCTCGAACTGCTGGGTGCTGGCCAGCGCACGTTGCGCATCCCGCAGCAGCACCTGCGCCTGGTAGCTTTCGGTGATATCGCGGGTCACCTTGACGAAGCCGACCAGGTGCTCGGCCTCGAATACCGGCTCGATGACCACGCTGGCGCGGAAGCGGGTGCCGTCACTGCGCAGGCGCCAGCCTTCGCCGGCATAGCGGCCTTCGCTCATGGCGATCGCCAGCGAGCGTTCGGGCTCGCCGGCATCGCGGTCGGCGGGGCAGTGGAAGCGGCTGAAATGGGTGCCGATCACTTCCTCGGCGCTGTAGCCCTTGATCCGCTGCGCGCCGGGATTCCAGGTGCAGACCACGCCGTCCGGATCCATCAGGTACAGGGCATGGTCAGTGACGCTCTCGATGAGGAGCGTCAACTGTCGGGACGTATCTGTCTGGGCGGTGAGCTTGGAGACGGCGTTTACCACGGGACTGCGCTGAAACCCCTGAGGCCGGTGACGCTAGAAGCGACAGTGTGAAGGAATTGTGTAGGCGGGCACGTGCCGAAAGTCGTGCCGGAAACGACGGGCATTCAGTTAACATCTCACTTCTTTGTGCCGGGATCTCCAACGATGACGTCAGCTTCAAGTATGCGCGACCCGTGGGTATGGGCTTTGTCGGCCGCCCTGCTGGGAGCAACCGCCGCGCTTGAACTGGTTGTGCCACTTGGCTATGCGGTGTGGCTGGCGTATTTCCTGGCGATCGGCGTGACGGTATTCCAGCGCCATGCCGGGCTGCCGTTGGTGGTTGCGGTGGCGGCCTGTGTGTTCCTCGCAGTGGGCTACAACATTGCCCCGGCCAGTACCAATTCAGCTTTCTCTTTCGTCAACCGGACCATTGGCGGATTCGCCTTCCTGATGATCGCGTTGATCGTCAATCGCGCAATCCAGGCGCGCCGCGAAGCGTCCGAGGCGCTGTGGCTGCAGGAAAGCGAAAACGTGGTGGCGATGAGCCTGCGCGGCGACCTGGGGCCGGAAAAAATCGCCGAAGCGGCGATGACCACCCTGGCCGAGCAGCTGAAGGCGCAGACCGCGGTGATGTACCGCATCGAGAACCACCAGTTGCTGCTGACCGGCGGCGTGGCACTGCCGGCGTCCATTCCGCAGTCGCTGGGCCTGGAGGAAGGACAGCTGGGCCAGGTGATCCGCGAGGGCAAGGTGCGCCACCTGCAGGAAGGCGAGGGCAGCGTGCTGCAGATCAGTACCAGCCTGGGCAGCACCCAGTTGCGCGAGCGCGTGCTGGCGCCGATCTTCAGCGATGAGCAGATCGTCGGCGTGGTGGAACTGGGCCGGATCCGCCCGGGTCGTGCCCCGCAGCTGGACCGCGAGCTGCTGCAGCGCTGCGCCGACACCATCGGCATCGCGCTGCGCGCGGCGGTGCTGCGCGCGCGGCTGGCCGAGCTGCTGGAAGAATCCCAGCGCCAGGGCGAAGAACTGCAGGCCCAGCAGGAAGAGCTGCGGGTGGCCAACGAAGAACTGGAAGAACAGAGCCGCAGCCTGCTGCATTCGCAGACCAACCTGGAGCAGCAGCAGGCCGAGATGGAACAGACCAACGTGCAGCTGGAAGAGCGCACGCATGAGCTGGAAGGCCAGAAGCAGGCGCTGCTGGTGGCGCAGGCGCAGCTGGTGCGCAATTCCAATGAACTGTCGGCCGCCTCGCGCTACAAGTCCGAGTTCCTGGCCAACATGTCGCATGAGCTGCGCACCCCGCTCAACAGCTCGCTGATCCTGGCCAAGCTGCTTTCGGACAACCGCGATGGCACGCTCAGCGATGAGCAGGTCAAGTACGCGCAGGCCATCCTGTCGTCCAACAACGACCTGCTGGCCCTGATCAACGACATCCTGGACCTGGCCCGCATCGAGGCCGGTCACGTGGAGCTGGCCGACGAAATCGTCGTGGTGGAAGGTGCATTGCAGCGCCTGCGCGAGACCTTCGAGCCGCTGGCGCGCGAAAAGGGACTGGTGCTGGAGATCGTCGCCGACGCCGGCGCGCCCAGCCAGTTCACCGCCGACAGCCAACGCCTGCAGCAGATCCTGAAGAACCTGCTGGCCAACGCGGTGAAGTTCACCGAACACGGCACGGTCAGCCTGCAGGTGCAGGCGGTCGGCCGCGACCGCGTGCGTTTCGTGGTGCGCGACAGCGGTATCGGCATCGCCGCCGAGCAGCTGGACGCCATCTTCGAAGCCTTCCGCCAGGCCGATGGCAGTACCCGCCGCCGCTACGGCGGCACCGGACTGGGGCTTTCCATTTCGCGCGACCTGGCAACCCGCATGGGCGGTGACATCCGCGTGGACAGCGAGCCGGGTCGCGGCAGTACCTTCACGGTGGAATTGCCGCTGAGCGGAGCACCGGAGCAGGCCGACGCGCCCGCGACATTGGGCACGGCGCACGCGCCGCAGCCGGTGGTCGCTTCGGCACCGTCACCGGCCCGGGCAGCGTCCGGCGCCGGCCCGTCGCCGGTGCGCAGCGACGCGGTTTCGCCGTCGTTGGGCGCCTGGAAGACGGCCGTAGCCAATGGTGCCAGCGCCCAGCGCAGTGAGCGCCTGATCCTGGCCGTGGAAGATGACGCGACGTTCGCCGAAGCGCTGGTCGCGCTGGCGCGCGAACTCGATTTCGACTGCGTGGTGGCCACCACCGCCGAAGAAGCCTTGTCGCTGGCGCGCGAGCTGCGCCCCAGTGGCGTGCTGCTGGATATCGGCCTGCCCGATGTGTCCGGCCTGAGCGTGCTGGAGCGCCTGAAGCGCGATCCGCTGACCCGCCACATCCCCGTGCACGTGGTGTCGGGCATGGAGCGCAGCCAGCTGGCGATGGAACTGGGCGCCATCGGTTACGTGATCAAGCCGGCCACCCGTGAGCGGCTGGTCGAGGCGATCCAGCACCTGGAAAAGACCAGCCAGCGCGACGTGCGCCGTCTGCTGATCGTGGAAGACGACACCGAACTGCGCGGAAACCTGGAACTGCTGCTGGGCCGGGAGCAGCTGGAAATCACGGCCGTGGGCACCCTCGCCGAGGCGGTGCAGCAGCTCAGCAGCGCGACCTTCGACTGCATGGTGACCGACCTGGCGCTGCCCGATGGCAGTGGCTACGACCTGCTGGAGTTCATGGCCGGCAGCGAAGATGTCAGCTTCCCGCCGGTGATCGTGTATACCGGCCGCGCGCTGGGCCGCGAAGAAGAACAGCGCCTGCGCCGTTACTCCAAGAGCATCATCATCAAGGGCGCCCGCTCGCCGGAGCGCCTGCTCGACGAGGTCACCCTGTTCCTGCACAGCGTGGAAGCGAACCTGCCCAGTGACCAGCAGCGCCTGCTGCGCGAAGCGCGGCGCCGCGATTCGGTGCTCGATGGCCGCACGGTGCTGCTGGCCGAAGACGATGTGCGCAACATCTTCGCGCTGTCCAGCGTCCTCGAACCGCTGGGGGTGAAGCTGGAAATCGCCCGCAACGGCCGCGAAGCCGTCGATCGCCTGGCCAGCGTGGAAGTGGACCTGGTGCTGATGGACATCATGATGCCGGAGATGGATGGCTTGACCGCGATGCGGGAAATCCGCAGCCAGCGCCAGCACAAGGACCTGCCGATCATCGCGCTGACCGCCAAGGCCATGCCCGACGACCGCGAGCGTTGCCTGCAGGCCGGCGCCAACGACTACATCGCCAAGCCCATCGACGTCGACAAGCTGGTGTCGTTGTGCCGTGTGTGGTGCTCGCGGCAATGAACGATCAGGAGCTGTTCGACCTGGAACTGAAGGTGCTGGTGGAGGCGATCTACCAGCGCTACCACTACGATTTCCGCAACTATGCGGTGTCTTCGCTGCGGCGTCGGATGCACCAGGCGATGCAGCGCTACGAGTGTGCGCGCCTGTCGGACCTGCAACACCGGCTGCTGCACGAGCCCGAACTGTTCACCCAGGCCATGCAGTTCTTCACCGTGCAGGTGTCGGAGATGTTCCGTGACCCGGCCTACTTCCAGGCGCTGCGCGAGCACGCCGTGCCGGTGTTGAAGACCTATCCGTCGATCAAGCTGTGGGTGGCCGGCTGCAGCACCGGCGAGGAAGTCTGGTCGCTGGCGATCCTGCTGCAGGAAGAGGGGCTGCTGGACCGCAGCATCATCTACGCCACCGACATCAACCCGGCCGCTTTGGCGGCCGCCGAGTCGGGCACCTACGGTATCGACCGCATCGCCCAGTTCAGCCGCAATTACCTGCAGGCCGGCGGTCACGGTTCGTTGTCGGACTACTACACCACCGGCTACGACGGGGCGATGTTCGATCGTCGCCTGCGCCGCAACGTGGTGTTCGCCGACCACAGCCTGGCCACCGACACGGTGTTCTCCGAAGTGCACCTGGTGTCCTGCCGCAACGTGCTGATCTACTTCAACCGTCCGCTGCAGGACCGCGCCGTCGGCCTGTTCCGCGAAGCGCTGGTGCATCGCGGTTTCCTGGGCCTGGGCAGCAAGGAATCGCTGCAGTTCGGCGAGCACGGCAACGCCTTTGAAGCCGCTGCGCGCGAACAGCGCCTGTACCGGAAGGCGGCCTGATGGACGCCCTGGTCCCGCGCCTGTTGGTGATCGGTGCTTCGGCCGGCGGCGTTTCGGCGCTGCAGCGGGTGCTGGGTGCGTTGCCGGCGGCGCTGCCCTGCCCGGCGCTGGTGGTGCTGCACATCCCCCGTGACCGGCCCAGCCGCATCGCCGAACTGCTCGATCCGGGCTCGGCGCTGCGGGTGCGCGAGGCCGAGGACAAGCAGCCGCTGGAGGTGGGCACGGTGACCTTCGCGGCGCCGGACTACCATATGCTGGTCGAAGACGAAGCCTCCATCGCGTTGTCGCTGGATGAGGCCGTGTTGTTCTCGCGCCCGGCCATCGATCCGTTGTTCGAATCGGCCGCGGCGGTGTTTGGCCCCGATGTTCTGGCGATCCTGCTGACCGGGGCCAGCAGCGATGGCAGCGAAGGCGTGGCCGCGGTGCGCCAGGCCGGTGGCCAGGCCTGGCTGCAATGCCCCGAAGATGCCGAGGCGTCGATGATGCCTGCCTCGGCCCTGCAGCGTGCCGGCGCCGATGCGGTGCTGACGCTGGACGAGATATGCGAATGCCTGAAGGAAATGAAATGAACCTGCTTGCTCCCGCGCCAGTGGCAGACGCCTCGCCGGTCAACATACTGATCGTCGATGACGTGCCGCAGAACCTGGTCGCGATGGAAGCGCTGCTGCGCCGTGATGGCCTGCGCATCCTCTGCGCTGCCTCCGGCAACGAGGCGCTGGAACTGCTGCTTGAACACGAAGTCGCGCTGGCCCTGCTGGACGTGCAGATGCCGGAAATGGATGGTTTCGCGCTGGCCGAACTGATGCGCGGCTCGGCGCGCAGCCGCGACGTGCCGATCATCTTCCTGACCGCCTCGCCGCAGGATCCGGTGCGTGCGTTCAAGGGCTATGAAAGCGGTGCAGTGGACTTCCTGCACAAGCCGATCGAACCGCAGATCATCCTCGGCAAGATCGGTGTGTTCATCGAGCTCTACCAGCAGAAGCGCCTGTTGAAATCGCGCAACGAAGCGCTGGAGCGCGCGCTGACGCTCAACGAAACCATGATGGCGGTGCTGACCCACGACCTGCGCACGCCGCTGTCGGCGATCCTGCTGTGTGCGGACAAACTGTCGCTCGACATTCCGGCCGATGCCAGCGCGCAGCAGACCCTGCGCCACCTGGAAACCAGCACGCTGCGGATGGCGCGCATGGTTGACCAGCTGCTCGACTTCTCACGCATCCGCTCCGGCGGGCTGCGCCTGGAGCGTACCCCGTGCAACGCTGCCAGCGTGGTGGACGCGGTCGTGCAGGAAGTGGAGCAGGGCAATGCGACGGCCGCGATCGAAGTGGTCGCGCTGGGCGATGCGCGCATGCAGGGCGACCCGGACCGGCTGGCCCAGGTGGCCTCCAACCTGATCGGCAATGCGCTGCTGCATGGTGGGCAGGCGCCGATCCAGGTGCACGTGGATGGCGAAGACCCGGCCCAGGTGGTGCTGCGCGTGCGCAACCGCGGGCAGATCGGTGAAAGCCTGCTGCCGCGCCTGTTCGAACCGTTCAAGGCCAGCTTCCACGCCAGCAAGGGCCTGGGCCTGGGCCTGTTCATCGCCGACCAGTTCGTGCGTGCGCACGGCGGCCAGCTGAAGGCACGCAACGAAGCGCAGGACGTGGTGTTCGAAGCCCGGCTGCCGCGCCGGGCCTGACCGGCCGGCATTGCGCGGCTGCCGTTGCGGCGGCAGACTCCTGCCATGCACGCGCCGCGCTTCCATGTCCGCAGTTACGGCGACGCCTGGGGCGGCGATCGCCACGCCTACGCCCAGTGGGTGTTGCCGTTGCACGGTGAGCTGCAGTTCGAGCTCGACGGTCACGGTGCGCGGCTGGATGCGCTGCAGGGCGTGCTCGTGGCGCCCGGCGAGAACCATGACCAGGTCGGGCAGGGCATCAACCAGCACCTGATCATCGACTGCGACGCCGCCTGGTTCGACGACCACACTCTGGAACACCTGCGCGGGCAGCGCTGGCTGTCGTTGCCGCAGGCGCTGCGTACCTCGTTGCAGGCACTACCGGCCGGGAGCTCGGGCGAGCACCTGCTGCCGCTGCTGCTGCAGGCATTCGCGCCCGATGGCAGCGGTGCACGCCTGCAGGCCTTGTGCGCTCGCATCCAGGCAGCCCCCGGCGAAGCCTGGCCGGTGGAACGCATGGCCCGCCTGGCAGGCCTGAGCAGCAGCCACCTGCATGCCCGCTTCCTGCGCGAGCTGGGGCTGCCGCCGCAGGCCTGGCTGAGTGCGCTGCGGCTGCGCTGGGCGCGCCACCTGCTGCGCAGCACCCAGGTGCCGATCAGCACTGTCGCCCAGCTCGCCGGTTACTCCGAACAGAGCGCGTTGAGCCGTGCGTTGCGGCGCGAGACCGGACTCACCCCGTCGATGTGGCGGCGCCAGTCACCGTAGCCCGGGTCAAGACGCGCGCCACCGCGGCGCACTAGACTTCGCGCCTGTCTGCAGCATGGGTGTGCGATGAATCGTTCGATGGGCGTGGGGATCGGCAACGGCGTGATGGCCGGTGCGCTGTGGGGCGTGGTGTTCCTGGCCCCTGCGGTATTGCTGGCATTCGATGCCCTGCAGTTGTCGGCCGGCCGCTACCTGATCTACGGGCTGGTGGCGCTGTTGTTGCTGGCGCCGCGCTGGAAGCGGCTGGCGCCGCGGATCGGCATGGCCGAATGGCGCGGACTGGTGTGGCTGAGCCTGGCCGGCAACCTGGTGTATTTCCTGCTGCTGGCCACGGCGGTGCAGTGGGCGGGCGGCGCGGCTGCTTCGCTGATCGTCGGGCTGATTCCGGTGGTGGTGACCCTGGTCGCGGTGCGCGAAGAAGGCGCGGTGCAGCTGCGCCAACTGGCGCCGGCGCTGCTGCTGTGCCTGCTGGGCGTGGCGCTGGTGGGGTACGAAGCCCTGGTGTCCGAACATGTGCAGACGCCGTGGCGGCAGCGCGTGCTGGGCCTTGTATGTGCCTTCGGCGCGCTGCTTTCATGGGCGGCGTATTCGGTGGGCAACAGCCGCTGGCTGGCCCGTCGTCCAGACCTGTCCGCACACGACTGGTCGCTGCTCACCGGCGTGGTCACCGGTGCCCTGGCGCTGCTGCTGGTGCCGTCGGCGTTCGTGTTCGATGGCAGCGTGCATGCGCCGGCCCAGTGGGGACTGTTCTGGATGGTCAGCGCCGGCGTTGCGGTGATCGCCTCGCTGCTTGGCAATGCCTGCTGGAACCGCGCCAGCCGGCTGCTGCCGCTGACCCTGACCGGACAGATGATCGTGTTCGAGACCCTGTTCGCGCTGTTGTATGGGTTCGCCTGGCAGCGCCGTTGGCCCACCCTGCTGGAAACCATTGCGATCGGCTGCCTGGTTGCCGGCGTGCTGTGGTGCGCGCACGCACACCGTACGCCGCCGGCGATCGCCGAACATGCCGGCTGAACGCAGGCGTGGCCTGCATCGTCTCTGATGCAACCATTTTCGCCGGCGTTGGCCGCCGATGAAGGCACGTGTTTTCTGCACTGCAACACTTGACAGCGGCTTGCCCGGCGGTGTTTTCTAGCGGCATGGTCCTTGCCGCCGCCACCTTCGCCTCGCTTCCTGCCGCTTCTGCGGCAGGCCTGCGCGCGGGCTCCATGGCCGGCACCACCACCATTACCACCATTACCACCACCACCCGCAGGGTGCGGTCCGTCGTCTTCGCGTAACTCACGAAAACCACGGCCCCGCACCGAACCAGGTGGCGGGGAAACCTTCCACTGGCGCGATGCGGGGCCTCCCACCGAGGTCACCATGTCCATTGCCGCTGCTGCACCCTCCGCCGATTCCGCTCCGCCACGTTCTGCCGTGCAACCGCACGTGGTGGTGCACAAGTTCGGCGGCACCTCCGTCGCCGATGCCGACTGCTACCGCCATGTCGCGCGGCTGCTGCAGGCGCGTCCGGAAGCGCTGCAGGTCACCGTGGTGTCTGCCATGAAGGGCGTGACCGATGCGCTGATCGCGCTGGCGCGGTTGGCCGCGGCCGGCGATGCGCAGTGGCGCGAAGACTGGCATGACCTGCGCGCGCGCCATCGCGGCGCGGCTGCTTCGCTGCTCGGTGAACACGCCGGCGCCAGCGTGGAATGGCTCGATGCGCGGTTCGATGAGCTCGCCGAACTGCTGGCCGCACTGGCGGTGATCGGTGGCCTGCCCGAGGAGGTGCTCGACCGGGTGCAGGGCCTAGGTGAAGTGTGTTCGGCACACCTGCTGGGCCAGCATTTCCAGGCCAGCGGCGAGCCATGCGCGGTGCTGGATGCGCGCGAGGTGCTGGTGGTCGAACACGGCGAGCTGGGCGTCAACGTGGACTGGGAAACCAGCGCACAGCGCCTGCACGCGTGGCGGCAGGCGAACGTGCAGCAGCGCATCGTGGTCACCGGCTTCATCGCCCGCGACCGCCGGGACCGCATCACCACCCTTGGCCGCAACGGCAGTGATTACTCCGGGGCGATCTTCGCTGCGCTGTTCAACGCCGATGAGCTGCAGATATGGACCGACGTCGATGGCGTTCTGTCGGCTGATCCGCGGCTGGTGCCCGAAGCGGTGCAGCTTGAAGCGTTGAGCTACGACGAGGCCTGCGAACTGGCCTACTTCGGGGCCAAGGTGGTGCATCCGCAGACCATGTCCCCGGCGATCCAGCGCGGCCTGCCGATCCTGATCCGCAATACGTTCCAGCCCGAACACCCCGGCACCCGCATCACCGCCGAGCGCTCGGTGCGCGGGCCGATCAAGGGACTGACCCTGAGTGCGGAACTGGCCGTGCTGAACCTGGAAGGCACCGGCCTGATCGGCGTGCCGGGCACGGCGGAGCGGGTGTTTTCCGCGCTGCGCCAGGCGCAGGTGTCGGTGGTGATGATCTCGCAGGGGTCTTCCGAACACTCGATCTGCTGCGTGGTCCGCGGCAATGAATCCGAACGCGGCCGCGACGCGTTGCTGCAGGCGTTCGCCCATGAGCTGGCGGTCGGCCAGGTCCAGCGGGTGCAGCTGCGTGGCGGGGTCAGCGTGCTGGCGGCGGTGGGGGATGGCATGGCCGGCCAGCCCGGCGTGGCCGCGCGCCTGTTCGAATCGCTGGGCAGGGCGCAGGTCAACATCCTGGCCATCGCGCAGGGTTCGTCGGAACGCAACATCTCGGTGGCCGTGGACAGTGGCGATGCCACCCGCGCGCTGCGCGCGGCGCATGCCGGTTTCTGGCTGTCACCGCAGACCTTCGCGGTCGGGGTGATCGGGCCAGGCAACGTCGGCGCGGCACTGCTGGACCAGCTGCAGGCCGCGCAGCCGCAGCTGCTGGGCAAGGCCAACATCGACCTGCGCCTGCGCGCGGTGGCGTCACGGCGCGGCATGCACCTGGCCCCGCGCGCGCTGCAGGGGCCCTGGCGGGCCGCCTTGGCCGACGCAGCGTCGGCCAGCGACCTGGACGCGTTCACCGCGCACCTGCTGTCGGCGCACCTGCCGCATGCGGTGGTCATCGACTGCAGCGGCAGCGCCGAGGTAGCCGGGCGTTACGAAGGCTGGCTGGCAGCCGGCATCCACGTGGTCACCCCGAACAAACAGGCCGGCTCCGGTCCGCTGGCACGCTACCAGTCGATCCGCGCTGCGGCTGCCGCCAGCGGGGCGCGCTTCCGTTACGAGGCCACCGTGGGCGCGGGCCTGCCGGTGATCACCACGCTGCGCGACCTGGTCGATACCGGCGATGAGGTGCTGTCCATCGAAGGCATCTTCTCCGGCACGCTGGCCTGGCTGTTCAACCGCTTCGATGGCAGCCAGCCGTTCTCCGCGCTGGTGGAGCAGGCGCGTGGCATGGGCTATACCGAACCGGACCCGCGCGATGACCTGTCCGGCATCGACGTGGCACGCAAGCTGGTGATCCTGGCGCGCGAAGCCGGCCGCGACCTGAGCCTGGAACAGGTGCAGGTCGAAAGCCTGGTGCCCGAGGCGCTGCGTGCGGGCAGCGTGGATGCTTTCATGCAGCGCCTGGGCGACAACGATGACGCGCTGCTGCAGCGCCTGCAGCAGGCCCGCGCACGCGGCGCCGTGCTGCGCTATGTCGCTGCGCTGTCCGCGCAGGGCGCATCGGTCGGGCTGGTGGAGATACCGCTGGACCATGCCTTCGCCAACCTCAAACTGACCGACAACGTGGTGCAGTTCCGCACCCGGCGCTACTGCGACAACCCGCTGGTGGTGCAGGGCCCCGGCGCCGGTCCGGAAGTCACCGCGGCCGGCGTGTTCGCCGATCTGCTGCGGGTGGCGGCCGGTGAAGGAGCGCGCCTGTGATCGCACGTGCCTTCGCACCGGCATCGGTAGGCAACGTGGGGGTGGGCTTCGACATCCTCGGCCATGCCATCGCCGGTGTCGGTGACACGGTGACCGTGCGCCGCATCGCCGAGCGCGAGGTGCGCATCGAGGCCATCCGCGGGGCGGACGTGCCGCTGCCACGGGAGGCTGCGTTGAACACCGCCGGTGCCTCCCTGCTGGCGCTGCGGCAGGCGTTGGACCTGCCGTTCGGCTTCGCGGTGGAGATCGACAAGGGCATCCCGCTGGGATCGGGCATGGGCGGATCGGCGGCCTCGTGCGTGGCCGCGCTGGTGGCTGCCAATGCGCTGCTGGACAGCGCGCTGGACCGCCACGCGCTGTATCGCTTCGCGCTGGAAGGCGAACTGGTGGCCAGCGGTGGTCGCCATGGCGACAACCTCGGCCCGATGCTGCTGGGTGGGCTGGTGCTGAGCACCGCCGACCGGCTGGTGCCGATCCCGGTGCCGGCGCGCTGGCACAGCCTGCTGGTGCATCCGGATGCGGTGCTGGAAACGCGCCGCGCCCGCGCCGCGCTGCAGGGCAGCTACGCGCTGGGCGATTTCGTGGCGCAGAGCGCCAACCTGGCGCTGGTACTGGCCGGCTGCCACCAGGGCGATGCGACGCTGGTGCGTGCCGGCCTGCGTGACGTGCTGGTCGAACCGCGCCGCGCGCCGTTGATCATCGGCTTCGACGCCGCGCGCGCTGCCGCGCTGGCGGCCGGGGCGATGGGGGCCAGCATCTCCGGCGCCGGCCCCAGTGTGTTCGCCTGGTTCGAAGACCAGGCCAGTGCCCAGGCCGCTGCTGCGCCGGTGCAGGCGGCGTTCGCTGCCTCCGGCTTCGACAGCCAGGCCTGGGTGTCTTCGCTGGCGGCGCCGGCGGCGGTGCTGTTGTGACTCTCTCCCCCCTACAGGAACGTGCGATGCGCTTTGTCTCTACCCGCGGCCAGTCTCCTGCCGTTTCGCTCAGTGCGGCGATCGCCGCCGGGCTGGCGCCCGATGGCGGCCTGTACGTGCCGGAACAACTGCCCGCGCCGCGCCAATGGGTCGCAACGCCAAGCCTGGCGCAGACCGCCGCGCAGGTGCTGGCACCGTTCTTCGACGGCGACCCGCTGGCGGATGCGCTGCCGGCGATCTGCGCCGAAGCCTTCGATTTCCCGGTGCCACTGCGTGCCTTGCCGCGCCGCGGCGACCACGTGCTGGAACTTTTCCACGGGCCCACGGCCGCGTTCAAGGATGTCGGCGCGCGCTTCCTCGCCGCCACCCTGGCGCGGCTGCGCAGCGGCGCGTCGACGCCGCTGGCGATCGTGGTGGCCACCTCCGGCGATACCGGTGCCGCCGTCGCGGCGGCCTTCCATCGCCAGCCGGGCCTGCGCGTGGTGGTGCTGTATCCCGATGGCCGGGTGTCGCCGCGGCAGGCGCACCAGCTGGGCTGCTTCGGCGACAACATCCAGGCATTCCGCGTCGCCGGTTCGTTCGATGACTGCCAGGCACTGGTCAAGCAGGCGCTCGGCGATGCCGCGCTGCAGGCCGCGGTGCCGCTCAGTTCGGCCAACAGCATCAGCCTGGGCCGGCTGCTGCCGCAGATGAGTTACTACGCCCATGCCGCGCTCCAGCACGAGCAGGGGGGCAGGGCGGCGTTGAACCTGGTGGTCCCCACCGGCAACCTCGGCAATGCGATGGCCGCGATCCTGGCCCGGGCCATAGGCCTGCCGATCGGGCGCATCGCCCTGGCCACCAATGCCAACGATGTGCTGCCGCGCTACTTCGCCGGTGCTGACTACCAGCCCGCACACAGCGTGGCCACCACCGCCAACGCCATGGACGTCGGCGCGCCGAGCAACTTCGAGCGGCTGCGCTGGCTGTTCAATGGCGATGATGCGGCGTTGCGCCAGGCCTTCACCGCAGAGGCGGTGGATGACGTGGCGATCCGCGCGACCATCGCCAGTGCGCATGCCGGCAGCGGCGACGTGTTCTGCCCGCACACCGCCACCGCGGTCACCGTGCTCAACGCGCTGCGCGCCAAGGGAAGCAAGGGTGACTGGGCGGTGGTGGCCACCGCCCACCCGGCCAAGTTCGAATCGGTGGTGGAACCGCTGATCGGTGAAACGGTGGCGGTGCCGCTGGCGCTGGATGCACTGCTGCGCAGGCCCGCACACGCCGAGCCGCTGGCGGCCGACTATGCGGCGCTCCGTGCGGTGCTGCAGGCCGGCTTGCCGAGCCCGGAACGCCGGTAGCGCCGACCCATGGTCGGCGAGCGCGCAGCGCGGGCTGTGTCCGGCTGACGCCAGCCGTCGCGCCGCGCGCAGCGCCTTACCCGGTGGCCAACGTCTGCAGCGCCGGCTCGTCCAGCAGCTCCACCACGTTCAGGTGGGGCAGGGCGATCAACGCCTGCTGGCGCAGGCGGGTGAAGGTACGGCTGACCGTTTCCATGGTCAGTCCGAGATGGTCGGCGATGTCGCCGCGGCCCATCGGCAGGGTGACCCGCAGCGGATCACCGCCCAGCCGCGCTTCGCGCGCGGCCAGCCGCAGCAGGAAATCGGCGACCTTCTCGGTGGGTTGCAGGCGGGCCAGTGACAGCGCGGCATCCTGCGCCTCGTCCAGCGCCTGGCAGGCGCGCTGCAGCAGTTTGCGTTCCAGGTGCGGGTAGCGGCTGCGCAGGTCGCGCATATGCGCCAGCGAGACCCGGCAGACGCGGCTGTCGGCGATGGCTTCCACATCGTGGCGATGATGGTCGCTGCTGCTCAGCCCCAGGTAATCGCCCGGCAGCACGAAGCCGTTGATCTGGCGGCGGCCATCGGACAGCGTGCGCACCAGCCGCAGGGCGCCCTGGGTCAAGGTATAGACATGCTGGCGCGGTTCACCGGCGCGGGCCAGCGTGGCGCCCATCGCCACCTGCTGGGACACGGTGACCGCTTCCAGCGCCTGTACTTCTTCGGGCGACAACGCGGAACACACCGCCAGGTGGCGCACCGAACAGTGCAGGCAGTCCTGCGTCGTACAGCCGGGGGCGGTACGCAGCGTGTCGGCGGGGGCGGGATCAGGACGCGACATGGCGTGGGGGCGACGCGTGCAGCAGGGGGAAGTGCCCATGATACGGCATGTGGTCGCTTGGCCCTGGCGCAGGCGCGCCGGCCGGTGCAGCCGCTACAATAACCGTCCTTGCCCTTCCCCCCGTTTTTCGCAGGAGCCCCACGTGATCAAGCCCCGTACCCCGCCCGGCATCATGGAACTGCTGCCGCGCGAGCAGATTGCGTTCCAGCGCATGCTGGACGTCATCCGCCGCAACTACGAGCGGTTCGGGTTCCTGCCGGTGGAAACCCCGGTGTTCGAGCTGTCCGACGTGCTGCTGACCAAATCCGGCGGCGAAACCGAGCGCCAGGTGTATTTCGTGCAGTCCACCGGCGCGCTGGCCAATGCCGCCCAGGCCGGTGATACCTCGCTGCCGGAACTGGCGCTGCGCTTCGACCTGACCGTGCCGCTGGCGCGCTACGTGGCCGAACACGAGCACGAGCTGACCTTCCCGTTCCGCCGCTACCAGATGCAGCGCGTCTACCGTGGCGAGCGCGCCCAGCGCGGCCGCTTCCGCGAGTTCTACCAGTGCGATATCGATGTGATCGGCAAGGATGCGCTGAGCATCCGCTACGACGCCGAAGTGCTGGCGGTGATCCATGCGGTGTTCTCGGAACTGCGCATCGGTGCCTTCGCCGTGCAGCTGAACAACCGCAAGCTGCTGCGCGGGTTCTTTGAAACGCTCGGCGTGGCCGAAGGCGAGCGCCAGCTGGCCGTGCTGCGTGAGGTGGACAAGCTGGACAAGCGCGGTGCGGACTATGTCCGCGACACCCTGGTCGGCGCCGATTTCAACATCCCGGCCGCGCAGGTCGAGCGCATCCTGGCCTTCGTCGCCGTGCGTTCGCAGGGCCATGACGATGCGCTGGCGCAGCTTGCCCTGCTGGAAGCCGATGCGGCCGCCAGCGAGACCCTGCGCACCGGCGTGGCCGAGCTGCGCGAGGTGCTGCAGCTGGTCAAGGCGCTGGGCGTGCCGGAGCAGGCGTACTGCCTGAACTTCTCCATCGCCCGTGGCCTGGATTACTACACCGGCACGGTCTACGAGACCCTGCTGACCGACCACCCGCAGATCGGTTCGATCTGCTCGGGCGGCCGCTACGAAGACCTCGCCAGCCACTACAGCAAGTCCAAGCTGCCCGGCGTGGGCATCTCCATCGGGCTGACGCGGCTGTTCTGGCAGCTGCGCGAAGCCGGCCTGATCGAGGGCATCGAGGCCAGCAGCGTGCATGCGCTGGTGGCACTGATGGATGAGCAGGGCATGCCGCATTCGCTGGATATCGCCCGCCGCCTGCGCGTGGGCGGGATCAACACCGAAGTGCAGATGGAAGCGAAGAAGATCGGCAAGCAGTTCCAGTACGCCGCCAAGGCCGGCATCCGGTTCGTGGTGCTGGCGGGCGAGGATGAACTGGCGCGCGGCGTGGTGGCGGTCAAGGACCTGCTGCGCGAACAGCAGTTCGAAGTCTCCCGCGAGGAGCTGGCCAGCACCCTGCAGGTGGAACTGGAGCAGGCCCGCGCGATGGCGTGAAACGCCACGCAAGCCGCCGGTAGCGCCGACCCATGGTCGGCGGCTTTTCATCGCGTGCCCTGACGCATCACGCCGATCACGGATCGGCGCTACCGATCTTCGCCGACCCAGGGTCGGCGGCTTTTCATCGCGTGCCCTGACGCATGACGCCGATCATGGATCGGCGTACCGCTGTCACGCCACAGGACGCGCCCGGCCCAAGCCCGGTAGACCGCTTCCACCGGACGCTTGCCGCCCCAGTGCCCGCAAGCAGAAGATTGACCTGAACCCCAACCGTAGATCCAGCCACACCGGCACCCGCCGGTTTGACTGTCAGGCCGTGTTTGCGTTAATGTACTAGCGCGCTATTACATTGATACCTGCTCTGACACGATGAAAGCCCGTCCCGCCCCCGATCAGAAAGACACCCAGGCCGACCTTGTCTCGCTGGCTGAGGCCTTTGCCGCCCTGCGCGAGCCGGCCGAAGTGGCCGCCTTCCTGCGCGACCTGTGCACCCCGGCCGAACTGGAAGCCATTGCCGATCGCTGGAAGGTGGTCCCGCTGCTGCAGCAGGGCGTGCCGTATCGCGAGATCCACGAGCGCACGGGGGTCAGCGTGACCACCACCGGGCGCGTGGCGCGTTCGCTGGAGCATGGCCATCGCGGCTACGCCGCCGCCATTGCCCGCCTCGCCACGCGCTGATCCCCCTTTCCGGAGCGCCCCCGCCGCTCCCACCCCGTATTCCAAGAGACCTTCCCCATGAGTGCATCGCAAGCAGCCCCGGCACGTGACCGGCTGCGTATCGCCATCCAGAAAAACGGCCGCCTGGCCGAGCCGGCCCGCAACCTGCTCAGTGCCTGCGGGCTGAGCTGGCGCGAGAGCCGCGACAAGCTGTTCTGCTATGGCGAATCGCTGCCAGTGGACCTGCTGCTGGTGCGTGACGATGACATCCCCGGCTTGATCGCCGATGGCGTCTGCGACCTCGGCATCGTTGGCCGCAACGAACTGGACGAGCAGGGCGCCGCCCGCGTGCAGCGCGGCCTGAAGCCGGCCTTCCAGGCACTGCGTGGGCTCGGCTTCGGCGCGTGCCGGCTGATGCTGGCGGTGCCCGAAGAGTGGGACTGGCAGGGGCCGCAGCAGCTGGCCGGCACCCGCATCGCCACCAGCTATCCGGCGATCCTGAAAGACTGGCTGGACGCACGCGACATCCAGGCGCAGGTGGTGGAACTGTCCGGTTCGGTGGAAATCGCCCCGCGCCTGGGCACCGCCGACCTCATCTGCGACCTGGTCTCCAGCGGCGGCACGCTGCGCGCCAACCAGCTCAAGCCGGTGGAAACCCTGCTCGACAGCGAGGCCGTGCTGGCCGGTGCGGTGATCGCCCCGGACGATGCGCGCGGTGCGCTGCTGGCGATGCTGCTGCGCCGCCTGGATGGCGTGGTGCAGGTGCAGGACCGCAAGCTGCTGATGTTCCGCGCCGAGCCGGCCAACGTGGCCGCGCTGGAGAAGCTGCTGGCCGACGCCGAACCGCTGGTGCGTTTGCCTGCTGACGACGGCGCCCCGCGCCTGCAGACGATGTGTCCGGGGCCACTGAGCTGGCAGCGGATGGAAGAACTGGAGCGCGCAGGCGCCCAGGGCCTGATGGTACTGAGCGTGGAGCGGTCGCTGGCATGAATCGTCTTAACTGGTCGGAACTCAATGAACTGGACCGCGCCGAAGCCTTGCAGCGCCCCGTGCAGGCGGTCGCCGCACAGACCCGCCACGCCGTGGCCGCGCTGATCGCGCAGGTACGTGCCGACGGCGATGCAGCCCTGCGCGAGATCACCGCGCGTTTTGATCGCGTGCAACTGGACGACATCGAAGTCACCGCTGCCGAATTCGAGGCGGCCGAACAGGCCGTCGCCGTTGACCTGCGCGCGGCGATGGAAGAAGCCGCCGCGCGCATCCGGCGATTCCACGAAGCGGGCATGAGCCAGGGCTACGCAGTGGAAACCGCGCCGGGCGTGCACTGCGAGCGGATGATCCGGCCGATCGGCCGCGTGGGCCTGTACGTGCCGGCGGGCAGCGCACCGCTGCCGTCGACCGCTCTGATGCTGGGTGTGCCGGCGGCGCTGGCGGGCTGCCCGCAGGTGGTGCTGTGCACGCCGCCGCGCGCCGATGGCAGCGCCGACCCCGCCGTGCTGGTCGCCGCGCGCCTGACCGGCGTGCAGCGCGTGTTCAAGCTGGGCGGCGCGCAGGCCATTGCCGCGATGGCCCATGGCACCGCCAGCGTACCGGCCTGCGACAAGCTGTTCGGCCCGGGCAACTCCTTCGTGACCGAAGCCAAGCAGCAAGTGGCGCAGGACGGAAGCGTGGCCATCGACATGCCGGCCGGCCCGTCCGAGGTGCTGGTGATTGCCGACGCCGGCGCAAATGCGGCCTTCGTCGCCGCCGATCTGCTGTCCCAGGCCGAGCACGGCCCGGATTCGCAGGTGCTGCTGCTGACCGACGATGCCGCGCTGCTGGAGGCGGTGGAAGCCGAAGTCGAGCGCCAGGTGGCGCTGCTGCCGCGCGAAACCATCGCACGCCGGGCACTGGGCGCGTCCCGGCTGATCCTCGTGGATCGCCTTCAGGACGCCTTTGAAATCAGCAACCGCTACGCACCGGAACACCTGATCCTGGCGCTGCGCGAACCGCGTGCCTGGCTGGGCCAGGTGCAGGCGGCCGGTTCGGTGTTCCTTGGCGATTACACCCCCGAAGCGCTCGGTGACTACTGCAGCGGCACCAACCACGTACTGCCCACCGCCGGTGCGGCGCGGGCGTGGAGCGGGGTCAGCGTGGCCAGCTTCCAGAACACCATCAGCGTGCAGAGCGCCAGCGCCGAGGGCATCGTCGCCATCGGCGGTTGCGCGCGCATCCTGGCCAGCGCCGAAGGTTTGGATGCGCACGAACGTGCGGTCGCGCTGCGCATGGAGGCGGTGGCATGAGCGCGAGCGTGCAGGACGTGCTGGCGCTGCTGCGACCGGACCTGCAGTCCTTTGCCGGCTACAGTTCGGCGCGCAGCACGGCGCTGCAGGGCGATGTGTGGCTGAACGCCAACGAGTCGGCATGGGCCAATCCGGCCGATGCCAGCGGCAGCAGCCGGCGCTACCCGGACCCGCAGCCGCCGGCGTTGCTGCAGGCCTTGGCCGGGTTGTACGGCGTCAGCCCGCAACAGCTGCTGGTCGGGCGCGGCAGCGATGAAGCAATCGACCTGCTGGTGCGCGCGTTCTGCCGCCCCGGCGTGGATGCGGTACTGGCGACGCCGCCGGTGTTCGGCATGTACGCGGTGTGCGCGCGGCTGCAGGGTGCGCCGCTGCTGGAGGTCCCGCTGGTGGACAGCCCTGCCGGTCTGCAGGTCGACCTCGATGCGGTGATCGCTACCGCACGCGGGCAGGGCGCTCGCCTGGTGTTCCTGTGTTCGCCGTCCAACCCGGCCGGCAGCGAGATCAGCGCCGCCGACATCGCCCGCACCGCGCAGGCGCTGCAGGGCCAGGCCGTGGTGGTGGTGGACGAGGCCTACATCGAATACAGCGGCCAGCCATCGGCCACCGCGCTGCTGGCGCACTACCCGAACCTTGCCGTGCTGCGTACGTTGTCCAAGGCGCATGCGCTGGCCGCCGCGCGCGTGGGCAGCCTGATCGCTGCACCGGAAATCATCGCCGCGCTGCGCCGCTGCCAGGCGCCGTATCCGGTGCCGCAGCCGTGTGCCGAACTGGCCGTGGCGGCGCTGCAGCCGGCCGCGCTGGCCGCCACCCGCGCCCGCATCGATGACGTGGTGCGCGAGCGCGCGCGACTGTCCGACGCGCTGGCAGGCGTGGACGGCGTGCGCCAGGTGTACCCCTCGGCGGGCAATTATCTGCTCGTGCGTTTCGACGACGCGCAGGGCGCGTTCGATGCGCTGCTGGCCGCCGGCGTGGTGGTGCGTGACCAGCGCGCCGCGCCGCAACTCGGTGATGCGCTGCGCATCAGCATCGGCAGCACCGATGAAAACCAACGCGTGCTTGCCGCGCTCTCGGCCTGGAGGGCCGCTGCATGACCCCCATCCTGTTCATCGACCGCGACGGCACCCTGATCGAAGAGCCCGCCGATCACCAGATCGACGCCTACGAAAAGCTGCGCTTCGTGCGTGATGTCATTCCGGCATTGATCAAGCTGCGCGACGCGGGTTGGCAGTTCGTCATCGTCAGCAACCAGGATGGCCTGGGTAGCGAGAGCTACCCGCAGGCGATCTTCGATGCGCCGCATGCGCTGATGATGCACGTGTTCGAAAGCCAGGGGATTACCTTCCGTGACGTGCTGATCGACACCAGCTGGCCGCACGAGAACCTGCCCACGCGCAAGCCCGGCATCGGGCTGATGACCGCCTATCTGCAGGACCGCAGCATCGACTGGGCGCGTTCGGCGATGGTGGGCGACCGCCTGACCGACATCCAGTTCGCGCAGAACCTCAACATCCGCGGCTTCCAGCTGCGCACCGAAGAGTTCGGCGGCGACTGGGACTGGCCGGCCATCGCCCACGCGCTGGCCGATGCGCCGCGCACCGCAGTGGTACAGCGCAACACCAAGGAAACCCGCATCCGCGTCGAACTGGACCTGGACGCGCAGGCCGAGCCACGGATCCACACCGGCCTGCCGTTCTTCGACCACATGCTGGAACAGATCGGCAAGCACGGCGGCATCTCGGTGCGCATCCAGGCCGAAGGCGACCTGCACATCGACGAGCACCACACCATCGAAGACACCGGGCTGGCGCTGGGCCAGGCGCTGCGTGAAGCGCTGGGTGACAAGCGCGGCATCGGCCGCTACGGCTTCACCCTGCCGATGGACGAGACCCTGGCCAGCGCGGCGCTGGATTTCAGCGGACGGCCGTACTTCGTGTTCGATGGCGAGTTCAAGCGCGAGCGCGTCGGCGACCTGCCCACCGAACTGGTGCCGCATTTCTTCCGCTCGCTGTGCGAAGCCGCCGGGTTGAACCTCAACCTGCAGGTGCGCGGCGACAACGACCACCACAAGGTGGAAGCCTGCTTCAAGGCGCTGGCGCGCGCGCTGCGCACCGCCGTGGCCCGGCAGGGCACCGAGCTGCCCAGCACCAAGGGGGCGCTGTGACCGAAGTCGCCTTGATCGATGCCGGCGGTGCCAACCTCGGTTCGGTGCGCTACGCCTTGGAGCGGCTGGGCGCGCAGGTCAGGCTGGTGCGCGATGCCGACGGACTGCGCGACGCGCGGCGGGTGATCCTGCCCGGCGTCGGCGCGGCGGTACCGGCCATGCAGCGCCTGCATGCGCAGGGCCTGTTCGAGCCGCTGCGCCAGCTGGAGGTGCCGCTGCTCGGCATCTGCCTGGGGATGCAGTTGCTGTTTGAACGTTCCGAAGAAGGCGGTGGCGTGGCGACGCTGGGACTGATTCCCGGCACGGTGCGCAAGCTGGTACCGGCCACCGGCATCCGCGTGCCGCACATGGGCTGGAACCGTCTGCTGCCGCTCCGCGGCTCGCCGCTGCTGCGCGACATCCCCGAACGCGCCAGCGCTTATTTCGTGCACAGCTATGCTGCTCCGTTGAACGCGCACACCGTGGCCGCCTGCGACCATGGCGGGCTGTTCAGCGCGGTGGTCGAACATGGCCGCTATTTTGGTGCGCAGTACCACCCCGAACGCTCCGGTGACACCGGCGCCTTGCTGTTGCGCAACTTCCTGCAGGACACCGCCGAATGAGTTTCATCGTCTATCCCGCCCTTGATATCCGCGAAGGCCGCGTGGTGCGCCTGCGCCAGGGCGACTACGCCCAGGAAACCCGCTACGGCGATGATCCGCTGCCGCGCGCGCAGGCGTTTGCCCGCCAGGGCGCACAGTGGATGCACCTGGTCGACCTGGATGCCGCCCGTGCCGGCGGTTACACGCTGGCGCCGCTGCTGGCGCAGATCCGCCAGCAGGCGGGACTGCACGTGCAGACCGGTGGTGGCGTGCGCGGTCGCGAGGATGTCCAACGCATCCTGCAGGCCGGTGCCAGCCGGGTGGTGGTCGGGTCGCTGGCCGTGCGCGAACCGGATGCGGTGATCGGCTGGCTGGCCGAATTCGGGCCGGAGCGCATCACCATCGCACTGGACGCCCGCCAGGACCAGGACGGCCAGTGGCAGCTGCCGATCCACGGCTGGACCGAAAATGCCGGCGTCACGCTGGACGTCCTGGCCCAGCGCTACGCTGCGGCCGGCATGCGCCACCTGTTGTGCACCGACATCGCCCGCGACGGCATGCTGGCCGGCCCCAACCTGGATCTGTACCGGCACCTGGCCGCACTGCTGCCGGGCGTGGCGATCCAGGCCTCCGGCGGCATCCGCGACGTGGCCGACGTGGCCGCTTCGCGCGCTGCCGGCTGCAGCGGCGCGGTGCTTGGCAAGGCGCTGCTGGAGCAGCGGATGGACCTGGCCGAGGCACTGGCATGTTGAGCCGCCGCATCATTCCCTGCCTGGACGTGCGCGATGGCCGCGTGGTCAAGGGCGTGCGCTTCCGCGACCACGTGGACATGGGCGATATCGCCGAACTGGCGCTGCGCTACCGCGACCAGGGGGCCGATGAGCTGGTGTTCTATGACATCGGCGCCAGCCCGGATGGCCGCAGCGTGGACGTGGAATGGATCGAGCGCATCGCGCGCTTGATCGACATCCCGTTCTGCGTGGCCGGTGGCATCAGTGACGTGGAAACCGCACGCCGCGTGCTGCACGCCGGTGCCGACAAGATCTCGATCAACTCGCCCGCGCTGGGTCGCCCGGAACTGATCACCGAACTGGCCGATGCCTTCGGCGTGCAGTGCGTGGTGGTGGGTATCGATTCGGTACGCGAAGCCGACGGGCAGTGGCGTGTGCGCCGCTTCACCGGTGATCCCTCCAAGACCCAGGCCGTGGCCGTGCGCACGCTGGACTGGGTGCGCGAGGTGCAGCAGCGCGGCGCCGGCGAGATCGTGCTGAACTGCATGGACAGCGACGGCGTGCGCCGCGGTTACGACGTGGAGCAGCTGCGGCATGCGCGCGCGGCCTGCCACGTGCCGTTGATTGCCTCCGGCGGCGCCGGCAGCCGCGAACACTTCGCCCAGGTGTTCGACCAGGCCGATGTCGATGGCGCACTGGCGGCCAGCGTGTTCCACAGCGGGGCCATCGCCATTCCAGAATTGAAGCGCTATCTGCGCGAGCAACAGATCGAGGTGCGGGATGTCTATTGAAGTACTGCCGGGACTGCCGGCGCTGGAACGCCTGGACTGGAGCAAGGGCGATGGCCTGCTGCCGGCCGTGCTGCAGGATGCCGACAGCCTGCAGGTGCTGATGCTGGGCTATGTGAGTGCGGAGTCGCTGCAGGTCACGCTGCAGACCGGCCACATGACCTTCTTCAGCCGTAGCAAGCAGCGCCTGTGGACCAAGGGCGAGCAGTCCGGCAACGTGCTGGCGGTGCAGTCGATCGCGGTGGACTGCGATGCCGATACGCTGCTGGTGCGGGCACGCCCGGCCGGCCCCACCTGCCACACCGGGGCGGACAGCTGCTTCCCGCAGGCGCCGAAGGATTTCATCGGCCAGCTCGACCAGCTGGTGGCCACGCGCGAGGCGCAGCGGCCGGCCGGCAGCTACACCACTTCGCTGTTCGACGGTGGCATCCGTCGTATCGCCCAGAAGGTCGGCGAGGAAGGCGTGGAGACCGCGCTGGCAGCGGTGGTGCAGGGCGATGACGAGCTGCTCGGCGAAGCCTCGGACCTGGTCTTCCACCTGCTGGTGCTGCTGCGCGCGCGCGGCCTGGGCCTGCAGGACGTGCGCACGCTGCTGGAATCGCGCCACCGCTGAGTCATACGGCGCGGCGGGTCACTTCGCAGGCAGGTAGCGCGGGCGCTGTTCGTACCACTCGCGCGCACCGGCCAGGTGCCACTTGCGCTGCTCGCCATTGAGCTCCACGCCCGCACCCAGCACGCCCCAGCGCAGGTACATGTCGCCGCGCCGGCCGGCCTTGCCCAGGTCAAGCCGGCCGCGCAGCGACAGTCGTTCGTTCTCTGCCTGCAGGTCATCCACCACCAGCTGGCCATGCCGCAGCCGCAGTTGTCCGCTGGCCTGCACCTGCCCGGAGTCGACCAGCCCCAGCACCCAGCGCGGGTAGCTGCTGCGCTCACCGAAGGCATCCAGCAACGGGCCTGCGTCACGCAGGGTGATGTCGGCCACCGCATCGGCGCTCAGCGGCGGCGCGGCGGCCAGGTGCCCGCTGCGAACCGCGACCTCGCCCCACCAGCCGGCGTCCTTTGAATCAGCAATGCGCACTTCCTGCAGGCGCACCGTAGTGCCGCCCAGGTCGAATTGCTTCTGGCTGAAATCGGCGCGCCGTACGCGGGCCTTCAGCAGTGCGTTGCCGCGCATCGCCACGCCCGCCACCTGCATGCGCGCATTCTGGCCGCTCAGGTCGGCCCGGCCGGTGCCGATCCGGCCGGTGGCATCCAGTTCCACGTCCCCGCTGATCAGCCCGGTGCCGCCCAGCAGCTTCACCTGTTCGTTGCCCAGGTAGCGGTTGTAGCGGGTCAGGTCAGGCACCTGCGCGTTGTTGAAACGCAGCCGCGCCCGCACGCCTTCCTTCAGTTCCTGCAGGCGGGCGTCGCCGCTGAGTTCCAGCGCCAGCGCACGCCCGTCGAACAGCACCTGCGAAGGCGCATCGGACGGTGCGGCGCGGAACTGGTCCACGTCTACCTGCACCTGCACCTGCGGCGTGCGGCCTTCGACGATCCGACCCTGCGCACGGGCATCGCCCTGCATCCGTACCCCGGCTACTTCGGCGATGGCAGCCACGTTGGGAATCTCCGCGGTGCTGCCCGGTGCCAGCCGGCCATCGGCCAGCGTCACGTCGGCCCGCAGCAGCCCGCCGCCATCCAGCCGGAACCACGGTTTGCGCACGATCAGGTCGGATATCCAGTTCAGCGAATCAAACGTCCACGCCGCCTTCAACTGCCCGGACGTGCGCGGCAGCAGCTCGGACATCGCGTGGAACGGGATCTCGCGCCCGGCGATGTGCAGGTCGGCATCCAGTTCACTGCCGCTGGCTTCGTCGCGCGGCAGCCGCGCCTGCAGTCGGATGTCATCGGCCACGTCCAGCTGCAGCGCCAGCAGGCCGCGATCCTTGGCGTGCTCACCGGCATGCACCGGCAGGCGCCACACCACGTGCCCGCCAGGCCGCAGCGTGCCATGGTCCATCGCCAGCTGGCCCTGCAGGCGGGCGGTGGAGGGCACCGTGCCGACCGTGGCATGGGCCCCGGCGGTGTCGATGCGCACGGCCTGGCTGCGGCCGTCGATGGCCAGCTCGGCGGTCAGGATGCCAAGCTTGCGCAGGCCCGGCGCATCGTCGCGGTAGTGGCGCGGGAAGCTGGCCCGCGCCTGGATATGGGCCTGGTCCAGCAGGGTCGTACCATCCCAGCTGATCCGCGCATCGTCGAAGGTGGCGTTGGAATCGAACAGTTCGGACGGGCCGCCCTTCATCTGCTTCAGGAAGCCCACCGTGGCGCTGGCCTTGCCGGAGATCAGCAGCTTGCCGAACTGCCCGCTGCGGATGCTGTCGCTGTGGATCGCATCCATGCGCACCGTCCAGCCACGGTCGCCGCGTGGCGGCGGCGGGATCACCTTGTCCACGCGGGTGATCACCGCGCGTACGCCGGCTGCATCCACGCGCGGGATGTGGATCTCGCGGCGCAGCAGTGCCGGCAACGAAATGAACGCACTGGCCCGTTCGGCACTGAAGATATACACGGTGCGGTTGGCCTGCCCGCGCACATGCACGTTCCACAGCACCGCATGGCCCGGCACCAGGGTCAGCGCCGGCCCATTGCGCAGCTGGAATTTCTCCGGCTTGCGGTTGGTCACCATGTCGAACAACGGCGTGTTGAGGAACACGTTGCCGGCGACCAGGTACAGCAGGTACAGCGCCAGCACTACCGCCAGCAGGATGCGCACCGGGCGCGGCCAGCGCTGCAAACGCTGCAGGCGCTTGGGAATCAGGGACATGGCGGGGCGCAGTTGGAAAGAATGCCGCCACTATCGGCAGTGGCGGCGCGCCATGGCGTGAAGGCGGGGCGGTCGCAGCCCTCAGCGGCGGCGGTAATACGCCCGTGCCGGGCCGTGTTCAACGCTGAAGGCGTTGACCTTGCCGAACGCATCGCGGTGGAACTCGATCTGCAGCCCGTCGATATCCGGCGACACGAAACGGTTCGTGGCCAGCGCCAGCATCGCGCCATCGCGCGGCTGGCCGGCCACGCCCACCCGCAGCACGCCGTCGACGATCCTGACCTGCAGCGCCGGTACATCGAAGAAGTCGGCCAGAGCGCGGCGCTGGTCCATCGGCACGCTGCTGTCCTGGGCGAAGATGCCGGTGTAATCAGCATAGCCAGGTGCGCCCAGGTCCAGCGCCAGCGTGCGCTGCAGCGGGTTGACCCCGCCGCCGATCGCATCGGACAGCGCGTTGCGGATCTCGGCGGCCAGTGCCGCACCGTTCTCGCCATTGGTCAGGATCACCAGCCCGTCGCCGGTTTCCAGATAGCCCTCGATCCACGCGCGGTAGCTGTCGTTGGAACCGCCGTGGTGGAAGATGCGCGTGCTGCCCGCGCCGTCCAGCCGCGGCCCCAAGCCATGCCAGCTCGGCGAGACCTCGGTCATCATGTCGGTGGCGATGGCGCGTGGCAGGAACGCGCCACGCCCGTGGTAGCTGTCCAGCAGCGCGGCAACGAAGGCGGACAGGTCATTGGCGCTGGTCCACAACCCCGAAGCCGCCTGTTCCGGGAAGCTCTGCCAGCCGCGCGGCAGCGCCGTGGCGGCGCCTTCGCCATCGTGGGCCTTGGCGATGTTGGGCGTGCCGGCGGCAGGCGTGGCATAGGTGCTGCGCTGCATGTGCAGCGGGGCGAATACCTCGGTACGTGCGAGCGCCTCCAGCGGCTTTCCGCTGGCCTGCTCCAGCACCAGCTGCTCCACCATCACGCCGCCACCGGAGTAATTGCCGCGCTCACCCGGCGCATGCAGCAGGCGCACCGGTCGGTTCTTCGCCGGCGCCACGCCGTCCAGCGTCTGCAGCAGGGTGGGCAGGGGCTCGTCGGGCAGGTAGTCGGCAAACCCGTGCACGCCCAGTCCGGAGGTATGCGACATCAGCATGCGCAGGGTGACGTGCGGGGCGGGAACCTCGGGCGTGGCAGGGATTTTCCAGCCGGCCAGCAGCGGGTTGACGTCGCGGTCAAGCGCCAGCCGGCCATCGGCCACCAGCCGCAGGGTGGTCGCGGCGGTCACCACCTTGCTGACCGAACCGACCGAAAACAGCGTGTCGCCGTCCACCGGCAGCGTGGCGCCGGCCTGGCGCGTGCCGTAGCCGGCGCTGTGTACCACCTTGCCATCGCGCAGCACGGCGATTGCTACGCCCGGCACGTGGTGGTGGGCCATGCGCTGCTGCAGCGACCAGTGCGGCAGCGGCGCGGCTTCCGGCAACAGGGCCGGGCGCAGGCCGTTCTGCAGCGTGCTGCGGATGGCGGCGTCTTCGCCGGCCAGTGCCAGCACGGGCAGAGCCAGCAGCAGGCCGATGGCCAGCGCAGGGCGCAGGGATGAAGCGGTCAGGAAATCCATGCGGGGCCTCGGGTGATCCGGTGTGGGAGGGGGAACGTCAGGCAGGGCAACGCACGCGCCGGCAGGGCACGTTCAAGCGGGGCGCGGGGGATGACAGGCCTGCCATGCACAGGCGCGCGCGGGGATGACAGGCCTGCCATGCGCAGGCCCGCGCAGGGATGACGGGCCTGCCAGGAGCAGGCCCGTGCGGGATTCAGCGCCGCTCGGCGACGGCCCCGCGTTGTTGCAGGTAGCTGCGGATGTCAGCGCTGCGCGCCTGGTTCAATGGCGAACGCCACTGGCCCAGGTCAGCGACCACGCCAAGGTTCACGTCCGCGCCGTGTTCGACCAGATAGGCGAGCGTGGCCAGGTCGCCAGAGCGCGCGGCATTGATCAGCGGTGTTTCGTCACCGGGTACGATCCGGTTGACGTCGGCACCGGCAGCCAGCAGTCGCTGCACCACCGGCAAGTGACCACGGCCGGCGGCGACGATCAGCGGATTGCCATCGCCAGCGGAGGGCAGGTCGGCGCGCGCGCCCAGCGCAAGCAACTGATCGACCATCGCCAGCTGGCCATTGCGTGACGCTGCGATCAGCGCGGTGCCGTCGCCGCGCTGGCGTGCATCGACCGGCACGCCGGCGGTGACCAGGCGCTGTACTTCGGCGCTGTCACCCGACGCTGCGGCGGCGATCAGCCGCTCTACCTGCGCGGAGGTGTACACAGCGGTGGTGCGTCCGCCTGCATCGCGCGGCGTGGAGGCCAGCGGCGCACCGAGCCGCGGCGTGGCGGCAACGCTGAGGCCGGCGCACGCCAGCAGCCCGGCTACGCACAGTGTGGTCCAGGCCATGCGCCGGGCCGGGGCAACGCGCTGCGTATCAATGGCCAGCAGGCCGTCAACGCGCTCGGCCAGGCCGCCGCGCTGGCCGGACATGCCTACCGCCAGCGGCCCCTGTGCCGCCGAACGTGGCATCAGGCCGGCCACCGCCTTCAACAGCGACGAAGCGTACTGCTGGCCGCCGCCGGACTGACGCGCCGCGCGTGCATCACAGGCCATCTCGCGTGCCCGTTCCAGCTCGATTCCCAGCCGCTTCGTCAGCGGATTCCACCAGTACAGCGCCAGCACCGCGTGCTGCGCGGCTGCCACCCACAGGTCGCGGCGGTGGATATGCGCGGCTTCATGCAACAGCATGTCGCGCAGTGCGGATGCGGACAGTGCGTCCACCAGGTGCGGCGGGATCAGGATGCGCGGGGTCCATAGACCCACCACCATCGGGCCGGGCGCAGTGGTCGACAGGGCAATGCGCGCACCGGGGGGCAAGCTCCAGCGCAGCGCCGATTCCAGCGCCGGCGACAGCGTGGCGGTGCGATGCAGGCGGCGCGCCTGCTGCCATGCCCGCGCCAGGCGCAGCAGGTGGACGAGGGTGCCGGTCAACCAGGCCAGTGCCAGCAGCGGCAGCAGCATCGCGCTGATCGCAGGCAGCCGGGAGGCAGGCGCTGCGGCATCGGTTGCCACGGGCGACACCGCCGCCGTCGTGGCCGACGCAGGTAGGGTGGCGACCGCAATCCCCTGCGTTTCACTCGCCGCCGGCGCACCCGGCAGCAGTACCAGCAACGGCGATGCGGCGGCCAGCACGAACGCGGCCAGCAACACCCACGAGCGGGTTTCCGCACTCAGCCGGCTGCGGCGCAGCAGCAGCGCCACCACGCCCATCAGCAGGGCGCTCTGCCACAGGTGCTGCGCACCGATCATCAGCAGGGTTGGGACCCATTCCAGGCTCATTTCGCTTTCCTTGCAGTGGGGGCATCGTCGACGCGCTTCTGCAGCGCGGCCAGTTCATCGGCATCCATGTCGTGCTCTTCGATCAGGTGCTGCGCCAGCACGCTGGGCGAATCATTGAAGAAGCTGCGCAGGAGATTTTCCAGTGCCTGGCGGCGGGCTTCACCGCGGCTGATGGCTGCGCTGTAGATGAAAGCGCGTCCTTCGGTGCGGTGATGCACCAGGCCCTTCTTGTCCAGCACCTTGAACATTGTCAGTACCGTCGTATACGCCACTGGCTTGCTGCGCGACAGCTCATCGGCGACCTCGCGCACCGAGGCCTCCTTCTTCTTCCACAACACCTCCAGGATGCGGCGTTCGGAATCGGTCAGCGTGGACGAAACAGGACGGGCCATGGGCGCTTCTACTATCGAATTAGTTGATGGGTGCATCGTGCTCCGCCGCGCCGCGGCGTGTCAACTATGTAATTAGTAATGGGATGGGTGCTACCTTCGCTGCACCGCCGTTTTCCGTGATGCCTGATGAGCAAGCTGTTCCGTCGCGTCTCCATCCTCCTGGCCGCAGCAACGCAGTTGGGTACGGTCCATGCGCAACCTGCGGCGACCGATCCGCTGTTCACCGCCGCGCCGGAATCGCTGCAACCGCAGCAGGTGCGCGCGCTGCAGCAGCGCCTGTCCGACTGGCCGCAGCTGGCGTACTACCGCGAGCAGAACGCCGCGTTGCCGCCGCCACGCGAGGGTGAAGCGCGGGTGGTGTTCTACGGCGATTCCATCACCGAAGGCTGGGGCCGTACCGGCAGTGAGACCTTCTTCGCGGGCAAGGGCTACCTCAACCGCGGTATCTCTGGCCAGACCACCGCGCAGATGCTGCTGCGCTTCCGCCAGGACGTCATCGCGCTGCGTCCTGCGCTGGTGGTGATCCTGGCCGGCACCAACGACATCGCCGGCAACACCGGCCCGGCCAGCCAGGCAATGATCGAAGACAACCTGCATTCGATGGTTGAACTGGCGCAGGCGCACGGCATCAAGGTGGTCCTGTCTTCGGTGCTGCCGGTCAGTGCCTACCCGTGGCGTCCCGGCCTGCAGCCGGCCGCCAGCGTGCGCGCGTTGAATAACGCATTGAAGCGCTACGCGGACCAGCAGCGGCTGGTGTACCTGGATTACCACGCAGCGCTGGGCAATGCGGACGGCGGACTGGACAAGGCGCTGGCCGATGATGGCGTGCATCCCACGCCGGCGGGCTATGCAAAGATGGCCCCCTTGGCCGAAGCCGCGGTGGCGGCGGCACTGGGCCGCTGATCCAATCCATCAAAGGGACGGGGATGCTGGGGATACAGGCGTGGGGCGCGGTGGAAAGTGGGGTCCTGGGCGGCACCCTGGCCAGCATGCTGGTGGCCTGGTGGACGCGGCGGTTGCCCCGCCACTACAAGGGCTGGTCGCGCGGCGCGTTGTCGCGTCGACATCGCACGGAAATACGCATCGCCAATACGCTGTTCTTCGCCGGATTGTTGTCGGGGGTGGCGCTGTATCCGCTGGGCGGCTTTGCGCCCAATGATCCGCGTCCGTTGTTGCTGGCCTTCGGCTTGGCCTCGCTGCTGCCGTTGCTGGCGCTGATGGTGGTGCCGTGGCTCAGCGGGCGCAGTGTGCGGGCGGCATTCGTCGCTTTCAGCCATGGCCAGGGGACGCCGGTCTGGGCGACCTATCCGCTGCTGGCCGCCGGTCTGGTGGGGCTGGGCTTCGCCGTCGCCGGCTTCCTGCGCTGACCGGCTTGAGGCGCCGTGGCATGACCGCTACGGTGTGCGCCATGACCATCACCCTTTGCCAGGAAGGACCCGCCGACACTGGCCCGATCGCGCCCATCGCGTGCGGCACCATGCCATGAGCGGACGCGGCGTGGTTTCGCTGTTGATCTGGCTGAGTTGCGTGCCGGGCATGTTCGTGCACAGCACGATGGGGACGACGCTGTTCGGCATGCAACTGGCCGAGCTGGCGTGGCCGCCGTCCTGGCAAAGCCTTTGGTTGCTGTGTGCCGTCCTGGCCAGCTTGGCAGCTTGGCCGATGCTGGGTGTGTTGACCCTTCGCTGGCTGGAGAATCGTCCGCTGCACTGGAGATGGCCGCTGGTCGGCACGCTGATGGCCACCTGCTGGATGCTGCCGCGCGGCTGGATTTTCGCCCTGTTCGTCGCCCCCGGGGTACTGTTCGCAGCTTACCTGTGCGCATGGCACGTACTCGGTTGGCGGCGGGCCGAGCGGTCATCGGCGGCACCGCCCCGCGCTGAGCCTGAGCGCCCTGCGGACGGCCTGTAGCGACGGCGCCCGCTGGCGCCGCTTGCCAGGCAGGTGCGCTGCGGGTGGCTGACCGCCTGCGTCGCGGCCAGGCGCGCAGGCCTCAGTCGGCCAGCGCGACCGCCTGCTCCGATACCGCCAGCAGGATCGAACAACGCAGTCCGTCTTCGGCGAAACCGTAGTCCACCTTCGCACCGATCTGGTACGGCAGGGCGCGTTCGATCAGCTCGCGGCCGGCGCCGCCACCGCGGATGCTCGCTGGGTCGGCAGGCAGGTCGCGCACGCCATGCTCCTGCCAGTCCACGCGCAGGCGCGGGCTGGCCGCTTCGGATGCCCCTGCACCGACCAGGTTCCAGCGCACGTGCAGGCGGCCGCCCTGCTGGCGCAGGGCCCCGTACTTGACCGCATTGGTGGCCAGCTCATGCAGGGCCATTGCCAGCGGCTGCACCGTGCCCGAACGCAACGGCACCTCGGCCGGTCCTTCCAGCACGATCTGATCATCGTGCGCGGCAGGATCCACGTGGGCGGACAGCTCGGCGCGCAGCAGCACGTCGAACTGCACGCGATCCAGTTCACCCAGCCGCGACAGCAGGCTCTGCGCGCGTGCCAGCGCATCCAGACGCGCATCGAAACGGATGGAAAAATCGGCCATGTCACGGCTGGTGGCCAGCGTACGGCTGGCCATCGCACGCACCACCGACATGATGTTGCGGGTGCGGTGCTGCAGCTCGTCCACCAGCATGCGCAGCAGCGATTCGTTGCGGGCGCGCTCGTCTTCGTGTTCGCTGCGCTCGGTGACATCGCGCGTGGTGCCGATGATCGCCTCCACCTCGCCATCCAACCCCAGCTGCGGCACGAAGATGTAGTCGTACATGCGCCGCCCCAGCGGACCTTCGAACGGAACATCGCCGCGGATCGGCCGACGCGTGGCGATCACCTGCTCGATCTCGCGGCTGTGCATCGCCGCGTGCCAGTCCGGATAGCCCAGCTCCAGGCAGGTGCGGCCCAGCGCCTCTTCTTCGGTCTTGCCCCACATGCGCAGCAACGCACGGTTGGCGTAGGTGAAACGATGCTCCAGGTTGAACACGTAGGCCAGGTCGGGCGAGCTGTTCAGGAACGCCTGCAGTCTGCGCCGCTCGCGCTCGGTGTCATGCAGCGCACGGCCCACCGCATCGGCGGCCTGCTGCAGGGCGACCTGCTGGTCTTCGCGGTCCAGCACCAGCGCGGCGATGCGGGTAGCGAAGCTGGCCACTTCCTGTTCCCAGCCGCTGAGCGCGCGCGGCGTGGACAGGAACAGCAGCAGCCACGCACGTTCGGGCTGGTCCTGCCGAGCCACCGCGATGGGCCTGCAGGCGGGGCTGCCGTGATCGATGCATGCGGCCCGCCAGTTCGCGTGCCACGCCGTGTCGGTGGCAGCGTCGCCCCCGCCGGGCAGTTCCAGATGCGCTGCCTGCGGCGCCGCGTCGGCATGTTCCAGCAGTGCGGTGATCGCTGGGTGCACGTTGCAGCTGCTGCCATAACCAGGCCGCTGCCGGTCGCCGGGGGTGACGAAGAAGGCACTGCGCAAGCCGGGCTTCAGGCGCTCGATGGCCTCGGTGAGTACCCGCAGGCATTCGCGCGGCGGCGTACCACGGGCCAGGGTATCCAACAGGATCGCCTGCTCGCGGACCAGTTGTTCGGCACGCACCCGGCGGGTCATGTCCACGCACATGCCGTGCACCTGCCCGAGCGCGCGATCATGGCGGCCGCGCAGCATCAGCCAGCGGCGGCTGATGCCATCGGTCCACGGAAGCTCGATTTCAAAGACCGGCTGGTCCTGTTCCTGCCGCAGGATGCGCCGCCACGCACTGCGCAGTGCCTGCGCGCCGATGCCGGCCAGTTGTGCGCTGGCCGTATCCGAGGCACGCAGCTGGCGGGTGACGGTATCGAACTGCCACACCCCCACGCGGGTGTCGTCGAGGATGGCGTCGATGGCGAGCGCGTCGGTCAGGGCAAGGGACATGGCAGGCGCGGACGTTCAGGGATCGCCTTTTTTGCCAACCTTCCCGCCAACACCCTGTGAAGGCGGGTCGCGCTGCTGCCGGGTCTTACTCGAAACGCAGGCGCACACCGGCATACACGCCGAAGCCTTCGCCCGGCGTGGAGCGCGCCACATCGCGCCCGCCATCGTCATAGCCCGGCGTCACCGTGGCGGCGTAATGGCGGTCGCCCAGGTTGCGCAGCTCCAGCCAGCCCTGCCAGCGCCCACTGGGCGCGTCGAAGCCCACGCGGCTGCCGAAGATCAGATGGCTGTCGGCACGCACGCTGTTGGCGTAGTCGACGAACACCCTGGAAGCGTATTCGGTGTTCAACGCGGCATACGCGCCCGATGCATGGTCGTAGCGCAGTTCGGCCTGGTAGAAGTGCACCGGCAGGCCCGGCAGGCGGTTGTCACCGAAGCGGTCGTCATGGCGGTAGCGGAAGTCACTGAAGGTGTACGCCTGGCGCAGCGAGAGACGCCCGGTTCCTCCCTGCCACAGCGTGCTGTCCAGTCCGGCTTCGATGCCCCGGTGCACGGTGGGGCTGGCGTTGTTTTCGGCGATGAACAGGTTCGGCACCGGCACCACTTCCACGCTCAGCAGCTCATGGTTGACGTGCGCGTAGTAGCCGGTGAGCTCCCAGCGGCCGATGCGTCCCTCGCCGCGTGCGCCAAGTTCAAGCGTGGTGGCGGTCTGGTTGTCCAGCTCCACCGGCGCGCGCTGGCGGCCGCTGGATGCACCGTTGCCGGCGGCGAAATACTGGTTGGAGCCCCAGATCATCGACCAGGGATGGGCCGGCTCCACCGAGCGGCTGAGGTTGCCGAACCACTGCGCGGCCGGCGAGGCCTGCCAGGTGAAGCCGAGCCGCGGCGCGTAGTCCCAGTCGCGCTCGTTCAAGCGCGCGTCGGTGCGCGGCCAGGTGACTTCCACCGTGCGCCGCGTCTGCACCAGCGCCAGCCCGGTCTGCACGCGCAGTGCATCGCTCAGCTGCAGTTCGTTGCTCACGTGCAGCGTGCTGTCGGTGCCGTGGTGGGAAAAGTCACGCGTGTGGGTACCGGCCGGATAGCCGTTGCTGGCGAAGCGCAGCGTCTCGCGTACGTCGGCATCCAGGTCGTGGGTGACGCGCAGGCCGAGCGTGGTCACGCTGTCATGGCCGAACAGGGTGTGCCGGCGGAGGTAGTCCAGCGTGGCATTGAGGTTGGCGTAGTCCAGCTGCTGGCGGTACAGGCTTTCGTTCAAGTCCATCGGGTACTTGTGGTACACCAGCCCGGCCTGCAGCGAGGAATCTTCGTCCAACTGCAGCGTGGTCATGTTGCCGATCCAGGTGCTGCCCGGCTGCGGCCGCTTCGCGTCGATGGCCAGGTTGGCCGGGTTGGCCGCGCGCGGGTCGTTGCGGATCTGCGCGCGGGTCAGCCGCCCGGGTGTTTCGTGGTTGGTTTCGCGGTAACGCAGGAAGAAGCGCGTCTGCAGGTCCGGATTGATCTGCCAGCCGATGTTGGCCATTGCGCCCTTGCCATCGCCGCTCGCATGTTTCTGGTAGCCGTCGAATTCGGTGTCGGTGTAGGCGAAGTAGTAATCCACCGCGTCCTGCACGCCGCCATAGCCCAGGCTGCGCTTCTGGTAGCCGCGGCTGCCGGCTTCGTAGTGCAGTTCCAGGCCCGGTGCATCGCGGCCGCTGCGGCTGACGTAGTTGATCGCACCCCCCAGCGCCAGCGCGCCGCGCTCGAAGCCGTTGGCGCCGCGCAGCACGTCCACGCGCGACAGCCACAACGGTTCCAGCAGCTCGTACGGGGTGCCGCCGGCGGCGGTCAGCGGCAGTCCATCCAGCGACACCGCGATACCGGAGGCATGCGCACCCGGGCCGCGGTTGATGCCCGAACCGCGGATGGACACCTTGGTGCCTTCGTTGCCGGGGGACTGCGCACTGATGCCCGGCTGGTAGGCCAGCACATCGGCGGTGCCGCCGACGCGGCCCTGCGCGACCTTGGCCAGATCGATCACGTTGCCCGCGCCGGGTACGCGGGCCAGCGCCTTGCGCGCGGCATCGGTGGTCTCGGCGGCGGTGACTTCGACGCGGTCCAGGGTGGTGGGCTGGGCAGCCGTTTCCGCATGGGCGGGCAGGGCGGCGAGGGCGGTCAGCACGGCAACGGTGAGCACGCAGGTGCGCGGGAGAGCAGAAGTCATGAGCAGTAGAGCCAGCAGCGGAGTGGGTCGCGGCTGGGGGACGAATCCTGTAAACCACGTAGAGGCGGCGAAAGTTAACAGGGTGTTCGTAGGTTGTCGAGACGTGGATGCATGGGGCGGCGTTGGTAGCGCCGAGCCGTGCTCGGCGAGCGCAGCGGCAGGGGCGGAAGCGTGACGACCAACGGTCGTCACCCACCGAAGCAGGAGCATGACGGCCAGCGGCCGTCACTACCGAAGCAGGAGCGTGACGACCAACGGTCGTCACCCACCGACGCAGGAGCGTGACGGCCAGCGGCAGTCACTACCGGGTCAGCGCAGGATGCCGGGCAGGTCCAGGCCCTTTTCCTTTGCGCAGTCGATGGCGATCTCATAACCCGCATCGGCATGCCGCATTACGCCGGTGGCGGGGTCGTTCCACAGCACGCGGGCGATACGCTTGGCGGCCGCTTCGGTGCCGTCGCAGACGATCACCATGCCGGCGTGCTGCGAAAAGCCCATGCCCACGCCGCCGCCGTGATGCAGCGACACCCACGTCGCGCCGCTGGCGGTGTTCAACAAGGCATTGAGCAGCGGCCAATCGGATACCGCATCGGAGCCGTCGGCCATCGCTTCGGTTTCGCGGTTCGGCGATGCCACGCTGCCGCTGTCCAGATGGTCGCGGCCGATCACCACCGGAGCCTTCAGTTCACCGCTGGCCACCATCTCGTTGAACGCCAGCCCAAGCCGATCGCGGTCACCCAGCCCGACCCAGCAGATACGCGCAGGCAGGCCCTGGAACTTGATCTTCTCGGCCGCCATGTCCAGCCAGCGGTGCAGGTGCGGGTTGTCCGGTATCAGTTCCTTGACCTTGGCATCGGTCTTGGCGATGTCTTCCGGATCGCCGCTCAGCGCGGCCCAGCGGAACGGGCCGATGCCGCGGCAGAACAGCGGCCGGATGTAGGCCGGCACGAAACCGGGGAAATCAAACGCATCCTCGACGCCTTCCTCCAGCGCCATCTGGCGCAGGTTGTTGCCGTAGTCCACGGTCGGCACGCCCAGCGCGTGGAAGGCGAGCATCGCGCGGATGTGGTTGGCCATCGATTCGCGCGCGGCTTTCTCCACCACCTTCGGCGCGGACACGCGCTTGTCGTCCCATTCCTCTACCGTCCAGCCCTGCGGCAGGTAGCCGTTGACCGGGTCATGCGCGGAAGTCTGGTCGGTCAGCAGGTCCGGCTTGATCCCGCGCACCAGCAGTTCGTCCAGCACGTCGGCGACATTGCCGAGCAGGCCGACCGACAGCGGCTTCTTCGCCGTGCAGGATTCTTCGATCAGGCGCAGTGCTTCATCCAGGTCATCGGTCCAGGTGTCCAGGTAACCGGTGCGCAGGCGCATTTCGATGCTGCTCCTGCGGCATTCCACCGCAAGGCACGAGGCGCCGGCCATCACCGCCGCCAGCGGCTGCGCGCCGCCCATGCCGCCCAGGCCGCCGGTGAACAGCCACTTGCCGGCCAGGCTGCCGTCATAGTGCTGGCGGCCCATCTCCACGAAGGTTTCAAAAGTGCCCTGCACGATGCCCTGCGCGCCGATGTAGATCCAGCTGCCGGCGGTCATCTGGCCGTACATCGCCAGGCCCTTCTTATCCAGTTCGTTGAAGTGGTCCCAGTTGGCCCAGCGCGGCACCAGGTTGGAATTGGCGATCAGCACGCGCGGCGCATCGGCATGGGTGCGGAACACCCCCACCGGCTTGCCGGATTGCACCAGCAGGGTCTGGTCGTCCTCCAGCCGGGTCAGCGCATCGACGATGCCATCGAAGCTTTCCCAGTCCCGCGCGGCGCGGCCGATGCCGCCGTACACCACCAGTTCCTGCGGCCGTTCGGCCACGTCCGGGTGCAGGTTGTTCATCAGCATCCGTAGCGGCGCTTCGGTCAGCCAGCTCTTGGCGGTCAGCGTGGTGCCGGTCGGCGCGATGATGGTGCGGGACGGGTCGTTACGGGTCATGCGGCGCTCCGGTTGGATGCGAATTCAAGGCAGGCGGTGAGCACCTGCGCCAGCGTGTGGCGCAGCGGTGTGGCGTGGTCGTCATCCAACGGGGTGGGCCAACTGTGGGCATCCAGCGCCTCGGCGGCCGGTTCGGCCATGTAGCCGCGGCAGGCCAGTTCCATCTGCAGGCTGTGCACGCCGCCGGGGATGTCGCTGTAATGGCGGGTGATCCAGCCGCCCTTGAAGCGGCCGTTGCGCACGTGCGGCAGGCCGCTCAGCCGGCACAGGTTTTCCACCACGTCGGACAGCGCGTTGTCGCAGGATGTGTCCACTTCGCCGGTCGGGCCGGCGGTGCCCAGGTTGAACTGCGGCAGCTCGCCGTCGAACAGGTGCGGGATGCGCGAGCGGATCGAATGCGCGTCATACACCACGACGGTGCCGTGGCGCGCGCGCAGGCGGGCGATCTGTGACGCCAGCGCCGCGTGGTAAGGCGCGAAGTACGCCTCGCGGCGACGCAGGATCTCGGCCTCGTCCGGTTCCTGCGCCGGCTTGTACAGCGGCTGGTTGTCGAAGGTGGTCAGCGGGCACAGGCCGGTGGTGTTCTGGCCCGGATACAGCGACACCCCGCTGGGATCGCGGTTGAGGTCGATCACCGAACGCGAGATCGATGAACGCACCGTGGTCGCGCCGAGTCCGCGCGCGAAGGCGTACAGCTCATGCACCCACCAGTCGGCATCGCGCCGGGCCAGCCACGGCGAGACGAAGCGCCCGGCGAGGTCGTCCGGCAGCGCGGTGCCGGTGTGCGGGAAGCTGATCAGCAGCGGCGCATCGCCTTCGTGCACCTCCAGCCACGGCGGCTGCGTGCTCATGCCACCGGCTCCACGTTGGGCAGCACATCGGCCAGCCCGGACGCCAGCGCGCCACTGCGCACCAGGTCGGTGGCAGCCAGCATGTCCGGATGGAAGTAACGGTCTTCTTCCAGCGTCGGCACCTGTGCGCGCAACAGCACGCGGACCGCTTCCAGCGGGCCACTGGACTGCAGCGGCGCGTGGAAATCACACCCCTGCGCGGCGGCCAGCAGCTCGATGCCGACCACGTTGGCGGCGTTCTCGGCCATCTGCAGCAGGCGCCGCGCGCCATGCGCGGCCATCGACACATGGTCTTCCTGGTTGGCCGACGTGGGAATGGAATCCACGCTGGCCGGATAGGCGCGCTGCTTGTTCTCCGATACCAGCGCGGCGGCGGTGACCTGCGGGATCATGAAGCCGGAGTTCAAGCCCGGACGCGGGGTCAGGAACGCCGGCAGGCCGGACAGCGCCGGGTCCACCAGCATCGCCGTGCGGCGTTCGCTGATCGAGCCGATCTCGCAGATCGCCATCGCCAGCATGTCCGCGGCAAAGGCCACCGGCTCGGCGTGGAAGTTGCCGCCGCTCAGCGCTTCACCGGTATCAGTGAACACCAGCGGATTGTCGGACACCCCGTTGGCTTCGATTTCCAGCGTGGTGGCGGCCTGGCGGATGATGTCCAGCGCCGCGCCCATCACCTGCGGCTGGCAGCGCAGGCAGTACGGGTCCTGCACGCGTACGTCGTTGTCGCGGTGCGATTCGCGGATCGCCGAACCCTGCATCAACGTGCGCAGCGCAGCGGCGGTGAGGATCTGCCCGCGCTGGCCGCGGATGCTGTGGATGCGCGGGTCGAACGGGGTATCCGAACCCTTGGCCGCTTCCACCGACAGCGCACCGGTGACGAGGGCGGCCTGGAACACGATCTCGATCTCGAACAGGCCGGCCAGCGCGTAGGCGGTGGAAAACTGGGTGCCGTTGAGCAGCGCCAGGCCTTCCTTCGCTCCCAGCTGCAGCGGCTGCAGGCCGGCACGCGCCAGCGCGTCGGCAGCGCTGAGACGCTGTCCGCCAACGAACGCTTCGCCGACGCCGATCATCATGCTGGCCAGGTGGGACAGCGGCGCCAGGTCACCGGAGGCACCGACCGAACCCTGCGCCGGAATCACCGGCACCACATCCTGCTGCAGCAGCGCTTCCAGCAGCTGCAGTGTCTCAACGCGCACGCCGGAGGCGCCCTGCGCCAGGCTGACCAGCTTCAGCGCCATCATCAGCCGCACCACCGGCAGCGGCATCGGTTCGCCGACGCCGGCGGCATGTGACAGCACGATGTTCCGCTGCAGGGTGGCCAGGTCTTCCGGTTCGATGCGCACGCTGGCCAGCTTGCCGAAGCCGGTGTTGATGCCATACACCGGCGCGCCCTTGGCGACGATCGCTTCGACGGTGGCGGCACTGGCGCGCACGGCCGGCAGGGCCGCCGCGTCCAGCGCGATGCGCGCGCCACGGTAGACCTGCCGCCACTGCGCCAGCGGCACGTGGGCGGGGCGAAGCACCAGGGTGTCGGGTGTTCCATGCTGCATTGAAGCGTGCTCCATCAGAAGGGATCAGGCTGCCCGCGCACCACGCGCGCGTGCAGCGGGTTGAAGCCGATGCGGTAGACCAGGTCGGCGGGGGCGTCGATGTCCCAGATCGCCAGGTCTGCGTCCATGCCCACGGCCAGCTGGCCGATGCGGTCGGCGCGGCCGAGCGCGCGCGCGGCGTTGCGGGTGAAGCCGGCGATGCATTCGTCCACGGTCAGCCGGAACAGCGTGGCGCCCATGTTCATCGCCAGCAGCGGGCTGGTCAGCGGGGAGGTACCGGGGTTGCTGTCGGTCGCCAGCGCCAGCGGCACGCCGGCCGCACGCAGCGCCTCGATCGGCGGCAGGGTGGTGTCACGGGTGAAGTAGAACGCGCCGGGCAGCAGCACGGCGACCGTGCCCGCGGCCGCCATCGCCGCGATGCCGGCCGCGTCCAGGTGCTCGATGTGGTCGGCCGAAAGCGCCCCGTGGCGCGCGGCCAGTTCGGCCCCGTGCTGGTTGCTGAGCTGCTCGGCATGGATCTTCACCGCCAGCCCGTGCGCGCGTGCCGCCTCGAAGACCTGCGCTGCCTGCGCGGTGGAAAACGCGATGTCCTCGCAGAAGATGTCCACCGCCTCGGCCAGCCCTTCGGCGGCGATGGCAGGGATCATCAGCTTGCAGACTTCATCGATGTACTCCTGCGCCTGCCGTCCCGGCGGCACCGCATGCGCGCCGAGGAAGGTCGGCACCACGTGCACGTTGCAGTCCACGCCAAGCTGGCGCGCGACCTGCAGCTGCTTGCGCTCATCGTCCAGGGCCAGCCCGTAACCGGATTTGATTTCCAGCGTGGTGATGCCTTCGGCGCGCATCGCCAGCAGGCGAGGGCGGCTCTGGCGTACCAGCTCTGCGTGGCTGGCCGCGCGGGTGGCACGCACGGTGGACACGATGCCACCGCCGGCGCGGGCGATGTCGGCATAGCTGACGCCCTGCAGGCGCTGCTCGAATTCGTTGGCCCGGTTGCCGGCGTAGACCAGGTGGGTGTGGCAGTCGATCAACCCGGGCGAGATCCAGCGGCCTTCGCCGTCGATGCGCGTGGCCGGCTGCAGCTGCGCGCCACTGCCGGCCGCGCCGACATGCACGATGCGACCGTCAAGGCTGGCCAGTTCGGCATCGGCGATCACGCCCAGGCCGTCGCCCTGCAGGGTCATCAGGTGTACGTTGGTCCAGAGGGTGTCGCAGTGCATGGGCTGGGCTACACGGCTGAGCTGATATGTCTATACAATATAGGCGTCCCTTTCCGGTTGTCCAGCCATGACGGATTCGTTGTCTCCCCCTGCCTTCCACGCCGCCCGCGCACTGCTGCCACAGGGCTGGGCGCGCGATGTCCGGCTGACCGTGGACGATGGCTGCATCGGGGAGATCCACGTCGGCGTGCCGACGCAGGCGGGCGACCAGGGCGTGCAGATCCTGGTGCCGGGCGTGCCCAACCTGCACAGCCACGCCTTCCAGCGCGGCATGGCCGGGCTGACCGAAATCGGTGGTGGCGATGGCGACAGTTTCTGGAGCTGGCGCGAACTGATGTACCGCTTCCTGGCCCGGCTGGTGCCGGAAGCGGTGGAGGCGATCGCCGCCCAGGCCTACATGGAAATGCTGGAGTCCGGCTTCACCCGCGTCGGTGAGTTCCACTACCTGCACCACGATGCCGATGGCCGGCCGTATGCCGACCGCGCCGAGATGTCCGCGCGCATCGCCGCCGCCGCCGCGCAGACCGGCATTGGCCTGACCCTGCTGCCGGTGTTCTACGCGCATGCCGACTTCGGCGGTGCCGCGCCCAATCCGGCCCAGCGCCGGTTGATCCACGACGTGGACGGGTTCGCGCAGCTGCTGGATGGCGCGCGCACGGCCCTGCGCGTGCTGCCCGATGCAGTGCTCGGCATCGCCCCGCACAGCCTGCGCGCGGTGACCGGTGAGGAGCTGTCTGCCCTGTTGCCGCTGAACGACGGGCCGGTGCACATCCACATTGCCGAACAGCTGCGCGAGGTGGATGCCTGCGTGGGTTGGAGCGGCCTGCGCCCGGTGCGCTGGCTGTATGAAAACGCGGCGGTGGACGCGCGCTGGTGCCTGGTGCATGCCACCCATATCGATGACGACGAACGCGCGCGCATCGTTGCCAGCCACGCCGTGGCCGGCCTGTGCCCGATCACCGAAGCCAACCTCGGCGATGGCCTGTTCCCGATGCAGGCCTTCGCGCGCGAAGGCGGACGCTTCGGCATCGGTTCGGATTCCAACGTGCTGATCGATGCGGCCGAAGAGCTGCGCCTGCTGGAATACGGCCAGCGCCTCAGCCTGCGCGGGCGCAACGTCATTGCCCCGGATGCGCAGCGCAGCAGCGGCCGGTTCCTGTTCGATGGCGCGCAGCACGGCGGTGCGCAGGCGCTGGGCGTGCTGGCCGGATTGCAGCCCGGCGCCAGTGCCGACCTGCTGGAACTGGATGCCGGGCACCCGGCGATGCTCGCCCGCGACGGCGATGCCTTGCTTGACAGCTGGGTGTTCGCCGCACGTAATGGCGCGCTGCGCTCGGCATGGCGGCGCGGTCGCCAGTGCGTGGCCGACGGCCGCCACCTGCAGCGCGACGCCATCACCGCCCGTTTTGCCCAGGCCCTGCGCGGCGTGCTGGGCTGATCCTCTTTCCGAATCGAGACCACAGTGAAGGCCAGCAAGTCCGCCACGCTCAACCAGCGCATCCGCAGCGAACTGGAAGGCCGCATCCTCAGTGGCGAATGGGCGCCGGGATTCCGCATCCCGTACGAACATGAGCTGATGGAGCAGTACGGCTGCTCGCGGATGACGGTGAACAAGGTGCTGACCGCACTAGCCGAAAGCGGGATGATCGAACGCCGGCGGCGCGCCGGTTCGTTCGTGGCGCGGCAGTCACCGCACCTGGAACAGGTGGCGCTGGCGATCCCGGATATCGCCATGCAGGTCACCGCGATGGGCCATCAATATGCGTACCGGCTGCTGCGCCGCCAGCTGCGCAGCGCCCGCGACGGCGATGACGGCGAACAGGAACTGGCCGGTGAGGCGAGCCTGCTGGCGATGGACTGCCTGCACCTGGCCGATGACCGACCGCTGGCGCTGGAACACCGGCTGATCAGCCCGACCGGCGTGCCGGAGGTGCTGGAGGTGGATTTCGCGGTGACCGCACCGGGCAGCTGGCTGCTGCAGAACGTGTCGTGGACGCGTGCCCAGCACCGCATCAGTGCGTGGGGGGCCGATGCGGCCAGCGCCAGGCTGCTGGATGTCAAAGCGGGCACGGCGTGTCTGGTGATCGAGCGGCATACCTGGCGCGGGGATCAGGCGATCACGCGGGTACGGCAGATATTCCTGGGGGATGCGTGGGATCTGGTGGCGCGGTTCGCGCCTGGGAATAATCGTTGATTGCTTGGGCGGGCTCGGCGTCGTTGGGTGACGACCGTTGGTCGTCACGCTCTGGCCTGAAGCAAATAGCGTAACGACCAACGGTCGTCACCCAGCCCATCCGTCACTACCCGGTTACAGGGTGGTGCACTGGCGCCAGCGGACCGGCTCGTCCACGCCGGGGCGGGAATTGAGCTGGATGCGCACGTTGCTCAGTGCGGGGTAGCGGGTCACCTGGTCGCAGATCATCGGCCACACCTGGTCCAGTTCGCCGCTGCGGTTCACCACCAGCGTCTGCCGGGTCTGCCAGATGCCGCTGTGCACGCCGGGCAGCTTGCTCAGGGCGCGGGAGATTTCCTGCTGGTAGCGATCCAGCGTTTCGGTATCCGGGTTGAGGTCCGGGCCGGCCACCGGGGCCTGCGTGGCCGGCGGCGCCGGATCGGCGGCGGCAGTTGCAGGTGCGGTATCGGTAGCCGCGGTCGCCGCAGGTGCAGCAGCCGGGGCCTGGACGACGGCCGGGGCCTGCACCGGAGCCGGCGCGGCCACCTGCACGGTCTGGTAGCCCATGCCCACCAGCAGGCCCAGCGTGCTGGAGGCGAAGGCAGCGATCACGATACGCCGGATCGCCTCGTGGCGGGCCGCATTCTTGACCCCCGATTCGATGTCACCGGGCAGGTAGGGCGACAGCAGCGGCCACAGCCGGCGGCCATCCAGCACTTCCACGGCCTGCTTTTCCGCAATGGCCTGGCCATCGCCATCCACCAGGCCTTCGGTGATCAGGATGCCGCCGCGGGCGCCGGCCAGCCGCGCCGCCGCGCCCAGTTCGTTGATCGCCGCGGTGCCGATGCGGTAGGCCAGCCCATGCTTGCAGGTCACCAGGAAGTGCCCGCTGGCATCGGCCATCAGGAAGTCGCTGCGCGGCTCGCGGGTATCGTCCTCGTGGCGGCTCATTTCGGTCAGCCCGCGGCGCTCGTGCAGGGCGCGCTTGACCAGTTCGGAGAAATCGCGCCAGTGCATGCCCGCCAAGGCCTGCAGCCCCAGTTGCATTTCCTTGCGACGCCGTTTGACCAGCCACAAAAAACCGGTGGCGAGGACGAAACAGGTGACGGCCAACAGCAGGGCCAGTATCCAGGAGAACATGCAGGCAGCAACGCACAACGCAGGAAGGGGCGGACAGTGTACTGGGGCGCAGTGCTTATAGCGTCAGGGCAATCCCCACAAAGCGGGGCGCACGTCTCAAACGGCAGGCACGAAAAACCCGCCATTACCGAATCCGTGAGGGGAGGGACAAACGGGGTAATGACGGGTTGATTGCAGTGTCGCCCACCGTCTGCTGCGTTGCAACAAAGCGGCAGGCAACACAGCGTTCCGGCAGGATCAGCTACCGGTGGGCGACTGGTGGCTGCCCGGGGTCGGTTCACCACTGGCCGGGCTGGCCTGGCGGCTTTCCAGGCGGTTCAAGCGCGCGGTCAGCGAATCGATGCGTGCATTGAGCGCGGTCACGTCTTCGGCATTGGGCACGTGCAGGCGCTTGAGCACCCCGTGCACGCGGTCCTCGAAGGCTTTTTCCACCTTGTCCCACGTGCCGGAGGCCTTCTCGCGCGCCTGGCCCAGCTGTTCTTCCACGTTGTCCCGCCAGCCCGGGCCGTCTTCGGTGGCTTTCTCGCGGCGGCGGTTCTCGAAGGCTTCGCCTTCCTTCACCAGGCCATCGAAGAAGCGGCTGCCTTCGGCCTGCGCGCGGCCCAGCGCACCCAGGCCGGCCAGCCAGACCTGCTGCGCCGAATCACTGAGCTTGCGCGAAACGCGCTCTGCCTGGTCCTGGAAGGAGGCTTTGTCCTGTCCGTCGTTGCGGGGGTCGTGCTCGTCATACTGGTTCATGGGGTCTCCTGCATGGGCGGATGCAGGGACCAGACTAGCGCTGCAACTGCTGGGGCGGCGTGATGGCCGCCGGCAGCGTCGGCCGGCAGTTCAGCCTGCGGTCGGATCAGCCCAGTTTTTCCTTCAGCACGCGCTGGATCTCGCTTTCCACCATGCCCTTCATCGCCGACAGCAGGAAGCCGAGCTTGGCGGTCACGCGCACCGCGCTGGGCTGCAGTTCGATGGCACCGTCCACGCCGCTGCCGGTGAAATCCAGCACGTCGCCGCGCCAGGTGGACTGCAGGCCAAAACGATCAGCCAGTTTGGCGGCCACTTCCTCGATCGCCTGGCGCGCGGCCGGTGCGGCCAGGGCGTGGGCGTGGACGATATCGATGCTGGACATGCGGGTTCCTTTGCGGGGTGGGGCGGTGACAGGGCGTGCATTGTGCGCATCAGCCGCGCAAACGCCAAGCGAGGGTTCTTCTGCGAATGCCAGCCAACTGCTAGTCTGCGCCGCATGCCTAAACTGCTCGTGCACTACAGCCAACCCTCGCAACCCGACCAGCCGCTGGTGCCGGGGGTGCAGAAGATCGTGCGCCAGGCCAACGGCAGCATCCGCCTGGTCGAAGCCAGCCAGGGCAGCCTGCTGCTGGCCCAGCTCAGCCTGGACCAGCGCGGCCTGTGGCTGCAGGTGGCCGCCGGCGTGCGCGGGGTGCATGTCAATGGACGCCCGGTAAAGCGCATGGCGCTGCTGCGCGCCGGTGATGCGGTGTACGTGGAAGGCGTGGAACTGCTGATCCAGGGCGAAGTGGATACGCCGATGCTGCCGCCCTCGCCACAGGCAGCGGTACAGTCCGACGAACCGCGCCTGCTGCGCGGCGTGGGCGGGCCGCACCACGGCCGCGGCTACCCGCTGCACGGACCGTTGCTGGTGGGCCGCAGCAGCGAAGCGGACATCGAGATCGACGAGCCGGCGTTTGCCGACCAGCACGCGCGCATCGAAAGCCACGGCGAGCGGATCCTGCTGCGCGACCTGGGCACCGGCGAAGGCAGCCGGGTCAACGGCGTGGCCGTGCGCCACTGCTGGCTGCAGGGCGGCGACCAGGTGGTGTTCGATGGCCAGCACCGCTTCGTGCTGGAACTGCCCGACGACCCGCGCCAGCGCCCGCTGCCGACGGAAGAGTTCGTCTTCAACGACGTGGACGAAGCGGCCGAACCGCAGGCCCCGCGCCGCGTGCGCCGCTGGCCGTGGCTGCTGGTCAGCGCCCTGCTGCTGGCCGGCGTGCTGAGCCTGCTGCTGTGGTTCGGCGCCCGCTGAGCCCGGCAACGACGCCCGCGCGAACCGGTAGTGACGGCCGCTGGCCGTCACGCTGCTGCCCTTGCCCTGGTAGGTGACGACCGTTGGTCGTCACGCTGTTGCCGCTGCCCTGGTGGGTGACGACCGTTGGTCGTCACGCTGTTGCCGCTGCCCTGGTGGGTGACGACCGTTGGTCGTCACGCTGTTGCCCGGTTACCGCTGCGCTCGCCGAGCACGGCTCGGCGCTACCAGCACCCCGGGCCCGGTAGTGACGGCCGCTGGCCGTCATCGCCGCCAATGGATACCAATGCAACCAAATTTCCCTTGAACGGCGCGGTCTAAAGCCTGATGCGCTGCGGCATACTAGGGGTCTTGCCCCACAGGTGTGACATGACCCGCGCGTACAACTTCAGTGCCGGCCCTGCAGCGTTGCCGGAAGTGGTCCTGCGCCAGGCGCAGGAAGAGATGCTGGACTGGCATGGCGCCGGTGCCTCCATCGTGGAAATGAGCCATCGCGGCCCGGAATTCATGGCCGTCGCGGCCGCCGCAGAAGCCGACCTGCGCCAGCTGCTCAGCGTGCCCGACGACTACGCGGTGCTGTTCCTGCCCGGTGGTGCCACCACCCAGCAGGCGCTGATCCCGATGAACTTCGCCAGCCCCGGCCAGCGTGCCGACTACGTGCTCACCGGCCACTGGGGAAAGACCGCGGTCAAGCAGGCCTCGCCGTATGTCAGCGCGCACATCGCCGCCAGCAGCGAAGCCAACGCCTTCCGTGACATCCCCGCGCGCGCCGACTGGCAGCTGTCGCCGGATGCCGCCTACGTGCACATCACCGCCAATGAAACCATCCATGGCGTGGAGTTCCGTGACATTCCCGATACCGGCGATGTCCCGCTGGTGGCTGACTTCAGTTCGTCCATCGCCAGCGAACCGCTGGATATCAGCCGTTTCGGCGTCATCTACGCCGGTGCGCAGAAGAACCTGGGCCCGGTCGGCATCGCCGTGGTGATCATCCGCCGCGACCTGCTCGAGCGCACCGGCCAACCGCGTGCGGACATCTTCACTTACGCCTCCCACGCCGCCCGCGACTCCATGCTCAACACCCCACCTACCTGGAACTGGTACCTGGCCGGGCTGGTGTTCAAGTGGATGCTGGCCGAAGGCGGGGTGGTCGAGTTTGCCCGCCGCAACGCCGCCAAGGCCGCGCTGGTGTACTCGGCGATCGACGCCTCCGGCGGCTTCTACCGCAACGAAGTGGCCGTGTCGGCGCGCTCGCGGATGAACATCCCGTTCTTCCTGCCTAGCACCGATCTGGACGCGCGCTTTGTCGCCGATGCCAAGGCCGCAGGCCTGCTCGCGCTGAAGGGCCACAAGGCGGTTGGTGGCATCCGGGCCTCGCTGTACAACGCCATCCCGGTCGCGGGTGCCGAGGCACTCGTTGCCTTCATGGCCGATTTCCAGCAGCGTCACGGTTGAGCCGCTTCACTGTGTCTACCCCCGGCGCGCGCTGACCGCGCGCCCTGTACCAAGGAACACCGATGGCACGCAAACCTGCCAAGCCGGCCAGCCCCAAGGCCCCCGCTGCAGCACCGAAGAAGGCCTCGCCGAAGGCCCGGGCCAGCAAGCCCGCCAAGCCCGAAACCCCCGCCAGTGCACCGCCGGTATTGGCCGATGTGCGCGGCAAGATCGACCAGATCGACCGCGACATCCAGTCACTGATCGCCGAGCGCGCGCGCTTCGCCCACCAGGTCGGCAAGGCCAAGGGCAAGCTGGCCGCCGCCGTGGATTACTACCGCCCCGAACGCGAAGCCCAGGTGCTGCGCATGGTGGTGGACCGCAACGAAGGCCCGCTCAGCGATGAACTGCTGGTGCATGTCTACCGCGAAATCATGTCCGCCTGCCTGGCCCAGCAGGAGCCGCTGAAGATCGGTTACCTCGGCCCGGAAGGCACCTTCAGCCAGCAGGCCGTGCTCAAGCACTTCGGCCGTTCGGCGCTGGGCCTGCCGATGGCCAGCATCGAAGAAGTGTTCCAGGAAGTGGAAGCGGGCAACGCCGATTTCGGCGTGGTGCCGGTGGAAAACTCGGGGCAGGGCACCATCCAGATCACCCTGGACATGTTCCTGACCTCCAACCTGAAAATCTGCGGCGAAGCAGAGCTGCGCGTGCAGCAGTACATCATGTCGCGCAGTGGCCACCTGGAAGACATCGAGCGCATCTACGCGCATCCGCAGTCGTTCATGCAGACCTCGGCCTGGCTGCGCGCCAACCTGCCCAAGGCCGAGAAGATCCCCGTGTCCAGCAATGCCGAAGGCGCGCGGCGCGCCCGCAATGCCGACGACGCAGCGGCGATCGGCGGTGAGAACGCCGGCCACGTGTACAACCTGAAGAAGGTGGTCACCAAGCCGATCCAGAACGATGCCGACAACACCACCCGCTTCCTGGTGATCGGCCGCAGCCTGTTCCCCAGTTCCGGCCATGACCGCACCTCGGTGCTGGTGCTGATCCATGACAAGCCCGGCGCGCTGTTCGATGTGCTCAGCCCGTTCGCCCGCCATGGCATCAGCATGAACCGCATCGAATCGCGGCCCTCGCACCACGGCAAGTGGGAATACGGCTTCTTCATCGACCTGTCCGGCCATATCGACGATGCGCCGATGCAGGCCGCGCTGGCCGAACTGGAAGGGCATGCGGCCCAGATCAAGGTGCTCGGCTCCTATCCGGTGGCCGTGCCCTGAGTAAGTTCCGCGGGAGTGCCCACGCGCTCCCGCGCCCAGATCCCTCGCCGCACCGCGGCGCTGACGGAAGCAACAGACGATGAGCAACGCGCAACACTGGATCGCCCGCAAGGGCCAGCCCCTGCAGGGCAGCCTGGTCATTCCCGGCGACAAATCGGTTTCCCATCGCGCGGTGATGTTTGCCGCGCTGGCCGACGGCACCTCCACCATCGACGGCTTCCTGGAAGGCGAAGACACCCGCGCCACCGCGCGCATCTTCAGCCAGATGGGCGCGCGCATGGAAACCCCGTCGCCGTCACGGCGCGTGGTGCACGGCGTGGGCATCGACGGCCTGCAGGCACCGGATGGCGAACTGGACTGCGGCAACGCCGGTACCGGCATGCGCCTGATTGCCGGCGTGCTGGCCGGGCAGGCCTTCGACAGCGTGCTGGTCGGCGATGAGTCGCTGTCGCGCCGCCCGATGCGCCGGGTCACCGGGCCGCTGGCGCAGATGGGCGCGCGCATCGATACCCAGGACGATGGCACCCCGCCGCTGCACGTGCACGGTGGCCAGGCGCTGAAGGGCATCGATTTCGCCTCGCCGGTGGCCAGCGCGCAGGTCAAATCCGCGGTGCTGCTGGCCGGGCTGTACGCCGAAGGCGAGACCTCCGTGGTGGAACCGCACCCGACGCGTGACTACACCGAACGCATGCTCGCCGCCTTCGGCGTGGAGATCACGTACTCGCCCGGCAAGGCCCGCCTGCGCGGCGGCCAGCGCCTGCGCGCCACCGATATCGTGGTGCCGGCAGACTTCTCTTCGGCCGCGTTCTTCCTGGTGGCGGCCAGCATCATTCCCGGTTCCGAACTGCGGCTGCAGCAGGTTGGCCTGAACCCGCGACGCACCGGCCTGCTGCACGCGCTGCGGCTGATGGGCGCGGACATCACCGAAGAAAACCCGGCCGAGCAAGGCGGTGAGCCGGTGGCGGACCTGGTGGTGCGCTATGCCCCGTTGAAGGGCGCGCAGATTCCCGAAGCGCTGGTGCCCGACATGATCGACGAGTTCCCCGCGCTGTTCGTGGCGGCCGCGGCGGCCGAAGGCCAGACCGTGGTAACCGGCGCGGCCGAACTGCGGGTCAAGGAATCCGACCGCCTGGCCGCGATGGCCACCGGCCTGCGCACGCTGGGCGTGCAGGTGGACGAAACCGAAGACGGCGCCACCATCCACGGCGGTGCCGTGCTGGGCAGCGGCACCATCGAAAGCCACGGTGATCACCGCATCGCCATGGCCTTCGCCATTGCCGGCCAGTTGACCGAGGGCGAAGTGCGGATCAACGACGTGGCCAACGTCGCCACCTCGTTCCCCGGCTTCGACAGCCTCGCCGGCGGCGCCGGCTTCGGCCTGACCGCCGCCTGAGCCCGGTAGTGACGGCCGCTGGCCGTCATGCTCTTGCCCTGGTGGGTGACGACCGTTGGTCGTCACGCTCCTGCTTTGGTGGGTGACGACCGTTGGTCATCACGCTGTTGCTCCATTACCGCTGCGCTCGCCGAGCACGGCTCGGCGCTACCAGCCTGACGGCCGCCTGAGCCCCGGTAGTGACGGCCGCTGGCCGTCATGCTCTTGCCCTGGTGGGTGACGACCGTTGGTCGTCACGCTGTTGCTTCATTACCGCTGCGCTCGCCGAGCACGGCTCGGCGCTACCCGCCTGACGGCCGCCTGAGCCCCGGTAGTGACGGCCGCTGGCCGTCATGCTCTTGCCCTGGTGGGTGACGACCGTTGGTCGTCACGCTGTTGCTTCACTACCGCTGCGCTCGCCGAGCACGGCTCGGCGCTACCCGCCTGACGGCCGCCTGAGCCCCGGTAGTGACGGCCGCTGGCCGTCATGCTCCTGCTCTGGTGGGTGACGACCGTTGGTCGTCACGCTGTTGCTTCCTTACCGCTGCGCTCGCCGAGCACGGCTCGGCGCTACCAAGGGTCGCCTCGCCACACGCACAAAAAAATGCCGGCCCAATCAGGCCGGCATCTTCATCTCACACCCCAACCGCACTCAACGCTCGGTACGGAAATCCACCGGCACGTTGACCACGCTGGCAATCGCGCGGCCGTTCTGCATGGCCGGCTCGAACTTCCAGTTGCGCACCGTAGTCAGCACCGCACGGTCCAGCTCGCGGTCGCGCTGACCGGTGCGCGAGACGATGCTCGCCTCGGTCACGCTGCCGCTCGGGGCCACCTTCAGGCTGGCCACCACGCTGCCCTGCACGCCATTGCGCAGCGCGCTCGGCGGATACGACGGCTTGGTATTGCTGGTCAGCGGACGCGCCTCGCGGTTACGCACCGCCGGGGCCGCGCGCTGCTGGCTCGGGGCGGGGGTCGCACGCGGCGTGGTGGCCGGCGCATTGGCAACCGGCGTGCCGGTAGCCGGCAGCATCCGCTCACCAATCGGCGCAGGGGCCACTTCAGTGTTGGACGTCCGCAGCCACAACAGCGCGGCGGCAAACATCGCCACGATCAGCGCTATCCAAAGCAAAGGGGACGGGCGGCGGCGTTCGTGGACAAGATCAGCATCGGCCTGATGATGCGGCGAGGCCGGCATTTCCGGAGCATGGGTCGCACTCATGTTGGTTCTCCTGCACTGTCGTTTCCGACGACGCCCAAAGTCTTGCCGCTAACGCATGGCGCGGGTGTAACCATCGCGTCAACGCGGTGCATGGAGTTCAGGTTCGGGTGCAGGGACCGTTCAGTGATGCAGACCGTGTGTGATCAACGGCCCGGGGTGAAATCAAACGGCACTTCAATGGTGCCCGGCACAGCCTGGCCATTGCTCATCGCCGGAGTGAACTTCCAGCGGCGAACGGCTTCGGTGGCCGCACGGTCCAGATCGCGCGAACCACTGCGCTGTACCAGCGCCACGCCATACGGACGGCCGGTGGCATCCACTTCCACGCGCAGCACCACCGAACCGGACTCGCCACGGCGCAGCGCGGCCGGCGGGTAGGTCGGCGGCGGCGACTGGCCGGCGATCGGCATCGGGCGGTCATTGGCCACCGGACCGGCGGTGGTCGGCGCGGTACCGGGGGCCGGCACGCCTTCGACCATCGGCGCAGGCGCCGGCGTGGTTTCCACCAGGGTCGGGGTTTCTTCCGGCGGCGGGGCAGGGCGCGCGTCGGGCATGTCGCTGGAACCGGCCGCGGCGGCCAGTGGCTCGGGCAGCGGCTCGATCTCGGCCACTTCCTGCGGCGCCTTGGCGGCCGGGTCGGCCTGGAAGAAGCCCTTGTCGCGGGTGCTCAACCACACCACCACGAACAGCAACAGCCCCACCGCGAACGCGATGCCGGCGATCTTCAACGCATTGCGGGGAATATGCAGGGTGATGGACTTGCCGGACGAGGTGCGGGTAGCAGGCATGACGCAAACCAATACGGGACCGGGCGATTCTGGCACAGCCGCGATGAACCGTCCGGCAGAAATCCGCATAACAGGCGATAATCTGGTTCCTGAACCACAACCACCGACAGCCGCCATGCTCGATCCAGCCCTGCTCCGCAACCAGCCCGCCGACCTTGCCGAACGCCTGCGCTCCAGTCGCGGCTTCGAGCTGGACGTGTCCGCGCTGGAGTCGCTGGAAGCAGACCGCAAGCGCATCCAGGTGCGCACCCAGGAACTGCAGAGCCTGCGCAACAGCCGCTCCAAGGCGATCGGCCAGGCCAAGGCCAAGGGCGAAGACGTGGCCGCGATCATGGCCGAAGTGGCTGCCTTCGCCGACGAACTGAAGGCATCGGAAGTCACCTTGGACGAACTGCGCGAGAAGATCGACGCGGTCGCGATGATGATCCCGAACCTTCCGGCCGAGGACGTGCCGGCCGGCGCTGACGAAAGTGAGAACGTCGAGCAGTCGCGCTGGGGCACCCCGCGCCAGTTCGATTTCAAGGTGCTCGACCACGTAGAACTGGGCGCCCGCAACAAGTGGCTGGACGGTGAGACCGCGGCCAAGCTGTCCGGCTCGCGCTTCACCGTGCTGCGCGGCCCGATCGCGCGCCTGCACCGCGCCCTGGCCCAGTTCATGCTCGACCTGCACAGCGGCGAGCACGACTACCAGGAAACCAACGTGCCGGTGATCGTCAACGCCGACAGCCTGTACGGCACCGGCCAGCTGCCGAAGTTCGAAGAGGACATGTTCATCACCCACCTGGGTGAGCAGAAGCGTTACCTGATCTCGACCTCGGAAATCTCGCTGACCAACATCGTTCGCGATGAAATCGTCGATGCCGAGCGCCTGCCGCTGCGCATGACCGCCCACTCGCTGTGCTTCCGTTCCGAAGCCGGCAGCGGTGGCCGCGACGTGCGCGGCATGATCCGCCAGCACCAGTTCGAGAAAGTGGAACTGGTCACCGCCTGCCGCCCGGAAGACAGCGATGCCGAGCACCAGCGCATGACCCGCTGCGCCGAAGTGGTGCTGGAAAAGCTGGGCCTGCCGTACCGCAAGGTGCTGCTGTGCACCGGCGACATGGGCTTCTCCGCAGTGAAGACCTACGACCTGGAAGTGTGGCTGCCCTCGCAGGACACCTACCGCGAGATCAGCTCGTGTTCCAACACCGGTGACTTCCAGGCCCGCCGCATGCAGGCCCGCTGGCGCAACCCCACCACCGGCAAGCCCGAGCTGCTGCACACCCTCAACGGCTCCGGCGTAGCGGTCGGCCGCGCGATGATCGCGGTGATGGAGAACTACCAGAACGAAGACGGCAGCATTACCGTGCCGGACGTCCTGCGCCCGTACATGGGCGGCCTGGAAACCATCGGCTGAAACACCGCTAGTGACGGCCGCCGGCCTGGTAGTGACGGCCGCTGGCCGTCAGCTCGTGCCTTGGTGGGCGACGACCGCACCCCGGTGGGCGACGACCGCACCCGGTGAGCGACGACCGCACCCGGTGGGTGACGACTGTCAGTCGTCACGCCTCTGCCCCTGCCGCTTCGCTCGCCGAGCACGGCTCGGCGCTACCCACCCATCGCGCGGGACAAAAAAACGGCCCCGCAAAAGCAGGGCCGCCGGTCGGGCTGGAATGGGGGAGGGGATCTTCCAGCCCACGGTTACCGGCCGACGACGAGCCGCCAGCAACCGTCTTGAACGCTTTACTCAGGCCTCGGCAAATTCCGCTTCCGGCAGGCTCGCCAGCGCGGCCGCAATGGCCTCTTCGCGGTGCTTCGGCGAATACGCGATGCCTTCGGCACGCACGAACTCCACCTCAGTGATGCCCATGAAGGCGAACACCTGGCGCAGGAAGGGCTCCTGGAAGTCCGCCGGCGAACCGGTATAGATGCCGCCGCGGCTGCTGGCGATGATCACCCGCTTGCCACCAGCCAGGCCTACCGGGCCCGCTTCGGTGTACTTGAAGGTCTTGCCGGCCACGGCCACGCGGTCGATCCAGGACTTCAGCGTGGACGGAATGCTGAAGTTGTACATCGGCGCACCGATGACCACGACATCCGCCGCCAGAAACTGCGCCATGACGTTTTCAGCATCCGCGACCTCGGCCGCATCCGCGCCGGCCAGCGAGCTGCCGCGCAGGTGGGGGATCGGGTTGGCATCCAGATCACGGTAGGACACGTCGAGGGAATCGACCGAATCCTTGAAACGGGCGACCACGGCCGCCGACAGCTGGCGGGAGACCGAGTTGTCGCCGAGCGCGCTGGCGTCGATGTGAAGAAGCTTCATGGCAGTCACCTGATGTTTGTGGGGGTGGGCAGCCGTGCTGCCGACGGGACAAACGATAGGTTGTTGCCAATCTGGGATAAAGATGGTTGAATGCCACGTATTGTTCTAGATATGGAACTGCAGCATGCAAGACCTCAACGATCTCTATTACTTCGCCATGGTCGTGGACCACGGCGGTTTTGCCGCAGCCGAACGCGCGCTGGGCATCCCCAAGTCCCGCCTGAGCCGTCGCATCAGCCAGCTGGAGACCGATCTTGGCGTCCGCCTGCTGCAGCGCTCCACGCGCCGTTTCGCGGTCACCGACGTCGGTACCAGCGTACACCGACACGCGCAGACCATGTTGGCCGAAGCCCAGGCTGCCCGCGAAGTGGTAGACCGCCTCAGCGCGGAACCGCGCGGGCTGGTGCGTGCCAGCGTGCCGGTATCGCTGGCGCAGATGCAGCTGCCCAAACTGCTGCCGAAGTTCCTGGAGCAGTACCCCAAGGTGCGGCTGCAGTTGAACATCAGCAATCGCCGCGTGGACATCATCAACGAAGGCTACGACGTCGCCCTGCGCGTGCGTTCGCGGCTGGATGACGACGGCAGCTTGGTGATGCGCAGCTTCGGCCAGGTGCAGGAACTGCTGGTGGCCAGCCCGAAGTACCTGGACCGTGCCGGCCGCCCCAAGGACCCGGACGAACTGACCAACCACGTCACCCTGAGCATCAGCGAAGACGAAGCCCGCCAGCGCTGGGAGCTGCACGGCCCGGAAGGCGCGGTGCGCCGGGTAGACCTGCAGCCGCGCGTGGCCGGCTTCGATTTCCCGCTGCTGCAGAGCATGGTCAAGGACGGCTTCGGCATCACCATGCTGCCGGAAACCGTCTGCGCCGATGCCGTACGCAAGGGCGAGCTGGAAGTGGTGCTGCCGGATTGGTCCCTGCCGCAGGGGATCTGCCATGCCGTGTTCGCCTCGCGCCGCGGCCTGCTGCCGGCCGTGCGCGTGTTCATCGACTTCCTGGCCGAGCACCTGCCGCCGCAGCTGGAAGCTTCGCGCCTGGATTGCGGTGGCGCCTGCGAACGAGCCAAAGAGAAGATCAAAGCGACAGCGCTGGGCGCGTTGGCCGTAGACGCCGGCTGACCTGCACGCCGGCCGCGCTGGTAGCGCCGAGCCACGCTCGGCGTAACCCGTTACCGCCCGGTGTGCTGGCAGGCGCAGGACCATGGGCAAACGCCCCCGACGCATGCGAGAATACGCCTCCCCGGACCGCCTCCGGGACTGCAGCACATCGGAGAGATGGCCGAGCGGTTTAAGGCACCGGTCTTGAAAACCGGCGAAGGGTCAAACCTTCCGTGGGTTCGAATCCCACTCTCTCCGCCAGATGGAACAAGCGGTTGGGGTAGTCAAGCTACACCGAGCGGCTTGTAAAGGTGACGGGCAAGCCCCGCTAACCTGCGCTTTCTTTTACCTGGGAAAAATGGGCACTATAAGCACCGTGTAATCACAATAGCGACCGCACTAGCGAAGGAGGGTAGTATGCCAAGGCAGGCGATTCACGCACACGCGCTAGCGATTCAAGCTCCTTATTTGCTGCATTTCACCCGCGCGGTGAACCTGCCAACCATCATGGCCCATGGGTTGTACCCTATCGGGCGTGCTCATGAGGTTGGGGTTGCACCAGCCATCAATGATCAATACCGATTCGACGGTCATCGCAACAGCACTTCCGTCTCAATCGGCTTCCCGAACTGCCAGATGCTTTACAAGTATCGCATCGCCGATGCGGCTGTAGATTGGTCGATACTCGTTCTTAACCCTTCAATTTTGTGGGCAAAAAACTGCGCGTTCTGCCGTCACAACGCCGCAGACGGGCGCATCAGTGGACAGCCCCTTGCAAACCTGATGACTCCTCAAGCCTTTCAGGGGATGTATGAGGTAATCGAGGGTCTGGGCACACGTGAGGAGCAGAAGCTCAAGCCCTACGACCCAACTGATGTGCAGGCTGAGGTACTAGTCTTCGATGTCATCGAACCGAGCTATATTGCAGGAGTTATCTTTGAAACGTCGGCAGCCCGCGATGCTTATCTGCCTCATGTAGGGGGGCGAAAAACCTACATCCATGCAAATAACAAGGGGATGTTTGCGAATCGGAAGTATGTGAGGATATGGGGCAATTAAGCCCTGCTGAGTTATGGCAGAAAGACCGCTATTTATTCCTTCCACTGAAGGGCCTGCGCTAGTCAGGACCAAGTACGTGGATTTTCAGTGGTTCCCCGGCATGGCTACATCACAGAAGCAAAAGTCAGTCGATTCGCTCCATGCTGCTTCACTTAAGCTATCGGGGATCAACAGGGTGCTGGAGGTGTCTAGCAAGTCTCGTGAAGAGCTTGGCGTAGCCCTCAGCGCGTTCAATCTCACGTTCACCACACTCAAGCACAACCGCACGTTCAGCGTGGAGTGCGCATACCAGGGTAGCAAGGTGTTCGAGCGTGGCGGCCCCTTTGTCGATATCTTCGGGATTACCTCGCGCGAGGCGAAGAAGGACGTCCGGCTCCGCTCGTCGGGCCGACTGACTGGCTTTCGATTTTTTGGTACCGATTGGGGTCTAGAGCCGCAAACCGCGTTCTACGATTGGCTTTACATCAATGCGTTGAAGAAGCAGCCTGGCGTGACCGAGCAGCTTATGGATTATTCGGCCTTCAGCGATATTGAGTTCAACCCGGAGCGTTCGATCAACTGCCAAGCGTACTCGGTCGCGCTCTACCTCTCCCTGCACAAGCGCCAACTGCTCAAGGAGGCCACGTCTTCTAAGGAAGCATTCCTCCGCATTGTGGGTGCAGCCGCAATTAGCAACGCCCGACAAGACGATACAGTGCAAGGCGGCTTCAAACTCTGATTGGTCGGGGGGCGGTTGCCGCGGGTTTATACTTAGAAATAGCCTGAAAAATCCTGCGCAAGATCAGGCGGTAGTGCGGGCCGCTGGCCGGCAAGTTTTAGAACCATCAGACGCGCGCTTAAGTACGCTCGATACAGCTAACGTTCGTTGATGGTGGACGTTTGGGTCAGCGCAAGCAAATGGTCCGCGAGCTCCTCCGCGCGATGGATGAGGTGGTTCCCTCAGACGCGACTGCTGGCGCTCAATCCGCATTACCCGATCGCTGGTCGTCGCGGCCGTCAGCCATGTTCGCTGACGGTGATGCAGATAGCAGACCGCTATGACCCTACCGGGCATATGAAGTGTCACAGCATGAAGCAGCAACTAGCTGATCTGCATAGTGTCCGGTTTGCATCCTTGACAGAGCCCCTGCAGGGCGATTTCCTCGCCAATCATCGTCTTAGTTCGGTGGGGGCCGCTGCCTAGCGAGCGGATCTGGAGCAACCTCCCCCAAGATTTACAAGTCGAAGATGTTTTCCTTTTTTGGTTTACAAATACACGTGTTTGCACCACAATGGTTGCAACTCACTTGGCATAGGCAGGCCATGGACACTCGCAGCGCTCTCTCACATAAGCTCGACTCTGACCATTTGGCGACCCTCTCCGAAGGGTTGAGCGCCGGCTACGGGCACGTAGTGGCGATCATCGCGAGCTCGCCTGTTTTGTCGAACTTTTGGCCTGGAAAGGGCCTTCACGGCTATTTGGTGGACCCATGCGTGCAGTACGGTATAGAGGCGGCCGCGAAGCGTCGGGGAACGTTCCACACGGAGGTGGCCTCAAATGCCGCGTTGAATCATCACCACGTTCGATTTCATGCTAAAGGCGTTTGCGTAACCACCCATTTTACTGGGCGCGATGCGGATCGCACTTTTGCGCGTAAGGCTGTGAATCGCGGTGAATTGGCTGCGCGATGCGATGATCTTTTCCAGACCGCTCATGCCCCGTTAGACTCGGCTATCGGCACGATCTACGCACACCTCCTTCATGGCGGCGAGTACGCACCTCTCTCAGCCTTCTTGGCGATCCCAGATAGATCGCAAGGCTATCCGTTGATTCCTTGGACGCTCCCATTGGCTGCATCGGTCGGCGTAGATGTGGAAGCTGTTGCTGAGAAGATGTCCTTTGTTGTCAAACAAGTGACCGCAGAAGCGGAGCGGGCTCGTGACGCGCGCTGATTTCGTATTTGTAGGCGATAGGCTGAGGCAAGCAAGGCTTGCTGCTAACTTGACCGCGACGGAGCTCGCTGACCGAGTGGAAGTGTCTCGGCAGATGATTTCTGCGGCAGAGAAGGGCAAGGCTCTCGGTGCGGATCGTCTCGACCAGGTTGCAATCGCTTTAGGGGTTCCGGTTGAGTATTTTTATCAGCCGCTTCCCGACGGTGTGGGGATGGCGCTATCTGCTATCAATTATCGCTCGCTCAAGAAAACTCCTGAGTTCCAAAAAGACCGTGCAGATAGCAGTCTCGAGTGGGCGCATGAGGTGGTAGTCAGATTTAAAGAGCTGCTGCAGATGCCCGCTGTTAATCTTCCGTCTCTGAACGATAAAGATCCCGAAGCGCTGTCTTGGGACGATGTCGAGAACGCGGCGAGAGAGCTGCGCCGTCACTTCAATCTGGGTCATGGCCCCATTGATAAACTGATTCTCCTTTTGGAGAATCACGGGGTGATCGTTGGCTCGGTAGCCTTAAGCGATGACATGGATGGCGTATCCGCTTGGTATGAGGATGGCCCGGTGGTGCTCGTAAAGCACGGCTCTCCGGCCGTCCGGACGCGTTTTGACGTGGCCCATGAACTAGGGCACTTGGTCCTGCACAGGCACCTTACCGCCGAAGATGTGGACGATAAACAGCGCCACGATCTTATGGAGTTGCAGGCCCATTATTTCGCGGGCGCGTTTCTACTCCCGGAAGAGGGCTTTGTGCCGGAGGCGGTGCGAGTAGATCTGGATTACTTGTTGACCCTGAAGAGGAGATGGAAAGTCTCGCTGCAGGCGATGGTCATGCGTTTGGAGAAGTTAGGAATTCTCTCGAAAGATCAGATTGGGAGGTTTTATCAGAACCTGAGTCGTCGCAACTGGCGCAGGAAAGAGCCGCTCGATGATGAGCTGCATCGTGAGCGTCCTGTGCTGCTCGAAAGAGCCGCTCAGTTCCTCGCTGAGGAGCGAATTCTTCCTTTCCAGGACGCTTTCATGAGGACCCGTCTTCCGCGTGTTTTCCTTGAAACGTTTGCTGGACTGGAGCCTGGATCTCTTAGTGCGCCTGTTAGAACGGCAGATAACGTACTTGAGTTCCGCCGTAAAGGTTCGCCTAGCTAGAGATTTGGGCGGGGACCGAGCGCACAGTCAAAATGTATCTGTCAACTTTGGATGGAGTAGCCGCAGGAGGTCGCCAATTCGTGAACCATTGCACGGCGCTTCTCGAGTGTCGTTCCGCGTTTGTAGGCAGTTTCTGTCTTATCGCGGATACGATGTTCAGGCGCTGCCTTGGATAGGTCATCGGGGAAGTCAGTCGTCTCTGCGGCCCAATCTTTAAACGTGATCGGAAGCCATTAACGTTGACGTGGCCAGAGCCCATGCGTCCACTACCGCCGAGATCGCGTTCTCACTTAACTGCACCCCAGTGAACTAGTCGGGGGGACAACAGATGCCGGCTAACCCTCTTCTCGGAAAGCAGGAGCGCCATCGCTTTCAGAGGCGCAGTTTGCTCAACCTTCGCTTTCATTCTCTCGCCTGCCACTGTCAGGTCTCTTTGGGCAGGTCGAGCTCAGACGGGGTACCTACGGCGTAGGTTTCGTGCATTGCTCGCAGGTGTAGTGGGCACGCAACGAGTTCGCCAAGGAGCTCAAGCGTGTTGATCATTGAGATTCATAACGTAAGTTTTCGCATGGCTCGATTCACGTGCGTCCGACTACGCCTTAGACCCACTCTTGGCATCATCGACGTTACAGGCGCCCACAAATGGAAACCTTGATGACCCCGGACGGCCGTTACCTCATCGTCCGAGGGCGACTATGGCGAGCCACCAATCCTCACCTGGATGAGCAACGCAGAGACCAGCTGGTCCACGCGCTGATGGATGCACGCCGGGCCGTCAAAGCAGCCAAGGCCTCATCGGACGAGGAGGCCCTGGCCGCTGCACGGCAGGCAGTAAACACAGCCAAGGTCGGCCTGGGCGAACGAGGCCCCGTGTGGTGGACCGACCGCTCCCCCGACCTCAACCGGCGCATGGTCAGCAACACACCCTACGCCGATTGGTTCAACAGCCTCGGCGCATGACCGACAACAATGCGGAAGGCTTCGCGCCGACGCGTCTACGGTCACCACCCAGGCTCGCCATTTCTCCGCACACGCCGATACAGCTGGCAGTTTGAATGTCGCTGGTAACCTTGAGCTCATGCCTTCATCTGCCGCTCAAGCACGTCGATCAAGCCACGCATCTGAGTACCAGTATCCCGAGCACCTGCGGGAGCTAGCCGCAGCGTTACCCCGCCTGCCAGGGGTGTATACATTTCACGGCGTCGAAGGCGGCTTGCCTCTGTATATCGGCAAGAGCATCAATGTTCGTACCCGTGTGATGGATCACCTGCGCACGCGTGAAGAAGCCTCGCTCCTGCGGCAAAGCCGAAACATCAGCTGCGTACGAACGGCGGGCGACCTGGGTGCCCGGCTGCTGGAGGCGCAGCTCGTCAAGCGCCAGATGCCGCTCTACAACCGGCTGCTGCGCAAACTCCCTCGGCAGTTCAGCCTGCGCCTTTATCGTGGCGAGGTTTCGGTGGTCAACTCGGCCGACTATGAGCTCGCCAGCGCTCCGATGCTCTATGGCCTGTATTCCAGCGAACGATCCGCGTTGGAATCACTGCGACGCGTCGCCGATGATCAGGCGTTGTGCTATTCACTGCTGGGCCTGGAGCGCCTGCCCAAGGGGCGCCCGTGTTTCCGTTCCATGCTGCGCCAGTGCCTTGGCGCTTGCTGCGGAAAGGAGACCCCCGCCGAGCATGAGCTGCGCCTGCGTGCTGCGCTTGCGCATCTGGAGGTCACCGCGTGGCCTTACGGTGGACGCATCGCTATCGAAGAGGTCGGCGAGGACATGACCCAGTTTCATGTTGTCGACAACTGGGCCTACCACGGCAGTGCGCCGACGCTGGCCAAAGCGCGGCGTATCAAGGCAGATTCCGGGCACTTCGACCGCGATTCGTACAAGATTCTCCGCTATGCGCTGGACCGTGGCACCGCGGTTGTCCATCTGCTTTCCTGAAGCTTTCCACCCGCGCCCCAACGCCGGTGGCCACCCTACAAGGCCGCCAACCCGCGCCCTCGCCGCGTCGCGCCAGGCGAATCCCCCATCACGCGCTTGTAGGCGCGGCTGAAAGCGGCCTGCGACGCGTAACCCAGACGCTCTGCCACCACTTCGATCGGCAGGCTTTGCTGGGTCAGCCATTGACTTGCCAATTGCATGCGCAGTTCAGTCACGTAACGCAGCGGCGCGGTGCCAATGACGGCCTGGAAACGGTCTGCAAACACAGACCGTGAGATGTTCGATTCTGCAGCCAAGGCCTCGACAGTCCAATCGCGCCCGGGGTCTTGGTGCAGGGCCAGCAACGAGAGCGATAGGCGCGGGTCGCGCATCGCCATGACCAGTCCGGATGCGCCTTCGCACCCACGCTCCACCCAGTCACGCACGATCATCGCGGCTACTGCGTCCGCCAGACGGGCGAGTATTCCAGCAAAGCCAATACGTCCGGAGCAGACCTCGCGCTTCATCGCATCGATCATCGGCAGCAGCCCGGGAAACTGAGCGGCATTGCCATCGGCCAGCATCACGCTCGGCATCAATTTGCTCAGCCCTTGCATGCCGCCGAGATCGAACGCCATGCATCCGTGGAAGAGCACGGCGCTTGGCACGGCATGCGTGCTCGGGCACGTGTCGATCCCGCTCACCGCATCACCCAGAGGGGCGGCGTCCAGCGTCTCCAGATACTGGATGGACTGGTCCTCTCCCGACAACAGCGCGTGGCCGTCTCCGCGGGGAACAAGCACGACATCGCCGGCGGACAAAAGGTGCTGGCTGCCGTCCGCACCACGAAGCAACGCGTTGCCCACCGCCACGTAGTGGAAGTAGGCGTGCCCCGGCTTCGAGGGAAATCCCAGCCCGAAGGTCGGCCCGGTCTGGATGCGCCGGTAATGGACACCTTGTATCCGCATCCCGGTCAGCAGCTGGCTGATCAGATCGGTGGAGTGGGGCGCAGCGTCGTTCATCGGGGCGGCCAGGGGTTTCGATCAAAAATTCAGGTCGGACGATCATAGATCATCCTGATCTCGCTCCCTAGACTCTCGGCTGCACGATTGCACTGGGATCTTTGATGAGTAATGACGTAGTTGATGTCGCAGGCGCGCCTGACGCTGTGGAATGGAATACCGAGGCGCCGTCTTCATCGGCCTGGGTGGCCGTTTTCTCGCTGGCCATGGGGGTCTTTGGGCTGCTCACGGCCGAGTATCTGCCTGCCAGCCTGTTGACGCCGATGGCGGCGGATCTGGGCGTGTCCGAGGCCTTGGCAGGTCAGGCGGTGACGGTCACTGCCGTGGTGGCCCTGTTCGCTGGGCTGCTGGTGCCCCGGCTGACCCGTTCCATCGACCGACGCGTGGTGTTGTTGAGTTTCACGCTGCTGATGATCCTCTCCAACGCGTTAGTGGCGCTGTCTTCCAGCATGGGCGTCCTGCTGGTGATGCGCGTCCTTCTGGGCGTCGCGCTGGGCGGTTTCTGGAGCATGGCAGCGGCTGTGGCCATGCGGTTGGTGCCGCCACAGCGTGTGCCGCGCGCGCTCTCGATCATCTTCAGCGGGATTGCGGTCGGAACGGTGGTATCCGTACCGTTGGGCAGCTACCTGGGTGGACTGTGGGGCTGGCGCAGCGCATTCTGGGCGGCGACGGCGGTAGGTGGGCTCACCTTTGCATTCCAGTGGTTCACGCTGCCCCGGATGGCCCCGCGCAGGTCGGCAGTTCCAGAGTCGGTGGTGGGGCTTCTGCGCCGGCCCGGCATCGCGGTCGGCATGCTCGGCTGCGTTCTGGCGCACACCGGTCAGTACGCGCTGTTTACCTATATCCGTCCCACGTTGGAAAGCCTGGGGCAGATGAGCGCCGATGGCCTGGCGCTGATTCTGCTCGGGTTCGGTGTGGCGAACTTTGTCGGCACGCTCTTGGCCGGCTGGCTCATGGAGCGCAGTCTGAAAGTCACGCTGGTGGTCATGCCGGCCTTGGTTGGCTTAGCGGCGCTGGGCATGCTTCTGTTGCCGGTGGGCGTGGGCGGGTTGTCGATCCTTGTCGCGCTCTGGGGCCTGGCCTTCGGTGGCGTGCCCGTTGCCTGGTCGAGCTGGGTCGCGCGTGCGGTGCCCGACCAGGCCGAGAGTGCCGGCGGAATGGTCGTCGCCGCGGTGCAATCTTCCATCGCGGCGGGTGCGGCGCTGGGCGGCCTGGTGTTCGGGCTGGGGGGCATCGTAGCCGTGCTCAGCGTTGCCGCCGCCGTGATGCTCCTCGCCAGCCTGCTCATCGGGTTGCGGGTCAGGGTGGGGTCGCGGCCGCTCTCAGCAGGTCCGACGCTCCACCTCTAGCCAACAGCCGGCGGTACCGGCGCTAGACACTGGCCGATCGGAGGCGGCGGCGCAGCGCACCTGCCGCCGCCGCGATCGCCATGGCAGGCACCGCCAACACCAGGGCGTATACCAGTCCGGCCAGCAACAACGGGTCGACGCCCGACATCACCGCCACCACCGGCACCTGCAGCAGCATGAGCAACAGTCCGCACAGCCACGCGTGCCGGGGAAAACAGGCACCCAGGACCGTCGCAATGACCAGTGCGATGGGATAGACGACCGTCCAGAACGCGGGCGCGTCCCACGGCTCGCCGCCCGGCGTCCGCCAGGCCACCAGCACCCAGAACACCACGCCGACCTTCAGCGTCACCGCACTTGCTGCAAGCAAGTTACCCGTCATCCGCATCGTTGGTCTCCGCACGAACGCGCAGCATGCCACTGGCGCCGTGGACGGGGTATGACCAGCACGGGCGCCAGGATTCTGGGAGCAGCAGCGCCGCCAGCACATGTCGATGCACCGATTTCTGTCTCCATCCCTGAGACCAGCCCAACCTATCCTCCAGCCCCATGGACGCCCCCCACCAAACCCTTACCCCCATGCCAGACGACTTCCACTGGAAGCCGCGCTGCCATCTCGACACGCTCCCCACCGGCCTCTTCCTCCACGGCGAGATCGTCGCCAGCATGCACCAGCGCATCGACGGCGCGTGGCTGGCCCGGCTGCACCGGGACGATGGTCTCCATAGCCCGCTGGTCATGCGCCGCTGCACGTCCTTCGATGCCGGCCGCAAAGGCTGCGAACTATGGGCCCTGCGCCACGAGCGCGCCCTGCGCCGCAAAGTGGCGATAAAGCTGCAGTGGATCCAGGACAACGTAGTGCTGCGCGGCAGGGGCACGCGGCTGGAACCCCAACACGCAACACCCCCCAGCTGATTCGGCTGCCCAGACAGAACACGCAGCCTCCGCGTCGGTGATTGAGCATCGGCAACGTCCGGTAACACCCCTGCCGCCGCGCCAAATCCGCAACTTTCCTCATGTACACGCCCGCCACACCAGCACACGATGTCCGTGCTGACCCGTAGGGCCAGCCGGGATTGGCATCCCGAACGTCATTAACCAAGCATCTCCGTTGTCGCCTTCGGGTACGGCGGAGCATGCGCCCTCGTGCCATCCTTTTGGCGGACGGTGCGGGGGATCGCATGATCCGCCGGTTAAACCCGCTTGGTATGACGCCGGTATGCCAACCCGCACCGTCCGCCACCCCGCGCCCCGGCGCCGGTGGCCATGCCATGCGAGGTCACCCTTGTCCGCAGAATTCAGAGCCCGCGTGCGCCTGTACGCGCTCATTGGCGAATCCGTCCACACGCTCCCCCCGCGCTTCGTCCAGAAGCTGGAAGGCATCCTGCAGGCCCACGAGAGTTCGCGGCACGCCTATCGCCCCGTGGTGGCCGTACCGCCGCCGTGCCGGCGCTCGGCCGGCGACGGCTCCAACCCGGATCCCCGCGCCGCCGCCGACGCCTGGCGCTGCGATCTCAGGCTGGTGGACCGCCAGTTGCGCGCCCTTGCCGAGGTGCTGGAAATCGTCCACATCGCGCACCGCGACATTCACACCTCGGTGGAGGAGGGGATATCCAGCGAGAGCCTGATCGACGCCTTGCTCGGCGACGGGCGCGACAGGGTCAGGGCGGCGCGCGATGCCTTGCGCGGCGTGCTTTGAGTCGCGCCGGTAACGCTACAATCGCCCACAGCCGGCAGCACGCGGGCACGCCCGATCTATACCCCCATGAGCAGGATGCACATGCGCAGATCCGCCTATACGTTCACCGAAACCCCGCACGTCATCGTCGGCCTCGGCACCGCCCTCGTGGCGACCCTTCTGGTAATCACCGTCGCCAAGGGCTTTGTGCTCTGGTTCGGCGCCGCGATCGCGGTGTTCTCCGCACTTGCCGCGCTCCGCTCACTGGGCGCAACGATCATCGTCACCGGCGATTCGCTGACCCGTCGTTCGCCATTCGGCGAGACCCGCATACTGTGGCGCGATCTGGATGGCGTGGAGATCGGCCCCGGCTGCAGGACCCTGCTGTTTCGTGCCGGCGCCAAGCAGGTATGGATGCGCCGGCCCGCCGACTCGGTGACGGCGTGGTTCAAGGCATTCCACGAGCAGGATGTTGACGAGGACGCGCTTGAGCAGTTGTTGTACATGGCGGACGTGCAGCGCGTTTCGGCAGAGCAGGGCTGGTTGACGCCGCTACGTGCTTCGCGAGGTCACCAGTGAGCCGTGGCGGGGTAACCGATCATCTGCTGACTGAAAGCGCGGGAAGCGCGAAGGGCCTTCCATGAAGCTCTTCTGGGACATTGCAGCGAGAGCGTCACTTCTGTCCGCGGTCTTCATGGCGTGGGTGCTCGCCGGTGCGCCGCCAGTGGGCGGGGTGCATTCGGAGGCACACGTGCTTTGGTTCGGCGCAGGCGCAACCGTGATCTGCCTGGTGACCGCCATTGGCCTGGACCGTCGTCGACTGGCCGCGAGCGGCATATTGATGGTGCTCTACGCTGGGGTTTTTGCAGCGCAGTGGCTGCAGGCGATGGCTATAAGTTGATCGATCTGGCCATGTTCGGCCGCAGGGAAATCGAAAGGCCCAGCACACCCTCAAGCTCGCTGATCGAAGCCTGCAGCGCCTCCGCTTGTTGTTCGTTTCCCTCGATGTGAATGACAAGGCGATCTTCGCCTGGCTGACCCATCGAGCCAGTAATTCCTGGAATGGTGCGGTAGAGCAGTTCCCTGTGCTTATCGACAATGGCGTAGAACGCTTCGTTGGTATGCCTGTGGCCCGTCTCAAACACCACTTTCGTGTTCCCGCTCCTGGTACTGACAGTCCGGTTGGCGACAGGCGCTGAGCCTGTCAGTTCAACCAGGATGTGTTGATCCGGCACTGGCTGGATGGATATCTCCGTCAATCTGCCAGCGAACTCTTGTCGGAGGCTTTCCATCACGTGCAGGATCTCGGTCTGGATCGTCAGCCGGGTTATCGCGTCGTCGATGGATACCTCAGGATGCTGAGTGACGTAACTTCTGACTAGAACCTGCATCTCCTCATCCAGCTCGGATTGCTGATCCACCGCCTGCGCATGCGCGTAAGTCGAAAGGCTCAACAAGAAGAAGCATCCGAGAAGCGTCCGTTTCATGAGGGGTCTCTGTATTCCGTCAGATGATCAAAGGGCGTGGGCAGCACAATATGTGCAGGCTAGCAACCAGACGACCAGCCTTCCGTGACGCGGCTCACGATGGCACGCGTCGCTGGCAGGCGACGGTCTGTCCGGGCGAGTGCGAGTGCATACTCCTCGCAAAGGGGTCGGAGGATATGGAATGACGAAGTCCACGCTTTACGCTGCCGCCGCACTGGGCATGCTCGTGTGCGCGCCATTTCAACTGCGCGCCGCATCCCCGCATCTGCCTGTCCCTACGGCTTCAAGCAAAGCTTCCCGCGCCGACGAAGCCGCCCTCTGGAACAAGATTGAACAGTTCGCTTCCGCCGCGGTCGAAGGCGCAGGCCGCTTGAGGCGCACAGCGGGGATCGAAGATGGCAAGGAGGCCGAAGGTAGTGGCCCGGACATCGTCATAAGCCCAAGCCTCACCGCAACAAACGTCGCGATGGATCTGGATCAGACGGGACAGTATGAGATGCTCTCATTCGAGCTTCGCGGCGGGTGCATTTCCACGCGCGGCCTGATGGCGCACTACCCGGAGGTGCTGGTTCTCGGGGTTCCCAAACACCCGGATGTGGCCTCACTGCTCGGCACGATCCTGGGCGACGCGGTGGCTGTCTACACGATTACCTCAGCAACGGGCCCGGAAGCGGGCCCATGTATCAGCGACGTCTCCGTGCTGACCGTCGAAAGCGCAAAAGCACGGATGCTGCTGCGCCTGGAGTAGTCAGGCTCGAGTGGTCAGGGGTGTGGCCCGGCCAATGAAAGGCCATCCCCTGACCGCCATCGGCTTTACGCCGGCTCGACCGCCTTCGCTTTCTGCCCGGCCTTCGCCAGCAAGGTCAGTTTCTCATCGGTGGCCTTTTCTTCGGCCAGCGTCTCCAGCAGCAAGGGCAGGGCATCCTTGTAGCCCAGCTCCTTGGCCAGCGCCGCGATCGTGCCGTACGAGGCAATCTCGTAATGCTCCACCTTCTGCGCTCCGCCAATCAGCGCGGCATCGCGCACCGGCCCCTTTTCCACTGATTCAATGACTTCCTTGCCTTCTTCCACCAGGCCTTCCATCGCCGCGCACTTGATGCGCTTCAGGCGGATGCCCAGCACTTCCACGACCTTGTCGATCCGTTCGATCTGGCCCTGGGTTTCCTCAAGGTGGGTGTCGAACGCGGCCGCCAGGTCGGGATTGGTCGATGCGCGCGACAACCGCGGCAGCGCCTTGCTCATCTGCTTTTCCGCACTGTAGATGTCGGAAAGTTCGTGGATGAAAAGATCTTCGAGGGTTTTGATCGGCATGTCGGCGACTCCGCTGAGGAGAGGCGAAGGTAGGCCTGCAGGTGTTCAAGCGAAGGGGCGGGTGGGTGA
>NZ_LDJK01000020.1 GCF_001431535.1 Stenotrophomonas chelatiphaga
CCCCGCCCGGCCCACCCCCAACTGCAGCTTCAAACAACAGCCACCCGCGAGGGGGTCTCACCCGTTCGCCCAACTCACAGCGCCAGCGCCATCTCCACAGGCACCGCAACCGGAACCGCCAGGCACTCCCGCACCGGGGCGAAACTGCGTCGGTGCTCCACGCACGGGCCGTGCTCGCGCAACGCCGCCAGGTGCGCCGGCGTGCCATACCCCTTGTGCTGGTCGAAACCGAAATGCGGGTACTGCGCATGCACCTGCTGCATGTAACGGTCGCGGCTGACCTTGGCCAGGATCGAGGCGGCCATGATCGCGCGGTCGATGGCATCGCCGCCGATCAACGCCTCGCCCGGCAGCACCAGGCCCTTGGGCACTACGTTGCCGTCGATGCGGGCCAAATCGGCCACGTGGGCCACCGCAGCCACCACCTCACGCATGCCCTGCAGGGTGGCCTGGTAGATGTTCAGGCGATCCACGGTGGGCGCATCCACCAGCACGACATGGAACGCCAGCGCACGGTCGATGATGCGGTCGTACAGTTGGTCGCGGCGGGCGGCGGTCAGCTGTTTTGAATCATCCAGTCCGTTGATGCGCGGCCGTGCCGGGTTGAAGACCACCGCGGCCACTGCAACGGGACCGGCTAGCGGGCCGCGACCGGCTTCGTCCACCCCGGCGATGCGCTGCACCGCCACCGGTGCCGGACCGCCCGCGCCGAACAGCGCCAGCGTGGCGGCGGCAGCGCCGCGACGGCTCACGAAGCCACCGCCCCGCGTGCGACCAGTTCGGCTACGGCGTCGGCGGCGCGTGCCGACGCATCGCGGCGCAGGACACCGTGCAGCTGCTCGTAGGTCGCCTGCAGGTCGATGATCTTCTGCGGATGGTCGAACCACTGCTGGATTGCCGCGGCCAGCTTTTCCGGCACGCAGTCGTGCTGCATCAGTTCCGGCGCCAGGTCTTTGTTGGCCAGGATGTTGGGCAGGGCATAGCGGTCCACCTTGAGCAGGCCCAGCGCCTTGACCAGGCGGTAGGTCAGCTCGTTGACCCGGTAGCCCACCACCATCGGGCGCTTCACCAGCATCGCTTCCAGGGTGGCGGTACCGGAGGCGAGCACCACCACGTCGGCGGCGATCATCGCCATGCGCGCCTGGCCATCCAGTACATGCGAATGCGCGACCGGCAGGGCCGAGCCGGAGAGTTGCTGGTCGATCAATGCACGGCAGGCCGCATTGGCTGCCGGCACCACCACGTGCAGGCCCGGGATGCGTTCGCATACCTGCCAGGCCGCCTCGAAGAACGGTTCGCCGAGCCGGCTGATTTCACCTAGCCGGCTGCCGGGCAGCACCGCCAGGACCTTGGCGTTGGAAGGCAGGCCCAGCGCCGCGCGCGCCTGCTCGCGGTCTACGTGCAGGGGAATGTCATCGGCCATCGGATGGCCGACGAAACGCGCATCGATTCCGTGCCGGGCGTAGATCGGCGGTTCCATCGGAAACAGGCACAGCACAAGGTCGGCGCTGGCGCCGATCTTCTCGGCACGCTTCTCGCGCCAGGCCCACACCGAGGGGCTGACGTAGTGCACGGTGCGGATGCCACGCTGCTTCAGCCAGCGCTCCACGGGCAGGTTGAAATCGGGGGCGTCGATGCCGATGAACACGTCCGGCTGCCATTCCAGCACGCGCTGGCGGAACTGTGCGCGCAGCTTCAACAGGCGTGGCAGGTGCCGCAGCACTTCGGTCAGGCCCATCACGGCCAGCTCGCTGGCATCGAACCAGGTCTGGCAGCCGGCACCGCGCATGCTGTCGCCGCCGATACCGGCGAATTCGGCATTCGGGAAACGGGCCTTCAGTTCGCTCACCAACCCTGCACCCAGCAGATCGCCGGAGGCTTCGCCGGCCACCAGCGCAACGCGCAGCGGCCGCGGATCCACGCGCGCCGGCAGGCTGGCGTTGTGCACGCGGAGCGGGATGACCGCGGCGGTCGGCGGCAGCGGCGCAGGATTCATCGCAGCAGCGGCCGCTCGGCCTGCTCGATGAATGCCAGCAGCTCGGCCACGTCCTCGCTGCTGCGGGCCTGTTCGGCCAGCTGGACCTTGGCTTCGGCCAGCGGCAGGCCGGCCACGTACAGGGTGCGGTAGGCGCGCTTGATGCTGGCGATGCGTTCGGCATCGAAACCGCGGCGCTTGAGGCCTTCGCTGTTGATGCCGCGCGGGCGGCCGAGCGAATCACTTCCCACCATGGTGAACGGCGGCACGTCGCCATTGGTCAACGCGCCCATGCCGAGGAACGCATGCGCGCCGATCCGGCAGAACTGGTGCGCACCGGCGAAACCACTGATGATCACGTGGTCGCCCACGGTCACATGGCCGGCCAGCGTGGTGTTGTTGGAAAACACGCAGTGGTTGCCCACGTGGCAGTCATGCGCCACGTGCGTGTAGGCCAGCATCCAGTTGTCGTTGCCGATCGTGGTGATGCCGCCGCCGCCGCCGGTGCCGCGGTTGAGGGTGACGAACTCACGGAACACGTTGCGGTCGCCGATCACCAGTTCGGTGCGCTCGCCCGCGTACTTCTTGTCCTGCGGTTCACCGCCCACCGCCACGTGGCTGATGAAGCGGTTGTCGCGGCCGATCCGGGTGGGACCGTGCACGCTGCAGTGCGGCCCGATCTCGGTGTTTTCACCGATTTCGACATCGGCGCCGATCAGGGTGAAGGCGCCCACGCGGACGCCGTCGGCGAGTTTCGCCGACGGATCGATCACGGCCGTGGGGTGGATCAACGGAGCGTGTCCGCTCATCGGTGGTCCTCCTGTTGGGTTATTCGCGGGTGCCGGCACACATGACTTCGGCGCACGCGACGATCTTGCCGTCGACGAAGGCCTTGCAGTCGTACACCGCCATGTTGCGGATCACGCGCTTGATCTCCACGTGCATTTCCAGCACATCGCCGGGGACGACCTTGTCACTGAAGCGGACGTTGTCGACCTTCACCATGTAGAACAGCTTGGACTGTGCATCGCGGCCCAGGGTGAGCTGGGTCAGCACGCCACCGGCCTGGGCCATGGCTTCGATGATCAGCACGCCGGGCATGATCGGCTGTTCCGGGAAATGCCCCTGGAAAAACGGCTCGTTGATGCTGACGTTCTTGCGCGCCACGATCCTGCGGTTCTCGAAGTCGAGCGATACGACCTTGTCCACCAGCAGGAAAGGGTAGCGGTGCGGGATCAATGCCCGGATCTGGGCGATGTCCGGCAGGGTCTGTTCCTGGCTCATTCCTTCTCCTTGCTCACAGACAGGATGCGACGGGCCAGCGCATCGAGCTGTTTGAAGCGCGCGGCGTTCTTGCGCCACGTGCGGTTGTCGGTCAACGGGGTGCCGGACGAGTATTCGCCTGGCTCGGTAATCGAGTTGCGCACCACCGACTTGCCGGTGATCACGACCTTGTCGCAGATTTCCAGGTGGCCGACCACGCCCACCGCACCGCCCAGCAGGCAGTAGCGGCCGATCTTGGCGCTGCCGGCGATGCCGGTGCAGCCGGCGATCGCCGAATGCGCACCGATCTGCACGTTGTGGGCGATCTGCACCAGGTTGTCCAGGCGCACGTCTTCGGCCAGCACGGTGTCTTCCAGCGCGCCGCGGTCTACGCAGGTGTTGGCGCCGATCTCGCAGTCGTCGCCGATCCGCACGCCACCCAGCTGCGGCACCTTGATCCACTTGCCGGCGTCCATCGCCAGGCCGAAGCCATCGGCGCCCAGCACTGCGCCGGGATGGATGCGCACGCGCTTGCCCAGCTTGACCCGGGTGACCAGGGTGACCCGGGCGATCAGCTCACAGCCGCTGTCCAGCGTGCAGTCTTCGCCGATCACGCTGCCGGCGCCGATGATGCAGTTCTCGCCGACCACGCTGCGCTCGCCGATGGTGACGAACGGGCCGACATGGGCGCTGGCGGCCACCTGCGCGCTGGGGTCGATGACCGCGCTGGGGTGGATGCCGGACGCGCGCGTGGGCGCCACGTCGAACAGGGCGGCGATGCGGGCGAAGGTGTTGTAGGGATCCTTGGCCACCAGCGCCGTGCCGGGCGCGGCTTCGGCGTCGTCGGCGCGCAGCACCACGATGCCGGCCTGGCTGTCGGCCAGCTGCGCGCGGTAGCGCGGGTTGGCCAGGAAGGTGAGCTGGCCGGGTCCGGCATGGGCCAGCGTTGCCACGCCACCAATGGAGGTGGAGGCATCGCCATGGACCTGCAGGCCGAACTGCTCGGCGAGTTGCTGGGCGGTGTAGGTAGGAGTATTCACGCGGGGAGTTTACCGCGTGCCGTGACAGCGGTCATGTTGCCGAGTCAGGCGGGGGAGGGGGGGCAGGGTAGCGACGAGCCACGCTCGGCGAGCGCGCAGCGCGGGACGCCTTGGCATCGCGGAGAAGCGCGCGGCGTCGCGCAGTTGGGCCCTGTGCAAATGAGCGAAACCTGGGAGCGCATTTGGAAGGCTCTGCTTAGGCTCGGCCGGCAGGCATGGCGCCTGCCGCGGTATATCCGAGTCCCGCGTCATCGCAGAAGAGAGGAAACATGAAAAAGTGTTTGAGTGCGCTTGTGTTTGGAGCGCTGACCGTCGTTGCTGGCAGCGTCACGGCCCAGGAGTCCGACTACGCAGGTATTGACGCGAAGACCGTGGCGCAGATTCAGAAGGCGCCATCACAGGTGCCGGGGGATGTGGTGCTGGCTGCGATCGAGCGTCGTATATGGGCCGGTACTCATTTTTCCGACAATCTGGTGCACCCTGGTGGCCAAGGCCCGTTGGGCAAGCGAGACAGGATGCTCGGCTTCGCGTCGTACGGGCCATTCCAAGGGGGGCATGCGCTATTCAACTGCTTTGGCCCTGGCGACCGATTCACGTCGACATATTCAGACTGTGAAGGGGGTGGTGACACGCCAGTAGGGCGGCCAATCATAGGTTTCGTCGCATCTGTGCAACTACCGGGGACTATGCCGCTTTACCGCTGCTACCAGATCATACCGGGCAAAAATAACCACTTCGATAGCTTTGACCCGAACTGCGAAGGCAAAAGAGCAGCAGTCAATGAAGGCGTCCTAGGTTATATGTGGCTATAGCGCAAAGAAAAACGCCGGGCATTGCCCGGCGTTTTTCGTTCGCGACACTGCGGTGGGTCAGAACTGGCCGCCGAAGGTGAACTGCAGGCGCTCGACTTCGTCGCCGTCTTCCTTCTTCAGCGGGAAGGCGTAGCTGATCGAGATCGGACCCACCGGGGCACGCCACAGCAGGGCGACACCGGTAGAGACGCGCAGTTCGTTGGCCTTGAAGTTGTCGACGCCGTTGTAGACGTTGCCGAAATCAAGGAACGCGGACACGCGCGCCGACGGGCTGTCGAACAGGCGCGGGAAATAGGCTTCAACCGAGCCAACGGTCTTGAACGAGCCACCCAGCGGCTGGCCATTGGGATAGCCATTAGTGACCTCGCGCGGGCCCAGCGTATTGTCTTCGAAGCCGCGAACCGAGTTCGTGCCGCCTGCGTAGAAGTTCTCATAGAACGGCAGGCCGGATGCAGTGATCACCCGCTGCGTACCGTCCGACTCCGTGACCACGCGGGACTCGTCCTTGCCGTAGCTGTCGCCGTAGCCGACTTCAACACGCGTGTTGATCACCAGCGACGGGATGATCGGCCAGTACTTGCTGATCTGATAATTAAGCTTGTAGTACTCAACCGTGGATCCGGGCAGCGTGGTCTCCAGGCCCACGCGTTGGTAGGTGCCGCGGGTCGGCATGAAATAGTCGTTACGCGAATCGCGTGCCCAACCCAGTTCCGTGCGCCACGCATGGAAGGTCTTGCGGCCTACCGCATTGATGTAGTCGATGATCGACTTCGGCGTAGCATTTTCGTACGTCTGGATCTGGTTGCTATCAATACCAAACATCAACGAAACCGTATCGGTCTCGGTGATCGGCACGCCGAACACCATCTGCGCCGCACCGTTGGTGCTGTTGTACTGCGCGGTATTGAAGTCGGAGTAGTCCAGTTCGCGCCAGGACAGGTTGTAGCCCAGCGACACGCCGTCATCGGTGAAGTACGGGTTGGTGTAGCTGAAGCCGTAACGCTGCAGGTAGCTGCTGCGCGATGCTTCCACCGACACGCGGTTGCCGCCGCCGAGGAAGTTGTTCTGCGACAGCTGCACCGAGGTGGTCATGCCGTAGGACTGCGAGTAGCCCAGGCCGAACACGAAGCTGCCCGAGGTGGTTTCCTTGACGTTGTACACAACATCGACCTGGTCGTTGCTGCCGGTGACAGCCGGGGTTTCCACTTCCACCGCCTCGAAGTAACCCAGGCGCTGCAGGCGGATCTTGGAACGGTCGATGGCGGCCTGCGAGTACCAGCTGTTCTCGAACTGGCGCATTTCACGGCGCAGCACTTCGTCGGACGTGCGGGTATTGCCGCGGAACACGATCTGGCGGACCGAAACGCGCGGGCCGGGGACGACCTGCATGTTGATCGCCACGGTACGGTCGGCACGGTTGCTGGTCGGGATCGGGTTCACCTTGGCGAACGCATAACCGATGTTGGCCAGCGAATTGGTGATGCTGTTGCTGCTGAATTCCAGCAGCGCGCGCGAGAAGGTGTCGCCGGCCTTCTGGATGACCATGCGCTCGACGTCTTCCTGCGGCAGCACCGTATCGCCGCTGACCTTGATCTCGGAAATCTTGTACTGCTCGCCTTCGGTGACGCCGGCGCTGATGAACATGTCGCGCTTGTCGGGGCTGATCGACACCTGGGTGGAGTCGATGCTGAAGTCCACGTAGCCGCGGTCCAGGTACCAGGAATTGAGTTTTTCCAGGTCGCCGGACATCTTTTCCTTGGAGTACTGGTCATCGCGGCGATACCACGAGGCCCAGTTGTGTTCCTTCGACTCCCAGGTGTCCAGGATGTCTTCGGCTTCGAACTTCTCGGTGCCGATCAGGTTGACGTGGCGGATCTTGGCCGCCTTGCCTTCCTTGATGGTGATCGCGATGTCCACGCGGTTGCGGTCCAGCGGGCTCACCACCGGGGTGATTTCCACGTTGTACTTGCCGCGGTCGTTGTACTGGCGGCGAAGCTCCTGGGTCACCCGGTCCAGGCTGAGCCGGTCGAAGGTGCCGCCTTCGCTCAGGCCGATGTCGCTCAGGCCCTTCAGCAGCTGGTCGGACTTGATGTCCTTGTTGCCGGTGACGGTGAGCTTGTTGATGGCCGGGCGTTCCTTGACCGTGACCACCAGGATGTCGCCCTGCCGGTCCAGCTGCACGTCTTCGAAGAAGCCGGTCTTGTACAGGGCGCGGATGGTTTCACTGATCTTGGCGTCGGTCAGTGCCTGGCCGCGTTCCACCGGAAGGTAGGTGAACACGGTACCGGAGCTGATCCGCTGCAGGCCGTCAACGCGGATGTCGCTGACCGTGAAGGGGGCGGCAGCCTGGGCCAGTGCGGGGGCGCCGATGCCAACAGCGAGGGCGAGGGCCAGCAGGCGGCGGTTCGGGAGTCGCGTCATGTCACGTCCGGTTGAGGTCGATTGCGTGTTGCGGGATGCGGGATGCCGACGTGTAGACGGCGACAGCAGGAAAAAGTTCATCAAGGAGCCCAGGTTCATCGGGTGACCAGGCCAAGGATGTCGTTGTAGAACGCCAATCCCATCAGCCCTGCCAGCAGCGCCAGGCCAACGAACTGCCCGGCGGCCATGGCGCGCTCACTGAGCGGGCTGCCCTTGACCAACTCGATAAGGTAATACAGCAGGTGCCCTCCGTCCAAGACGGGGATGGGCAACAGGTTGATGATGCACAGGCTCAGCGACAGCAGGGCCAGGAACTGGAGGAACCAATCCAGCCCGCGCTGCGCGGAAACATTGGCCACCCGGGCGATCGTGACCGGGCCGGAAACGTTCTGCAGCGAGGCGCTGCCGGTGACGATCCGGCGCATCATGCCCAGCGAATCGGCGGCCATGCGCCCGGTTTCCCGGATGGCCACGGGCACGGCGGCAAAGGCGCCGTACTTCAGTACGGTGTCGTAGGCCGGGGCATGGGACTCGGAAAAACCAATGCCGAGCTGCCAGATGGGCTGCCGGTTGCCGTCCAGGCCCTGCCGGGGGGTGACTTCCAGTGCCAGCCGCTCGCCGCCGCGCAGCACGTCGATCATGCCCGCACCGCCGCGCTTGCCCAACGCCTGTACGGCCGGGTAGACCTGGTCGGCGGCATCAATGCGCTCGCCGTCGACCGCCACGATCAGGTCGCCGGGCTGAAGCACGCCGCGCACCGCGGAGTCGTCCACCAGCCGGTCCACCAGCGCCGGCTGCAGCCAGAACTGCCAGTTGACCCCGGCCAGCGGGGCGACCCGCCGTTCATCGAAGCCGGCCGGCAGCTGGGACAGCGGCAGCACGCGCTGGTGCTGGCGTTCCTGCGCGTCGACCACCTGCAGGGTGACATCGTGGCGGTCCATGGCGGCAGCGGTCAGCGCCATGCTGGCTTCGCCGACGGTGGCCACGCTGCGGCCATCCACCGACAGGATGCGCTCGCCGCCCTGCAGGCCGGCGGCCTGGGCCATGCCGGTGGCGCGGCCGACGGTGGCGGAATAATCCTGCTTGCCGATCACGAACATCGCCCACAGCAGCAGCATGCACAGCAGCAGGTTGGCCAGCGGACCGGCCGCCACCACCGCGATGCGCTGCCAGACGGTCTTGTGGTTGAAGGCCTGTCCACGCTCGTGGGGGTGCACCTCCACCTCGCGCTCGTCCAGCATCTTCACGTAGCCGCCGAGCGGAATGGCGGCGATGGCGAATTCGGTGCCATGGCGGTCGCGGCGCGACCACAGCGGTTTGCCGAAGCCCACCGAGAAGCGCAGCACCTTGACCCCGCAGCGGCGCGCAACCCAGTAATGCCCGAACTCGTGGATGGTCACGAGCAGGCCCAGGCTGACGATCATCCACCATACCGATCCGAGGAACTCAGTCATGGCAGCGCACGGCGGTGGTGGCGGGGCAGGGCATTCAGAGGGCTTCGATGGCAGTCCGGGTGAGCAGGCGGGCACGCTGGTCGGCGGCGAGCAGGCCGTCCAGTGTATCGGCAGGCTCGACCGGCAGTGTTGACAGAGCGTTATCCACAAGCGCGGGAATGGTCAGGAAGCCTATCCTTCCCTGAAGAAACGCTGAAACGGCTTCTTCGTTGGCGGCATTGAGCACGGCCGCGGCAGTGCCACCGGCCTGCATCGCCTGCCAGGCCAGCGCCAGGCACGGGAACGCATCGGTGTCGGGGGCTTCGAAATCGAGACGTCCCTGCAGCAGCAGGTCCAGCCCACTGACCCCGGCGTCGATCCGCTGCGGCCAGCCCAGGCCGACGGCCAGGGTGGTGCGCATGTCCGGCAGGCCCATCTGGGCCAGGGTGGAGCCATCGATGAACTCGACCAGCGAATGGACCAGGCTCTGCGGGTGCACCAGCACCTCGATCCGCGCGGCCGGGACGTTGAACAGGTGGTGGGCTTCGATGACTTCCAGCCCCTTGTTCATCAGGGTGGCCGAATCCACCGAGATCTTCGGGCCCATCGACCACTTCGGATGGGCCACGGCCTGCGCCGGGGTCACCTGTTCCAGTTCGGCGCGACTGCGGCCACGGAACGGGCCACCGGACGCGGTCAGCAGGATGCGGCGTACGCCGGCGCCTTCCAGGCTGGCATCGCGCGAGCGCAGGCACTGGAAGATGGCGCTGTGTTCGCTGTCGATCGGGATGATCTCCGCGCCGGCCTGCTGCGCGGTGTGCATCAGCAGCTCGCCGGCCAGCACCAGCGATTCCTTGTTGGCCAGCAGGATCCGCTTGCCTGCCGCAGCGGCGGCGAGCGTGGAGGACAGCCCGGCGGCACCGACGATCGCGGCGATCACGGTATCGCAGTCATCGCCGGCGGCCAGCGCGTCCAGCGCGGCGCTGCCGGCGTGCGCGGCGGTGTCCAGCCCGGCCTCGCGCAGGCCATCGCGCAGGCGCGCGTACAGCGCCTCATCGGCGATCACCGCGTGCAGCGGACGGTGGGCACGGCACAGCGCGATGAGTGCATCGACCTGGGTGCCGGCGGCCAGCACGGTCGGCTGGAAGCGGTCCGGGTGGCGCGCGATGACGTCCAGCGACGATGCGCCGATCGAGCCGGTGGCGCCGAACACGGCGACACGGCGCAGGGCAGGGGCAGCATGCATGGTCAGAGTCCGAAGATTTCCTTGCCGATGGCAAACACCGGCAATGCGGCCAGTACGCCGTCGACACGGTCCAGCACGCCGCCATGGCCGGGAATGATGTGGCCCGAATCCTTGGCGCCAGCGTGGCGCTTGAGCAGGCTCTCGAACAGGTCACCAAGCACCGAGGCGAACACCGCCACCACGGTCACCAGCAGCAGCCAGGGCAGCTGCGCGGGGGTGACCAGCTGCCAAGCGTCCACGCCGAAACCGAGGCCGAACACGGTGGCCACCAGCAGGCCGGCGAGCAGCCCGCCGAACAGGCCTTCCCAGGTCTTGTTGGGGCTGATGCGCGGGGCCAGCTTGTGCCGCCCGAACGTGCGGCCGGCGAAGTAGGCGCCCGAATCGGCGGCCCAGACCACGGCCAGCGCGGTCAGCAGCCACAGGTGGCCCTGGTCGCTGGACGCATGCAGCAGCACCAGCGAGGCCCACGCCGGCAGGATCGCCAGGGTGCCGGCGAGCAGCTTGAGGGCGCGCGCTGGACTGTCCGGCTGTGCACCGAAATTGAAGAAGCGCAGCCACAGCAGGGCCAGCAGCCACCAGCCGACGCCGACCAGCGCGGCCACGCGGAACAGGAACAGCGAGGCGTCGCGGTCCCAGACCACCAGCACCATCAGCACCAGGTTGAGCAGCAGCAGGGTGGTACGGGCCAGCGTATCTTCCACGCCGGCCAGCTTCAGCCATTCCCACAGGCCGATCAGGAACACCGCGGCAGCGGCGGCGGCCAGCCATTGGCTGGGCAGCAGCAGGATCGCGGCAATGGCCGCCGGCGCCATGATCAGCGCGGCGAGGACTCGGGTCTTGGTCATGGGCTGGACGTCTCGGTGGCCAGGGCAGCGATCTGGGCACTGGTCAGGCCGAAACGGCGCTCCCGCCCGGCGTAGGTGTCCAGCGCGCGCTGCAGCTGGTCGGTATCGAAGTCCGGCCACAGTACATCGGTGAACCAGAGTTCGGTGTAGGCCAGCTGCCACAGCAGGAAGTTGCTGATGCGGGTGTCGCCACCGGTGCGGATGAACAGGTCCGGGGCCGGCATGTCGGCCAGCGCCACGTGGCTGCCCAGCAGGTCTTCGTCGATCTGTTCGGGCAACAGGCGGCCGGCGGCCACTTCCTGGGCCAGCGTACGCGCGGCGCGCGCGATGTCCTGGCGGCCGCCGTAGCTGGCGGCGATGGACAGGGTCATCGCGGTGTTGCCCGCGGTGCGCTGTTCGGCCAGCTGCATGCGGCTGACCAGCGAGGCGCCGAAGCGCTCGCGTTCGCCGATGAAGCGCACGCGCACGCCACGCCGGTGCAGTTCGTCCACTTCGCGATCCAGCGCGTGCAGGAACAGCTTCATCAGCGCCTGCACTTCGTCATCCGGGCGGCCCCAGTTTTCGCTGGAAAACGCGAACAGGGTCAGTGCCGGGATGCCCAGTTCCAGGCAGCGGTCGATGGTGCGGTTGACCGCGCGTGCGCCGGCACGGTGGCCGATCATGCGCGGACGGCGGCGCTGCTGCGCCCAACGCCCGTTGCCATCCATGATGATGGCAACGTGGCGCGGCAGCGCGCTGGGCAGCGGGGGCGGGGCTGAAGGCATCGGCTTCAGACCGCCATCAGTTCCTTTTCTTTTTCCGCAACGACCTTGTCCACGTCCTTGATGCTGTTGTCGGTCAGCTTCTGGATATCGTCCTCGGCGCGCTTCTTGTCGTCCTCGGTGATTTCCTTGTCCTTGAGCAGCTTGGCCACTTCCTGGTTGGCATCACGGCGGATGTTGCGGATGGATACCTTGGTCTCCTCGCCTTCCTTGCCCACGGTCTTGGCCAGTTCCTTGCGGCGCTCTTCGGTGAGCGGCGGCAGGTTCAGGCGGATGACGGTGCCGACCACGGTCGGGGTCAGGCCCAGGTCGGAGGCGTAGATCGACTTTTCGACCGCTGAGACCAGCGACTTGTCGAACACCGAGATCACCAGCGAGCGGCCTTCGGAGACGCTGATGGTGGCCACGTTGGCCAGCGGCGACTGCGAGCCATAGGCCAGCACGGAAATGCCGTCCAGCAGCGCCGGCGAGGCGCGGCCGGTGCGGATGGTGGTCAGGGTGTGGCGCAGAGCGTCGATGCTCTTGGCCATGCGCGTCTGCGCGTTCTGCTTGATGTCGTTGAGCATCGCCCGGTCCTGGGTATTACTGGAATCGGGCGATTATAGGCGAATAGGCGCCCAGCCGGGACCGCAGGGCCCCGGTCATGCATCCGGCGCTCAGGCGGCGGGATTGCGGCCGCTGACCAGGGTGCCGATGTTCTCGCCGTGCAGGATCTTCAGCAGTTCACCCGGCTGGCCCATGTCGAACACGCGCATCGGCAGGTCGCTGTCGCGCGCCAGGGCGAAGGCCGCCGTGTCCATCACTTCCAGGCCGCGGATGATCACTTCGTCGTAGGTCAGGCTGTCGAAGCGCACCGCATCGCTGTGCTTGTTCGGATCCTTGTCGTACACGCCATCGACCTTGGTGGCTTTCAGCAGCAGGTCCGCGCCGATTTCGATGGCGCGCAGGGCGGCGCCCGAATCGGTGGTGAAGAACGGGCTGCCGACGCCGGCGGCGAAGATCACCAGGCGGCCCTTTTCCAGGTGGCGGATGGCGCGGCGGCGGATGTAGTCCTCGCACACGTCGTTTATCTTGATCGCGCTCATCACGCGGGCCTTGGCGCCGACCTTTTCCAGCGCGTCCTGCATGGCCAGCGCGTTGATCACCGTGGCCAGCATGCCCATCTGGTCGCCGGTGACGCGGTCCATGCCCCCTGCGGCCAGGCCGGCGCCGCGGAAGATGTTGCCGCCACCGATCACCAGTGCCACTTCCGCGCCGGCCTGCTGGGCTTCGACCACTTCACGGGCCAGGCGGTTGATGATCTTGGGGTCGATGCCGTAGTCCTCGTCCCCCATCAGCGCCTCCCCGGAAAGTTTCAACAGGATTCGGCGATAGGCGAGCTTGGACATGGGGGACCTCAGGGTGCGTGAATTCCCGGCAGATTCTACTGGCAAGCGAGGCGCTGCTGTAGTTATTTCGCGCACGGCCCCGCGCCAGGCCCGTCGCACCAGCGTGTGGCCGCTGCCGTGGTTCAGGCGACGGTGGGCGTTTCCAGTGGAGGCAGCGGTACCGCGCCGTCGCCGGGGGAACGGGCGATCACCCGGTTGCGGCCGAGGTTCTTGGAGCGGTACAGCACATCGTCGGCCGCACGCAGCAGCCCCTGGACGTCGGCGAAACGCTCATAGCCGCCCTGGGTCGCCACGCCGGCGGAGAAGGTGATGAACAGCGGCCCGCCTTCCAGCATCGCCATCGGGGTGGACACGATGCGCGCCAGCACGCGGCGGATCACATCCAGGGCGACCGATTCGGTGGTGTTGGGCAGCAGCGCGACGAACTCTTCGCCGCCGAAGCGTGCCACCGTGTCGCTGGTGCGCAGTTGCCCCTGCAGCGTGCCGGCGAACTCGCGCAGCACTTCATCGCCGGTCAGGTGGCCGTGCGCATCGTTGATCTTCTTGAAGTCGTCCAGGTCGATGAAGGCGACCGACAGCGGCCAGCCATGCCGCGTGGCGCGCAGGAATTCCTGTTCCAGCACCGCTTCCAGCTGGCGGCGGTTGAGCACGCCGGTCAGGGCATCGCGGTGGGCCTGTTCGGACAGCCGGTTGGCACGCGCTTCGAACTCGTCGGCGCGGCGGCGCGCCTGCTCGGCGTCCTGCATCTGGCGGAGGTTGCGCAGCGTGGCCAGCTCCTGCGCGTGGTCGATCAGCAGCTGCACGCGCGCCGGGGTGGTTGGCGAGGTGTCGAACAGGCTGGCGATGGTCGGCAGGGCCTCGCTGATCTGCGCCAGCACCTGGTCGAACTGCGCACTGTCCAGCTGCAGGCGCGCGTGCACCTGTTCCAGCGCACGCTCGCGTGCGGCGTCCGGGTCGCTGTCCAGCCAGATGTCGGCCACCATGCCGGACAGCTGGACGCAGGCCTGGAACACGTCCTCGGACAGCGCCGTGTCTTCACTGTGGCTGATCGCTTCGCTGAGGTAGCGCGGCAGGTCCCACTGCGCGGCCATGTAGGCGCCGACCTCGGCATGGGTGCATTGCAGCTGCGCGCGTTCGGCGTCCAGCAGGGCAGCATTGCTGCCGGCATCGCGCAGCAACGGCAGGTAGGTATCCGGATGGGACTGGGCCAGGGCGAGCACGCCGATGTCCTGCAGCAGCCCGGCCAGCATCAGTTCTTCCAGTCGGCGCAGGCCGCGCGCCTGGCCGAGCTGGCTGGCGGCCAGCGCGCTGAGGATGCTGCGGCGCCAGGCGCGTTCGCGCAGGTCCTGTTCGCGGCCACCCGGAGCGCCGACCACGCCCTGGGTGAGGGTGAAGCCCAGCGCGAGGGTGAGCGTGGCATTGAGCCCCAGCATGGTCAGTGCCTGGCCGAGGTTGTCGATCCGGCGGCGGCTGGCGTACAGCGGCGAATTGGCGATGCGCAGCATGCGCGCGCTGAGCGCCATGTCGATGGCGATGATGTCGGCGGCCGTGCTGAGGTCCGCTTCGGGATCCTGGGCCAGTTCGATGATGCGCAGCGCGATGCCGGGAGGCGACGGGAGATTGCGGCAGAGCGCCAGGACAGCTGTCAGCTCGGGAGGCATATCGGGTCGTTCGTTCATGTGTGGCGGGATGAGGGTTCCGTCACAGATCTGCGTATTGCCCCTTGCACCCAACGAACTCCCCCGGAAGAAGTATCGGCGCGATCGCCGCATAACGCAAAGGCGGTCCTGCCCCGCGCGTCGTGCATGCCCGGCGCGGAAACGAAAAAGCCGCGCAGGGCGCGGCTTCTCCGTGGATCAGGTCAGTCCGGCAATCAAGCCAGGCCGGCCTGCTTCATCACTTCGGCGGCGTAGTCTTCCACCACCTTCTCGATGCCTTCGCCAACGGCCAGGCGCTTGAAGCCCACCACGTCGGCGCCGGCAGCCTTCAGCACCTGCTCGACGGTCTGGTCGGTGTTCAGCACGTACGGCTGGCCGTACAGCGTGACTTCGTTGACGATCTTGGCAATCTTGCCGCTGATGATCTTCTCCAGGATGTCAGCCGGCTTGGCCTTGTCCTTGTCGGTCATCTTGGCCAGCTCGATTTCCTTCTCCTTGGCAACGAAGTCGGCCGGAACGTCGGACGCCTTGTTGTGCGGGGGATTCATCGCGGCCACGTGCATGGCCAGGCCACGGGCCAGCTCGGCGTCGCCGCCAGCCAGTTCCACCAGCACGCCGATGCGGCCGCCGTGGACGTAGGCCGCCACGTTGTTGCTGCTTTCCAGGCGCACGATGCGACGCACGTCGACCTTCTCACCGACCTTGGCGATGACCGCAGCGCGGGTCTCGTCGACGGTGTCGCCCGAAGCCAGCTTGGCGGCCTTCAGCGAATCGATGTCGGCAGCGCCGGAGGACAGCGCAACGTCGACCACCGACTTGGCGAAGTTGGTGAAGTTCTCATCCTTGGCGACGAAGTCGGTTTCGGAGTTGATCTCGACCAGCACGGCCTTGCCGGCTTCCTGGGCGGCCACGATGACGCCTTCGGCGGCAACGCGGTCGGACTTCTTGTCAGCCTTGGCCAGGCCGGACTTGCGCAGCGCTTCGATGGAGACTTCGATGTCGCCGTTGTTCTCAACGAGCGCCTTCTTGCATTCCATCATGCCGGCGCCGGTGCGCTCGCGCAGTTCCTTGACCAGGGAAGCAGTGATTTCCATGGGATTACCTCACAAAAGAAAGGGGTTGGGCCGGCATGCTGGCCGGCCCGTATGACAGGGTGCTGTCAGCCGCCCAAGGCGGCCGGCAGGGCGGGTGGACGCAACGCATCCACCCGCGGCCTGGATCAGGCCTGTGCGTCGTCGGACTTCTTCGGCGCAGCCTTCTTGGCCGGAGCGCGACGGGCCGGCTTGGCCTCTTCGCCTTCAGCGGCTTCGGCGAACTCTTCTTCGCGCACGGTGGCGGCGTGCGGAGCAGCGGCCTTGCCTTCCAGCACGGAGTCAGCGGCGGCACGGGCGTACAGCTGCACGGCACGGATGGCGTCGTCGTTGCCCGGGATGGCGTAGTCCACCAGTTCCGGGTTGTAGTTGGTGTCAACCACGGCGATCACCGGGATGCCGAGCTTCTTGGCTTCCTTGATGGCGATGTCTTCGTGGCCGATGTCGATGACGAAGATCGCGTCCGGCAGGCGGTTCATGTCCTTGATGCCGCCCAGCGAAGCTTCCAGCTTGTCGCGCTCGCGACGCAGGCCCAGCACTTCGTGCTTGACCAGCTTCTCGAAGCTGCCGTCGTTCTCGCCGGCTTCCAGTTCCTTCAGGCGCGCAACCGACTGCTTGACGGTACGGAAGTTGGTCAGGGTGCCGCCCAGCCAACGCTGGTTCATGAACGGCATGCCGCAACGCTCGGCTTCTTCGCGGATCGACTCACGCGCGCTGCGCTTGGTGCCCAGGAACAGGATGGTGCCGCGCTTCTGGGCAACCGAGGAGATGAAGTTCATCGCATCGTTGAACAGCGGGACGGTCTTTTCCAGGTTGATGATGTGGATCTTGCCGCGGGCGCCGAAAATGTACGGGGCCATCTTCGGGTTCCAGTAACGGGTCTGGTGACCGAAGTGGACGCCGGCTTCGAGCATCTGGCGCATGGTGATCTGGGGCATTGCAAAACTCCTGGCAGGGAACCGGCGTGCTCCGTTGCCCCTTGCGGGACGCCCGCGGAAAGTGTGCGGGACTGCGCGGGCGCGCATTGATGGTTCCGGGGTTGGGCTTCCCCATCGTCTCCGTGGCCGAACCCCTTGCGGGGCACCCCGGCACGGATCGGGACGATGGGTGTGGATTCACCGGTGACGTCCGGTGTGGACGATTTCCCGCGCAGGATGCGGCAGGTAATCCGGGGATTATAGACCGGCGCTGGCGCCGGCTGCAATCGGCCCCAGGTCTTCGGCTGCCGTGCCGTCGCGGCGGGCCTGGAAACGGCCGCCCGCGTAGCCATCGGCACGCTCGGGCAGCCCCCAGCATACCGTGGCGCCGGGCAGTACATAGCCGGACAGGCCGGGCTGCAGGAGCTGCCGCGCGCCGCCAGCAGCAACGAAGGCCAGGTCCTGCAGGCGCGCGCGGTGGCTGCCGGGGTTGTGCAGTCGCAGGCAGGGCGTGGCGCCGCGCGCGCCCAGCTGCGCCGACAACGCGCTGGCCACGGTGCGTTGTGGCGAAATGAACAGCGGCAATGAATAACGCGGCAGGCGGGGGTCGGACGGCTCGATCAGCACCCGGAACGCCTGTTCGCCCGGCGCGTGCAGGGCCGCCGGCAGTACCAGCCGGACCCGCTGGCGGGCGCCGGCAGGCAGGTGCGGAAGGGCCGGACTGGCGACGATGGCGGTAGTGGGCCGCAACCGGTCACGGCCGCTGGACTGGTCCCACTGATGGACGAGGATGCGACCCTGCCAGGGCGAGGGCTGGTCGTTGACCAGCCACAGTTCGGCCTGGGTCTGGCCCGGTTGCAGCTGCAGCGTGGTCGGGCGCAGCTCCAGTGCCTGGCTGGCGCCGGCGCAGCCGGCCAGCAGCAGGGCCAGCGTCCGTCGTCCTCGCAGTGGGCCTGCCGCAGGCATCAGAACACCATCAGGGGTGCGCTGCTGCCTTCCGTGGCGTCGGTGTCAGGGGCCAGCTGGCGCAGCTGTTCGGGCAGGCGGGCCGGCTCGCTGCGCTGGTGCGGAGCGCCGCAGCGTGCGGCAGCGTCCGCCGCGCCTGCAGGCAGCGGGCCGTCCTGGCAGCTTTCCACGATCACCAGCCGCAGGCGCAGCGGTTGGCCTTCGGTCGCGGCATGCGCGCCGCCGGCCAGCAGCAGGCAGGCCGCCATGGCCGGTGCCCTGTACCCCCGTCGCGTTGCCATCCCGTCGTCCCCTGCGCTGCACTTCAGCCCTTATCGGCTGCGTGCCTGCCGGCTTTAACGGGGAACCCCTGCACGTCGCGGTCAGTAGGTGATGGTCACGGTGATCCGGTCGGCGTAGTTGCCGGCCACCGGCAGGGCACCGGTGGTGGCGGGAGCGCGCCCGTAGATGGTGACCTGTTGCGCCACGCCGGTGCCGGTGCCGGCCACCACGTCGGTGCCCACGGTGTTGCCCCAGCGCTGCAACCGCGCGCTGTCGCGGTACAGCTCATACGGAATGAACGCCGTGGTGGTCGTCGCATGGCGCATGCGTCGGGTGCTGCCGGAGGCATACAGTCCATTATCCAACGACACGTTGAAGGCGGTACGGCGCACGCAGGTCAGGGTCAGCTGGGCGGTCTGGTTGATCGGCGTGGCGATCCGTCCTGCGGCCGTGCCGAACTCCATGTCGGTCACCAGGTAGCTGCCGCACTGCGGCAGCACGGTGGCGGTGGCGGTGAACGGGAAGGCGTTGCTGGCGCTCTTGCGATTGGTGGCGACGGCGTCGGTGCAGCTGCCCGGCATGGTCGGGGTCCCGAGCAGCACCTCGTTGTAGGCGTAGGTCAGGGTCACGTTGCCGGTAGTGAAGGCGCTGCTGTAGCTGCCGGTGGCCAGTGTCTGGTTGGCCGGGACCTGCCCGTAGACCGTGGTGGTGATGCTGCCGCTGCCGCCCAGCAATGGCGCGGCGTAGCTCAGCTGCAGGTCCTGCGCGGGCGGCGAGCCAGCCTGCAGCAGCCCCCAGGGCACCTGGCGGGCGGCATCGGTGTACAGCTGGAACGCCAGCGGGTCTGCAGTGGCGTTGGTCATCTGCCGGGTCGGCAGCACCGCGGTGGAGGCGCTGCCGCTGCCGATGCCCACGCACAGGCGCACCCGCACGTTGGCCAGCAGGGTCAACCCGCCGGTGGTGCAGGTGATGGTCACGCCCATGTTGGCCGGCGTGGCCGACGCGGCCATGTTGGTGATGTTGCCAAAGGCCACCGCCGACGCGGTGGCGGTGCAGGTGGTATCCGCGCGTGCAGCGCCAGGCCAGGCCAGCAGCACCAGCAGCACCAGCAGCCCGGCCGCCCATGCACGGATCATCGGGTCTCCTGCGCTGGCAGCGGCGTGCAGGTCACCGGGCCCAGGCGCGGGATCGCGCCGCTGGCGGTCACCGGCGGCGGGCTGACCTGCAGTTGGCACGGGCCCTCCGGCGTGGTCACCTGCAAGCGGCCATCGGCGGGCAGGTCCTGGAGGTACACCGCACCGTCATAGCCGACCAGCGCTTCACCCTGCTGTCCGAAGCGGACCACGCTGCCGACCGGCAAGGCGACGCCGGCGCGGTCCTGCGCTACGAACTGCACGGCACGGCTGCGACGCAGGCCGAAGCTGACCCCAAGCCCGGCACCCTGGCTGGGCGTGACCCAATCGTCGACCCGCTCGGCGGCGATGTCGGCCGGCAGCCCCATGGTGTCGATCGACAGCCGGTTGCGCTGCCAGGAAAGCAGCGGACTGACCAGCAACAGGCCGTTGCGGTCGGTGACGCCGATTTCCCGGTTTTCCAGGCGTACCGGCACCCCGGCGATGCCGCCGGTGGACACCACCGCGAACGCATCGTTGACTTCGCGCGCGGCAAACACGTGGCCGCCCATCCACACCAGTGCGCCGCCGGCGTTGGCATAACCGTAGGTGCTGTCGCCCTCGTGCACCGCGCCCACCGAATAGCGCCCGGTAGGGGTCAGCCAGCCGGCCTCCGCCAGGCCGCCGGTGCCGCGGTCGCCCTGCCGGGCCTGCACCCGCCAGCCCATGCCATTGCCGCCGCCGTCGCCCGGTACCGGCTGTGACACGTCCACGCTGTACAGCTGTTCGCCGCCGTTGCGTTGTACGGCCACGCTGGCCTGGCGGTTGTTGCCCAGGGTGGCGGCGAGCGAAACGTAGACGCTGCGGTCGCTGCTGTCGCCCAGGTTCTGGTTGGCCGATACATACGCCGACCAACGCTGGGCGAAGCTGCGCGACCAGAACAGGCTGGCATAGCGGTCGTCCTGCCCATCCGGTTGGCGCAGCCGCAGGTAACTGGCACTGACCGCGCCGAAGCGCTCCAGGCTGACCCCGAAGGTGGCCTGTTCGGTGATGTCTGGCGGCAGGCTGTCCTGCAGGGCGCCCAGGTCGCGGTAGTCGCCGTGGCTGCGTCGGCTCAGCAGGTTCACGTTGAACCGGCGGTTGTTCCAGTTGTAGCCGACCGAATACTGGCCGCCCTGCAGATCGCCGTACTGGCTGCGTGCATAGGCGGCGGTCAGCACGCCCGCGCGGCCCGCCAGCCAGCCGCCGCCGAAGCCGGCCTGGTGCAGGCCGCCACCGGCTTCGGCGTGGGCTTCGGCCGTGAACCGGTCAGTGACGCCGTGGCGCCAGGTGGCGCTGACCAGGGTGCGGTCGTCGTAGGCGAACGAGCGCACGCCGTAGTCTTCGCGCAGTCGCCCCACGCCCACCGACCAGTCGGTCAGCCCGCGTGCCAGCAGCTGCTGGGTGCCGTAGAAGTCGAAATCCACCGTGCGGCTGCGGCCGAACGCATCGGTGATCACCACCTGCGCGGTGCCGGTGCCGCTGATCCCGGGCTGGGTGGCCAGCTGGAACGGCCCCACCGGGACCTCACCGCTGTACTGGCGCAGCCCGTCCACGTACAGCTCCACGTTCGAAGGCACCACGGCCTGGCCGAGGAAGCTCGGCGTCGGTGACAACACGCGATAGGGTTGCAGGCCGTAGTTGCGCCCTACCTGGATGCCGCCCATCCGCACCGGTCGGCTCCAGTCCAGGAAGCCGCTGTAGAAATCGCCGACCTCAAGGCTGACCGCCTGTTCCGGGAAATCCAGCGTCCAGCGTGTATCCAGGCGCACGCTTTCGCTGCGCCAGCGGCGCGCATCGCCGTCCTGGAAGCGGCGCTGCAGCGAGAGGTTGGACAGCGTGCCGCGGCCGACGCCGAACACCCGCAGTTCCGAGGTGAGGGCCAGGCTGGACTGGTCTTCGACATGGGTGGCGTACAGGTCGTAGTTGAGCAGTACGCCGGGCGAGGCGCTGGCACGGGGGATGTCGTTGGCCCGGGCGCCGATGGAGGCGGTGGGCAGGTCCAACTGGTCCAGCGGGGCATCGATGGCCAGGGTCTGCACGCGGGCGTCGTAGCGCACCTGCACGCCGACCAGCTGGTCCAGGTAGACCGGCGCCTCGCCCCGGGCAGGGAAGCCCAGCTGGCGCAGCACCTGGGGCAAGGCCTGCAGGCGGCCGTGCTGGTCGATGAAGGGCAACAGCCCGCGCGGCGCCTGGTTCAGGGTGACTTCCAGGTACAGCGACTGGCTGGCAGTAAGCGGAGTCGGCGGTGGCAGCATCGCATCGGGCATCGCGCCGGCGGCGACCACGTCCGCCGCCTGGGCGCTGATCGGCACGAGCCCGAGCAGGATGCGCACGGCCGCCTCAGCGAGCCGGTGGCGTCGCGGGCAGCGCGGTCTGTGCCGGTTCGCCATTGATCTTCGCCGAGAACGTGGGCGCCTCGGGCAACGACGCGGTGTCCAGATTCCAGTGCATCACCTGGCCAGGCAGAACGTAGCCGACCAGCCCGGGGCGCAGGATGCGTGGGCGCTGCGGGTCGCCGATGGCGACGTCGGCCAACTGCGCATAGCCATCGCCTTCGTTGCGCACCTCCAGGCCGGGGGTGCCGTCGGGCATCGGCAGCGCGCGGGCGGCCAGCCGCGGCTTCAGGCCATCGGCATCGGCCGGTTGCAGGAACAATGGCACCGAGTAGCGCAGCACGAACTGCATGCCGCGCGCATCCGGGTCCAGCCGCGGCAGTTCGTCCACCACCACCCGGTAGGCCTGCTGGGCGGCGCTTTCGGCCGGTGCCATGCGCACCAGGCGTACCAGCTGCTGCTGGCCCGCAGCGAGGTCATGTACCGGTGGACTGGGCTGGATGTCCTGGGTTTCCACCAGTTGGTCCTCGCCATCGGCCTGCTGCCAGCCGAACACTCGGATCTGCACTTTCATCGGCGCGGTGCCGGTGTTGGTCAGCCAGAGGGCCTCGCTGGTCTGCGCGGGGCGCAGTTCCAGCCGGGTCGGCGCTACCTGGAGGCTGGCGGCGATGGCGGCGGCAGGAAACATCGGCGCGCACAGAGCCAGCAGGCCGATGGATGCCCATCGGCGCTTGGTCGGGGTCATCACGGTCACCCTCTTCAGTAGGTGATCGTGGCGGTGACCGTATCCAGGTAGGAACCGGCGGCTGCGTTGTTCACGCTGGGATTGAGTACCCGGCCGTAGACGTTGTAGGGCTGCGGAGTGCCGTTGCCCACCGCTGCCACGGTGTTGGTGGCGGTGGTCGCGCCCCATACGTTGGTGCGTCCGGCGTCCTGGTACAGCTGGTAGCCGACGAAGTTGTTGGTGGTCACCGCCGCATCGGTATGCCGCATCCGGCGCGTGGTCACGTCACCGGCGGTCGCGGCATTGCTGCCTGCGTTGAGCGCGATGGAGTAGGGGGTCAGTGCCGAGCACTGGGCGGTGATGGTGCCCTGCGCCAGTACCGGGGCGGTGGCGGTCGACGCGACCGTACCGAAATCGACGTCGGTCGGCGCGGCGGCGGCGATCGTGCAGGAGGTGGTGATGGCGATGCGGACGTTGAAGGTCACGCTGTTCTGCGCGAAGGCAGGGGCGGCCGCGAAGGCCAGGCAGAGGGTCAGGCCACTGAGGGCAAGACGGCGAGAACTACGTGAAGAGCGCATGGGCGGGATCTCCTTGGACCCTTCAGGGTCCTGAACCGAAACGATGCAGTCGAACGCGTTGCTACATGACGTTTATAAGCGCAAAACCGTGGTCGGAGGGTGACGGGTGGCCGACGGCCGTCACACTTTTCGTTGCCCGCTCCGCGTCGGACCCTCAACCCCGGCTGTCGCAGATGCAACGGACCCGTTCAGCATCGGGCCCGGATCGGCGATAATGGCGGGCATGAGCGTAAATCTGAAAACCCCCCAGGAAATCGAGTTGATGCGCGAGGCCGGGCGGCTGGCCAGCGAAGTGCTGGACATCGTCACGCCCTTCGTCAAGCCCGGTGTCACCACCGAAGAGCTGGACCGCATCTGCCACGACCACATCGTCAACGTGCAGAAGACGATCCCGGCCAACGTCGGCTATCGCGGCTTCCCCAAGAGCGTATGCACCTCGGTCAACAACGTGATCTGCCATGGCATCCCCAGCGAGGCCAAGGTGCTCAAGGACGGCGACATCGTCAACATCGACGTCACCGTGATCAAGGATGGCTGGCACGGCGACACCAGCCGCATGTACTACGTGGGCACGCCGTCGGTGATGGCCAAGCGCCTGGTCGATGCGACCTATGAAGCCATGTGGCGCGGCATCCGTGCGGTCAAGCCGGGCGCCACGCTGGGCGATATCGGCCATGCCATCCAGAGCTACGCCGAAAGCGAGCGCTTCAGCGTGGTGCGCGAGTATTGCGGCCATGGCATCGGCAAGGTCTACCACGATGAGCCGCAGGTGGTGCATTACGGCCGCCCGGGGCAGGGCCTGGTGCTGCAGCCGGGCATGACCTTCACCATCGAACCGATGATCAACGAGGGCACCCGCTACAACAAGGTGCTGCCGGACGGCTGGACCGTGGTCACCAAGGATCGCAAGTTGTCGGCGCAGTGGGAGCACATGATCGCGGTCACCGAGACCGGCGTGGACGTGCTGACCCTGTCGCCGGGCGAATCGCAGGTCGCTTGACGATGCTGCCGGCGGGTTCGTTGCTGGACACGCCGGCTTCGTCGGTGCCCGATGCCGAATGGGCTGCCGCGGCGCGCCAGGCGCTGCAGCAGGCCGATGCGCGCCTGCACCGCCGCTTCGACCAGGGCGATCGGATCGAACGCCTGCTGGCGCTGCGCGCGCGCGCCGCCGATCATCTGATCCGCCTCGCCTGGCAGCGCTGCATGCCGGCCGGGCAGGCACTTTCGCTGTTTGCGGTGGGCGGGTACGGGCGCGGGGAGCTGTTCCCGCATTCGGACATCGACGTGCTGGTGCTGGGCGAAACGTCGGCCCAGCACGCCGCCGAAGCCGGGCTGTCGCGCCTGTTCGCGCTGCTGTGGGATTGCGGCCTGCCGGTCAGCCATGCAGTACGCTCGCTGCAGCAATGCCGCGACGCCGCCGCCGACCAGACCGTGCTGACCGCGCTGATCGAAGCGCGTCCGCTGGTCGCCGCCGAAGGCGCGCGCCGCGCGCTGCGCCAGACCATCGACGATGGCGCGCTGTGGCCGCCGCGTGCCTTCTTCCTCGCCAAGCTGGACGAACTGCGCACGCGGCATGCCCGCTTCGGCGATACCGCCGACAACCTGGAGCCGGACCTGAAAGACGGCCCCGGCGGGCTGCGTGACCTCAATACGCTGGGCTGGATGGCGCTGCGCGCCTTCGGCGTGAGCGAGCTGGAGGCGCTGGTCGGCCTCGGCCACCTCGGCGCGGACGAGGCAGTGGCCCTGCAGCGCGAGCGTGGGGTGCTGGCAGGGCTGCGCTACGGACTGCATCTGGTGGCCGGCCGCCCTGAAGAGCGGCTGCGCTTCGACTACCAGAAGACCCTGGCCGCGCGGCTGGGGTTCGAAGACGATGTGGAAAGCCTGGGCGTCGAAAAAATGATGCAGGGCTTCTACCGCGCCGCATCGGTGGTGCGGCGGATCAGCGACCGGCTGCTGCAGCGCTTCGAGGAACAGTTCGATGGCGAAGCGGTGCCCGAACCGCTGACGGTCGGCTTCTCGCTGCGCCGCGGTTACCTGGCCGCCAACGATGCGGACTGGCCACGCGGGGACATCGGCGAAGTGTTCGCGCTGTTCTCCAGCTGGGCCAACAACAGCCAGGTGCGCGGCCTGCATTCGCTCACTGCGCGCGCACTGGCCGAAGCGCTGCCGCAACTGCCGGATTACCAGCACGCCTGGCCACACACGCGGCAGCAGTTCCTTTCGCTGCTGCGCCAGCCGCGGCCGGTCGATACCCTGTCACGGATGGCGCGGCTGGGCGTGCTCGGCCAGTGGATCCCGGCCTTCGCCCAGGTCAGCGGGCGGATGCAGTTCGACCTGTTCCATGTCTATACGGTGGACCAGCACACGATGATGGTGCTGCGGAACATGGGCGAGTTTTCCAGCAGCAAGGCCGCTGAACGTTTCTCGATCGCCCATGAGGTATGGCCGCGCCTGCGCAAGCCCGAACTGCTGCTGCTTGCCGGGCTGTTCCATGACATCGCCAAGGGGCGCGGTGGCGACCATTCCGAGCTCGGCGCGGTGGACGCGCGGGAATTCTGCCAGACCCTGGAAATGAGCCTTGCCGACACCGATCTGGTGGCCTGGCTGGTCGAGCAGCACCTGCGCATGTCGGTGACCGCGCAGAAGCAGGACATCTCCGATCCGGCGGTCATCCATCGCTTCGCCACGCTGGTGGCCAGCCGCGAACGGCTGGATTACCTGTACCTGCTGACCTGCGCCGATATCGCCGGCACCAGCCCGAAGTTGTGGAATGCATGGAAGGACCGGCTGCTTGCCGACCTCTATTTCGCCACCCGCCGCGCGCTGCGCGAAGGCCTGGAGCCGCCGCTGCCGGCCGCCGAGCGGGTGATCGAGGCGCGTGAGTACGTGCGCCAGCTGGTGCGCGAGCAGGGCTATGACGATGCCACGATCAACCGCCAGTTCGCGGTGATGCCCGATGAAGGTTTCATCCGCCTGCGCCCGGAGCAGCTGGCGTGGCAGGCCGGTGCCCTGGTGCCGGTCCGCCAGGGCCACACCCTGGTGAAAGTGCGCCCGATCAGCCCGGACGACCCGGCGCTGGAAGTGTTCGTGCATTCGCCCGACCGCGATGGCCTGTTCGCCGCGATCGTGATGACGCTGGACCGCAAGGGCTACGGCATCCACCGTGCGCGCGTGCTGGATGGACCTTCCGACACCATCTTCGATACGTTCGAAGTGAATCCGGCCGACAGCTTCGCCGACGGCGACCCGCTGCGGCTTGAGGCCGCCCTGCGCGAGGCGCTGTCCGGCGACCTGTCGCGGTTGCGTCCTTCTCGGCGTGCGATCCCGCGCCAGCTGCGGCACTTCCGCTTCGCTCCGCGCATCGAGTTCCGCGACGAAGCGGGCGATGCCGCCGGCACCCGTTTCAGCTTGGTCGCGCCCGACCGCCCCGGCCTGCTGGCCGATGTGGCGCACGTGCTGCGCAACCAGCGACTGCGCGTGCATGACGCGCGCATCGCCACCTTCGGCGAGCGCGCCGAAGACACTTTCGTGATCACTGACGAACACGACCTTCCCCTGGATGAAACCGCCAGGCAGCAGCTGCAGGACGCCATGCTGTCCTGCCTGGACCCAGACCGAAACACCGGAGATACCCACTGATGGCCACCAAGCCGACCAAGAAAGCTTCACAACAGCCGAAGGCTGGTCAGAGCGCCGCTGCCAAGACCGTGGCAACCAAGAAGAGCACCGCCGGCAAGACTGTGGCCGTCAAGCAGACGGTGAAAAAGGCGGCGGCCAAGCCTGCCGTTGCGAAGAAGGTCCCGGCGGAGAAGGCACGCGCGGAAAACATCGCGCGCAAGTCGCTGCGCAAGCCGCCCGCCGTGGGCGTGGAAGAGCTGAAGTTCGGCATCGAGAGCGCCTTCGAGCGCCGTGCCACGCTCACCCTGCATGAGCTGGAAGGTTCCACCAAGCCGCTGGTCGGCCGGGTCATCGATGGGCTGGAAAGCGGCGAATTCCGCGTCGCCGAGCCGGACGGGCACGGCGGCTGGAAGGTCAACGAATGGTTGAAGAAGGCCGTGCTGCTGTACTTCCGCGTCAACGACATGGCGGTGGTCGATGCGCGCCCGGCGCCGTTCTGGGACAAGGTCGAATCGCGCTTCGCCGGCCATGACGAAGCGAAGTTCCGCCGCGCCGGCGTGCGCGTGGTGCCGGGTGCGATCGCGCGTCGCGGCACGTATTTCGGCAAGGACGTGGTGCTGATGCCGAGCTTCACCAACATCGGCGCCTACGTCGGCGAAGGCACCATGGTCGATACCTGGGCCACGGTGGGATCGTGCGCGCAGATCGGCCAGCACTGCCATCTGTCCGGCGGTGCCGGCATCGGTGGCGTGCTGGAGCCGCTGCAGGCCAGCCCGACCATCATCGAAGACCATTGCTTCATCGGCGCGCGTTCGGAAGTGGTGGAAGGCGTTGTCGTCGGCCATCACAGCGTGATCGGCATGGGCGTGTTCCTCAGCCAGAGCACCCGCATCTACAACCGTGCCACCGGCGAGATCAGCTACGGCTACATCCCGCCGTACAGCGTGGTGGTGTCCGGTTCGCTGCCTTCGGCCGACGGCACCCATTCGCTGTACTGCGCGGTGATCGTCAAGCAGGTCGACGCGCGTACCCGCAGCAAGACCAGCGTCAACGACCTGCTGCGCGGCCTGGCTGACTGACCGCGATGACCACCACCGTGCATGGATTGAAGAACTGCGATACCTGCAGGAAGGCCACCAAGTGGCTGGACCGTTTCGAGGTGCCGTATACCTTCGTCGACTACCGCGAGAACAAGCCGTCGCCTGAGACCTTGGTCGACTGGGCCAGCCAGGCCGGTGGCTTCCCCGCGCTGGTCAATAAATCCTCCACCACGTGGCGGCAACTGCCGGACAACCGCAAGGCGGCCGGTTCGGATGCCGAATGGAAGCTGCTGCTGCGCGAGTACCCGCAGCTGATCAAGCGGCCGCTGGTGGTGACCGACGATGGCACGGTCAGCCAGGGCTTTTCGGACAATGGCTTCAAGCAGCGCTTCGGAGTGGGCGCGTGAGTGCGGTGCTCGACCTGGCCTGCGACCTGATCGCACGGCCGTCGGTCACCCCCGACGACGCGGGCTGCCAGCAGCTGCTGGCCACGCGGCTGCAGGCCGCTGGCTTCCAGTGCGAGCACCTGCGGCTGGGCGAGGTCGACAACCTGTGGGCCACCCACGGCAGCGGCGGACCGGTACTGGTACTGCTCGGCCACACCGATGTGGTGCCGACCGGGCCGGTGGCGGACTGGGCCAGCGATCCGTTCGTGCCGACCGTGCGTGATGGCGTGCTGTACGGCCGCGGGGCGGCCGACATGAAGGGCAGCGTGGCCGCCTTCGTGGTGGCGGCCGAGCAGTTCGTTGCCGCGCACCCGGAGCATCCGGGCACGCTGGCGGTGCTGCTGACCAGCGACGAAGAAGGCGATGCGATCGACGGGGTGCGTCATGTCGCGCGGCTGTTCGCCGAACGTGGCGAGCGTATCGATTGGTGCATCACCGGCGAACCGTCATCGACTGCGCGGCTGGGTGACCTGTTGCGGGTCGGTCGGCGCGGCAGCCTGTCCGCGCGGCTGCTGGTGCAGGGCGTGCAGGGCCATGTCGCTTATCCGGACAAGGCGCGCAACCCGATCCACCAGGCCGCGCCTGCATTGGCCGAGCTGACGGCCCGGCGCTGGGACGAGGGCTTTGAAAGCTTCCCGCCGACCAGCCTGCAGGTGTCCAACGTGCATGCGGGAACGGGTGCCAACAACGTGATTCCCGGCCAGCTGCAGGTGGACTTCAACCTGCGCTACAACCCGCATTGGAACGCAGACAAGCTGGAGACGGAGATCGCTGCGCTGCTAGACCGGCACGGGCTGGAATACACCGTCAAATGGCATCGCAGCGGTGAGCCGTTCCATACCCCGGAAGGCACGCTGCGCCGGGTGGCGCGTGAGGTGCTGGGCGAATTCGCCGGTGCGCCGCCGGAAGAAAGCACCGGTGGCGGGACCTCGGATGCGCGGTTCATCGCGCCGCTGGGCGCGCAGTGCATCGAAGTAGGACCGGTCAACGCCAGCATCCACCAGGTGGACGAGAACGTGCGCGTGGACGACCTGGAGCAGCTGCCGGCGCTGTACCAGCGGCTGATTGAACGCCTGTTGGCGTGAGGTGGGTCGCCCCGGGCGATGCTCGGCGGCTCCTTGCAACGGGCGCGCGGATGCATCTCGCCGAGCATGGCTCGGCGCTGCCGCCGATAGCGCCTAGGCCACCACCAGGCCGAACGCGGCCAGCGCCGCGGCGGCCTGGCGCTGCGAAATCACCGCCTTCCGGAACAGCTTGGCATCCATCACGTTGAGCCCGCTGATGTCGGTGCCGCGCAGGTCGGCACCGTCGAAACGGGTGAGCCGGGTCTGCGCATTGCGCAGGCTGCCGCCGTTGAACACGGCATCGCGGAAGTCGCAGCCGGACAGTTCCGCGTCGGAGAAATCAAGGCCGTGCAACTGCGCTTTGCGGAACGACAGGCCGCGCAGGTCGGCGCTGACCAGCAGGCAGTCGCGGAACTCCAACGCCCACCCACCTGCCTCCTGCAGGTGGGCCCCGGTCAGCTTGCAATCCTGGAACTGCACCGAGGACAACGTGGCGCGCCGCCAGTGGCTGTTGTTGAGATCACAGTGCGAAAAGCGCGAGTCACTCAGCAGGGCCGAGCTGAAGTCGCACGCCGCGCCACGGCACTTGCTCCACTGGCTTTCCTCCAGCGACGCCGCCAACCAGTTCGCCCCCGCCAGCGAGCACTGGATGAACTGGAATCCGTCCATGTCCAGCCGCGAAAAGTCGCCGTGGTCGAACGTGCAGCCTTCGAAGATCGCCGCGCGTGGATGCGCGGCGATGATCGCCTGCATGCGTTCCCGGGTGAGGATTTCAGCACGGAAGATGGGGGTTTTCATGCCGCCATTCTGGGTGATGGGCAGCGCACGCAGTAGTCTTGAGCATTGCGCCGGAGTGTGTACAACGTTGCCTGCTACGCGCTTACTCGAAGGTCCAGAACGGCGGTGCGATCGCCTCGCGCCAGTAGGATTCGGCTGCCATGTAGAAACCCTGTGCCTCGGCCTGGGCGAACCATGCCGCCGCTGCCTCCACGTCCTTGGCCAGTCCATCGCCACCGCGGCCGACGGCCAGCCCGGCCAGGTACTGGCCATACACGTTGCCCTGGTTGCCAGCACGTGCGTACCAGCGCAATGCTTCGGCCTTGTCCTGCACCACGCCGATGCCGGCTTCATGCAGTGCGCCTAGGTCGACCTGGGCCTCGGCGTCGCCGCGCGCGGCGCGGCGCTGGATGCCGGCGATGACCGGGTTGGGTGACGGGCCGGGAGCGATCGGCTGGCCGTGCGCTGCCGAGCCGCTGGTCGCCTCGCGCAGCGGCTTCAGTTTGTACAGTTCACGCAGGTACACCGCCGAACGCAGCCGCCAGCGCAGCGCGCCGGTCATGTCGCCGCGACCCTCGTACCAGCGCTCCAGGTCGTGCATTGCATAGGGCGAGCCGTGGTAGGCCGCGCTCTGGAACCAGTGGAACGCCTTGCGCGGTGATGCCTTCATGACCACGTCGGCGGGCTTCTGAGGTTCGTCGCTGCTGTCCAGGCGGCCGCGCGCGTACAGCGTGCCGAGCGTTTCCTCCGCACTGGTGCTGTGGTGCGTGCGCGGGGTCGTCGCGGCCGCGCGCGCATACCAGTCCAGCGCGCGCGGATCATTCCAGCCCTGGTACATCCGGGCCACGCGCAGCGCCGAGTCGAAACGGCCATCGGCGGCCGCAGCGAGGGCATCGCGCTCGGTGTCGCTGGGTGGGCGGGTCGGCGTGCTGGCACAACCGGCCAGCGCGAGCAGTGCCAGCGCGTGCAACAGCGCGCGGCGGGGGAAGGGAATCATCCGTGAAGTCCTGCAGGGGGCGGGAGATTATCCGCGACGCCGACCGCGTGGCGGCTGAACGCGCACGCAGGAACGGTTGCCATCGCAACAGTTGCGCCGCCGCCGGAACCCGGTTACGGTCGATCCATGTCCCTGCTCCCCGCCACCGCCGTCGGCAATACCAACCGCAATAACCTGCGCGCGAATAATCGTGCGCGGCCGATGCGGGACTGCGCCCTGGGTAGATAGGACACTACACACCCGGACACCAGAAAACCCGCATCGACCGATGCGGGTTTTTTTTGTGCCCGGGAAACCTCCCGGGCCAGGCTGGCCGGTCGAACACCCCCGCCACGTATAGACCCCAAACAGGAGCTTCCCCCCATGTGTTCGATCTTCGGAATATTCGGCCTGCAGGCCGGCGATGACCTCCCCGCGCTGCGCCGCCACGCATTGGAATCCTCGCAGCGCCAGCGCCACCGCGGCCCGGACTGGAGCGGTGTCTACCTGGACGACGGCGCGCTGCTGGTGCATGAGCGGTTGGCCATCGTCGATCCCGCCGGTGGCTCGCAGCCGCTGCTGTCCGAAGATGGCGGCCTGGCGCTGGCGGTCAACGGCGAGATCTACAACCACCAGCAGCTGAAGGCCGGGTTGGACCAGCCGTACGCGTTCCAGACCGGCTCGGATTGCGAGGTGATCAACGCGCTGTACCGCCAGGGTGAACCGTCGCAGTGGCTGGAACGGCTCAACGGCATCTTCGCCTTTGCGTTGTGGGACAAGGCGGCTGGGCGGGTGCTGGTGGCGCGTGATCCGATCGGCGTGGTGCCGCTGTACTGGGGCCACGATGCGCAGGGGCGCCTGCGCGTGGCCTCCGAATTGAAGGCGTTGGTGGATACCTGCGCCGATGCCGCGCAGTTCCCGCCGGGCCATTACTACGACAGCGCAACCGGCGCGCTGGTGCGTTACTACCAGCAGTCCTGGCGCGAGTACGACGCGGTGCAGGGCAAGCCGGTGGACCTGGCCGAACTGCGCGAAGCGTTCGAGCGCGCGGTGGAGCGCCAGCTGATGAGCGATGTGCCTTACGGCGTGCTGCTGTCCGGTGGCCTGGATTCCTCGCTGGTGGCCGCGGTGGCCGCACGCTATGCGCGCCGACGCATCGAAGACGGTGGTGAGAGCGAGGCGTGGTGGCCGCGGCTGCATTCCTTCGCCATCGGCCTGAAGGGCTCGCCTGATCTCGCCGCCGCCGCCATTGCCGCCGAGGCGCTGGGTACGGTGCACCATGGCTTCGAATACACCTTCGAAGAAGGCCTGGACGTGCTGCCGGAGGTGATCCGCCACATCGAGACCTACGACGTCACCACCATCCGCGCCTCCACCCCGATGTTCCTGCTGGCGCGCCGGATCAAGGCGATGGGCGTGAAGATGGTGCTGTCCGGCGAGGGCAGCGACGAGATCTTCGGTGGCTACCTGTACTTCCACAAGGCGCCGGATGCACGTGAGTTCCACAGCGAGCTGGTGCGCAAGCTGGATGCGCTGCACAACTACGACTGCCTGCGCGCCAACAAGTCGATGATGGCCTGGGGCGTGGAGCCACGCGTCCCGTTCCTGGACCGTGAGTTCCTGGACGTGGCGATGCGCTTCGATGCCGCGCACAAGATGGTCGGCAGCGAAGCCTCCGGTGGCCGCCGGGTGGAGAAGGGCGTGCTGCGTGCGGCGTTCGAAGGCTACCTGCCGGAGAGCATCCTGTGGCGCCAGAAGGAGCAGTTCAGCGATGGCGTGGGCTACGGCTGGATCGACGGGCTGAAGGCACACGCCGAAGCGCAGGTCAGCGACCGTGTGCTGGCTGCCGCCGACAAGCGCTTCCCGCACAACCCGCCGCAGACCAAGGAGGCGTACTACTACCGCCACGTGTTCGAGCAGTACTTCCCCAGCCATGCGGCGGCGGAAACGGTGCCCGGCGGCAAGTCGATCGCCTGTTCGTCACCGGCGGCGATTGCCTGGGATGCCAGCTTCGCCGCTGCGGCGGACCCGTCCGGCCGGGCGATCGCCGGCGTGCACGAAGCCGCACTGGCGTAATGCACGGCTAGCCCGCCAGGCGGGGAAGTCAGCGCGCAGGCCGCAGGGTCAGCGTGTGCTGGCTGGGGCCCGGCAGGAACGGGGTCGGCCGCCCGTGCACATGATCTTCGTGTCCGGCCGCCCAGAACGGGGACAACGGGTGGCCGCTCTGGCCACCCGGCATATGGATGATGCCCTGGTCTTCGTGGCCGGGGGACACCACCATCCGCTGCGAAGCGCCGAAGCCCGGTCCCTGCACGCGCGGCATGTTGTTGTCACCGGGCAGCGGCTCGGCCGGCATGCACAGCCAGCGTCTGGCGATGGCCGGCAGGGCACGGCTGATCGGGTGGCAGATCGCGGCGGTATTGCGCTCGCCCCAGCTGCGTTCGGCCAGTGGTCCCTGCGCGCCCAGGTCCGCTTCCAGGCGCTTGGCCGTGTCGGCCAGCAGCGCGTCCCAGCTTGCGTGGCCAGGCGGCAGCAGGTGCGCCGGGCGCTGGGTGACCAGCGGCCACAGCACGCTTTCGAACTGCGCCAGCCGCGGCTCCAGCCAGTCATCGCCCAGCGTCTGTCTGGCCGGTGCCAGCATCGCGCCGGAGACCTCGTCCAGCAGCATCCCGCGGAAGCCGCGCACCACCCGGTAGCTCACCGAGTCCACCGAAGCATGGCCGTCCCAGGTGCGCGTGACGACCTCCAGCCGCTGCAGTTGCGGATCATTGGAGCCCACCACTACCTGGCGCAGCAGTTGCCACCAGCGTTGCAGGAACAGCGCGCGGTCATCCAGCTGGATCGCCAGCAGGCCCGCTTCGCTGAAACGTTCGCTGGCCTGCAGCGCATCGCGGATCTGTGCCCCGCGCGCGCCGAGGTCGTAGCCCCCGTCACCGGCCACGGCCAGTGCCTCGCCGTCCATGACACGGCCGTTGGCCGTCCACAGGCGGTGGCTGGGTGGATCAACCAGCGAGGGCGCCGCATCACTGCGGATTCCCCATGCCGGGCACCCATCGGCCGCAGTGGTGCGCATGTCGGTGGGCGCGCAGCCGGCGGCACGGTCCGGGCGCGCCCCCAGCACCCGCCAGCCGATGCGTCCGTTGCGGTCGGCCAGGAGCAGGTTCTGCGCCGGGATGCGGGTGTGGTCGGCAACCTGCAATGCCTGGTCGATGTCGGCCACGCGTGCCAGTCCGGTCAGCGCCAGGCTGACCGCACCGGGTTGGTGGGCAACCCAGCGCAGCGCATCGCCGCTGCCATCAGCGCGCTGGTGCAGCAGCGGACCCCATGCGCTTTCGCGCACGATGAAATCCACCGGCGGGGCACCAGCCACCTCGATCTTTTCGTGGTACTCGGCCAGCTTGGTACCGGCTGGCACCGGCCGGAAATCGGCAGTGTCGATGTAGCTGTTGGTGAACCCCCACGCTACGTATCCGTTGCTGCCGACGATGATCGCCGGCAGGCCGGGGAGCGAAAATCCACTCACGTCGACTTTTCCGCCGGGGGCCTGCGGATCCGGGTAGCGCAGGCGCACGCGGAACCAGATGTTCGGCGCGCGCAGGCCCAGGTGCATGTCGTCGGCCAGGATCGCGCGGCCATCGGCGGTCAGCGCCGCGCCCACGGCGAAGTTGTTGCTGCCTTTGACATCCGTATCTGCCACGGCAGCGGCAGGCGCGGCAGGCTGGCCACGCAGGTCCAGCACATCGGCGGCGGGCAGCCGTGCATCGCCCCGCGGCCCGCCCATCAGCGGCGCATCCCAACTGCTGCCATCGTGGCTCAGCAGCGCATACAGCGCTGGCGGCACCACCGCACGCAGGCGGCTGTATGCCAACTCGCTCTGGTTGCCTGGATCCTGCAGGTCGGCATACATCGCATAGCCGGTCAGCAGGCTGTCGCTGGCCTGCCACGGCGCAGGCTGCTGGCGCAGCAGCAGGTACGGCCAGGGGCGCACGCGCAGGCGGGCGATGCCTTCATTCACGCCCTCCACGTAAGCCTGCAGTTCGGCGCTCACCGGTTCCCGTGACGCGCGATGGCGCAGGCGATGCACGCGCATCCGCTTGTCCGCCTCCAGCGCGGCCGGGCCGAACAGCACCGACAGCTCGCCAGCGGCACTGCGGCGCATCAGGTCCATCTCGAACCCGCGTTCCTGCGCATGCACCTGGCCCAGCGCGCGCATCACATCGCGCTCGCTGGCGCCTTCGATGGTGACCACGCCCAGGCGGTCGCGGCTGACGGTCACCGGGGCCTGCAGTCCGCCCAGGACCTGCTCGCCATCCAGCGGCGCAAGGCTTCCGCGCAGCAGCCACCACCCGGCCAGGCCGAGTCCCAGGGCCAGTACCAGCAGCAGCCAGAACAGCCGCATCAACCATCGACGCATGGGACGCTTCCTTGCAGGAGAGGAGGGTGGGACGAGTCTAGCCAGCCGGTGTGGCAGATCGCAGACGTGACGCGACTGCGATTGATTCCGATTAGATCACGGGATTTCCGGATAGGGCACCATGGCGCCATCGAGTCAAAGGAGCATCCCCCATGAAAGGCAATCCGGACGTCATCGCCTGCCTGAAAGAACTGCTGCGCGGCGAGCTTGCCGCCCGCGACCAGTACTTCATCCATTCCCGCCGCTACGAGGACCAGGGCCTGTTCGCGCTGTACGAACGCCTGAACCACGAAATGGAAGAAGAAACCCAGCACGCCGATGCGCTGCTACGCCGGATCCTGTTCCTGGGCGGAGACCCGGACATGCGCGCGCATGCCTTCGAACCCGGCAAGACCGTGGAAGAGATGCTGCGCAAGGACCTGGACACCGAGTATCTGGTGCGCAACAACCTGGCCGCCGGCATGAAGCTGTGCGAAGCCAACGGGGACTATGTCAGCCGTGACATGCTGCTGGTGCAGCTGAAGGACACCGAAGAAGACCATGCCTGGTGGCTGGAGCAGCAGCTGGGCCTGATCCAGCGCATCGGCCTGGAGCTCTACCAGCTGAGCAAGATCGACGGCAAGGGCGCTGCCGCGCACTGACCTCGCAGCCAGCCAGCTTCGCGCCAGCCAGCAACGAAAAAGCCGGGGATTTCCCCGGCTTTTTTTTGTCCGATCGCGGAGGGTGGGTGGCGCCGGGCAGGGCCCGGCGCTACCTCGCTCAGTCCACCGAAAGTCCTTCCACCTTCTGCCAACCGCGCGGCAGAAGGTGTCCACGCGTGGCGCGCGAACCCAGGTAGGCGTCCAGCTCGCTGAACTTCAGGCCCATGGTGCGCTGGCCGCTGCGTACCTGCAGGGTCTGGCCGGGGCTGATCGCCACCACCGCCACCACCCGCTCGGTGGCCAGCTTGGCCTTGGGGATCTCGATGATCTTGTTGCCCTTGCCCTTGTCCAGTTCCGGCAGGTCACTGGCGGCGATCGCCAGCAGGTTGCCCGAACTGGTCACCGCCACGATGCGGTCGGTGTCCACGTTGGCCACCAGCGCCGGCTGCAGCACCGAAGAGCCCGATGCCAGGTTGAGCATCGCCTTGCCGGCCTTGTTGCGGCCGATCAGGTTCTCGAAGCGGGTCACGAAGCCATAGCCGTGGGTGGAGGCCAGCACGAAGCGGCCGTTCGGTTCGGCGCTGGCGAGGGTGACGAAGCTGGTGCCGGGCGCCGGCGAGAAGCGGCCGGTCAGCGGTTCACCGTTGCCACGTGCCGACGGCAGGGTGTGCACCGGCGTGGAGTACGCGCGGCCCTCGCTGTCCAGGAAGGCGACCTGCTGGGTGCTGCGTGCACGCACCGAAGCCAGCATGCTGTCGCCGTCGCGGTAATTCATCGACGACGCATCCACGTCGTGGCCCTTGGCCGCACGGATCCACCCCTTCTCCGACAGCACCACGGTCATCGGCTCGCTGGGCACCAGCTCGGTTTCGTCGATGGCCTGGGCGGCCGTGCGCTGCACCAGCGGCGAACGACGGGCATCGCCGAACTTCTTCGCATCGGCGGTCAGTTCGTCCTTGATCAGCTTCTTCAGCTTGGCCTTGCTGTCCAGGATGCCGAGGATCTTGTCGCGTTCCTTGGCCAGCTCGTCCTGCTCGCCGCGGATCTTCATCTCTTCCAGGCGCGCCAGCTGCTTCAGCTTGGTTTCCAGGATGTACTCGGCCTGGTCGTCGGACAGGCCGAAGCGCGCGATCAGCGCGGCTTTCGGCTCGTCTTCGGTACGGATGATGTGGATCACCTCGTCCAGGTTGAGGAAGGCGACCAGCAGGCCTTCCAACAGGTGCAGGCGACGCTCCACCTTCTGCAGGCGATGCTGCAGGCGGCGGGTCACGGTGCTGCTGCGGAAGGCCAGCCATTCGCTCAGCAGGGTCTTGAGGTTCTTGACCTGCGGGCGCCCATCCAGGCCGATCACGTTGAGGTTGACCCGGTAGCTGCGTTCCATGTCCGTGGTGGCGAACAGGTGGCCCATCAGCTGGTCGGCGTCGACCCGGTTGGAGCGCGGCACCAGCACCACCCGCACCGGATTGGCGTGGTCGGATTCATCGCGCACGTCCTCGATCCACGGCAGCTTCTTGGCGCGCATCTGCGCGGCGATCTGTTCGATCACCTTCGACGGCGAAACCTGGAAGGGCAGGGCGTTGACCACCACGTTGCCGTTTTCCTTGAGGAAGGTCGCGCGCGCACGCACGCTGCCATGGCCGGTTTCGTACATGTGCAGCAGGTCGGCGGCCGGGGTGATGATCTCCGCGTTGGACGGATAATCCGGACCTTTCACGTGTTCGCACAGGTCGCGCACGCTGGCATCGGGATCTTCCAGCAGGTGCAGCAGGGCGCTGACGATCTCGTTGAGGTTGTGCGGCGGCACGTCGGTGGCCATGCCCACGGCAATGCCGGTGGTGCCGTTGAGCAGCAGGTGCGGCAGCCGCGCCGGCATCCAGGTCGGCTCCTGCAGGGTGCCGTCGAAGTTCGGCGTCCAGTCGGTGGTGCCGTGGCCCAGTTCGCCCAACAGCACTTCGGCGATCGGGGTCAGCTTGGATTCGGTGTAACGCATCGCCGCGAAGGATTTCGGGTCGTCGCTGGAACCGAAGTTGCCCTGGCCTTCGATCAGCGGATAGCGGTACGAAAACGGCTGCGCCATCAGCACCAGTGCTTCGTAGCAGGCACTGTCACCATGCGGGTGGTATTTACCGATGACGTCGCCGACGGTGCGGGCGGACTTCTTCGGCTTGGAGGCGGCGTTCAGTCCCAGCTCGCTCATCGCATAGATGATGCGGCGCTGCACCGGCTTGAGGCCGTCGCCGAGGAACGGCAGCGCACGGTCCAGCACGACGTACATCGAGTAGTCGAGGTAGGCGCGCTCGGCATACTCGCGCAGCGGCAGTTGTTCGAAGCCGTGGAAGACGGGGCGGGCAAGATCGGTCATGCGGGGTTGTTACCTGTGTTCGGAGGCGGCGACGGCCGTCGCCCTCGCAATGCGTTGATTATCCGGATGCGGCCGGAGAAGCCAAGCCACGCGGCGGATCCAGTCCGCGCCCGGCGCGCGCCAGGTAGCGTCCCGGTGGTACCCCGAAGTGGCGGCGGAACACGGTGACGAAGGCGCTGGAGCTGCTGAAGCCCAGTGCGTGGGCGATATCGGACACCGCGCGGCCTTCGCTGAGCTGGCGCAGCGCCTCGGCCAACCGCGCCTGCTGGCGCCAGTGGGCGAAGCTGAGCGTGGTCTCCTCGCGGAAATGGCGGGTCAGCGAACGGGTCGACAGGCCCGCCCACGCCGCCCACTGCGCCAGGCTGCGGTCATCGGCCGGTTCGGCCAGCAGCTGCGAGGCGATCTTCAGCAGGCGCCGGTCGCGCGGCATCGGCAGGTGCATGCGCTGGCGCGGGGCGGCGCGGATTTCGTCCAGCAGCACCTCGATCAGGTGCTGCTGGCGGGCGCTGGCCGCATCGGCGATCGGCCAGTCGCAGACCCGCAGCGCCACGGCCTGCAGCAACGGAGAAATGCCGATCACGCAGGGGTCGGCGGGCAGGTCATGGCACAGCGCCGGCGCCAGCACCATGCCCCAGCCGCGCAGGGGCCCATCGATGGCCACCGTGTGCGGTTCGGCGGCGGGCATCCAGCCGGCCGATCCGGGCGCCAGCGACCAGGTACCGTGGCGGGTGCGGGTGGTCAGCAGGCCGCTTTCCACGCAGATCAGCTGGGCACGGCCGTGGGTATGCCAATCCACCTCGTTGGCCAGCCCGGTCGGGCTGTCGATGCGGAAGCCCACTACCGGCAGCCCGTCCTCGCGTTCGAACCACTCCAACGCGCTGTCACGCAGCAGCTGTCTGGCGGCTTCGGTATCTGGACCTTGGCGCACATGGGCCGGCGGCATTGGCTGGAAACTGTCATTCATTGGCTGGATTGTACTACCCGGCCACTCCGGACGCCCGTTAAGGTAGCCACCTTCGCGATCACGCCCATTGCTGCAACACAGCATTCATTGCCAGATCGAAATATTTCTATTGAGAAATATAATTTTTGGAAGAGAATGCTACCCCATGATCTGTCCTTCCGACTCGCCCCCCAGTTTCGGGCTGCTGCTGCGCCAGGTGCGCGACGGCCTGGTCCGCCAGCTTGATGCCTCGATGGCCGAAGAAGACCTTGGCCTCAACTTCACCCACTACATCGGCCTGAAAGTGCTTGCGCGGATGGCGCCGTGCACCGCCAACGAACTGGCCAGGGCGATCGACCAGGTGCCCAGCGCGGTGACCCGCCTGCTGGACAAGCTGGAAGCGCTGGGCTGCGTTCGCCGCGAAGCCCATGCGCAGGACCGGCGCGCGCTGCAGATCGTACTGACCGAAGAAGGCCGCGCGCTGTGGCTGCGGCTGCAGAAACGTGGCGAGGACGTGATCGATTACGCCTCCCGTGAGCTCAGCGCCGACGAACGCGCGCAGCTGCTCTCCCTGTTGACCCGAATCCGCGACTCCCTGGCGACTCCATGACTCCCATCACTCTCTCTACTTCATGGCGGCACGGCCGGCCGCTGCTGCTTGCCGGCCTGGCGCTGGCCCTGGCCGCGTGCGCCAGCAGCCGTGGCCTGCAGCCGCAGGGCGCGCTGCGCGACGTTGATTCCCTGCACAGCGAGCGCACGCTGGCCGATGCCACGCTGGGCGCGGCCGGTTTCCCCGCCCGCGACTGGTGGACGGCGCTGGGCGACCCGCAGCTCGATGCGCTGATCAGCGAAGGCCTGGCCAGCCACCCCAGCCTGGAAGCGGCCGACGCACGCCTGCGCCAGGCCCGTTCGCAGGTCGGCGGTGCGCGTGCGGATCAGCTGCCGAACCTGTCCGTATCCGGTGGCTACACCGGGCTGCGCCTGCCCGAGTCGATGCTCGGCGATGAAGCCGGTGGCCATTACGCCGGCAGTGGGCAGGTCGCGTTCAATTTCAGCTATGGCGTGGACCTGTGGGGCGGCAAGCGTGCGACCTGGGAAGCGGCGGTGGACAGCGCCCACGCGGCGGCCATCGATGCGCAGGCCGCCCGACTGAACCTGTCGGCCAACATCACCCAGGCGTATGCCGGGCTGGCCTATGCCTGGCAGCTGCACGACGTGGCAGCCGAAGAACTGGCGCGCTCGCAGAAGGCGTTGCAGCTGACCGGCCAGCGTCGCGCTGCCGGCATCGACAGCGACCTGCAGGTACGCCAGGCCGAGGCACGCGTGCCGGCCGCGCAGCAGCAGCTGCAGGCCGCCCAGCAGCAGATCGACGAGGGCCGCACGGCACTGGCCGCGCTGGTCGGGCAGGGCCCGGATCGTGGGCTGCAGATCGAACGGCCGCGCCATCTCGATCCGCTGGCCCTGCAGCTGCCCGGCGTGTTGCCCAGCGCGCTGCTGGGCCGTCGTCCGGACATCGTGGCCGCGCGCTGGCGGGTGGAGGCGGCCGGCAGGCAGATCGATGCCGCCAAGGCGAAGTTCTATCCCAGCCTGAATCTCACCGCGCTGGCCGGGGTGGTCGCCCCGAACGTGGGCGACCTGCTGCAGAGCAGCTCCACCTTCGCCTACATCGGCCCCGCGCTGAGCCTGCCGATATTCGATGGCGGCCGCCTGCGCGCCGGCCTGGACAGCAAGGACGCCGACTATGACCTGGCCGTGGCCAGCTACAACCAGCGGCTGCTGGATGCGCTGCACGAGGTGGCCGACCAGGTCAACGCGGTGCGCTCTCTGCAGCAGCAGGCGCAGTCGCAGCAGCAGGCGGTGGACACCGCGCGCGCTGCGCATGGACTGGCCGAACAGCGCTACCGCGCCGGCATCGGCGGCTACCTCGATGTGCTGACCGCGCAGTCCACCCTGCTGCAGGCGCAGCAGCGGTTGGCCGGGCTGCAGTCGCAGCAGGTGCTGTCCTCGATCCGCCTGAGCCAGGCGCTGGGCGGGGGCTTCGATCCCACCGCCGATGACAGCCGCCGCGCCGCCTCCCTTTCCGATTCCTCGCATTCCTGAAGAAGCCTTCCATGAGCCAGACTCCCTCATCCGCGGCCCCCGCCGCTCCCAGCCGTCGCGGCAAGCTGCTGCGCGGACTGCTTGTCATCGTGCTGCTGCTGATTGCTGCCGCCGCGCTGTGGTACTTCATGTTCGGCCGCTGGTTCGAAGAAACCGACGATGCTTACGTCGGCGGCAACCAGGTGCAGATCACCTCCATGATCACCGGTACGGTGGTCGGCATTGCGGCCGACGATGGCATGCGCGTGGAGCGCGGCCAGGTGCTGGTGCAGCTGGATCCGTCCGATACCGAAGTCGCCCTGCAGCAGGCCGAAGCCAAGCTGGCCGGTACCGTGCGCCAGGTGCGCGGTCTGTACCGCAGCGTGGAAGGTGCGCAGGCTGAACTCAACGCCCGCCAGGTCACCCTGAAGCGCGCCCGCGATGACTTCGCACGCCGCAAGGACCTGGCCACCACCGGCGCCATTTCCAACGAAGAGCTGGCGCATGCACGCGATGAACTGGCCGCTGCCGAAGCGGCCGTAGCCGGTTCGCGCGAGACCTTCGAGCGCAGCCGTGCGCTGGTGGATGACACCGTGATCGCCACCCAGCCGGACGTGCAGGCCGCCGCAGCGCAGCTGCGCCAGGCATGGCTGAACAATGCGCGTGCCGGCATCGTCTCGCCGGTCACCGGCTACGTTGCGCGTCGTTCGGTGCAGGTGGGCCAGCGCGTGCAGCCGGGCAATGCGCTGATGGCCGTGGTGCCGACCGAGCAGATGTGGGTGGAAGCCAACTTCAAGGAAACCCAGCTGCGGCACATGCGCCTGGGCCAGGAAGTGGAGCTGCGTTCGGACCTGTACGGCGGCGATGTGCGCTACACCGGGCACCTGACCAGCCTGGGCATGGGCACCGGTTCGGCGTTCTCGCTGCTGCCGGCGCAGAACGCCAGCGGCAACTGGATCAAGATCGTGCAGCGCGTGCCGGTGCGCATCGCCATCGATGCCAAGCAGCTGGCCGAACACCCGCTGCGCATCGGCCTGTCGATGAAGGCCGAAGTGAGCCTGCGTGACCAGAAGGGCGAAGTGCTACCCAGCCAGGCCGCCACCGGTTCGGTGTTCGACACCGACGTGTACGCCAAGCAGATGCACGATGCCGATGATGCGATCCACGCCATCATCCAGGGCAACCTGCCACAGCGCGCCGGCGCTGCCGCCGCGGCCGGCCCCAAGGCGACCGCTGCGGTGGGCCAGCAGCCGACCACGCCGCCCCACGTATCCAAGGCAGGCTGAGTTTCCATGTCTTCCCAAGCCCCTGCCGTGCCCGGTACGCCGGGCCCGCCGGCCGCCCCGGCCGCCGGTTTCCTGCCACCCAACGTCGCCCTGTGCACCGCGGGCCTGGCGATGGCCTCGTTCATGCAGGTGCTGGACACCACCATCGCCAATGTGTCCCTGCCGACCATCGCCGGCAACCTGGGGGCCAGTTCGCAGCAGGCCACCTGGGTGATCACCTCGTTCGCGGTCAGCACCGCGATCGCGCTGCCGCTGACCGGTTGGCTCAGCCGCCGGGTCGGCGAGACCAAGCTGTTCGTGTGGGCCACGCTGGCCTTCACCATCGCCTCGCTGCTGTGTGGGCTGGCCCAGAGCATGGGCATGCTGGTGGTATCGCGCGCACTGCAGGGCTTCGTTGCCGGCCCGATGTATCCCATCACCCAGTCGCTGCTGGTGTCGATCTACCCGCGTGAGAAACGCGGGCAGGCGCTGGCGCTGCTGGCGATGATCACCGTGGTGGCACCGATCTGCGGGCCGATCCTGGGTGGCTGGATCACCGACAACTACAGTTGGGAATGGATCTTCCTGATCAACGTACCGCTGGGCATCTTCGCCGCGCTGGTGGTGGGCAACCAGATGAAGGGCCGCCCGGAGCAGATCGAAAAGCCGAAGATGGATTACGTCGGTCTGGTCACGCTGGTGATCGGCGTCGGTGCGCTGCAGCTGGTGCTCGACCTGGGCAACGACGAAGACTGGTTCAGTTCGCCGATGATCGTCGCGCTGTCCTGCGTTTCGGTGGTCGCCCTGGCGGTGTTCCTGATCTGGGAACTGACCGACAAGGATCCCATCGTCGACCTGCGCCTGTTCCGGCATCGCAACTTCCGGGCCGGTACGATGGCGATGGTGGTGGCCTATGCGGCGTTCTTCAGCGTGTCGCTGCTGATCCCGCAATGGCTGCAGCGTGACATGGGCTACACGGCCATCTGGGCCGGCCTGGCCACCGCGCCGATCGGCATCCTGCCGGTGATCATGACTCCGTTCGTGGGCAAGTACGCATCGCGCTTCGACATGCGCATGCTCGCCTCGGTGGCGTTCGTGTTCCTGTCCTTCACCAGCTTCCTGCGTTCCGGATTCAACCTGCAGGTGGACTTCCAGCACGTGGCCGGGGTACAGCTGCTGATGGGCGTGGGCGTGGCGCTGTTCTTCATGCCGGTGCTGCAGATCCTGCTGTCCGACCTGGACGGGCGCGAGATCGCCGCCGGCTCCGGCCTGGCCACGTTCCTGCGCACGCTGGGCGGCAGCTTCGCGGCGTCGTTGACCACCTGGCTGTGGTCACGGCGCACCCAGGTGCACCATGCCGACATCACCGAACACATATCGGTGTACCAGCCGGGCATCCAGGAGCAGGTGACCGCGATGGGGCAGGGCGACCTGCAGCACGGCGCGGCAGCGCTCAATACGATGATCAACCATCAGGCATCGCAGATGGGGTTCAACGATATCTTCTTCCTGCTGGGCTGGATATTCCTGGCCATCATCGCGTTCCTGTGGCTGGCCAAGCCGCCATTCGGTGCGGGTGCGGGCAGCGCGGCGGCGGCGGGCGGGCACTGATCGCAGGCGCGGACATTACGGTAGCGCCGGGCCATGCCCGGCGAGCACAGCGGTAAACAAGCGACGGCCAACGCTGAAGATTGACGGTGAGCGGCCGTCGCTACGTAAACGCCGGACATGAAAAAACCCGCTTTCGCGGGTTTGATCATTTTCCGAGTCGTGGTGCCCAGGAGAGGACTCGAACCTCCACGAAGTTGCCCCCGCTAGCACCTGAAGCTAGTGCGTCTACCAATTCCGCCACCTGGGCGACTCAGGAGGAGAATTATGGGGAACGAATTAATTTGTGTCAACAACATTTCTGCATTCCGATGACGCCGCCGCATCAGTCATCCACTGCATGCCCGCCCAGGTGCAGCAGCAGGCTCTGCATGGAACGCGACAGCCCGTTCCAGCGGATGAAGCACAGGCTCAGCTGGCGACGCGCCCAGGCATCTTCCAGCGCGATGGCGTGGAAGCCGTAACGGCGCCGATGCTGCCGGCAGATCGAGCGCGGCACGATGCCGATGCCGATCCCATGGCCGACCATCTCGCACACGCCTTCGAAAGTCTTCATGCGGATGCGCGGTGACAGGCTGCGGCCGAGCGCACGCGCGTTGTCTTCGATATGTTCCTGCAGCGCATTGCCATCGGCGAGGGCGACGAAGGTTTCGCCCAGCACCTCGGCGAACCGGGTCGAGGGGCTGGCCGCGAGCCGATGGTGGGGCGGCACGATCAGCAGCAGCGGGTCATCGGCCACCGGCTGCAGTTGCAGCGGGGCGCTGTCCACCGCATCGGACGTGATGCCGGCCTCGGCCTGCCCGCCGCGCACCGCGCGCACGATCTCCTTGCTGGTGCGTTCCTTCAGGTCCACGTGCAGGCGCGGCCGCGTCGCCATCCACGGGGCGAGGCGGCCGGGCAGGAAGGTGGTGAGTGCGCCGGTGTTGGCATACAGGTGCAGGGTGCCACGCGCGCCGCTGGCGAACTCCTGCAGTTCCTCGCGCAGCAACGACTGCTGGCGCAGCATCAGGCGTGCGTGGTGGGCAAGGGCCTCGCCGGCCTCGGTGGTGGTGACCCCGCGCGGGTGGCGGGTCAGCAGGGCGATCCCCGCTTCGGCCTCCATCGTGCGCAGTCGTTCGCTGGTGGAGGCCAGGGCGAGGTGCGCGCGTGCGGCCCCGGCGGTGATGCTGCCGGCTTCAACCACCGCCAGGAACAGGCGCAGGTCGGCCAGGTCCATTCGCATATCTGCTGCTCCCTGCCTTCGGCCCAGCCGAAGGCGCGATGATCCAGGCCGCATTGTGCCGCAGGCCGGTGCCGGGTCCTAATGGCGCAATGAACGATTCGCTGTACTTCTATTTCCTGCTGGTGGTGGTGTTCGTGTTGGCCGGCGTGGTCAAGGGCGTGACCGGCATGGGCCTGCCCACGGTCGCGATGGGCCTGCTGGGCAGCGCGCTGTCACCGGTGGCCGCCGCCTCGATGCTGTTCGTGCCGACGCTGGTCACCAATGCGTGGCAGATCCTGGCCGGGCCGTCGATCGGGCGCATCGTGCGCCGGCTGTGGCCGATGATGCTGGGCGTGGTGGTCGCCACCGTGGCCGGCGCGGCGCTGCTGGTGCGGGTGCAGGCGCGCTGGTCCGGCCTGGCACTGGGCGTAGCGTTGATCGTGTACGCGGTGTACTCGGCCTTCGCGCCGGCGTTCCGCGTGCCAGCGCGCAAGGAGCGCTGGCTGTCGCCCCTGGTGGGCGCGGTATCCGGTGTGGTCACCGGTGCCACCGGGGTGTTCGTGATGCCGGCCGTGCCGTACCTGCAGTCGCTTGGGCTGGATCGCGATGAGCTGGTGCAGGCGCTGGGCCTGGCGTTCACGGTTTCGACGATCTCGCTGACCACCGGTCTGCTGGTGCACGGCGCCTTCGGTGTGCAGCAGTTGGGGCTGAGTGCACTGGCGATCGTGCCGGCGCTGGCGGGGATGTGGCTGGGTCAGAAGATCCGCGGGAGGATCAGCGCGCGCGCGTTCCGCCTGTGTTTCCTCGGCTTCCTGCTGTTGCTGGGAATCGAGCTGGTGGTGCGTCCGTGGATCGGATAAGCAGGCAAAAAAAACCCCGCATCAGCGGGGTTTTTTTTATCGATGGTGCCCAGGAGAGGACTCGAACCTCCACGAAGTTGCCCCCGCTAGCACCTGAAGCTAGTGCGTCTACCAATTCCGCCACCTGGGCATCGAGGGAGCGAATTATGCAGAGGGGTGAAGAGGCTGTCAACCCTGTTTTTCAAGCGCTTTATCGCGCCCAACAAAAAACCCCCGCTTGCGCGAGGGTTGTTTGTTTTGGTGCCCAGAAGAGGACTCGAACCTCCACGAAGTTGCCCCCGCTAGCACCTGAAGCTAGTGCGTCTACCAATTCCGCCATCTGGGCTTGCAGAGCGGGCGATTTTGAAGATGCGGGAGGCGCTTGTCAACGATTTTCGAAAAATCATGGTCTCCATTCATTTACGCCGGGCCATGACCCGTTCTGCACGCCCGCAACGGCTACCATGGAGGGCGATGAACACCAAAAAACCAAGCAAGGGCGGGAAGAGCTCCCGCACGTCGCCGCCCCAGGGCGCCCCCACCGGATCGCCGAAGGGCGCGAAGAAGAAGAGCCTGCCGCCGTGGATGCCGGACACCCTGACCGGTGGAAACGCCGCTGCGGCGTCCGCACCGCGTGGCGCAGGCCGCCGCGGCCCGGCTCCGTCCGGCCCGCGCGGTCGCCGTCCGCTGCCGCCGATGGGCGCGCCGGTGGATGACCCGCATGCCGCCCGCGAAGCGGAAAAATACGAACAGCCCATCGCCAGCCGCGAGGCCATCCTGGCCCTGCTTGAACGCTGCGAAGGTCCGCAGACTGCCGAGGAAGTCGGTGCCCGCCTGGGCCTGACCGCACCGGATCGCGCCGAAGCGCTGTCGCGCCGACTGGGCGCGATGGTCCGCGATGGCCAGCTGGTGCAGAACCGCCGCGGTGGCTTCGCTCCGATCCAGGCGCTGAACCTGGTGACCGGCGTGGTGATCGCCAATCCGGAAGGCTTCGGCTTCCTGCGCCCGGTGGAAGGGGGCGACGACCTGTTCCTGCCACCGTATGAAATGCGCAAGGTCATGCACGGTGACAAGGTGCTGGCCAACGTGACCGGCATCGACCACCGCGGCCGCCGCGAGGGCAGCATCGCCCGCGTGCTGGAGCGCGGCATGACCCGCCTGATCGGCCGCTTCAGCGTCGAGATGGGCATCAATTACGTGGTGCCCGATGACAAGCGCATCCAGCGCAACGTGCAGGTACCGCCGGACCACACCGGCGGCGCGCGCGATGGCCAGCTGGTGGTGTGCGAACTGACCCAGGCCCCGGACAGCCGCCGTCCGCCGATCGGCCGCATCATCGCGGTGCTCGGTGACAAGCTGACCGCTTCGCTCGTGGTGGAGACCGCCATCCACGGCCACGAACTGCCGTTCGAGTTCCCCCAGGAGGTGCTGGACGAAGCCGCCTCGGTGCCGCTGGTGGTCGAACCGGCGATGATCGGCAACCGCGTGGACCTGCGCAGCACGCCGCTGGTCACCATCGATGGCGAGGATGCCAAGGACTTCGACGACGCGGTCTACTGCGAACCCAATGCCAACGGCTTCCGGCTGGTGGTGGCGATCGCCGATGTGTCCAACTACGTGCGCCCCGGTACCCCGCTGGATGACGAAGCGCAGAAGCGCGCCACCTCGGTGTACTTCCCGGGCTTCGTTGTGCCGATGCTGCCGGAAACCCTGTCCAACGGCATCTGCTCGCTGATGCCCAAGGTCGACCGCATGTGCTTTGTCTGCGACATGCAGGTGGACCGCGACGGCCAGGTCAGCAGCTCGAAATTCTACGAAGCGGTGATGAACTCGCACGCACGGCTGACCTACACCCAGGTATGGCAGGCGGTGGGCGAGGACGATGCCGGCGCCAGGGCGGCGATCGGTCCGCTGCTGCCGCAGGTGGAACGCCTGTACCAGCTCTACCACGTGTTGGCCAAGGCGCGCAGCAAGCGCGGTGCGATCGAGTTCGAATCCAGCGAAGTGCGCTTCGTGCTGGACAACACCGGCGAGGTCACCCAGGCCGGCATGCTGGTGCGCAACGACGCGCACAAGCTGATCGAAGAATGCATGATCGCTGCCAACGTGGAGGCGGCGCGTTACCTGCTCGGCCACGGCGTGCCGGCACCGTATCGCGTGCATGAAAAGCCGCCGGAGACCAAGTTCGCCGACCTGCTGGAGTTCCTCAAGGAGTTCAAGCTGAGCCTGCCGCCGTGGTCGAAGGTGGTGCCGGGCGACTACACCAAGCTGCTGAAGAAGATCCGCGACCGTCCCGATGCCGCCCTGCTGGAGTCGGTGCTGCTGCGCAGCCAGAGCCTGGCGGTGTACAGCCCGGACAACAACGGTCACTTCGGCCTGGCGCTGGAGGCGTACGCGCACTTCACTTCGCCGATCCGTCGCTACCCCGATCTGCTGGTGCACCGCGCGATCAAGCACGCGCTGACCGGTGCACGCGTGGAGAAATACATCTACACCGCGCGCGAAATGGCGGCGCTGGCCCTGCAGTGTTCCGAACGCGAGCGTCGTGCCGACGAGGCCGAGCGCGAAGTGGACGAGCGTTACCGCGCTGCCTGGATGGAAAAGCACGTCGGCGGCCAGTTCGACGGCGTGATCAGCGGCGTCACCAGCTTCGGGCTGTTCGTCGAATTGACCGATTCCAAGGTGCAGGGCCTGGTCCACGTCACCCAGCTGCCGCATGACTATTACAAGTTCGATGCGGTGCGTAAGACCCTCGGTGGTGAGCGCCGTGGCACCAGCTACCGGTTGGGCGACAGCGTGCGCGTGCTGGTGCTGAAGGCCAGCATGGAAGAGCGCAAGATCGACTTCCGCCTGGTCGAGCACAAGGGCGAGGAAGAAGAAGCGCCGCGCCCGGCACCGTTGCCCGAACACGGCAAGCCGGCCAAGCGCGCCAAGAAGAAGTACTGAGACATCGCGGGTAGCGCCGAGCTTTGCTCGGCGTCCGCTGCACAGGGAGGCGAACACCATGCAGGGCCAACCCGAACACAGCGGCGGTTGCCAGTGTGGCGCCGTCCGCTTCGAAGTCCGCGGTGAGCTGAAGGACAGCTCGATCTGCCATTGCCGGATGTGCCAGAAGGCCTTCGGTGCGTACTACGCACCGCTGGTATCGGTGCGCGGTGCGCAGTTCAGCTGGACCCGTGGCCAGCCTCGCCATTTCCAGTCCTCCAACCTGGTGCGGCGCGGCTTCTGCAGCGAGTGCGGTACGCCGCTCACCTATGAAGCGCCGGACGGAATGGCCATCGCGGCCGGGGCCTTCGACCAGCCTGCGCGGCTGCCGCCGGTGCGCCAGTACGGCATGGAAGCGCGGCTGCCGTTCATCGATGCGCTGGGCGGCTTGCCGTCCTCGCGCACCGAGCAGGACGTGGAGGCGCTGGAGTTCCTGGCCCGGCTGGTATCCCACCAGCATCCGGACCACGACACCCCGCACTGGCCTCCGCAGAGTCGTTGAGCGGTGATGGCGGTATCCGCTGACGGGGTAGCTGACGGGGTCAGAGTCCTTTTCGGACGAAGAGGCGTTTGACCCCATCCTGACCCCGCCCGGCAGATGCTCTACCATACCCACCCCCCTTACCGGTCACGCCGAGCATGAGCAGCAAGAGCAGCCAGTGGATTGTCGGCGTCAACGCCGTCGCTTCCTCCATCGAAAACGATGCCGAGAACGTCCGCGAGGTGCTGGTCGAGGCGGGCGCGAAGAACCCGCGGCTGACCGAGATCGAGGAAAACGCCCGCCGCAAGGGCATCGACGTGCGCAAGGTGAACAGCCAGGCGCTGGACGGTGTCGGCGGTTCGGTGCGCCACCAGGGCGTTGCCGCGCGTTATGCCGCAGCGCGCACCTACAGCGAAAACGAGCTGGAGGCGCTGGTGGAAGCCGCCGAAGGCAAGGCGCTGCTGCTGGTGCTGGATGAAGTGCAGGATCCGCACAACCTCGGCGCCTGCCTGCGCAGCGCGGCTGCCGCCGGTGCCACGGCGGTGATCATCCCCAAGGACAAGTCGGCCACGGTGAATGCCACGGTGCGCAAGACCTCGGCCGGCGCCGCAGACCGCATCCCGGTGGTCGCGGTGACCAATCTGTCGCGCTGCCTGAAGGACCTGCAGAAGCAGGGTGTATGGATCTACGGCCTGGCCGGTGAAGCCACCGCGTCGCTGTACGACCTGGACCTGAAGGGCAACATCGCGCTGGTGCTGGGCGGTGAGGCCGACGGCCTGCGCCGGCTGACCCGCGAAAATTGCGATGGCCTGGTCAAGATTCCGATGCCGGGCGAGATTGAAAGCCTGAACGTGTCGGTCGCCACCGGCGTCAGCCTGTTCGAGGTCGTGCGCCAGCGCGGCTGAGCCAGTGCAACGGCGTGACGACCCACGGTCGTCACCCACCACGGCGGAAAGCCTGACAGCCAGCGGCCGTCGCTACCGGCGGCAGTAGCGTAGCGCCGAAGGCAGCGGCAGGAGCCGCCGCCCTTGGTAGCGCCGAGCCACGCTCGGCGAGCGCAGCGGTGAGGCAGCAACGGCGTGACGACCAACGGTCGTCACCCACCACGGCGAAAAGCCTGACGGCCAGCGGCCGTCACTACCGGCGGCAGTAGCGTAGCGCCGAAGGCAGCGGCAGGAGCCGCCGCCCTTGGTAGCGCCGAGCCGCGCTCGGCGAGCGCAGCGGTGAGGCAGCAACGGCGTGACGACCAACGGTCGTCACCCACCACGGCGAAAAGCCTGACGGCCAGCGGCCGTCACTACTGCGGCAGTAGGCCGGCCAGCGGCCGTCGCTACCGCGCTGCGCTGCCGCCCAGTGCTTTGAACAACGTGACGTCATTGGCCAACTGGGTCTGCCGCACGCGCGCCAGCGACAGTTCGGCCTGGCGCCGGGTCTGCTGCGCCAGCAGCCAGTCACGCAGGTCGGTCGCACCAACCCGGTAGCGCACTTCTTCGGCCCGCTCCACCGCCACCGCCTCGGTGAACGAGGCCTGTGAGGCGGCCACCTGGATGGCCAGCTGGTCACGCGCGGACAGCGCGTTGTCCACTTCGGAAAGCGCGGTATACAGCGTCTTGCGGAACGTGGTGGCGGCGACCTGGTAGTCGGTACCGGCCACGTCCGTCTCCAGTTGCGCACGCTGCAGGTTGAGGAAGGGCAGCGCCAGCCCGGCGCCCAGCGTGGCCACCGGATTGCGCAGCACATCGCCCAGGCTCGGGCCGCTGGTACTGATGCCGCCGTTCAAGCTCAGCGTCGGGTAGTAACTGGTCGCGGTCACGTGGATCTGCTTGAGGCTGTTGCGCAGCCGCAGTTCGGCCGCGCGCAGGTCCGGCCGGCGCGCCAGCAGCTCGGCCGGCAGGCCCGCCTGCAGGGCCGGGCTGGTGGCGCCGGCCAGGCTCTGCGGTTCTTCCGCCTGCGGCCAGGGTTGGCCGTCCAGCAGCACGGTCAGCGCGTTGCGTGCCTCCACCCGCTGCTGTTCCAGCGCCGATTGCGCGGCGCGCTGCGCTTCCAGGCTCTGCCGCGCCTGGCGTACTTCCATGCCCGCTGCGGCACCGGCGTCCAGCCGTGCCTGCACCAGCTCAAGGGTGCGCTGCAGCCGCGCCAGGTCTTCCGCCCCGGCGGCGATGGACTGATTGAGGTAGGCCAGGTTCCAGTAGTAGTCCACCGCATCGCCGATGGCGATCAGCGCGGTGTTCTGCCGGTCCTCCTCGGTGGCCTGCGCCGACCACACCGCGATGTCACGCTGGGTGCGCAGCTTGCCCCACAGGTCCACCTCCCACTGCAGCGAAACACCGGTGGCGTAGTCGCCGGTGCGCTGCCAGTCCGCGCTGCGGTCGATCGGCCGTGCGGTGCTGGTGCCGATGCCACTCAGGGAAGGATCCGGAAACAGCGCATTGCGCGCCAGGCCGGCCTGCAGCCGGGCCCGTTGCACGTTCAGCCCGGCCACGGCCAGGTCGTTGTTGACCTCCAGCACGCGGCTGACCAGCCGGTCCAGCCCGGCATCGCCGAAACCGGTCCACCAGGCATCGGCGCGCACATCGGCACGGGGCTGGTCCAGCCCGCTCACCGGGGCCGCATCGGCCGCGCCCAGGCTGGTGCTGTGGGTGCCATAGCTGGCGGGAACCGCAGCGGCCAGCACCGGGTAACGCCCCGCCGAAGCGCAGCCGGCCAGCGAGGCAAGCAGGGCAGTGGCCAACAGCAGGCGCGAAGGCGCCGGATAAAAACAGGTCATGGGCAGTCTCATTCGCGGGCCAGCGCATCCACCGGATCCAGCTGCGCGGCACTGCGCGCGGGCAGGAAGCCGAAGGCCACGCCGATCAGGGTGGAGCAGGCAAAGGCAGCAATGATGGAAGCGGTCGAGAACACCATCTGGAAATCGCTGGACAACCGCCCGAAGGCCCAGCCCAGGGCCAGCGCCAGGCTGACGCCGATCAGGCCTCCCAGCAGGCAGACCAGCACCGCTTCGATCAGGAACTGCTGGCGGATGTCGCTCTGGCGCGCCCCCACCGCCATGCGCACGCCGATCTCGCGGGTGCGCTCGGTCACCGACACCAGCATGATGTTCATCACTCCGATGCCGCCGACCAGCAGCGCGATGGCGGCGATGGCGCCGATCAGCAGGGTCATCGTGCGGGTGGTCTGCTCGATGGTCTCGCGGATTTCCGCGCTGTTGCTCAGGAAGAAATCCTCGGTGCCGTGGCGCAGCGTCAGCACATTGGTGATTGCCGCCTGGGCGGCGTCCATCGGCGTATCGTCCTTCACCCGCACGGTGATGCTGGAGACATGGTTCTGGCCCAGCATGCGCGACATCGCCGTGGTGTGCGGCACCCACACACTCAGGCTGGTGCTGCCACCGAAGCCGAAACTCTGCCGCTTGGCGACGCCGACCACGCGCGCCGGCACGTTGCCGAGCAGGATCACCTGGCCGATCGGATCGCTGTCCGGGAAGAACTGGGTTCTGGTGTTCTCGTCGATCACCGCGACCTGCGCCAGTGACTTCACTGCCTCGCTGTCGAAGAAGCTGCCGTTGACCAGGCTCACGCCCTTGACCCGGAAGAACTGCTCGCCGACCCCGCTTACCGATGCGGTGGCAGACAGGTTGCGGTAGCGCGCGGTCACCGACGTGGACACGCTCGGCGTGGCACTGTCCACGTAGCTCTGGCCGGCCAGGGCATCGGCATCGCTGGCCTTCAGCGTCTGCACCCGGGCCGAGCGCATGTCACCGAAGCCACGCCCCGGGTAGACATCGATGGTGTTGGTGCCCAGCGAGCTGATGTTCTGCAGGATCTGCTGCTGCGAGCCGTTGCCCAGTGCCACGACCGACACCACCGAGGCGATGCCGATGATGATGCCGAGCATGGTCAGGAAGGTGCGCAGGCGGTGGGCGTTCATCGCCAACAGGGCCATCCTGAACGCTTCGGTGAAGCGGTCGCGGGCCGCCCGCCAGCTGTTGCCCTTGCCGGCATCGATGCTTGGCGCGCGCTGCGCACGGTAGGCCGGCGCGTTCTGGTTGATGCGGTCGGCGATGATCTCGCCGTCGCGGATTTCGATGATGCGTTGGGCGTGTTCGGCCACGCTCATGTCGTGGGTCACGATGATGATGGTGTGGCCTTCGGCATGCAGCTCGCCCAGGATGCCCATCACTTCTTCGCCGGAACGCGTATCGAGCGCACCGGTGGGTTCATCGGCCAGGATCACCTCGCCGCCGTTCATCAGCGCGCGCGCGATGGATACGCGTTGCTGCTGGCCACCGGACAGCTGCCCCGGCTTGTGCTGCATGCGATCGCCCAGCCCCAGCCGCTGCAGCAGCTGCACGGCGCGCGCGCTGCGTTGTTCGCTCGGGTTGCCGGCATAGATGGCCGGCACTTCCACGTTGCCGCGGGCATCCAGGTCGCCCAGCAGGTGGTAGCGCTGGAAGATGAAACCGAAATGCTCGCGACGCAGTTCCGCCAGTTCATCCGGGCCCATGCGGCCGGTCTCGCGGCCGGCCACCTGGTAGCTGCCCCGGGTAGGGCGGTCCAGGCAGCCCAGGATGTTCATCAGGGTCGATTTGCCGGAGCCGGACTGGCCAACGATGGCGACCATCTCACCGGCATGGATGTCCAGGTTGACGTCGCGCAGCACGGCGATGGTGTCTTCGCCTGCCGGGAATTCGCGGCGCAGGTCGCGCAGCCGCAGCAGCACGGTGGAAGCGGCCGGCGTACTCATCGGCGCGGCCCGCCGCCGCCCATGCCCGGACCCATGCGCATGCCGGGGGCGCGGTTGGACGAGGCCGAGGCGCTGGCCGCGCCGCCTTCGCCGACCACCACGCGCTCGCCTTCGGCCAGCCCGGACAGGATCTCGGCATTGGCGCCGTTGTTGATGCCCACCGTGACCCGGCGCGGCTGCGGCTGGCCATCCTCGCCGACCACGCGCACCCGCTGCTGGCCATCACGGGTCTTGGGCCCCAGCGCGACCGACGGCACCGTCAGCACATTCTTCGCCTGCTTGAGCAACACCGACACCTGGGCGGTCATGTCGATGCGCAGGGTGCCATCCGGGTTTTCCACGTCGAACAGCGCGTTGTAGTACACCGCCGTGCTGGAACTGGAGCTGGACGAGCTGCTGGAACTGGACGCGCTTTCGCTGGCGATCGACGCCGGCGCCGGATTCACCTGGCGCAGCGTGGCGTGGTACCTGCGATCCGGTTCGCCCAGCGTGGTGAAGTACACCGGCATGCCCGGCTTGATCTTGACCACGTCGGCTTCGGAAATCTCCGCATTGACCGTGACCAGGTCCAGCCGCGCCAGCATCACGATGGTCGGCGCGGTCTGGTTGGCGTTGACGGTGCGGCCTTCTTCGGTCACCACCGCCACCACCGTGCCATCCATCGGCGCGGTGATGCGGGTGTAGGCCAGGTCGGCACGCGCGGTGGCCACTTCGGTTTCGCTGCCCTTGATCTGCGCCTGGTTGGCCTGGATCTGCGCGCGGGCGGTCTTCAGCGCAGCTTCGGCGGCGTCGTACTCCTGCCGCGAGGTGGCTTCAGCGGCGAGCATCTGCTGCTGGCGGGCGAAGTCCAGTTCGGCCTGGCGCAGGCTGGCCTGCTGCACCGCCAACTGCGCGCGCTGCTGCTGCAGGGTGGCTTCGGCCTTGAGCACGGTGTTCTGCTGGGTGGTGGCGTCGATCTCGGCGATCAGGTCGCCTTCCTTCACTGTGTCGCCCAGCTGGACCTTCAACGAACGCACCTGGCCGGAGGCCTGCGCGCCGACGCTGACCAGCCGGTAGGCATCGATGACCCCGGTGGCGTCCACCGTCTGCTCCACGTCGGCGCGGGTTACCGGGGACGTGGCCAGGGCCGGCGCATCCGGCTTGCGCAGCAACCACCAGGCGCCACCCGCCAGCAGCACGATGACCAGCAGTGACAGCAACAGGCGACCGCGACGGGTCCTGGGCAGCAGACGGAAATTCACGGTGGGTTGTACTCGGCAGGCCGTCCAGCGGCGTCGCGTTCATTGTGCGAACCGTTTGCCTGCAGGCTCAATCCTCAACGTGTGTCTGTGTGTAACATTGCGGCACCCTGTCTGTTTCACCCTGTATCGCGATTGCCGCTGGATACACTGCAACGCATTGGCCCGAGTGCGGTTCAGCTGCCGACAGGGGATGATGCCGTCATGGAGACCACTCAACCGATGCACCGCCTGCTTATTGTCGATGACGACAACGACATCCGCAGCCTGCTGGCCGAGCAGCTCGGTCGCGCCGGCTATCAGGTCAGCACCGCCGCCGATGGCGCGGGCATGCGCCAGGTGTTGGAACGCGAGCACGTCGACCTGATCGTGCTGGACCTGAACCTGCCGCGCGAAGATGGCCTGACCCTGTGCCGCGACCTGCGCGCCCGCTCGGCTACGCCGGTGATCATGCTGACCGCACGCGCCGAACCCATCGACCGCGTGCTCGGCCTGGAAATGGGCGCCGACGATTACCTGGCCAAGCCGTTCGAACCGCGCGAGCTGCTGGCGCGGATCCGCAACGTGCTGCGCAGGACCGAGGCGCTGCCGGCCAACCTGGAACCGCTGGCGATCCGCCGTGCGCGTTTCTCGCGCTGGATCTTCGACCTGGAGCATCGCCACCTGGTCGATCCGGATGGACGGGTGGTGGTGCTGTCCGGCGCCGAATTCCGCCTGCTGCGGGTGTTCGTCGGGCACGCCAACAAAGTGCTTTCGCGCGAACAGCTGGTGGCGCTCAGCACGGGGCGCAACTACGAATCGCAGGACCGCGCGATCGACCTGCAGGTCAGCCGGCTGCGCAACAAGCTGGCCGATGATGGCGGCCCGGATGGCCTGATCAAGACCGTGCGCAACGAAGGCTATGTGCTGGCCACGGCAGTGACGCTGGAATGAGCCGGCTGCGCCGCTTCCTGTCTTCGATGGTGGGACGCCTGTTCGTGATCCTGCTGCTGGGCATGAGCGTGGCGGCGATCGGCGCGACCCTGCTGGCCGGGACCAAGCGCCAGCAGGAGTTCGAACGGCAGAACCTGACCCGCATCGCCGACCGCCTGCAGGGCTACGTGAACCTGCTGGATGGCAATCCGGAACTGCGCGAGCGGCTGCTGGCCGCCGGTGGGCCCAGCGTGCGCGTGCTGCAGCCGGGTGCGCGGCAGGGCAGGGCGGACAACGCGTTGATGGACGTGCTGGCGGCGCGTCCGGGGCCGGTGTCCGGCGCGTCGGTGCATTTCACTTCCTTCCGTTCGTGCCTGCCGCGGATGGAGGACCTGCTGCCGCCGCAGGACAAGGACAGGCACCGCAATCGACCGCCGCGCGAACGCGACCCGGCGTTCATTCCGCCGCGCTGCCGGGCGGTGCAGTTGACGCTGGCCGATGGCACCCCGCTGGCGCTGGCGCTGGAATCGCCTGCGGTGGCGCACAACGGCGTGCTGGCGGTGGATCCGCTGTTCCTGAGCCTGCTGGTGCTGGCCATCGCGGTGCTGGCGTATGCGGTCGCGCGGATGGCCAGTGCGCCGCTGCAGCGGTTGGCTGGCGCCGCGCAGGAGCTGGGCGTGGACCTGCACCGCGAGCCGATGCCGGTCACCGGCCCGCTGGAAGTCCAGCGCGCCGCCGAAGCCTTCAACGCCATGCAGCAGCAGCTGCAGCGGCACCTGGCCGAGCGCACCCACATGCTGGCGGCGATCACCCACGACCTGCAGACGCCGGTCACGCGCTTGCGCCTTCGGCTAGAAAACGTGGAAGACGAAGCCCTGCGCGAGCGCCTGGTCGCTGACCTGGCGGCCATGCAGGCACTGATCCGTGAGGGGCTGGAGCTGGCGCGCAGCGCCGAAAGTGCCGAGCAGCGCGCCCCGCTGGACCTGGATTCCCTGCTGGAAAGCCTGGTGGAAGATGCCGTGGAAGCGGGCGCCGACGCACGCTTCGACAGCGGCTGCGGCGCGGTGCTGATGCTGCGGCCGCTGGCCATGCGCCGCTTGTTCAGCAACCTGCTGGACAACGCGCTGATGTATGGATACTCGGCCAGCGTGCGCGCCGAACGGGATGGCAAGGGCATCCGGGTGCGCATCAGCGACCAGGGACCGGGACTGGCCGAAGACGAGCTGCGCAGCGTGTTCGATCCCTTCGTGCGGTTGGAAACCTCGCGCTCGCGCGAAACCGGTGGAGCCGGGTTGGGACTGACCATCGCCCGCGCGCTGGCCGGCAAGGACGGTGCCCGGGTGAGCCTGGAGAACCGCGAAGGCGGCGGGCTGGACGCGGTAGTGCATTGGGCGGCGCCGGTGCTGGCCAGCCCGCGCGGCGCCGGTTGACGCATGCGGGCGCGGATTTGAATATCATGCGCGTATCTTTCCAGCTCCAACCCGATGAACCAGTTCGACCTCGCCCCTGCCCGCAAGGGTGCATGGCGCACAACCGTGCGCGTGCGCCGGGGCTGCCGTGTGCCAGGAGTTGACCGGCTGCGATGAGGCGCCGGGGGCTTCCAGCCATCGCGTGGCGGCGTGATGGAGGCGGCGCCGGCTTCCGGCGCATGACGCTGGGCCTGCTGCTGGGGCTGCTGATGCTGCTGGCCTGCGCACCGGTGCAGGCGCAGGGCGGCGGGGCGCCGCCGCTGCGCGACTACGCCATCGATGTGTGGACCTCGCGCAACGGCCTGCCGCACAACTCCCTGCGCGATATCGCCCAGACCCCCGAAGGCCACCTGTGGTTCGCCACGTGGGAAGGGCTGGTGCGCTACAACGGGCTGGACTTCACCGTGTTCGACCGCAGCACGCGCCCCGGCCTGCGCGACAACGGCGTGGGCGCCCTGCTGGTGGATCGCCAGGGGGGGCTGTGGATCAGCGATTCGCGCGGCAACATCACCCGCCGTTCGGCCGATGGCCAGTGGGACGTGTGGCAACGCGAGGAACATACGCCGCAGGTGCTGATCCAGGCGATGCAGATGGACAGCCATGGCCGCCTGTGGCTGCTGTTCGAAGGCAAGGGCATCGGCTACCTGGGACCGGATGGACGCATGGTCTACCAGCCACCGCCGAAGGACCTGCCGTTCGCGCTCAACTTCACCAAGCTGGTGGTCGATGCGCAGGACCGGGTCTGGATCGGGACGCTCAACGGGCTGCTGCTGCGCGATACCGATGGCACGCTGAAGCGCGCGCCGGCCGCGTGGGGGCTGGGCAGCGGGCTGGTGTGGCCGTATCGCGCCCCTGATGGGGTGTTGTGGATCGTGGGCGGCGAGAGCCTGTACCGGTTGCAGGACGACACCCCGCAGCTGGTCCATCGCCTGCCCGGGCAGATCCACCTGACCGCCATGCTGCAGGACCGTCACGGCGACCTGTGGCTGGGAACGGAAAACCAAGGGTTGCTGCGCATCTCCCGGCATGGGCTGGAGCGCCTGCCGGCGGGGCTGAACCTGCCCGGCGGCCGCGTGGTGAGCCTGCGCGAGGATGCCGAAGGCAGTATCTGGGTCGGCGCCAATGGTGGCCTGTACCGGCTGCGGGAAACCCTGTTCGCCAGCTACTCCGAGCGCGATGGCCTGAGCGGCGACTACGTGCGCACGGTACTGGAAGATGCACGTCGCACGCTGTGGGTCGGCAGTGCCAGTGGGCTGGACCGGCGCGTGGCCGATGGGCGCTTCGCGCCGGTCATCCTGCACAACCGCGGCGGCAAGCCGCCGTCGGTGCTGAGCCTGGCCCAGGGCAGGGACCGTGACATCTGGGTGGGTACCTTCGGCGACGGGGTGATGCGGCTGGACGAAAACGGGCATCCCAAGCGCACCTACGACAGCGTCGACGGGGTGCCGATCGGCAACATCCGCGCGATCAGCGTCGACCGCCAGGGCGTGGTGTGGGCGGGTACCCAGAAAGGCGTGGTGCGGATCGACGAGACGGGGGCCAGCCTGCCGCGCGTCGACGGCATGCCATCCACCCTGATCACCGCGCTGGCCCATGATGCCGAGGGCAGCCTGTGGATCGGCACCATCGAGGGCATCCGCGTGCTGCGCGGCGACAGCGTGCAGCACATCGACCTGGCCGGACTGGGGGGCGGCCGCAGCGTGTTCGGCTTCCAGCAGATCGGCGATGCGATGTGGGTCAGCAGCGACCGCGGACTCTACCGCTACCAGGACGGGGTGCTGGCGCGCGTCGGACTGGAGCAGGGCATGCCGGTGGATACGGTGTTCCAGCTGGTGCCGGACAAGGTGGGCAACGTGTGGATCAGCAGCAACCGCGGCGTGCTGCGTACCGACATGGGCATGCTCAACGAAGTCGCCGACGGCCGCGCGCCGCGGGTCGACGTTGAGCGTTACAACGAAATCGACGGCATGGCCAACTCGCAGGCCAACGGCAGTTCCGGGCCGGCGGCGCTGTTGCGCCAGGACGGAACCTACTGGGTAGTGACGGCCGGTGGATTGAGCACGGTCGATCCGCTGCGGCTGCAGCGTTTCCGCGAGCGGCTGGCGCCACCGGCGGCGATCGAGAACGTGCAGGTCGACGGCGCCCCCATCCACTGGGAAGGCAGCGAACGCAACCGCATCGAGGGCGGGCGACGGCTGGCGGTGAGCTTCGTCGGGCTGAGCTACCTGATGTCCGAACGGATCCGCTACCGCACCCGGTTGGACGGGCTGGACAGTGGCTGGGTGGAGCGCGGGCAGCAACGCAGCGTGGAGTTCATCGGCCTGCCGCCGGGCGATTATGTCCTGCATGTATCGGCGGCGCATCCAGGCGGCGCCTGGAGTGACAGTGAAGCGGTGTGGTCGTTCACCATCGAACCGTTCTGGTGGCAGCGGCACAGCGTGCAGGCGGTGGCGGCGCTGCTGCTGCTGGCCGCCCTGATCGCGCTGTACCGTTTCCTGATCAACCGCTACAAGACCTCCAACATCCGCCTGGCGCGCCTGGTGGACGAGGCCACGCGCGACCTGCAGGCGCAGACCGTGCACCTGCAGGCGTTGAATTCAGAGAAGAGCGACCTGGTGGACCGGCTGGCACTGCAGTCGGAGGCATTCGAACGCCAGGCCCGCGAAGACGCGCTGACCGGCCTGCCGAACCGCCGCGCCTTCGATGAAACGATGGCGCGCGACTTCGCTCGTTCGCAGCGCAGTGGCCACCCGCTGTGCCTGGTGGTGCTGGACGTGGACCACTTCAAGAACGTCAACGACCGCTACTCGCACAGCGTGGGCGATGCAGTGCTGGTCGAGGTGGCGCAGGTGCTGGCATCGGCCTGCCGCGATTCGGACCTGCCCGCGCGCACCGGCGGCGAAGAGTTCGCGCTGCTGCTCAACGACACCCGGCTGGAGGAAGCGGCGCAGGTCTGCGCACGCCTGCACGGGCTGTTCCACGACCATCCGGACTGGGCCGGGATACCAGACCTGCGGGTCACCTTCAGCGCCGGCCTGGTCGAACTGGACCCGGCCGACCGCACGCCGAAGCTGCTGTATCAGCGCGCCGACCGGGCGCTGTACCGTGCCAAGAGTGACGGCCGCGATCGGACCAGCATCGGCTGATCTTCGGTCAGCCTATGCTGGTCCACGCATTCCACCTTATCCCCACGCCCGGTGGGTGACGACCGTTGGTCGTCACGCGTCCATCAGCGCTCAGCGCGGCCAGGCATTGGCGATGGTGCAGAACAGCTTCGCGGTCTGCTCGGTGTCATATACCGCGCTGTGTGCCTCTTCGGCATCCCAGCCCAGCCCGGCGGCCGTCGCGGCGCGGGCCAGTACGGTCTGGCCGTAGGCGATGCCGGCCAGGGTCACCGTGTCGAACACGCTGAAGGGGTGGAACGGGTTGCGCTTGTGGCCCACGCGTTCGACCGCCGCGTTGACGAAGCCGAGGTCGAAGTGCGCGTTGTGGCCGACCAGGATCGCGCGCTGGCAGCCGTATTTCTTCATCGCCGCACGCACCGGGGTGAAGATGTGGTCCAGCGCGTGCTTCTCTTCCTTGGCCAGCCGGAACGGGTGGTCCAGGATGATGCCGGTGATCTCCAGCGACTTCGGGTCGATCTCCAGGCCTTCGGCCGGCACCACGTGTGCGCTGGCCGTCTCGCCGGGGTACAGCAGTCCGTTCTCGTCCATTTCGATGGGAACCGCCGCGATTTCCAGCAGGGCATTGCGTCGGCAGTCGAAGCCACCGGTTTCCACGTCCACCACCACCGGCAGGAAGCCGCGGAAGCGCTGCGACATCGCACGATGCGTGGCAGGGGGCGGGGCAGGGGCGTCGACGGGCGAGGGCAGCGGGGTGTCAGTCATACCCGAATTCTAACAGAGGCGGCCGGTCGGCCCCGGCCCATGGGGTTGCCGGCGAGCGGCTGCGGCCAGCCAGCGAGGGCCTTCCCCCCCAACGGCGGCCTCGAACGAGGAAAGCCGAGCAGGGCTCGGCTTCCAGGCAACACCGTGCCACGGATCATTCCGCGGCGCCGGGGGTCTCGTCGCGCTTCTCGCCGGGCCGCAGCGGCTGTTCGCCATGCCCCAGGAACCCGACCTTTTCGGG
>NZ_LDJK01000021.1 GCF_001431535.1 Stenotrophomonas chelatiphaga
GGGGTCCCACCCGTTCGACCCCCGCAGTCAGCACGATCAACACGCAGCATCACGCACGCTTCGCCATCCAGTAACCCGCTGGGCGCGATGGTGGACCTGCGCCGGCCAAGGCGCCTCCTTACAAGCCGCGAGTACGATCATGGGCACCCAGAACAAAGACGATATGGGCAAGCAGCAGGACAAACCGCAGCAGGGCCGCCAGCAGCAGCAGCAGCAACAGCAGCCCGACCAGAAAAAGCCCGGCAAGCAGCCGGACCCGCAGCAGGGCAGCAAGCAGCAGCGCTGAGCCAGCGCGTGGTAACCGCAAATGCCGGCCGAAAGGCCGGCATTCCTGTATCCGGCATACCGCGGCCAGATCGCTCAGTCCGGGATCGGCAGACTCCAGGTCTCCTTGACCTCTTCCATCACGATGTAGCTCTTGGACTCGCGCACGTGCGGCAGGGTCAGCAGCGTGCTGCCCAGCAGCTTGCGGTAGGAGGCCATCTCACTGATGCGCGCCTTCAGCAGGTAGTCGAAATCACCCGAGACGAGGTGGCATTCGAGCACGTTGGGCAGCTTCAGCGCGGCGCGGCGGAACTCTTCGAAGATGTCGCCGGACTTGTAGGCCAGGCTGATTTCCACGAACACCAGCAGGCTGGCCTTCAGTGCGGTGGGGTCCAGGTGGGCGTGGTAGCCGGTGACCACCCCTTCGCGTTCCAGCCGGCGCACCCGCTCGGTGCATGGCGTGGTGGACAGGCCGACGCGTTCGCCCAGCTCGGTAAAGGAAATACGCCCTTCGGCCTGCAGGATCCTTAGGATTTTCCTGTCAATTTTGTCCAGTTCGCGGGTGCGGGTGGCCACGGTGTCGCCCTGTGCAGGTGGTTTTCAGGGAAATATGCTGCTCTGCTTTCATAAAACGCGCAAATTCGCTGGATCGGCCTGACTATACTTCTCCGATTATGGTCCCGGCGTGCTCCTGCGCAGGGAATTGATCGGGTTGGAGAGGTCTCATGCGCGTTCTCATCCTTGGCAGCGGTGTCATCGGCACCACCAGTGCCTGGTACCTGCGCCAGGCCGGTTTCGAAGTCACCGTCCTCGACCGCCAGCCGGGACCGGCGCTGGAGACCAGCTTCGCCAATGCCGGCCAGCTGTCGTTCGGCTACACCTCGCCGTGGGCGGCGCCAGGCGTGCCGAAGAAGGCGATCGGCTGGCTGTTCGAGAAGCATGCGCCGCTGGCGATCCGCCCGGGCATGGACCTGGCCCAGTACCGCTGGCTGTGGCAGATGCTGCGCAACTGCACCCAGGAGCGCTATGCGATCAACAAGGCGCGCATGGTCCGCATGTCCGAATACAGCCGTGACTGCCTGAACCAGCTGCGCGCCGAAACCGGCATCGACTACGAGGGGCGCGACCTGGGCACCACCCAGCTGTTCCGCACCCAGCAGCAGCTGGATGCTTCGGCGCAGGACATCGAAGTGCTGGCGCAGTACGGCGTGCCGTACGAGGTATTGGACCGTGCCGGCATCGTGGCCGCCGAACCGGCGCTGGCCCACGTGGATGGCTTGGTCGGCGCGCTGCGGTTGCCGCGCGACCAGACCGGTGACTGCCAGTTGTTCACCCGGCGCCTGGCCGCGATGGCGGCCGAGGCCGGCGTGGAATTCCGCTACGACGTGGACATCGCCGGGGTCGAGCGCGAGGGCGACCGCATCACCGGCGTGCGCGTGGACGGCAAGCTGGAAACGGCTGATCACTACGTGGTGGCGCTGGGCAGCTACTCGCCCGCGTTGGTGGCGCCGTTGGGGCTGGACCTGCCGGTGTACCCGCTGAAAGGCTACTCGCTGACCCTGCCGATCACCGATCCGGCGATGGCACCGACGTCCACCATCCTGGACGAGAGTTACAAGGTCGCGGTCACCCGCTTCGACAACCGCATCCGGGTCGGTGGCATGGCCGAAGTGGCCGGCTTCGACCTGTCCCTGTCGGCGCGGCGCCGGCAGACCCTGGAGCGGGTGGTGCGTGACCTGTACCCGAAGGGCGGCGATCTGTCGCGCGCTGAGTTCTGGACCGGACTGCGCCCGGCAACGCCGGATGGCACGCCGGTGATCGGCGCCACGCCGTTGCGCAACCTGTTCCTCAACACCGGCCACGGCACGCTGGGCTGGACCATGGCGTGCGGGTCCGGCCGTTACCTGGCCGACCTGATGAGCGCGCGCCAGCCGCAGATCAGCACCGAAGGCCTGGACATTTTCCGTTACGGCGGCAAGGGCGCCGTGGCCGCGCACGCGGAGCGTCGCTGATGCGCCCTGCACGTGCGTTGATCGACCTGGATGCGCTGCGCGGCAACTACCGCCTGGCGCGCGAACTGGGCGGCGGCAAGGCGCTGGCGGTGGTCAAGGCCGATGCCTACGGCCACGGTGCGGTGCGCTGCGCGCAGGCGCTTGAAGCGGAAGCCGATGGCTTCGCGGTGGCGACCATCGAAGAAGCGCTGGAACTGCGTGCGGCCGGTATTTCGGCCCCGATCCTGCTGCTGGAAGGTTTCTTCGACGCCAGCGAACTGCCGCTGATTGCCGAACACGGGCTGTGGACCGCCGTCGGATCGCCGTGGCAGGTTGAGGCGCTGGCCGCCTTCGACAGTCCGCTGGCGCTGACGGTATGGCTGAAGCTGGACAGTGGCATGCACCGGCTTGGGCTGGACGTGGATGCCTTCCGCGCCGCGCATGCACGCCTGTCCGCGCTGCCGCAGGTCGGTCGCATCGTGATGATGACCCACCTGGCGCGTGCCGATGAACTGGACAGCGAACGCACCCACGAACAGGCGGCCGTGTTTGCAACGGCCACGGCCGGGCTGGCCGGCGAAACCAGCATCTGCAATTCACCGGCGCTGCTGGGTTGGCCGGATGTGCGCAGTGACTGGGTGCGTCCGGGCCTGATGCTGTACGGGGCCAACCCGTTGGCGGTCGATTCAACGGTGACCGCGCGCCTGCGTCCGGTGATGAACATGCGTTCGAAGGTGATCGCCGAGCGCTGGATCGAAGCAGGCGAGCCGGTCGGTTACGGAGCGCGCTTCGTGGCCAGCCAGCGCACCCGCGTGGGCGTGGTGGCGATGGGCTATGCAGACGGCTACCCGCAGTTCGCACCCAATGGCACGCCGGTGGTGATCGATGGCCAGCCGGGCGCGCTGATCGGCCGGGTGTCGATGGACATGCTGACCGTCGACCTGACCGCGCACGCGCAGGCAGGCGTGGGCAGCGAGGTGCAGTTGTGGGGCGGGCAGGGACTGAGCCTGGCCGAGCTGGCGCCGCGCTGCGGGGTCAGTGCCTACCAGCTGCCGTGCGCGGTGAAGCGGGTGCGCCGGGAGTATGTGGAAGGGTGATGGAAAGGCGTGACGACGCGCGGTCGTCACACCGCCCGCCGGCGCGGTCGTCACCCACCGCGGCGTGCCTGCGTTGATCAGTTCGCGGCGATCCGCTTGGCCAGGTCGCGGCGCACCCAGTCGTCGATCAGCTTCTTTTCGTAGCGCAGCGGGTCACTGCTGCTCTGCATGCCGGTGCTGCCATGCAGGAAGCCGGAGTCGCGCAGCGCGGCTTCGCCCTGGTCCAGTACCTGCCCATCCGCGCCTTTCAGGGCGTACTGCAGGGTGATCCGCGGCGGGTAGATGTCGCGCATGATCCGGATGTCGCTGGCACGCGGGCCGTGCCACGGTTCGAAGTCGCCCGCGCGCTTGATGTCGACGAAGGTGATGTCCAGCGTCTGCCCCGGCTGCAGGGTCTTTTCGGCTGATCTGCGCGCGTATTCGGCCAACTGGTAGACCCAGTTGCCGCGCTCGGCTTCGAAGCGGTTGGTGCTGTTGCGCAGTTCGGTGAAGGTCTTGGGGTCGTTCCACTTCACGCTGACCGGGCCGGCGGCTTCCAGCGCACGCGGCGCCTGCGGATCGGTGACGGTGCGCGGGGCGGCCAGCGCGGTCACGCTGGCCGTGGCGAGCAGGCCTGCCAGCAGCAGGCTGCGGGTGGAAAGGCGGCGCATTGCAGGCTCCCGCACCGCAGGGCGGCGCTGTAGGTGTGGACTGCAGTGTGGTCCGGCCCGGGCCTGCGGACAAGCGGCACCGCGTCATGGCCGGGCAGATGCTTACGGGCAGTTCATCACGCTTTGCATGACGCACGGCGCTTGACGCTGCGAATACGCAGTCTGGACCATGCTGTGGTCATTGCTACCCGGCGGCCCAAGCCCTTGTCCCCTGTGAATTCGACCCTGGAAGCCCTGCCCGCACATGCCGCCGCAGGTGGCGAAAGCCTGTACCAGCACGCGCTGGAGCGCATGCATGCGGGGTTCTGCGTGATCAAAGTCCTGTTCGACGCGCAGGATCGCCCGATGGACTACCTGTTCCTGGAGGTGAATCCCGCCTTCGAACGGCACACCGGGCTGGTGGATCCGGTCGGGCGGCGGATGAGCGAGCTGGAACCCAACCACGAAAAGGATTGGTTCACCATCTACGGCCACGTCGCGCGCACCGGTGAGGCTACCCAGTTCGAACTGGAGGCCAAGGCGCTGGGCCGCGCTTATTCGGTGGATGCCGTGCGGGTGGGCGCCGCCGGCGATGACACGGTCGCGGTGCTGTTCTTCGACGTCAGCGCACGCAAGCGGATGGAAGGCGAGCTGGGCGAAAGCGAGGCACGCTTCAGTGCCTTGGCCGACGGCCTGCCGATGCCGGTCTGGGTGCTGGATGAGCAGGGTCACTCGCGCTTCGTCAACAGCGCCTTTACCGAGTTCTTCGGCGGTGATGAAAACCGGGTGCCTGAAGATGTCTGGCGCGGGCTGGTGCATCCCGATGATGCATCGGTGTTCGAGTACGAACTGCGTGGTGCGCTGAGTGCGCAGCGCTCGATGAACGCCTTGGTGCGTGCACGGCGCGCGGACGGCGAATGGCGCTGGCTGGAGATGAACGCCCGGCCGCGATTCTCGCGCAATGGCCACTTCGTCGGCCTGGCCGGCAGCAGCCCGGATGTGACCGAACGCCGTGACATCGAACTGGCGCGCGAAGAACTGCTGCAGTCCGAGCGCACCGCGCGCGGGGCGGCGGAAAACACCGCGCGGCTGAAAGACGAATTCCTCGCCACGCTGTCGCACGAGCTGCGCACGCCGCTGACCACCATCCTGGGCTGGAGCGAACTGCTGCTGCAGCGGGTGGAAGCGGACAGCCCGCTGCGCAAGGGCCTGGGCGTGATCGCCAGCAGTGCCAATGCGCAGAAGCGCCTGATCTCGGACATGCTGGACCTGAGCAGCATGCTGCTGGGCAAGGTGCAGCTGGAAGTGGAAGTGCTGGACCTGGGCGAGCAGCTGCGCCAGGCAATGGGCGCGCAGGAACTGGTCGCCGAAGGCAAGGCGCTGGACGTGACCGTGGACGTGCCGGACCGGCCCTGCCTGGTGCTGGGCGATGCCACCCGCATGCAGCAGGTGTTGTGGAACCTGCTGTCCAATGCAATCAAGTTCACCCCGGCCGAAGGCGCGGTGACGCTGCGCCTGGAGGACCTGCCCGAAGGGTGGCAGGTGACGGTGCAGGACAGCGGCGACGGCATCGCGCCGGAGTTCCTCAACCACCTGTTCGGCCGCTTCCGCCAGGCCGATGGCACCACCACGCGCCGCCATGGCGGGCTGGGACTGGGACTGGCCATCGTGCAGCAACTGGTCGAGCTGCATGGCGGCACCGTGGCCGCGGCGAGCGAAGGCCATGGCCACGGCGCCACCTTCACCGTGCGCCTGCCGCGCTACTCGCCCGACCAGGGATCGCGTCCGCTGCGGGAAGTGATCAGCGGCGGCCCGATCATCGAACGGATCGTCGAACCCTATCCGCTGCGCGGCCTGCACCTGCTGGCCGTGGAAGACCAGGTGGAAGTACTTGAATACCTGCGTCGCATGCTGGAAGAGCAGGGGGCAGCGGTCACCTCGGCCTCCTCCGCCGGCGAAGCGCTGGCGCTGCTGGATGAAAATCGGCACGAGCGCTTCGATGTGCTGCTGACCGATATCGGCATGCCGGGAATGGACGGCTATGGGCTGATCCGCACGCTGCGCGAGGACATGGGCGTGGACGCCGATGCGCTGCCGGCCGTGGCGGTGACCGCGCTGGCACGGGCCGACGACCGGCGTCGCGCGCTGGCATCGGGCTTCCAGGAACACGTGGCCAAGCCCTATTCGGTGGCCCAGCTGGTGGCTGCGGTACGCCACGTGCAGGCCACCGGCGAACGCACCGCCCTGCACTGACCGGGCGGTGGCGGTGAGCCGGGGATTGCCCGGCCCACGCAACCTTCAGTGTTCGAACAGCGACGCTTCGGCCTCGAAACGGCGCGCGTAGGCGCGTTCGTCGGCAACCCGGCTGACTTCCTCATCGGTGATGTCCGGCGCCCCGTAAACCGCATAGGCCACCGTGCCATCGCTGGTCTTGCCGACCTGATGCAACCGGTAGCGGGAGTGGCCGCCGCCGGTGTCTTCGGGGTAGTGCACGGGGGGCTGGTTACCCTCCAGATCCATTTCGCTGTTGTCGACCACGCCACCGACGAACAAGGCACGCATTCGGTATCTCCAGAGCTGGGATGGGTGCCCTTACCCTGACCGCTGGGACGTTCGGGCGGCATCAAGGGGATGTTCGGTTTTCGCAAAACGCTCGCGCACGGGGGCGGTGGCGCCGAGCCGGTACAATGGACGCCCCCTGAAGATTCCAAGGCTTACGTGCCCGATGGCCGCCCGCGACGACGCTCCCCTGCAGACCCTGTTCCTGCCGCTCTCCCAAGGCCTGCTGCGCTGGCCGGAAGGCCCGGTCGCCTTCCTGCGCGCGCGTGACGGCTGGCCGCTGCGCGAACAGGCGCAGGGCCGCGAAGTGGTCTGCGAGCAGAGCTTCGCCCCGTTCGCCAAGGCGCTGGAGTCGGCCGGGCTGGTGGTGTCGTCCGAGCTGGGCGCCGACCAGGCCGGCCGCTTCGGCCTGGTGCTGGTGCTGCCGCCGCGCCAGCGCGACGAAGCCCGTGCGCTGTTCGCCCGCGCGCTGCAGCTGGTGGCCCCCGGCGGCACCATCGTCGCCTGCCAGCACAACGATGAAGGCGCACGCTCCGGCGAGGGCGACTTCAAGCAGCTGACCGGCCTGGGTGGCAGCCTGACCAAGAACCACTGCCGGGTGTACTGGAGCGCCCCGGCACAGGGCCAGCACGATGTCGAACTGGCCAGCCGCTGGGCACGCCTGGACGCACCGCGCAGCATCCTCGGCGGCCGCTTCACCAGCCGTCCGGGCGTGTTCGCCTGGGACCGTACCGATCCGGCATCGGTGCTGCTGGCGGAAAACCTGCCCGCCGACCTGGCAGGACGTGCCGCCGACCTTGGCGCCGGCTACGGCTACCTGTCGCGCGAGCTGCTGGAGCGCTGCCCGAAGATCACCGCGCTGGACCTGTACGAGGCCGAAGGCCGCGCGCTGGACCTGGCGCGGGTCAACCTGGCCGAGCCGCCGCGTGCGCTGCCGCTGCAGTTCCTGTGGCAGGACGTGACCGCCGGAATCGAACCCGGCTACGACGTGATCATCAGCAATCCACCGTTCCACACGCCGTCGCGGGAGAACCGCCCGGACATCGGCCAGCGCTTCATCGCGGTGGCGGCGCAGGCACTCAAGCGCGGTGGCCGCCTGTTCGTGGTGGCCAACCGCCACCTGCCGTATGAAAACGTGCTCAACGACAGCTTCGGCACGGTGCGGGTGCTGGCCGAACGCGATGGCTTCAAGCTGATCGAGGCGGTGCGCGGAGGCAGCCGGTGAAGCTGGTCAAGCTGATCGCCAACCTGGGATACGGCAGCCGCAAGCAGGTGCAGTGGATGTTCCGCGAAGGACGCATCACCGACACCGACGGTGAGGTGCTGTATGCCGACGACCAGGTGGCCCACGACGCGATCCGCGTCGACGGCGAGCCGCTGGATCCGCCGGTCGGGCTGACCATCGCACTGTTCAAGCCGCGCGGGGTGACCTGTTCGATCAAGGACAAGGGGCGGCTGGTCTATGACCTGCTGCCGTCGCGTTTCCGCGACCGCGATCCGGTGCTGTCCACGGTGGGCCGGCTGGACCGCGATACCAGCGGCTTGCTGCTGATGACCGACGACGGTGGCCTGCTGCACCGGATCATCTCGCCGAAGTCCAAGCTGCCCAAGGTGTACGACGTGGAGCTGGCGGAGGACCTGCGCGGTGACGAGGCGGCGCTGTTCGCCAGCGGCACCTTGATGCTGGAATCGGAGAAAACGCCGCTGATGCCGGCCGAGCTGGACGTGCAGGGGCCGCGCACCGCGCGCCTGGTGCTGCACGAAGGCCGCTACCACCAGGTGCGCCGCATGTTCGCGGCCACCGGCAACCACGTGCAGGCCCTGCATCGCAGCCGCGTGGGTGGTCTGGGGCTGGACGGCCTGGAAGAAGGCGAATGGCGGCAACTGGCGGCTGCCGACCTGGAGACCCTGTTCGCACCGTGAGCACGATCCCTGCCTTGCCGTTCCGCCCGGATGCGGTGATCTTCGACATGGACGGGCTGATGATCGACAGCGAACGCGTGTCGATCGCCTGTTGGAGCGAGGCGTCGGTGGCGTTGGGCATCGCGCTGCCGGAAGGATTCTTCCTGCACATGGTGGGCCTGGGCGAGCGTGACTGCCTGGAACTGCTGCAGCGGCACGTCGACGACCGTGCGCGCATCAATGCGCTGCTGGCGCGCTGCCATGCACTGTACGACGCGCGCACCCAGGACGGGCTGCCGTTGCGGCCGGGCATCCTGGAACTGCTGGAGCTGCTGAAGCAGCACGAGGTTCCGCGTGCGGTGGCTACGTCGACGCGGCAGCCGCGTGCCAGCCGCAAGCTGGCGGCCAGTGGCCTGCTGGACTACTTCGACGCGGTGGTGACCAGCAGCGACGTGCAGCATCCCAAACCGGCGCCGGACATCTACCTGCTGGCCGCACGACGGCTGGGCAAGGATCCCGCGCGCTGCCTGGCGCTGGAGGATTCACCGACGGGAACGCGCGCCGCGCTGGCCGCGGGCATGACCGCCATCCAGGTGCCGGACCTGCTGCACCCGGATGCGGCGGTGCGTGCGCTGGGCCATCGCATCGTCGATTCGCTGCACGACGTGCGCGCGTTGTTGGTGCCGATGCTGGGGTGACGCCGCGGTGGGGATGACGGCCAGGGGCCGTCACTATTGATCTTCGGATGGGCTGACGCGGAGCATGGCTCGGAGGGGGTAGCGCCGAGCCATGCTCGGCGAGCGCAGCGGCGGGGATGACGGCCAGCGGCCGTCACTACCGGTCTTCGGATGGCGAGCGCAGCGGCGGGGATGACGGTTCAGAGCCGGCCGAACACCAGCGCCGCGTTGGTGCCGCCGAAACCGAAGCTGTTGGACATCACCGTATCCAGCTTCTGCTCGCGGCTTTCGCGCACGATCGGGAAGCCTTCCACCTTCGGGTCCAGTTCGGTGATGTTGGCCGAACCGGCGATGAAGCCATCGCGCATCATCAGCAGGCAGTAGATCGCTTCGTGCACGCTGGCAGCGCCGAGCGAATGGCCCGACAGCGCCTTGGTCGACGACAGCGGCGGGATCGACTCGCCGAACACTTCGCGGATCGCGCCCAGTTCGGTCACATCGCCCAGCGGCGTGGAGGTGCCATGGGTGTTGAGGTAGTCCAGCGGACGGTCCACCTTCTCCATCGCCATCTTCATGCAGCGCACCGCGCCCTCACCGGACGGCGCGACCATGTCGGCCCCGTCGGAGGTCACGCCATAGCCGATCAGCTCGGCATGGATGGTGGCGCCGCGCGCGATGGCGTGGTCGTAGTCTTCCAGCACCAGCATGCCGCCACCACCGGCGATGACGAAGCCGTCGCGGTCCTTGTCGTACGGACGCGAGGCGGTGGCCGGGGTCTCGTTGAAGCTGGTCGACAGCGCGCCCATCGCATCGAACATCACGCTCATCGACCAGTGCAGGTCTTCACCGCCACCGGCCAGCATGATGTCCTGCGCGCCGTGGCGGATCAGGTCGGCCGCCGCACCGATGCAATGCGCCGAGGTGGCGCAGGCCGCGGACAGCGAATAGCTCAGGCCCTTGATCTGGTAGGCGGTGGCCAGGCACGCAGAGACCGTGCTGCACATCGTGCGCGGCACCATGTACGGGCCGACCTTGCGCACGCCGCGGCTGCGCAGGATGTCGGCCGCTTCCACCTGCCATTCGCTGGAGCCGCCACCGGAACCGGCGATCAGGCCGGTACGCGGGTTGCTCACCTGTTCCGGCGTCAGCCCGGCATCGGCGATGGCATCGCGGGCGGCGATGTAGGCGAACGCCGAAGCATCGCTCATGAAACGCTTCAGCTTGCGGTCGATCTGGGCATCCAGGTCCAGGTCGACGCGGCCGCCGACCTGGCTGCGCAGCCCGGCTTCGGCGTGGTCGGCCAGGTAGGTGATGCCGGCCTTGCCGGCGCGCAGGTTGGCCGACACCGTATCCAGGTCGTTGCCCAGGCACGAGGTGATGCCCATTCCAGTAATGACGACGCGACGCATCAGAAGTTCTCGGTGGAGGTGAAAAGACCCACGCGCAGATCCTTGGCGACGTAGATTTCGCGGCCATCCACCAGCATGCGGGCGTCGGCCTGGGCCATCACCAGCTTGCGGTTGATGACGCGGGTGATGTCGATTTCATAGCTGACCAGCTTTGCGTCCGGCAGCACCTGGCCGGTGAACTTCACATCGCCACAGCCGAGCGCGCGGCCGCGGCCGGGTGCGCCCAGCCAGGTCAGGAAGAAGCCGGTGAGCTGCCACATCGCATCCAGCCCCAGGCAGCCGGGCATCACCGGATCGCCGATGAAATGGCAGTTGAAGAACCACAGGTCCGGGCGGATATCCAGTTCGGCGCGTACCATGCCCTTGCCATGCGGACCGGCGTCGTCGCGGATGTCGGTGATGCGGTCGAACATCAGCATCGGGTCGTTGGGCAGGCGCCCGGCGCTTGCGCCGAACAGTTCACCGCGGGCGCTGGCCAGCAGCTGGTCGCGGTCGAACGCGTGGAGACGAGTCATGGAAAGCACGATCCTGGAAGCGAAGAACGGATGATCAAGCGCCCGAGGATGCATGACAGCACACGTCCCGATCAAACATTTCCACCGTACGCCCGCGTAGTGTTTACCGCTGAAAACGCGCATCCTGTTGATGTGCAACGACCATACTTCGGCGTGTGGCCCACCAAGGTCGAATGCCCTTCCAACACCCACCATGAGCACTATGCGCAAGATCATCCACGTTGACATGGACGCCTTCTACGCGTCGGTGGAGCAGCGCGACGATCCGTCACTGCGCGGCCGGCCGGTGGTGGTGGCATGGCGCGGCGCGCGTTCGGTGGTGTGTGCGGCGTCCTATGAGGCGCGGGTGTTCGGCATACGGTCGGCGATGCCGGCGCTGCGTGCCGAGCGGCTGTGCCCGGATGCGGTGTTCGTGCCGCCGGACTTCGCGCGCTACAAAGCCGTTTCGCGGCAGGTGCGCGAGATCTTCCTGCGGCATACCGACCTGGTGGAGCCGTTGTCGCTGGATGAAGCCTACCTGGATGTCACCGTGCCGAAATCCGGGATCGCGTTGGCGACCGACATCGCCCGCGAGATCCGCGCGCAGATCCGCGAGGAGACGTCGCTGACTGCATCGGCGGGCATCGCGCCGAACAAGTTCCTGGCCAAGATCGCATCGGACTGGCGCAAGCCCGATGGCCAGTTCGTGGTGACCCCGCAGCGCATGGACGCGTTCCTGCTGCCGCTGCCGGTGAAGAAAGTGCCGGGCGTGGGCAAGGTGATGGAAGGCAAGCTGGCGGCACGCGGCATCGTGACCTGCGGTGACCTGCGCAGCTGGTCGCTGGCAGCGCTGGAGGAGGCCTTCGGCAGCTTCGGCCGCAGCCTGTACAACCGCGCCCGTGGCATCGATGAGCGGCCGGTGGAACCGGACCAGCCGGTGCAGTCGATTTCCTCCGAAGACACCTTCGCCGAGGATGTCCCGCTGGATGCACTGGCTCCGGCGATCATCCAGCTGGCGGAAAAAACCTGGAACGCCACCCGCAGGACCGACCGCACCGGGCACACGGTGGTGCTGAAACTGAAGACCTCGCAGTTCCGCATCCTGACCCGCAGCTACACGCCGGAGCGGGCACCGGAATCGATGGAGGAACTGCGCGATATCGCGCTGGCCCTGCGCGAGCGCGTGGAGCTGCCGCCGGACACGCTGTACCGGCTGGTCGGGGTCGGCCTGGGCGGATTCCGCGAGCGCGAACCCGTCCTCCAGGGCGACCTGTTCCAAAAAGGGGACGGAGGGAATTAAGTGAACTTAATTCCCTCCGTCCCCTTTTTTGGGGTTCAGTACGCGGCGGTGATGATCTGGTGCGGGTGGGCGTGGGTTTCCAGCTCCTGGACGAAGGCGGCGCCGTAGTCGGCGTAGCTGATGCGGCTGTGTCCCTCGGCATCGGCAAGGAAGGTCCGGGCCTGCACGCGGTACTGGCCGCGTTCTTCGCCCGGGCCGATTTCCGCAGCCGGCGAGAAGAACGTCCAGTCGATGTCCTGCACGGCCTGCAGCTGCTTCAGCGCTTCACGTGCGGCCAGGGCGTAGGGCTTGTAGGCGGCGGGGAAGTCCGGGGTATCGACCAGCTGCACGCCCGGTGCGACTTCCAGGCTGCCAGCGCCGCCGACCACGACCAACCGCGGCACGCCAGCCTGGCGCGCGGCCTGCAGCAGTTGCCCGGCGACCACGGCGATCTGGCCGATGTCATCGCCCGGACGCGGGCCGTAGGCACTGGCCAGCACGTCGTGGCCGGCGATGACGGCGGCCATCGCGGCACTGTCGTCCAGCGCTGCGATGGCCAGCTTCGCGCCGTCCAGCTCGGCCGGCAGCTCCTTCTGACTGCGCACGATGGCGGTGACCTGGTGGCCGCGGGCCAGGGCATGGCGGGCGATCTGGCGGCCGATGTTGCCGGTGGCACCGACGAGGGCGATCTTCATGGGGGCGTTCCGTGTTGGGGGTGAGCGGCCACTGTAGGCGCCGCCAGATGATCGAAAAACAGCGTATAACGGTCATATTTGTTGCATGGATCGAGCAATTGGACCGTTTGACCGCCATCGATGTGTTCATCGAAGTCGCCGAGCGCGGCAGCCTGACGGCGGCTGCGGACGCGCTGGACATGTCACGGCCGATGGTCACCCGCTACCTGGCCGCGCTGGAGCAGTGGCTGGGCGCGCGCCTGCTGCACCGGACCACGCGCCGGGTCGGGCTGACCGGCCCGGGTGAAACCGCGTTGATGCGCTTCCAGCAGATGCGTGGCGTGCGCCAGGAACTGGAAGACGAGCTGGCCAGCCAGGATCCGGAGCCGCACGGCGTACTGCGGGTGACCGCCAGTGTCTCGTTCGGCCAGCTGCACCTTGCCCCGGCGGTCGCAGACTACGTGCAGCGCTACACGCAGGCACGGATTGAACTGCTGATGGTGGACCGCATCGTCAACCTGGTGGAAGAGCGGATTGATCTGGCGGTTCGCATATCGCGGCAGATCGATCCGGCGTTGATCGCGCGTCGGCTGGCCGATTGCCGTTCGGTGCTGTGCGCCGCGCCGGCCTACCTGGAACAGCACGGCATCCCGCATAGCGCCGAACAGCTGGCCACGCACAACTGCCTGACCCACCATTACGTCGGCAAGGGGGTGTGGCGCCTGCAGCGCGATGGGCGCGAGGTGGCGGTCAGCGTGGGCGGCAACATCAGCGCCAACGATTCATCGCTGCTGCTGGAGGCAGTGCGTCGCGGGAGCGGCATCGCGATGCTGCCGGCGTACCAGGTCAATCCGTTGCTGGCCAGCGGTGAGCTGGTCGCGCTGCTAGCCGATTACACGCTGGAAGAAATGGGCCTGCATGCGGTCTACGCTTCGCGCAGGCAGCAGTCGACGTTGCTGCGCAGCTTCGTCGACTTCCTGGTGGAGCGGTTTGCAAGTCCGGCGTTTGCCGCGTACTGCTAGCCAGCGCCGGTCAATAAAGCGGCCGCGGGCGGCCGTTACACTGCAGGTTCCCCCGCATGACATGGCAGGCCTGTGAGCGACGTAGCGACGTATCCGTATCCGCTGGTGATATTCGATTTGGACGGCACGCTGGTGGACAGTGCCGGCGACATCGCCGAAGCGTTGAACCGCACGCTGGAAGACTGGCAGTTGGCGCGGGTGCCGGAAGCCACCGTGCTGACCTGGATCGGTGACGGTGTGCGGCGGCTGGTGGAACAGGCCTTCACTGCGGCGGGCAGCACGATCGACCTGGAGCAGGTGATGCCAGGCTTCATGGTGCACTATCGCGAGTGCCTGCTGCGCAGCCCGCGTCTGTTCGACGGCGTTGCCGAGGCGCTGGCGCAGCTGCAGGATCGTGGTGTGCCGCTGGCGATCTGCACCAACAAGCCGAGCGACCTGGTACAGCCGCTGCTGGACCACCTGGGTATCGGGGAGCGCTTCGCGCTGGTGCTGGGCGGGGATTCGCTGCCGCAGCGCAAGCCCAGCGGCGAGCCGCTGCGGCATATCGCCGGGCACTTTGGTTTCGCGCCCGGCGACTGCCTGATGGTGGGGGATTCGTTGACCGACTACCGCGCCGCGCTGGATGCCGGCATGCCGGTGGCGCTGGTGCGTTACGGCTATCCGCGCGGGCTGGACCTGCAGCACAACGAGGCGGTGGCGGTGGTCGATGACCTGCGCAGTTTGCCGGGCCTGCGCGTCTACTGAGGACCCGCTGCGCTCGCCGGCCATGGGTATGCCGGTCGTCCTGACCGGCCCCCTGCGGGCCGTCGCAAGCGACGTTGGCAGCGGCTCCTGCCGCTGCCTTCGGCGCTACCTGTGATGACGGACCGTTTCCGTGTGCGTTACTTCGGCTGGTAACGCACGCTCAGCTGGTACTCGCGTCCGGGCTGGTTGTACCAGGCGACGGTTTCATAGCGCCGGTCAAAGACATTGGCCGCGCGTGCAAGCACCGACCAGTCATCGCTGAGCGCGTATTCCAGGCGCAGGTCCACGGTGCCATAGCCGGCGAGCTTCACCGTGTTGGCGGCATCGTCATAGCGCTTGCCGGCACCGAAGCCGGTCAGGCCCACGCGCAGGTCGCCGAAGCGACGATCCAGGTCGATGCGCGCGGTCTGCTGTGCACGGCGCGCCAGCCAGTTGTCGTACTGCGCGCCGTCGGTACGGTTGCGCGGGGCGGTGTAGCTCAGCTGTGCGTTGATGTCGATGCCGGCCAGCGTGGTCGCACCCGTCAGTTCGGCGCCGCGGATGCGGGCCTTTTCCACCTGCGTCATGCGGAAGGTGGCCGCGTCATAGGTGATCAGGTCATCCACGCGGGTTTCATACACATCCAGGCCCCAGCGCCAGCCCTGGCCCTGCTGCGCGATGCCGATGTTGCTGCTGCGGGCCTTTTCCGGATCCAGCGCGGCCACGCCGCTCCACGGGTCGTACAGGTCGCTGAAGGTCGGCGCCTTGAACGCGGTGCCGTGGCTGGCGGTGAGCTTCCAGCCCGCGCCCAGGTCCAGGCCCCAGGCCAGCGAACCGGTGGTGTGGTTGCCGAACTGCTGGTTGTCATCGTTGCGCACGCTGGCCTGCACCTGGTGCTTGCCGAAGCGGCCCTGGTACTGCACGAACATGCCGGTGTTGTCGCGGCTGTCGACCAGGTAGCCGGCACTGCTGCCGTCCAGGCTGTCATCGCTCCAGTCCACGCCGCCGCTCAGCAGCTGGTTGTCGGCCAGACTGGCGTCGACCTGCAGCGAGGCACTGTCGCGGTGGGTCTGCGCGCTGCCGAACGCGCCGAAGGGACCGCTGTTGTCCGATTCGTTGTCGCTGCGGCCGATGCTGGCGGTCACGGCCAGACGCTCGGACGGGGTGTAGCGGACCTTGCCGCCGAGCACCTGCTGCAGCGTTTCGGAGTAGTTGTAGTAGCCGTCGTAGTGGTTCTCGCCTTCCGCACGCAGGGCGCTGCCTTCCACGCTCCATTGTTCATTGAAGGTGTAGCCACCGCGCGCGCTCTTGGACAGGTTGCGGTAGCCATCGCGATCCGGCTCGTCCGCACCACAGCCCTGGAAGGTCGCCGCCGAGCCGCGGCACGCATCGATGCCGTCGCTGTGCTGGTAAGCGATATCCAGCCCGAACCAGCCGCGTTCGGTGCCGCCGCCGATGCCGCCACTGGCCTGGCGCAGGCCGTTGCTGCCGCCGCCCAGTTCCAGGTGCGGTGCGAAGCCGCCGGTGGTGCGACGGGTGAAGATCTGCACCACGCCGCCAATCGCGTCCGCGCCGTACAGGCTGGACTGCGGGCCACGCACGATCTCCACGCGTTCGATCTGCGCCAGCGGCAGGTCCTGCAGCATGGCCAGGCCGAAGTCACCGGTGTTGATGCGCACGCCATCCACCAGCACCACGGTGTGCGAGGAATTGGTGCCACGCAGGAACAGCGATGTCTGCTTGCCGAGCCCACCGGTGTTGGCCAGGTTGATGCCGGCGCGACCGCGCAGCAGGTCCTGCAGCGACGTGGCCTGGCTGGCCTCGATGGCGGTGCGGTCGATCACCTGCGCCGGGCTGAGGCTGTCGGCCAGAGCGATGGGGGTGCGCGTGGCGGTGACCAGCACCTGGTCCAGCGCGGTCGTCGCGCTCTGTGCGCCAGCCATGCCGGGCAATGCGGCCAGCACGGCCAGGGAAAGGATTCGGGACTGCAATGTCATGGGGAACTCCGGCTGCCGCGCTCGCCCGCGCGGACAAAAAGGGAGCTGCAGCGCGGAGACAGGGCGATGCGCACCACGCAAGCGCGCGGTGGCCGTCGCCGATGCCCACCGCATCGCAACCTGGTGCTTCCGGGCCGGTCTCCGGGCTTGCCGTCGGTGGGGGATCCACCGGGCGGACGCCTTCCCATGCCCGGGGGCACAGTGGCGTGAGGTCCGCTTGTGACGTGCTTACCGTTGCGGGGGCAGCGCCGGAGTGGCATCACGCGGATGCGTCACCGGCTTCCCGTTTCAACCTGCCAGCCAGCGCCGCAGGTCACCTTGAAGTGCGCGCAGTCTAAGCCATCGCGTGCGGCGCTGCAGGCCGCGTACGCCGGTGCACTAGAATGGCGCCTGTTTCGTTCCAGATCTGCCCATGACGTCCATGCCGTACTGCGTTGCCCCCTTGCGCCAAGGCCCCAGTGCCTGCCTGCCGATGCAGGACCGCTGCCGCGGGGGCTGGCGATGATCCTGGACCTGGTCCGCCACGCCAGCACCGGCCGTGACACCCACCTGGACGGTCGCACCGATCCGCCGCTGCTGGCCGGTGCGCACGATGCGCTGTGCGTGGCCTACGAAGGCCATGAATGGGAGCGGGTGATCAGTTCGCCCCGCCTGCGCGCGCTGCATACCGCGGTCGCGCTGGCGGTGCCACGCGGGTTGGACGTGCAGCCTGATCCCGAGTGGGAAGAACTCGATTTCGGCGATTGGGACGGGCTGGCGATCGAAGCGCTGCCGGAACAGCAACTGCTGGGTTTCCATCGCGATCCGCATGCGTTCGCGCCGCCGAATGGCGAAAGCTGGGGTCACTTCGAACGCCGCATCGCGCGCGCGCTGGACCGGCTGTTCGATGAGGAAGAAGCGCAGGATGCAGCACCGACGCTGATCGTCAGCCATGGGGGACCGCTGCGGATGGTGCTGTCGCAGGTGTGTGGCCTGCCGGTGGCGCTGTGCTGGGCGCTGCGCATCGACCATGGCACGCGGCTGCGGCTGCGGGTGGAGCGCGGGGATGCCGGGCTGTGGGGAGAACTGCTGGAGCTGCAGCAGCCCTGATGATGGGTTGGAATCCGTTGCGCCGAGCCATGCTCGGCGGGGGAGGGAGCGTGACGACCAACGGTCGTCACCCACCAGAGGCATCGGTCGTTACGCAGCAGGACCATTGGTTGCCTGAAACCGGCCGCGCTTCGCGCTCGCCGAGCACGGCTCGGCGCTACCGTCAGTCGTCGCGGTCGTCGAATCGCTGTTCGCGTACCGGGCCGGAGGCCGGGCCCGGCGCCTTCAGCGGCTGCAGCGCGATGCGCGCTTCGTAATCCTGCACCAGCGCGCTGCGCTGGGCTTCGGTCAGGTCCTGCCAGTGGCAGTCCAGCAAGGCGCCTTCCAGCGAATACAGCAGGTTGAGGCTGGGCTTGAAGCCGGCCCGCCGTACCTTGACGAAGGCTCCCACCGATCCGATGGCGAGCAGTTCCTCGCGGCTGCGCAGGCCGACCTGGCGCAGCCATGCCGCGCTCTTCGGACCGATGTTGCGCAGCTGCAGGGTGCTCATCGCAGTGCGTCGACGAACACGGCGGCGATGGCTTCCAGGCCGGCCTGGTCATCGGCATCGAAGCGCGCCAGCAACGGGCTGTCCAGGTCGAGCACGCCGATCAGCGCGCCGTCCTTCACCAGCGGCACCACCAGTTCCGAACGCGAGGCCGAATCGCAGGCGATGTGGCCCGGGAACGCGTCCACGTCGTCGATGCGCTGGGTCACGCGTTCGGTCGCGGCCGCACCGCACACACCCTTGTGCAGGGGGATGCGCACACAGGCGGGCAGGCCCTGGAAGGGTCCGACCACCAGTTCAGTGCCGTCGAACAGGTAGAAACCGGCCCAGTTGAGGTGGGGCACGGCATGGTAGATCAGCGCCGAGAGGTTGGCCGCGTTGGCGATGCGGTCGCTCTCGCCATGCACCAGGCCACGGGCCTGGTCCAGCAGCTGGGCGTATTGTTCCGGCTTGCTGCCGGTCAGCGAAGAAGTGGCGAACATGCCGCCAGTCTAGCAAGGCACGGCGGTGCTGGCGGCCAGTGCCGTGGCCAGCGCCCCGATCCGCGCGATGCCCGCCGTGTAACGCGCATCCAGCTCCTGGCAGCAGGACAGGCGCAGGCAATGCCGGTAGCGTGCGCCGCGCGAGTACACCTGCCCGGGCATGAACACGATGTCCTCGGCCAGCGCCTGTTCGAACAGCGCGCTGGTGTCCACGCCGGGGATCTCGACCCACAGCAGGAAGCCACCGGTGGGCTCGGTGGCGCGCGTGCCGGGCGGGAAATGCTGGGACACCAGTTGCCGCACCTTGCTGGTCTGTTCGCGGTACAGCCGGCGCACGCGACGCAGGTGGTGTTCGTAGTTGCCGGCTTCCAGGAAGGCTGCGACGGCATCGCCCAGCAGCCGCGACTCGGCGCCGCTGGAATGGAATTTGAGCAGGGCGATGCGGTCGATGAAGCGCCCGCCTTCCAGCCAGCCGATGCGGTAATCCGGCGCCAGCGTCTTGGAGAAGCCCGCGCACACCATCACCCAGCCGTCGCGGTCGAAGGCCTTCAGCAGGGGCTGCAGCGGTTCACTGTGCTGCAGTTCGGCGTACACGATGTCTTCGATGATCGGCAGTCGGCGTGCCTGCGCCATCTCGGCCAGGCGTTGCTTGGCCGCCACCGGCATGGTGCAACCCAAGGGGTTGTGCACCGTCGGCATGACCACCAGCGCGGCCAGCGCGGTGGTGTCCAGCAGGGCATCGAGTGCCTCCACGTCCAGCCCATGCTGGGGGTGGGTCGGCAGTTCGATGGCCTGCAGGCCGAGGCTGGCGAGCAGCGGATAGAGGTTGAAGTAGGACGGCGCTTCGAGCCCGACGGCATCGCCGGGTTCGGTTACCGCACGCAGGGCCAGTTGCAGCGCCTCCATCGCACCGTGGGTCAGCACGATCCGTTCGGGCGCGGTATGCAGGCCCATCCGCGGTCCACGCCGTACGATCTGCCGGATCAGCGCCTGTGAGCCGTCCGGGCGCGCGTACGTCTCCACCGTGGCCAGGCTGCGGCGCAGCACCTGTGCGGTGGCGCGCTGCAACTGCACGCCGGGGTAGAAGGCCCGGCCGCGTGGACCGGCGAAGGCCAGGTCGAGCACCCGCGGTCGCTGCTGGGCGGCCAGTACCCTGGCCATCAACACCTGCTGGCCGGCTGCAGTGGGGGCCGATGGCGCGTCGCGCAGCGAGCGCCGGGGGACCTGCAGGCGGGCAGCGACCCGGAATCCGGAGCGCGGCAGCGGTATCACCAGCCCGGCATCCTCCAGTTGCCGGTAGGCCCCGATCACCGTGTTCAAGCTGACCTTGCGCTGCTGTGCCATCTGCCGCAGCGAGGGCAGGCGCGCACCGCTGGGCAGGCGGCCGGCGTGGATTGCCGTAGACAGCTCATCGGCCAGTTGCTGGTAACGGGGCAGGGTGGGTGGGGCGTCCATCTGTATCCAACCAGGAAGAGGGCGTCTGCCACTGTACCCCTGTTCCTGCCCGCACTACGATGGCTGCCGCTGGCATCAGCTCCGGCATTTCCCCCACGCACGTCCGCCATGGACGTGCGTCTTTTTGCCTGCTTACTTCATCGGCACCAGTACCGCCTCGCGGCGGTACAACTGCGGGAACCGCTGCTGCAGGGCCACCAGCTTGGGTGCGTCGTAGTAGCGGATGTAGGCGGCCTGCGGATTCCGCTCCAGGTAATTCTGGTGATAGGCCTCGGCCGGATAGAAGCGCTTGCCGGTGCCCAGCTCGGTCACCACCGGGGAATCGAACGAGGCGCCGATCTGGCCGACATACGCGCGGTTGGCTGCCTGCTGGCGGGCGTCGTCGCTGAAGATGGCCGATCGGTACTGAGTGCCGTGGTCCGGTCCCTGACGGTTGAGCTGGGTCGGATCGTGGGCGACCGAGAAGAACACCTGCAGCAGTTGGCCATAGCTGACCTGGCGCGGATCGTAGTCCACCCGTACCGCTTCAGCGTGACCGGTACGGCCGCTGCTGATGGTTTCGTAGCGCGCGGTGGAGGCGTCGCCGCCGATGTAGCCGGAGACGGCGTTACCCACGCCCTTGACGTGCTGGAACACACCCTGCACGCCCCAGAAACAGCCGCCGGCGAACACCACGCTGGCCTGCGTGCGCTCGTCCTTGAACGCCGCCACGCCGGTAGGGGCAGGCAGGGCGCGGCTCTCTTCGGAGGCGCGTGCAGGCGCCATGCCCGCGCCGATGGCCGGGCCCGCATCGACCGCGAACACCACCAGCGCCCCCACCACCACGGCCGCGACGGCTGCGGCGATGCCTTGTTCCAGTGAGAATTTCATGGGACCTCCTCAGCCAAACGTGAATGCGTAGGCCTGGACACCGGGGTCCAGGAATTCGATCTCGAACAGGTGCTCGCCGATGTCGGCACGCTGGCGCACCAGCTGGTACAGGCGGTGCTCATCGACCACGCCGCTGCCATCGGGGCGCACGTCACCGCCCGCATCGGCGGCCTGCAGCGGCTTGCCATCCAACAGCACGCGGAAGCGGACCGGCGTGCCCTCTGTCGCAGGTGCCAACACCAGATGCAGGTCGCGGGCGTGGAAGCGGAAGGCGATGCGTCCGCCTGCCGCCGCCAGCGTGGCCGACTCCTGGTCGACCGACCACGGACCCTGCAGCGCCCACTGGTTCAACGCCCATTGCGCAGGCAGGGCGTATGCGGACTGCTGGTCGCGGACAATGCCACCGGGGGAGGCGAAGTTTTCCGCACGCCCATGCCCCAGGTAGGTTTCCGGCGAGCGCAGGTTTCCCATGTCGGCCTGTTCGGCAACGCCCTGCAGGGTCGCGGCGCTGGGATCGGCCGGCGGTGGCAGGTTGGTCTGGCCCGCTTCCTGCAACAGCCGGCGGATCACCTGTTCGGAGTGCGCATAGTTGCCTTCACCGAACTGGTGCGCGCGGATGCGACCCTGCGCATCGACGAAATAGTGCGCCGGCCAGTAGCGGTTCTGGAACGCGCGCCAGATGGCGTAGTCGTTGTCCAGCGCGACCGGGTAGGTGACCTTCAACTGGTCGACCGCGCGCATCACGTTGCGCGGATTGCGCTCGAAGGCGAACTCCGGGGTGTGCACGCCGATCACCACCAGGCCGTGGTCACGATAGCGTTCGGCCCATTCGTGCACGTAAGGCATCGCGCGCAGACAGTTGATGCAGGAGTACGTCCAGAAATCGACCAGTACGACCTTGCCGCGCAGCTGTTCGCGGGTCAGCGGCGGGCTGTTGAGCCAGCCGGTGGTGCCGTCCAGTGCAGGCAGTTCGCCTTCCACCGGCAGCGGAACATCGGCTGCCGCCGCACCGGTGCTGGTCATCGCCACAGCGGCCGGCTGCGCGCCCGGCACGGCGTCCAGCAGGCCCTGTTCCAGCCGTGCCGTGCTGACTGCGGACAACCGGGTGAGGATGCCGGTGTCCCAGCCCATCGCAATGGCCACCACCGCCAGCAGCGCGGCAACCCCGAGCACGCGCCGCAGCAGGTTGCCCAGGCCGAGGCGTGCCTTCAGCGCATTGAACACCCGGCCGCCCACCCACACCGCCAGCGCCAGCGCGGTGACTGCACCCAGGGCATAGGCGAGCAGCAGGCTGCTGGTGCTGGCACTGGCGCCGTTGAGTGCTGCGCCGGTGAGCACCAGGCCGAGGATCGGCCCGGCGCACGGGGCCCACAGCAGGCCGGTGGCGATGCCCACCAGCAGGGACGTCCAGGCACCGCCGCGTCCGGCGTCGTCGGCGGCATCGGCGCGTGCGCTGAGGCGTGCGCCGATGCGCTGGAACGGTGCCAGCAGGCGGTCGGCGAACGCCGGCCACAGCAGCGCCAGCGCGAATGCCGCCATGACCACCAGCGCGACCCAGCGGCCGATCTGGTTGGCCTGTGCCACCCAGGCACTGCCCACCGCGGCCAGGCTGGCGACCACGGTGAAGGTGATCGCCATGCCCAGCAGCAGCGGCAGGGTGCTGCGCAGGAACGAGCCGCCGGCACGCGCGAACACGAACGGCAGCACCGGCAGGATGCACGGACTGAGCAGGGTCAACACACCCCCCAGGTAAGCCAGCAGCAACAGCATCAGCGACGCTCCATCAACAAGGGAAAAGACATCAGACCGGCACCCGCCAGGCGCTGCCGGCATCGCTGGCATCGGTGCGTGCGGCAGGCTCGAAGGTCAGCGCGGCACCGTTCATGCAGTAGCGCAGCCCGGTCGGACGCGGGCCGTCGTTGAACACATGGCCCAGGTGCCCGCCACAGCGACGGCAGTGGATTTCCACGCGGACCATGCCGAACAGGGTGTCGCGCTGTTCGCCAACGGCATCGTGCAGCGGCGCCCAGAAGCTCGGCCAGCCGGTGCCGCTTTCGAACTTGGTCGAGGAGGAGAACAACGGCAGTGCGCAGCCGGCGCAGTGGAACGTACCGCGACGCTTTTCGCGGTCCAGCGGACTGCTGCCCGCGCGTTCGGTCGCTTGCTGGCGCAGCACGGCGTACTGGGCCGGGGTCAGCTGCTGCTTCCATTGTGCGTCGCTGCGCATGATCTCGAAACGACGGGCGGGGGCGGCTTCGGCGGCGGCCGGCGCGGCACGGCTGCAGGCGCCGATGCCCAGCACGCTGGCGGCAGCGGCCATGCCGCCAAGGCCAAGCAGGTGACGTCGGGACAGGGACATGGCCATCTCCAGCAGGGACGATGCGGCCATGCTGCGCCCACGCCGATCAACGAATCCTCACGGAGAGTTCAATTTTCCGTGATACATCCGGGTCGGCCTGCGCTGACAATGCCCTTACGCTTCCTGACCGCCCCTGCCTGCCTCCATGACTGACGCCCAGCGTGTCCTGATCGTCGAAGACGATGTCCATATCGCCGACCTGCTGCGCCTGCACCTGGCGGACGAGGGGTATGCGGTGGTGCATGCCGCCACCGGCGACGACGGCATGCGCCTGCTGGAACAGGATGGCCCATGGGATGCGCTGGTGCTGGATGTGATGCTGCCGGGCGTGGACGGCCTGCAGATCTGTCGACGCGCCCGGGCGATGGCGCGCTACGTGCCGATCATCATCATCAGTGCGCGCGGCAGCGAGACCCAGCGCATCGTCGGGCTGGAGCTGGGCGCCGATGACTACCTGGCAAAACCATTTTCCATGCCCGAACTGGTGGCGCGCGTGCGCGCGCTGCTGCGGCGTGCGCAGGCGATGGCGCAGAGCGCGCGACTGGAAGCCGGTGCGATCGAACTGGGCAGTCTGCGGCTGGATCCGCTGGCGCGGGTGGCGCTGCACGCGGGCAGGGAACTGGAGCTGACCCCGCGTGAGTTCGACCTGCTGCTGTTCTTCGCCCGCCACCCGGGGCAGGTGTTCGCGCGCGCGGAGTTGCTGGACCAGGTATGGGGCTATGGCCACGATGGCTACGAACACACGGTCAACACGCATATCAACCGGTTGCGCAACAAGATCGAAGCCGATCCCGCGAACCCGCGGCAGATCCTCACGGTGTGGGGCCGCGGCTACAAGCTGGTCGCCGCCGGAGGTGATGCATGAAGCTGCGCCTGTGGCAGAAGCTGGCGGCGGTGTTCGCCGCGCTGCTGGTGCTGTGCAGCCTGGCGCTGCTGGGTATGCAGATGCGGATGGCGCTGCGGCATGAACAGGAAGTGGTGCAGCGGCTGTCGCTGGGGCTGGCCGGGCATATCGCCCAGCGCAGCGAGCTGATGGACCAGGCCGGCATGCGCGAGCCGGAAGTGCGCGCGCTGTTCGGCCAGTTGATGGCGGTCAATCCCAGCGTGGAGGTGTACCTGCTGGATGACCAGGGGCGGGTGCTCGGCCATGACGCGCCGAGTGGCCACCTGCGCCGTGACCGGGTGGACGTGGCGCCGCTGCAGGCGCTGCTGGCCGGCGCGCCGCTGCCGATCCTCGGCGATGATCCGCGCAGTGCACGCGGGCGCAAGGTCTTCAGCGTGGCACCGCTGGTGGTGCAGGGTCGCGCGGCCGGTTACGTGTACGTGGTGCTGGTCGGCGAACAACGGCAGATGCTCGCCGACGACCTGGCCGCGAGCAGCCAGTGGCGGACCACGCTGTGGTCGGTGGCGCTGGTTGCCGTGCTGGGCATGTTGGCCGGGCTGGTGGCGTTCTATTGGGTGACCCGCCCGCTGCGTGAGTTGACCCGGCGCATCCAGTCGTTCGACATCGATGCCCCCACCGACCTGCCGTCGCTGCCCGCGCTGCACGATGATGAGCGCGACGAGCTGCTGATCCTGGAGCATGCGCACGCGCAGATGGCGCACCGGCTGGGCGAGCAGTGGCAGCAGCTGCGCCAGCAGGACCTGCAGCGACGCGAGATGGTGGCCAATATTTCGCATGACCTGCGCACCCCCCTGGCATCGCTGCACGGTTACTTGGAAACGCTGGCGATGAAGGAGGCGACGCTGAGCGTGGAAGAGCGCCGCCGTTATCTTTCGATCGCGCTGTCGCAGAGTGCCAAGGTCGGCGGACTGGCACGCGCGCTGTTCGAACTGGCGCGGCTGGAGCATGGGCAGGTGCAGCTGCAATGGGAAGTCTTCGCCCTGCCCGAGCTGCTGCAGGACGTGCTGCAGAAATTCGAGTTGTCCGCGCAGTCCAAGGGTCTGCTGCTGGATGCGCGGTTCCCGCAGGGACTGCCGCTGGTGCGTGCCGATGTCGGGCTGGTGGAGCGGGTGCTGACCAACCTGATCGACAACGCGCTGCGGCACACGCCGCGGGGCGGACAGGTGCAGGTGGCGTTGTCGGTCGATGCGGACAGTCTGTGGGTCACGGTCAGCGATGATGGCCCTGGTGTCGATCCGGCGTTGCGTGCCACGCTGTTCCAGGCTCCCGCGGCGCTGGGGCCACGGCGCGGCGAAAACGGTGGCCTCGGCCTGCTGATCGTGCAGCGCATCGTGCAGCTGCATGGGCGCGACATCGCCCTGCTGGAAAGCGCGCAGGGTGCCGTGTTCCGCTTCGCCTTGCCGCGCGCACGGCCCTAGGCCAAAAAAAAGGACCCGACAGAGGGAGGGATCTGTCGGGTCCTGCGACTGCACGGGGGGAGGGACCCATGCAGTGTTCTGGCGGTCTGCGGTTCCGGAATCCGGTGATTCGCGACCTGTTGCATTGCAGCATACGCCTTTCGTGCTGCATTGCAACAGGCGACGGTGGATTTTCTACCCCGAACCAAAACCCGTTCAGGATCAATCGCTTGCTCAGCGGCCGGTGGGGCCCCGATAGCGGCACCCGGAGGTGCAGGTCTCGTGCACCGTGATTTCGCTCAGTTCCGGCAGCACCGGCTTGAGCTGCTGCCAGATCCACGTGGCGAGGTTCTCGCTGGTCGGATTTTCCAGGCCCGGGATGTCATTGAGGTAGTGGTGGTCCAGGCGGTCGTAGATCGGCTGGAACGCGGCTTTGACGTCGCCGAAATCCATGATCCATCCGGTTTCCGCGCCGGGCTCGCCTTCCACCTTCAGCTCCACCCGGAACGAATGCCCGTGCAGGCGCGAGCACTTGTGGCCCGGGGGCACGTTCGGCAGCCGGTGCGCTGCCTCGATCATGAAGACTTTGAAGATTTCCATGGGGGGATTGTAGCGGCCCGGCGCTGGCAAAGCCGTTGCAGGGGCAACAACTTCCTTTTCATCGCGATGAAGAGATGGTAGCTTCTCTTATATCCGTATGAAGAGATGTTATTGGTCGCAGCGCGGCCATTCATGTGCTACTGCGGAACTGTTACCACCACCCACCCCACGATTTCGACATGCCCCAGCACACCCTGCTCGTGGCGGCCCTTGCCGCCGCCCTGGCCGCGCCTTTGCCTGCCGCCGCCGAAACCTCCGCCGAAACCACTGCCAGTGGCGATGCCAGCACCCTGGCCGCCGTGCGTGTCACCGGTTCCAACATCAAACGCACCGACACCGAAACCGCCAATCCGGTGCAGGTGATCGGTCGCGAACAGCTTGAAGCGACCGGCAAGGCCTCGGTGGCCGACGTGCTGCGTTCGATCTCCGCCAACACCGGCAACGCCGCCAATGAAACATCCAACAGCGGCTGGGCGTCCGGATCAGCCGGCATCGGCCTGCGCGGCCTGTCGCAGAAGAACACGCTGGTGCTGCTCAACGGCCGTCGCCTCGCCAACTACGGCTTCCCGGCCAACGGCCTGTCGGACACCTTCGTCAACCTCAACGCGCTGCCGCTGGTCGCGGTGGAGCGCATCGAAGTGCTGAAGGACGGTGCGTCGGCGGTCTACGGTTCCGATGCGGTGGCCGGCGTGGTCAACATCATCACCCGACAGAACTACCAGGGCGCGGAGGTTGGCGGCAGCGTCGGCACCGCCGACCAGGGCGGGCTGGACGAGACCAAGCTGAAGTTCGTCGGTGGCCTGGGCGACCTGGAGACCGATGGTTACAACATCCTTTTCAGCCTGGAAGCCTACAACCGGGATCGCCTGGACCAGGACGAGCGTGACCTGACGAAATCGGGCATCTACAGCGACCAGCCCGGCGGCCGCTGGAACGGCTGGTCGGCCAAGGGCGCACGCTACCTGGTCAACGGCGTGTCGGTGCCGATGCTCGATGCCAACGGCCAGTGCCCGGACGGCACCACCCGCGTGGCCAGCGCGCCGATCGACGGACTCGCCGGCGACACCTGCGGTTTCAACCAGGCGCCGTTCACCACGCTGATTCCCTCCACCAAGCGCTGGCAGGCCTACGCCAACGGTACCTTCCGCCTCAGCGACACCGTCGAAGCATTCGGCGAAGTGCTGTACAGCGAGGTCAAGGGCGTGTCCTGGTTCGGCAGCAGCCCGTTCTTCACCCTGGAAAGCGGCCGCTTCGCGCTGAACGCCGATACCGGGTTGGCCGAGCCGGTGTCGTCCAACCTGCCAGCGGGCAATCCGTACAACCCGTACGGCCGCGCGATCCCGATCGAATACACGTTCTTCAACCTTGGCGGCACGATCAAGACCAACCGCTCGCAGTCCTACCGTGGCCTGGTCGGCCTGCGTGGCAGCAGCGAGCGCTGGGACTGGGAAGTGGGTGCATTCGGCGCACGCAGCAGCGAGCGCGAAACGGTGTCCGGTGGCTTCGCCAACCGCTGGACCCTGGCCGATGCGCTGGCCACCGGCAGCTACAACCTGCTGGATCCTTCGGCGACGCCGCAGTCGGTGCTGGATGGCATCAACATCGCCACCCTGCGCCCGGCCGAGTCGAAGCTGCAGGGCATCGATGCGAAGATTTCCGGCACGCTCGGCCACACCTGGGCCGGTGACATCGGCTTCGCCTCCGGCGTGGAATGGCGCCGCGAGAAGCTCGATTCCAACAACCCGTGGCAGATCGATGCCGGCCTGCAGGTGCGCCCGGCGATCGCCGAAGTGCACGGCGAGCGCACGGTCAGCGCCGCCTACGCCGAAGCCATCGTACCGCTGGCCTCGAAGCTGGAGCTGTCGGTGGCCGCGCGTGCCGATCATTACGATGACTTCGGTGATGCGTTCTCGCCCAAGCTGGGGCTGCGCTGGCAGCCGCTGGACTTCCTGCTGGTGCGTGCCGCTGCGTCGAAGGGCTTCCGCGCGCCGTCACTTTCCGAGAATTCGGACAGCACCAGCATTTCCTACGGCAGCGTGGTCGACCCGCGTGATCCGGACCTGCCCGGTTCGCGGCAGAACCCGACCTTCTTCACCGTCGGCAACACCGAACTGAAGCCGGAGCGCACGCGCAGTTACAACTTCGGCGTGGTGCTGTCGCCGTGGGCGAACACCAACCTGAGCGTGGACTACTACAAGATCGAACTGGAGAACCTGGTCGGCACCAACAACACGCAGACGCTGGTGACCAATGACGTGCCCGGTGCCGTGCAGCGCGATGAGCGCGGCAAGATCCAGGCCGTCTACAACCGCTACCAGAACCTGAGCGACCTGAAGACCTCCGGCATCGACGTGGAGCTGCGCCAGCGCATCCCCACCGAGCGGCTGGGCACCTTCAACCTGAGTTCGGCCTACACCCACGTGCGCGACTACCGCCGCCCGACCGTGATCGGCGGACCGCTGGTCAACTACGCCGGCAGCAACCTCGGCGCCACGCTGCCGAAGGACAAGGCCACCACCACGCTGGACTGGAGCTACGGCGACGTGCGCACCGCGCTGACCTGGTACTACACCAGTGGCTATGACCAGAAGGCCAGCGCCACCGCGCAGGCGGTGCAGGACCGCGTGGATTCCTACAGCCAGTTCGATCTGTACGTGGGTTACACCGGCTTCGAGCAGCTGACCCTGTACGCGAAGATCCAGAATCTGGGCGACGAGGATCCGCCGTACGACGCCTCGTTCCCGGGCATCCGCGCACCGTATGACTTCAGCCAGTACGACCTGCGCGGTCGCTACTTCACGGTGGGCTTCGACTACCGCTTCTGACCCGCCGCGTGCGTGTCATCGGTCATGCCGGCCGGCCACCGCACGGGGCCGGCCGGGCTGTACGGGCGCTGCAGCGCCATCATCCTTGGGGAATCGTCGTGTCCTTCCATCGCAGTGTGTTGTTGTCCCTGTTCGTTGCCGCCTCGGTGGCCGTCGTTCCCGCCGCGCCGGTGCAGGCGCAGAGCGCCTACTTCTTCCCGCAGGCCACGCAGGCGGCGGATTTCGATCCGGCCATTCCCACCCCGCAGCAGTACCTCGGCTACGAGGTCGGCAGCCGCTATACCCGCCACGACCAGCTGGTCGGCTACTTCAAGGAACTGGCCCGGCTGTCGGACAAGATCAAGGTGCAGGAGATCGGGCGCAGCTACGAAGGCCGTCCGCTGCTGATCGCCACGCTGACCGGCGCGCAGAACCACGCGCGGCTGGAATCGATCCGTCAGCAGCACGCCACGCTGGTGGATCCGGCGCAGCCGCGCAGCGCCGCCGGTGACAGCCCGGTGGTGGTGTGGCTGGGGTACAGCGTGCACGGCAACGAGACCTCCAGCGGCGAGGCGGCGATGCTCACCGCGTACTACCTGGTGGCCAACCGCAGCGCCGAAACCCAGCAATGGCTGCAGGACGCGGTGGTGCTGTTCGACCCGGCGCAGAATCCCGACGGCCGCGACCGCGCCGCCAACTGGCACAACGCGTACGCGTCCAGCCCCGCCTCGCCTGATCCGGCCGACAAGGAGCACGTGGAGCCGTTCCCGCAGGGGCGCACCAACCACTATTTCACCGATCTCAACCGCGACTGGCTGGCACTGACCCAGCAGGACAGCCGGCCGAAGATCGAGGTGTTCCACCAGTGGTATCCGAACGTCCAGATCGATTTCCACGAGATGGGCAAGGACAGTACGTACTACTTCGAGCCGTCGCCGAAGAGCATGCACAGCCCGCTGCTGCCGGCGTCGTCGTACGAGTTCAACAAGACCCTCGCCAAGTACCACGCAGCGTCGCTGGACGCGCTGGGTTCGCTGTACTACACCGGTGAAAACTACGACAACTTCTCCCCGGTGTATGGCTCCACCTACCCGGACTTCCATGGTGCGGTCGGGGTGACCGTCGAACAGGCGAGCTCGCGCGGACGGGTGCAGGAGTCGGTCAACGGTCCATTGACGTTCCCGTTCACCATCCGCAACCAGGTGGCCACCGGGCTGGGCACGGTGCGCGGCGCGGTGGCCGAGCGCGAAGGCCTGCTGTCGCTGCAGAAATCCTTCTTCCAGTCGGCGCTGAAGCAGGCCGGCCAGCAGCCGTTGAAGAGCTTCGTGTTCGGCGATGCGCATGATCCTGCGCTGACCCGCAAGCTGCTGGAACTGCTGCTGCTGCATCGGATCGAGGTGCATGCGCTGGCATCGGCGGTCACCGTGGAGGGACGCCGTTTCGAACCCGGCAGCGCCTATGTGGTGCCGGCGGCGCAGCCGCAGTTCCGGCTGGTGCATTCGATCTTCGCCGACACTCCGCAGATCAAGGGAGATGTGTTCTACGGCAGTACCTCGTATGCGATCGCACCGGCGTATGGCGTGGCTTTCGCGGCCAGCAAGAGCCGGATCGGCGAGGGCGCGCGGGTAACTGCGGTGGCCGACGCCCAGGGGGGCGTGCAGGGCGGACAGGCCGGCTATGCGTACGTGATCGACTGGCGTGACTACAACGCTGGCCGCGCGCTGTATGCGTTGCAGGCCAAGGGGCTGTCCACGCGGGCCGCGTTCCAGGCGTTCACCGCCGGCACGTCGGCCGGCGAGGTGGCCTTCGCCCCGGGCAGCATCGTGGTGCCGATCGCCGGCCAGCCGCTGCAGGGCGCTGCGCTGCTGGAGGCGGTGCAGGCCGCGGCCGGGGACAGTGGCGTGCAGGCGTACGCGCTGGCCAGCGGCCAGAGCCGCGGTGGCATCGACTTGGGAAGCGACAGCGTCAAGGCGCTGCGCAAGCCGGCCGTGGCGCTGGTGATGGGCGAGGGCGTCAACGCGACCGAGATCGGCTCGGCATGGTTCCTGCTGGACCAGCAGTTGCAGCTGCCGGCGAGCAAGATCGACCCGTCGCAACTGGGCAAGGTCGCGCTGGACCGCTATACCTCGATCGTGTTGTCCGGCGGCAAGTACGAGGGCGTGGACGAAGCGGCGGTTGCCGCGTTGAAGCGCTGGATCCAGGCCGGCGGATCGCTGGTGACCTATGGCACCGCCTCGCGCTGGGCGATCGAGAAGAAGCTGGCCGATGGCGAGAAGCTGGGCACCGATGAAGACACCGCCGATGCCTCGCGCAAGGCGTTCGGTGACCAGCGCGACATCGCGGCCATCGAGCGGGTGAGTGGCAACATCCTGAGCGCGGATATCGATACCAGCCATCCGCTGGGCTTCGGCACGCCGCGCCGGCAGCTGGCGGTGAACAAGGAAAACGCGGTGGTGTTGCAGCCCAGTGCCAATCCGTTTTCCACGGTGGTGCGGGTTGACGAGCAGGTGCGCGTGAATGGCTATCTGTCCGAGCGCAATCGTGCGCGGGTGAGCGGTTCGGCGTGGTTGCTGGTGTCGCCGCAGGGCCAGGGCAACGTGGTGCTGTTTGCCGATGATCCGGCGCACCGCAAGTACTGGCACGGGACGGACCGGTTGCTGGTCAATGCGCTGTTCTTCGGCAATCTGTTGAACCCCGCCAAGCCGCGCGGGTAAGCAGTCGGGTTTGCCGGGCTTGCAGCCCGGCGGCCCGCTTTTTTCGAGCCAGCGCCACGGCAACGGCAACGTCAAGAGCTGCAGGGCCGTGGGGTAGGTGGGGCGGGGTGGCTGTGCAGGACACGCCGCAAGTACGTCCGTGTAGGCTCGCTTTTCGCATCCATGCGAAAAGACGGTCCTGCACAGCCACCCCGCCCCACCTTCGACAGGTCCATGGTGGCCATGGAAAAAGCGGTGGGAAGGAAGGGTGGGAGGAAGATGGGGTCAGAGTCCTTTCGCGCAGCGAAAGGACTCTGACCCCTGCCTTTGCTCTTTTTTTTTCTTACGCGGCGGGTGGCCACCGGAACCTGTCAGGGCGCCGGGTGGGTGGGTCATGCAGGACCGTCTGTTCGCATGGATGCGAACAGCGAGCCTCCACGGACGGATTCACGGCGTGTCCTGCATGACCCACCCACCCGGCGCCAAACCAGCAAACCCTACAGACCACCCCCCGCGAGGGGCCCCGCCGCTCGCAGCAGTAACAATCGTATTGCGAATCATTCGCAATAGGCATAGAGTGTGCGCCGCCGGACTGGGGCCGGTGCCTTCCACTCGAGATGCCGATGAAAACCTGCCTGCTGGCCGGCCTGTTGCTGGCCGCCGCCGTGATGCCTGCCCATGCGCATACGCCTTACCTGGCGCCTGCCACGTTCCAGATCCAGCCCACCAGCCTGGTGACGCTGGATGCCAGCTTTGCCGAAACCTTCTTCGTGCCTGAAGTGGTGTTCGACAACAGCACCTTCGTGGTGACCGATCCGGACGGCGTGCAGCACGCGCCGGACACCGTGCACCTGCTCAAGACCCGCGCGGTGGTGGAACAGCGCCTGCCGGGCAAGAAGGGCACCTATCGTTTCAGCACCGGCAACCGCCTGGGCGCGGTGTTCCGCACTTTCGACGTCAACGGCAAGCTTGAAAGCAGCCGCGATCCGTCCGCGCCGCTGCCGGCGGGGGCGAAGATCGTCTCGCATTACCAGAGCCTGTCGCGTTCGGAGGTGTACCTGACCGCCGGCGCGCCGACCACCGACGCGCTCGCCCCATATGGGAAGGGCCTGGAGCTGGTGCCGGTGACCCACCCGAGCGACCTGTACGTGGGCGAGCACTTCCAGTTCGAAGTGCGCTACGACGGCAAGCCGCTGCCGGCGCAGAAGGTGGAAATCAACCGCGCGCTCGGCGACGGACCGGCACAGCCGGCACCGATCGAGCTGACCACCGATGCCGCCGGCAAGGCCAGCCTGCCGCTGCAGCACGCCGGCGCCTACCTGGCGCTGATCCGCTACCGCGGCGCGGCGCCGGAAGGCGCAGCTGCACCGCAGTACGGCAACAACTACACGCTCAGCTTCCGCGTGCTGGAACCGTAAGCACCTCTTCCAAGGCCCAACCGAATGAACAAGATCGTGATCGTCATGGCCCTGCTGGCCGCGACCAGCAGCGCTGCCGCCCAGGCACCGCAGGCCGGCGCGAAGGCACCGTCCTCCGCTGCTGCGGATTTCCTCGAACAGTTCGATCCGCAGGACACCGGCGCGGTCAGCTGGGCGCAGTTCGAGGCGTTCCGACGCGCACGCTACGCCGCGACCGACCGCAACGGCGATGGCAGCGTGGACAAGCAGGAGTACATCGACGAGTACCTGCAGCGCTTCGACGAGCGCCTGGCCAAGGCCCGCGAAGGGCACCTGCGGCAGACCGATACGCGCTTCAAGGCACTGGACCGCAACAACGACGGCCGCATCAGCCGCGATGAGTTCGACGCGGCCGGTGAACGCACCTGGGCTGGCTACGAGAAGAGCCAGGAAGCGACCCGCGAGAGTGCGGCGGCGAGCAACCGTGATCCGCTGAAGATGCCGACCTCGCACACCGCCAACGGCATGCTGGAACTGTATGACCGCAACGGCGACGGGGTGGTCGACCGGGCCGAGTTCGACGCTGCGCGTGCGGCGACCTTCGCCGCCACCGACGGCAACGGGGACGGCCAGCTGGACCTCGCCGAGTACACCGCCGAGTTTGCCGGCCGCCTGGATGCGCAGCGCGCCAAGGTACGCGAGGCCGGCGGTCGTCAGGCCGGCGTTCGTTTCGGTGCGCTGGACAGCGACAAGGACGGTCAGATGACCTTCGCCGAGTACCAGGTGTCGGGCAAGCGCCTGTTCGAGCGCGCGGACACCAACGGCGACCGGATCGTCGATGCGCGCGACCCGGAACCGGTGGCAACGCCCTGATCCAACCGGGTGCCGGCACGCTGCCGGCACCCGCGCACCGCGCTCGATCGCCGCGCGCACGCAACCTCCCTTCTCACGACCTCCCAGCCCGCACCGGCGCCCCGCGCGCCGACAGCCAGGAACGGCGTACGTCCAGCCCTTTCTCCCTGCGGAGCTTTCCCGATGAACCTGTCCTTATCCCTGCTTTCGCTGGCGGTGCTCGCCAGCCTGTCCGCGATTCCCGTCGCGCATGCCGACGCACCGGCCGATGCCGGGACCCTCGACACCGTGCGCGTGGAAGCCGAGCGCGCCAGGAAGAACACGTCGCGCAACCAGAACGTCACCGTCCTCAGCGCCGCCGACCTGGATGCGGAAATGGCCAACAACATGGAGGAAGCCATCCGCTACATTCCCGGCGTCAGCGTGGTCGACATGGGCCGCTTCGGTGACAACGGCTTCAACATCCGTGGCCTGGAAAGCGATCGCGTGGCGATCACCGTGGACGGCCTGAGCCTGGGCGAATCGGTGGAGACCGCGCGTTCGTATGAGTTCTTCCGCGGTGGCCGCGGCGACGTGGACATCGACACGCTGAAGAGCCTGCAGGTGATCAAGGGCGCCGATTCCATCACTGCCGGCAGCGGGGCGCTGGGCGGCGCGGTGGTGTTCACCACCAAGGATCCGGCCGACTACCTGAAGCCGGCCGGCAACGATACGCACGTCGGCATGAAGTTCGGTTACAGCGGTTCCAACGATGAAACGATGGGGACGCTGACCTTCGCCAACCGCACCGGCATCGCGGAATCGATGCTGGTCTACACCCGCCGCGACGGCCATGAGTCGGAGAGCTGGTACGACACCACGGTGGACCGCATCGGCGTCGGCAGGCGTACACCGGACCCGGTGGACAGCACCCGCGACAACCTGCTGGGCAAGCTGGACCTGCAGCTCGACGAGCGCAACACGCTCGGCTTCATGGTCGAGCGCGGCCGCGCCCGCAATGAAGTGGACAACCTGTCGCGGGTCTATTCGCCGGGCTACCTGGAGCGCCGCGGTGACGACCGCAACGACCGTGACCGTTACGGCGTGCGCTGGCAGTACCGTGCGCAGAACGCGTTGTTCGACAGCATGGAAGCGCAGCTGGACCACCAGGTCACCGAGAGCCGTGGGCTGACCACCATCCTCGCCGGCAGTGGCTGCCCGGGCCGCACCGTGCCATGCCTGCGCAGCGAGAACCGCTCCACCGAGCAGACCCTCGACCGTGCAGCGCTGGATTTCAGCAAGGTGCTGGACAACGCCGGCACGCGCCATGACATCGTCTACGGCCTGGCCTGGCAGACCCGCGACGTCGACTTCACGGCGGTGGACACGCGCTGGACGGCGGCCGGCGACATCGCCACCGTAGACCAGGATCCGCGCCAGGTGCCGAAGACCGATGCACGCAACTGGAACCTCTACCTGCGTGACAGCGTCACCCTGATGGATGAGCGGCTGGTGCTCAGCGGCGGCGCCCGCTACGACCGCTATGACTACTCGCCGACGGTGGACGCGACCTTCGTCGATCCGACCGGCAGCGTGCGCGACCTGCAGTTCTCAGCCCCCAGCTGGCAGCTCGGTGCCGAGTTCCGCTTCCTGCCCGACCACGCCGTGTGGGCCCAGGTCGGCCGTGGTTTCCGCGCGCCGAGCGTAGCCGACCTGTACTCGCCGACCGGCAGCACCGTTGCCTTCGATGCCATCACCGGTGCCCAGGTGCAGTTCGATACGTCTTCGTCCAACCCGGAGCTGGATGCGGAAAAGAGCCTCAACGTGGAGCTGGGCTACCGCTGGAGCACCGACCGTGGCCAGCTGGGTTTCTCGCTGTTCCGCGACCGCTACAGCAACTTCATCGAGACGGTCACCACTGCCCAGGCGTATGCCAACGGCTACCGCACCACCGCGACCGCGCCGATCCAGTACAGCTACAACGCGACGATGCCGATGAACGCCGGCAAGGTCACGGTGAAGGGGGCCGAGCTGGAAGGCCGCTGGCAGTTCAGCGATGCCTGGTCTTCGCGCATTGCCGCCGCTTACAGCGAAGGCGAGAAGGCCAACGGGGACCCGCTTGAAAGCATCGTACCGGCCAGCGTGGTGGTCGGCCTGCGCTACGCGCCATCGCCGGTTTGGAACGTCACCGCCAACCTGACCCATGCGTGGGGCAAGGATGCCGACGATGCCTACACCACCCTGGCCAACGGCACGCGCGAGACGCCGGACTGGGTGGGCAAGGCCGATGGCTATACCGTGCTCGACCTGGTGGGCAGCTGGAACGTCACCGAGCAGCTGCGGGTCAGCGCGGGCGTGTACAACCTGACCGACCGTGAGTACTACCTGTGGCAGCGCGTGCGTGGCGTCTTCGAGGGCACCAACACGTTGTATGGCTACGTCAACGAGCAGGGCATCGGCCGTTACAGCGAGCCGGGCCGCAACGCACGGGTGACGGTGGCCTACAGCTTCTGACCGAGCCTGCCGGCCGCGGCGCTGCCCGGCGGGCGTAAACGAAGAAGGGACGGAGCTCGCGCTTCGTCCCTTCTGCATTGCAGGCCTGACGGCACAGACCGTCAGCTACGCATGGCGCGGATCAGACCGCGCGGCTGCTGCCCTGGCTGCGGCCGCCACCACCACGACGCTGGCCCTGGCCCTGCGCGGCACGCGCCTGGCCGGCACCACCGCCGCCTTCGCGACGACCACCGCCGGTCTTCTTCGGGCCGGCATGGGCGTGGCGCGGGGCGTCGCCGTGCGGACGACGTGCATGTGAGGTCTTGCGCACGCCACGGTCACCCATATCGCTGTCGGCCTTGCCCGGGGCGCTGTTGCCCCAGCGGATCGGCACCTGCAGCTCGAAGCCCGGCACGTCGCGGATGTCCATGTCGCGGCCCAGCAGGCGCACGATCTGGCGCAGCAGCTTCACTTCATCCTGGGCAACCAGCGAGATCGCTTCGCCGGTGGCACCGTTGCGACCGGTACGGCCGATGCGGTGCACGTAGTCTTCGGCCACCATCGGCAGGTCGAAGTTGATCACCTTCGGCAGCTCGTTGATGTCGATGCCGCGCGCGGCGATGTCGGTGGCCACCAGCACGGTCACGCGGCCGGCCTTGAAGTCGGCCAGTGCGCGCAGGCGCTGGCCCTGGCTCTTGTTGCCGTGGATCGCGGCGGTCTTGATGCCGGACTTGTCCAGGAACGCGGCCAGCTTGTCGCTGCCGTGCTTGGTGCGGGCGAAGACCAGGGTCTGCTCGCGGCTGTCCTGGGCGAGCAGGTGCAGCAGCAGGTCGCGCTTGCGACCGCCGTCGACCGGGTGCACGCGGTGGGTGATCAGCTCGGCGACGGTGTTCTTCGGCGTGACCTGGATCTGTTCCGGGTTGCGCATGAACTCCAGCGCCAGCTGCTTGATGCTCTCTTCGAAGGTCGCCGAGAACAGCAGGGTCTGGCGGTTCTGCTTGGGCAGCTTGGCCAGGATGCGCTTGATCGACGGCAGGAAGCCCATGTCGAGCATGCGATCGGCTTCGTCCAGCACCAGCACTTCAATGCCGGACAGGTCGATGCTGCGACGCTCGATATGGTCGATCAGGCGGCCCGGGCAGGCCACCAGCAGGTCCACGCCACGGCGCAGGATGTCCAGCTGGTTGCCCATGCCGACGCCGCCGTAGATGCAGGCGCTCGGGATGCGCAGGTACTTGCTGTAGCCGCGCAGGCTGTCGTGCACCTGGGTGGCCAGTTCGCGGGTCGGGGTCAGGATCAGGGCGCGCGGCTTGCGCGGGCCGCCGCTGGACACTTCCTGCGAATTGGTGGCCAGGTGCTGCAGCAGCGGCAGGCCGAAGGCTGCGGTCTTGCCGGTGCCGGTCTGTGCGCCGGCCAGCAGGTCACGGCCGGCCAGGGCGAGCGGGATGGCCTGCTCCTGGATGGCGGTCGGGGTTTCATAGCCCTGCTCGGAAAGCGCACGCAGCAGGAAGGGCGCAAGGCCCAGGGATTCAAAAGACATTCGAGAAAGCTCCAAAAACAGAGAACGCCTGGCCGAATGGCCAAGCGGGGGCAGATCGATGAGATCGGCTGACTCGGAGCGTTCCCGTGAACCGCGCTGCGAGAAATTGGGTGCAGCCGGCGCGGAGAGCGCAGGCTGGAATGCGTGACGAACGGCGCCGGAGTGGGGGCGGGCGAGGGGTCGGGTGACCTGGCTCGCCGGCGGTCCCGGAGGGAAACGGACGGCCGCTGCAGACCGGCGAAGTCTAACCGAAGAATGAGATCCGGCGCAAAGGTGCGTGTTCAGGTTGGCTGGGTCTAGAAGCCGCATCCGGGCGCGCGCCGGGCGGGGAGGCGGTGCGGGGGACGGCAAAGGCCGCATCCTGCGGGCCTCGTTTCGCGCCATCCATGGCGCTCAACGCCCCCGCACCGCCTCCCCGCCCGGCCCTCTGACAGGTTCCTGGTGTCCGCCGGGTGGGCAGCGCCGACGACTACGGTAGGAGCCGCTGCGAACCCTCCCCGCCCGGGCTTCTGACAGGTCCCGTGTGCCCTTCGCGCGTGCGACGGCTGCATCAA
>NZ_LDJK01000022.1 GCF_001431535.1 Stenotrophomonas chelatiphaga
GGGCGGGGGACGGCAGGAGCCGCATCCTGCGGGCCTCGTTTCGCGCCATCCATGGCGCTCAACGCCCCCGCCCAGCCCCACCGCCCGACCCCTGACAGATCTTGGTCCGGTAGCGCCGAGCTATGCTCGGCGGGCGTCATCGGTGCCGGGAGAACACATGGGCTGGGAAATACAGCGTTCAGCCGGCAGGACGCAGAACGGGCGACTGTGCTGCGCTGCAGCAGTACAATCTGCAATCGATTACATGTCCCGGATTTTCCTGTGAACCCGTCCCCTCCCCCGGTCGCCACGTCCGCGCTGGCCGCCGTGCTGTCGCCCCGCCAGCGCACCTTCATCCTGCTGGCCCTGTCGCTGGGCGGATTCGCCATCGGCACCAGCGAGTTCGCCAGCATGGGCCTGATGCTGGACATCAGCCGCGGGCTGTCGATCACCGAGGCACAGGTCGGCCACCTGATCAGCGCCTACGCCATCGGCGTGGTGGTGGGCGCGCCGGTGCTCGCCTTCGCCGGCGCCGGCATCAGCCGCCGCAGCCTGCTGCTGGGCCTGATGGGTTTCTACGCCATCGGCAACCTGGCCAGCGCGCTGGCCCCAAACTACCACACCATGCTGCTGGCGCGCTTCGTCGCCGGCCTGCCGCACGGCGCCTACTTCGGTGTGGCGATGCTGGTGGCGGCTTCGATCAGCCCGCCCGCACAGCGCGGCGCAGCGGTGTCCAAGGTGCTGCTGGGTCTGTCGATCGCGATCCTGGTCGGCAACCCGCTCACTACCTGGCTGGGCCAGCAGTTCACCTGGCGCACCGCCTTCGCGCTGGTCAGCCTGTTGGCGCTGGCGACGGTGGTGATGGTGTCGCGGCACCTGGCGCCGGACCCGAATGAGGTCCGCACCAGCCCGATGCGGGAGCTCCGCGCGTTCAACACCACGCAGGTCTGGCTGGCGCTGGCGATCGGCTCGATCGGTTTTGCCGGCATGTTCTGCGTGTTCACCTACCTGGCACCCACGCTGGTCAACGTCACCGGCATCAACGAACGCTGGATGCCTGCGGCGGTCGGGCTGTTCGGCGTGGGCGCGATCATCGGCAACATGCTGGGCGGCTGGCTGGTGGATCGCCTGCAGTTCCGCGCCGCCGGCGTGCTGCTGGCGTGGTCGGTGGTGGTCCTGCTGCTGTTCCCGCTGGCTGCGCACTCGCCCTGGGCGATGGTGCCGGCGATCATTGCCGTAGGCACCATGGGGGCGCTGGCCGTGGCCCTGCAGACCCGCCTGATGGACGCTGCCGGCGAGGCCCAGACCCTGGCCGCCGCGTCGAACCATGCGGCCTTCAATACCGCCAACGCGCTGGGCCCATGGCTGGGTGGCATGGCCATCGGCGGTGGGTTCGGTTACGCGTCCACCGGCTATGTGGGTGCCGCCACGGCAGCGGTCGGCCTGCTGTTGTGGGGCGTGTCGGTGGTGATCGAGCGCCGGCGCGGTGCCGGGTCGCTGGCAGTGGGTGCGTCGAACGGGTGAAACCCCCTCGCGGCGGGCTGCTTTCGGACTGCATCTGAGGGTTGGCCGAGCCGGGAGGCTGTGCGGGGCACGCACAAGTACGTCCATGTAGCTCTTCGCGGCTCCTGCCGCTCAAGGCCCCGCACAGCCTCCCGGCCCGGCCCCTGACGGGTTCCGGGGGCGGCCCGCCGCGTGATGAAGAAAAAGAAAAGCGGTAGCGCCGAAGGCAGCGGCAGGAGCCGCTGCCAACGTCGCTTGCGACGGCCCGCAGGGTGCCGGTCAGGACGACCGGCATACCCATGGCCGGCGGAATCCATCAAACCCCATGTCCCCAGCATCCGCCGACCATGGGTCGGCGCTACCGAAGGTCCACGGCCGCCATGGACCTGTCGACGGTGGGGCGGGATGGCTGGGCAGGACCGTCTTTTCGCGTGGATGCGCAATGCGAGCCTACACGGACGTACTTGCGGCGTGTCCTGCACAGCCATCCCGCCCCGCCAACACCCAGCCCAGCAGGCTGTTGCCTTTGCTTGTGCCGTCGCCGTTGCCGTTGCGCCATGGCAAGCCGGCCGCAGGCCGGAAACCCACGCCTCAGCGGTGGGACTCGTCCGTGGTGAAGCTCTCACCGCAGCCGCATTCGGCCGCTGCATTCGGGTTCTTGAAGGTGAAGGTCTCGCTCAGGCCGTGCTTGCCGAAGTCGATCACCGTGCCATCCACCAGCGGCAGGCTCTGCGCGTCCACGTAGATGCGCACCCCCTGCTGGTCGAACACACTGTCGCCCTCGCGCTCGTCACGCGCCAGATCGGTCACGTGGCCCCAGCCCGAGCAACCGGTACGGGTCACGCCGAAGCGCAGCCCCAAGGCCCCGGGGGTCTGGGCGACGAAGCGCTGGACGCGCTCAAAGGCTACTGGGGTCAGGCTGACGGCCATGATGGAGCTCCACGAAGGTACGAGACGAGTATAAAGGCCACCGGGGCAGTAGAAATGCCTCGCAAGCGGAACGCTGCAACCGGTAAACTTCGAATTCACAGATCGAGTCGATCAGCAGAGGATTCAAGTCATGACGGTGGTCAGCGTTGAACATGCGCTTGCCGGGAAGATCCCGGAAGGCGGCGAAGTCACGGTACGCGGCTGGGTGCGCACGGTGCGTGGCTCGGCGAATCTTGCCTTCATCAACGTCACCGACGGCTCCTGCTTCGCCCCGATCCAGGTGGTGGCAGCTGAATCGCTGGCCAACTTCGATGCGGTCAAGCGCCTGACCAGCGGCTGTTCGCTGATCGCCAAGGGCACCCTGGTGAAGTCGCAGGGCAAGGGCCAGTCCTTCGAAATCCAGGCCAGCGACGTGGAAGTGGTCGGCTGGGTCGAAGACCCGCTGACCTACCCCATCCAGCCAAAGCCGATGTCGCCGGAGTTCCTGCGCGAAGTGGCGCACCTGCGCCCGCGCACCAACCTGTTCGGCGCGGTCACCCGCATCCGCAACTGCCTGTCCCAGGCCGTGCACCGGTTCTTCCACCAGAACGGGTTCAACTGGATCAGCACGCCGATCATCACCACCTCCGACGCCGAAGGCGCCGGCCAGATGTTCCGTGTCTCCACCCTGGACATGGTCAACCTGCCACGCACCGAGCGTGGCGAGGTCGACTTCAGCCGCGATTTCTTCGGCAAGGAAACCTTCCTGACCGTGTCCGGCCAGTTGAACGTGGAGGCCTACTGCCTGGCGCTGAGCAAGGTCTACACCTTCGGCCCGACCTTCCGCGCCGAAAACAGCAACACCACCCGCCACCTGGCCGAGTTCTGGATGATCGAGCCGGAAATCGCCTTCGCCGACCTGGCTGAAGACGCGCGGCTGGCCGAAGAATTCCTGAAGTACCTGTTCCGCGCGGTGCTGGACGAACGCGGCGACGATCTGGCTTTCCTGGCCGAACGCGTGGACAAGAACGCGATCAGCAAGCTGGAGAACTTCATCAATGCGCCGTTCGAGCAGATCGACTACACCGAAGCGGTGAAGCTGCTGCAGAACTCCGGCCGGAAGTTCGATTTCCCGGTGGAATGGGGCCTGGACCTGCAGACCGAGCACGAGCGCTGGCTGACCGAAGAACACATCGGCCGCCCGGTGGTGGTGACCAACTACCCCGAGCACATCAAGGCGTTCTACATGCGCCTGAACGACGACGGCAAGACCGTTGCCGCGATGGACGTGCTGGCGCCGGGCATCGGCGAGATCATCGGCGGCAGCCAGCGCGAGGAGCGCCTGGACGTGCTGGATGCACGCATGGCGCAGTTCGGCCTGGACCGCGAGCATTACGGCTGGTACCGCGACTTCCGCCGCTACGGTTCGGTGCCGCACGCCGGCTTCGGCCTCGGCTTCGAGCGCCTGGTGGTGTACGTCTGCGGGCTGTCCAACATCCGCGATGCGATCGCCTACCCGCGCGCGCCGGGCAACGCCGACTTCTGATCCCCCTGCACCCACGGAGGTACCGCAACCATGACCCTGTTCTTCGCGCTGTGTTTCTTTGGCGTGGCGATCGCCGGGTTCAGTGCCTTCGTGATCTTCTGGCCGCTGACCCTGGTGCACCTGCGCGACCGCCATCCGGCGCTGTCGCAGCGCTTCGGCAGCGGTGCCTTCCTCAAGCCCGAAGCACTGGCCTGGCTGTTGCGGCGTGACTATCGCGCGCAGCCGGACCGTTCGCTTTCCGGGCTGGCGACACCGGCCTGGGTATCGCTGCTGACCCTGCTGGCCGGACTGGGCATGGCCGCCCTGCTCTGGCTGGCGTCGATCTGGTAATCACGAAATGAATGACGACTCCCTTCCGCAGGACAGCTGGTGGCTGGCCAGCCTGGGCAACACGCTGATCTGGGCGCGCCTGCGCATCCGCCCGGCCGGCACCGCCGAAGTGCTGGACAGCGACGGCAACACGTTGAGCTACGATGGTGAGGACACCGCGCGCGCGCAGCTGTTCGATGCCGAGTTCGTGGAATACGACGGGCTGGACGAAGAAGACGCGCTGGTGCGTGGGTTTTCGCTGCATGAAGTGCAGCCGCCCAGGGCCAGCACCGATGAAGGCCTGCGTGGCTTGATGGTGCAGTCGCTGGGCCGCACGGTCTAAGCGCATGTTCACCCCGCGCGCCTTCGCAGAAACCGACCTGCAGTGGCTGGACGCGCTGTTTGCCCGCGATGCGTTCATCACCCTGCTCACCACCGGTGACGATGGCCTGCCCGAACTGACCCGGCTGCCGGTGCTGTACCGCCGCCAGGGACAGGCGATCGAGCTGCGCGGGCACTGGGCCAGGGCCAATCCGCAATCGCGCCGCGACGGTCTGGCCAAGGTGCTGGTGGACGGTCCGCACGGGTATGTGTCGGCCTCGTGGTATCCCGACAAGGAGGCCATGGCGCGGGTGCCGACCTGGAACTACGCCGCCGCCGAGCTGCGCGGCCAGCTGCACCGCTTCGAGGACACCGACGCACTGGCCGCCGTGGTCGCCGATACCGGCGATCTGTACGAAGCAAAGGTGGGCCGTGACTGGCAGTTCGAACCGCAGCGCGATGACCACCGCAGCCAGCTGCGCGGCATCATCGGCTTCCGCTTCGTGGTGGACACCGTGCAGCTGAAGATGAAGCTCAGCCAGAACCACCCGGTGGCCAACCAGCAGGCGGTGATCGCCGAACTGGAACGGCTGCCCTCGCCTGCATCACACGAGCTGGCGCACTGGATGCGCCGCTTCCTGGACGCGCCCGGTACGGCGCGCGACTGATCCCCCTCCCTTCCCGCGACGACGCGGCCCGACGCCGCGCCTTGCCCCCCACACACCGTCAGGGACCTTGCATGAAAGACGTCTTCAAGCTGCTGCAGAACAACCGCGACTGGGCCGACCGGATCCAGCAGGAAGATCCTGAGTTCTTCCACAGGCTGTCGACCCAGCAGCATCCGGAATACCTGTGGATCGGCTGTTCCGATTCGCGCGTACCCGCCAACCAGATCATCGGCATGGCCCCGGGCGAAGTCTTCGTGCATCGCAACGTGGCCAACGTGGTCGCCCACACCGACCTGAACTGCCTGAGCGTCATCCAGTACGCGGTGGACCAGCTGAAGGTGAAGCACATCCTGATCGTAGGCCATTACGGCTGCGGCGGCGTGCACGCCAGCCTCAACAACGTACGCGTCGGCCTGGCCGACAACTGGCTGCGGCATGTCGGCGACGTGGCGCAGAAGCACGCCGCCATCCTCGATGCGATCGACGACCCGGAGCTGCGCCACGCGCGGCTGTGCGAACTGAACGTCATCGAGCAGGTGGCCAACGCCTGCCAGTCGACCATCGTGCGTGATGCCTGGGCGCGTGGGCAGAAGCTGACCGTCCACGGCTGGGTATACAGCCTGCGCGATGGCCGCGTGCGCGAGATGGGTATCGACGTCGACAGCCCGGAAGCCCTGCAGCCGGGTTATGAAAAAGCGCTGTCCTTCGTGCCGCGCAAAGGCAAGCGCGACTGACCGTCAACCGGAGCCTCCGCATGCTTGCTTCACCGATCAACCTGATGGGCTGGGTCGAAGAACACCGGCACCTGTTGAAGCCGCCGGTCGGCAACAAGATGATCGAGGACGGCGACTTCATCGTGATGGTGGTCGGCGGCCCGAATTCGCGCACCGATTTCCACATCGACGAAGGCCCGGAGTGGTTCTACCAGCTGGAAGGCGAGATGGTGCTGAAGGTGCAGGAAGACGGCCAGGTCCGGGACATTCCGATCCGCGCCGGCGAGATCTTCCTGCTGCCGGGCAACGTGCCGCACTCACCGCGCCGCCCCGCGGGCGGCATCGGGCTGGTGGTGGAACGCAAGCGGCTGCCGCACGAACGCGACGGCGTGGTGTGGCACTGCGAGCGCTGCAACCACAAGCTGCATGAAGAGTGGTTCACCCTGCAGAACATCGAAACCGACCTGCCGAAGGTGTTCGCCCGCTACCAGGGCGACCTGCAGCTGCGCACCTGCAGCGCGTGCGGGCATGTGGATCCGCTGCCGGGCGCCTGAATCGGACGCCCGTCCGGACGGAAGGACGCCGGGCAGGGCTCGGCGCTACCGGAACCGGATGACGCTGCGCGCGGTACACTTCGGACACACCAAATCGTGTCGCTGCAATCATGTCCGAGCTCCTCAGCCGTTCCCATGCCCTGGCCCTGGATGCCGCCGATCCACTGCGCGGTTTCCGTGATGAATTCCTGATCCCGCGCCACGACGGCGGCGAGCAGACCTACTTCGTCGGCAACTCGCTCGGCCTGCAGCCGCGTGGTGCGCAGGCCGCGGTGCAGGAGGTCATGGGCCAATGGGCCACGCTGGCGGTGGAAGGCCACTTCACCGGCCCGACACAGTGGCTGGGCTACCACCGCCTGGTGAGCGGGCAGCTGGCGCAGGTGGTCGGTGCATTGCCCAGCGAAGTGGTGGCAATGAACACGCTCAGCGTCAACCTGCACCTGATGATGGTGAGCTTCTACCGTCCCACCGCGCAGCGCCCGGTGATCCTGATGGAAGCCGGCGCCTTTCCCACCGATCGCCACGCGGTGGAGGCGCAGATCCGCTTCCACGGGTTCGATCCCGCCGATTGCCTGGTCGAAGTGCAGCCGGACGAGGCCGACGGCACGATTTCGCTGCAGGCCATCGAGCAGGCGATAGGAAGCCACGGCGCGCGCCTTGCGCTGGTGCTGTGGCCCGGCGTGCAGTACCGCACCGGCCAGGCCTTCGACCTGCAGGCGATCACCACGCTGGCACGCGCACAGGGCGCCAACATCGGCTTCGACCTGGCTCATTCGGTCGGCAACCTGCCGTTGCAACTGCACGAAGTGGCGCCGGACTTCGCGGTGTGGTGCCACTACAAGTACCTCAACAGTGGCCCGGGCGCGGTCGCCGGGGCGTTCGTGCATGAACGCCACCATCGCGACACCACCCTGCCCCGGTTCGCCGGCTGGTGGGGCCATGAAGAAGCCACCCGCTTCCAGATGGCGCCGCAGTTCGTGCCGTCCGTGGGTGCCGAAGGCTGGCAGCTGAGCAATCCGCCGATCCTCGGCCTGGCACCGCTGCGTGCATCGCTGGATCTGTTCCAGCGCGCGGGCATGGATGCGTTGCGTGGGAAATCACTGGCATTGACCGGGCTGCTCGATTCCCTGGTGCAGGCGCGCCTGCCGCATGTGCTGGAACGCATCACCCCGGCCGACAGCGAGCGCCGCGGCTGCCAGCTGTCGCTGCGGGTGATCGGCGGTCGTGAGCGTGGCCGGGCCCTGTTCGAACACCTGCGCGCAGTGGGGGTGCTGGGCGACTGGCGCGAACCGGACGTGATCCGGATCTCGCCGACCCCGCTGTACAACCGCTACCAGGACCTGCATCGCTTCGTCGATGAAGTCGATGCCTGGGTCGGGCGCTGACGCCGTGCCGGACGCCTCGTCGACTGCGCACGCCCAGCGTTCGCTGACCATCGTCGGTGCAGGACTGGCCGGCTCGCTGCTGGCCATCCTGCTGTCACGGCAGGGCTGGAACATCACCGTGTACGAACGTCGTGGCGACCCGCGCGTCAGCGGCTATGAAAGCGGTCGCTCGATCAACCTGGCACTCGCCGAACGCGGCCGCAACGCACTGCGCCAGGCTGGCGCACACGTGGAAGCGGCGGTGATGGAACGTGCGGTCATGATGCGCGGGCGCATGGTCCACCTGCGCGATGGCGCCGCCCCTGCGCTGCAGCGGTACGGCCGCGACGACAGCGAAGTGATCTGGTCGATCCATCGCCGCGAGCTCAACGTCACCCTGCTGCAACTGGCCGAACAGGCCGGCGCCGTCGTGCACTTCCACCGGCGCCTGCACACCGTGGACTTCGATGCGCAGCACGCGCGCTTCATCGATGACCGCGACGACACCCCGCATGACATCCGCTTCGCCAGCCTGGTCGGCGCGGACGGCGCCGGATCGGCCCTGCGCGCGGCGATGAACCGCCGCCAGCCGCTCGGCGAGCGCATCGAGTTCCTCGACCATTCGTACAAGGAGCTGGAGATTCCACCCGGCGCCGGCGGTGCCTTCAGCATCGATCCCAACGCCCTGCACATCTGGCCGCGGGGCCGCTTCATGTGCATCGCGCTGCCCAATCACGAAGGCACCTTCACCGTTACCCTGTTCCTGCCCAACAAGGGCGATCCGGGTTTCAACACGGTCACTACCGGGGAGCAGGCAGAGGCGCTTTTCGCCCGCGAATTCCCCGATGCGCTGCCGCTGATCCCGGACCTGCGCGCCGACTGGGATGCGCATCCGCCGGGGCTGCTCGGCACGCTGTACCTGGAGCGCTGGCATACCGATGGCAAGGCCGTGCTGATCGGCGATGCGGCGCACGCGATGGTGCCCTTCCATGGCCAGGGCATGAACTGCGCCTTCGAAGACTGCGTTGCGCTGGCCCGCCACCTGGATGCAGCCAGCGACCTGCGCGGGGCCTATTCGGCGTTCGAAATCGAGCGCGCGCCCAATGCCTGGGCGATCCAGCAGATGGCGCTGGAGAACTACACGGAAATGCGCGACCAGGTGGCCGATCCGGCGTTCCTGCTGCAGCGTGAGCTGGAGCTGGCCCTGCAGCAGCGGTGGCCCACGCGCTTCGTGCCACACTACACCATGGTTACTTTCCTGCACACGCCCTACGCCGTCGCGCTGGAGCGCACGCGGATACAACGCCGCATCCTGCGCAACGCCACCCAGGGCCTCGATTCCCTGCAGCAGGTCGACTGGAACGCGCTGCAAGCCGAAGTCCACGCCAAGCTGCCCATGCTGGAGGGCGCGCACTGATGGCCGACAGCTTCCTGTTCTACGACCTGGAAACCTTCGGCCAGGATCCGCGCCGCACCCGCATCGCCCAGTTCGCCGCCATCCGCACCGACGCGCAGCTCAACGAGATCGACACGCCGGTCAGCTTCTACGTGCGCCCGGCCGACGACCTGCTGCCTTCACCCTATGCCACGATGGTCACCGGCATCACCCCGCAGCACGCACTGGCTGAAGGGATCAGCGAGGCCGAGGCGCTGGCGCGGATCAACGACCTGATGAGCCGCCCCGGCACCTGCGCACTGGGCTACAACACGCTGCGCTTCGATGACGAGTTCATCCGCCACGGGCTGTTCCGCAACTTCTTCGATCCGTATGAGCGCGAATGGCGCAACGGCAATTCGCGCTGGGACCTGCTCGACATGCTGCGGCTGATGCATGCGCTGCGTCCGGAGGGCATCACCTGGCCCAAGCGCGAAGATGGCGCCACCTCGTTCAAGCTGGAGCACCTGGCCGAAGCCAACGGCGTGCGCGATGGCGATGCGCACGAGGCGCTTTCGGACGTGCGCGCGACCATCGGCATGGCCCGGTTGTTCCGCAACGCACAGCCGCGCCTGTGGGACTACGCCCTGCGCCTGCGCGACAAGCGCTTCGTCACCAGCCTGCTGGATGTCACCGCGCTGCAGCCGCTGCTGCACATCTCGATGCGCTATCCGGCCAGCCGCCTGTGCGCCGCGCCGGTGCTGCCGTTGACCGTGCATCCGCACATCGCCAACCGCTACATCGTGTTCGACCTGGACGGTGACGTCGATGCGCTGTTGCAGCTGCCGGCGGAAACCATCGCCGAGCGCCTGTACCTGCGCGCCAGCGAGCTGCCCGAGGGCGTGCAGCGCATCCCCCTGAAGGAAGTGCACGCAAACAAGGTGCCCGCGCTGGTGGCCTGGAACCACCTGCGCCCGGATGACCACCAGCGTCTTGGCCTGGACGTTGCCGCCGTGCAGGCCAAGGTGGAACAGTTGCGCCCGCACGCGGCGCAGCTGGCCGAAAAGGCACGGCAGGTGTATGCCCGGCCGCGCGAAGGCGGTCCCTCCGACGTGGATGCATCGATCTACGATGGCTTCCTCGGTGCCGGCGACAAGCCGCTGCTGGCGCGCGTGCGCACCACCCCGCCGCAGGCGCTGGGTGCACTGGAAGGGGAGTTCAACGATCCCCGCCTGCCTGAGCTGCTGCTGCGCTACCGCGCGCGCAACCACCCCGGCAGCCTGGATGCGGCCGCGCGCGAGCGCTGGCAGGCCTACCGCCAGCGTCGCCTGCGCGGCGACGAAAAGCTCGGCGAAGTGAACCTGGCCGAGTACAACGAACAGATCGACACCCTTGCCGCCGAGCCGTCCGACGACCTGCGCCGCCCGGCGTTGCTGCAGGCGCTGCGCGACTGGGGCAAGCAGCTGGAGGACAGCCTGTGACCGCTTATTTTTCCGATGCCAGCTTCAAGTTCCTGAAAGCGCTGGCGCTGCACAATGACAAGGCGTGGTTTGCCGAGCACAAGCAGCAGTACGAAGATCATGTCAGGCAGCCGTTCCTGCGTCTGCTTGGCGACCTGCAGCCCGCCCTGGCCGAGGTCAGCCCGAAGTTCCGTGCCGATACGCGCACGGTCGGCGGCTCGCTGTTCCGCATCTACCGCGATGCGCGTTTTTCCAACGACAAGTCGCCGTACAAGAACTGGCAGGGCGCGCGGTTGTTCCATGAGCGTCGCCGCGAAGTCGCCGCCCCTTCGTTCTACGTGCACCTGCAGCCCGGCGCGAGCTTCGTCGGCGCCGGTCTGTGGCATCCCGAGCCGGACACCCAGCGCCGCATCCGCCATTTCATCCTCGACAATCCCGGCAGCTGGAAACAGGCCGCGCATGCGCCGGCGCTGCGCCGCCGGTTCGAGCTGGAGCAGACCGAAAAACTGGTCCGCCCGCCGCGCGGCTTCCCCGCTGATTTCGAGTTCATCGATGACCTCAAGCACCGCAACTGGGTGATGTGGCGGCAGCTGGACGATGCCACGATGACCGGCCCACGCCTGTTGTCCACGCTGGGCAAGGACCTGGCCGCGCTGGGGCCGTTCGTGGATTACCTGTGCGCTGCGCTGGACCTGGAGTTCTGACCGCGATGACCACGCCGCTGCCACGACAGCGCCGCACGCTGGGGCGCAGTGGCCTGGAGGTGTCGCCGATCGGCCTGGGCTGCTCCGGCTTCTGGGGTCATCGCCGCTTCCCCGAAGCCGACGCGGCACGGGTGGTGGCACACGCGCTGGAGCGCGGGGTCAACCTGCTCGACACCGGCCACAACTATTCTGCTTTCAACGCCGAACCCCGGCTCGGACGCATCCTCAAGCCGCTGCTCCCGCGTTTCCCGCGTGACTCGCTGGTCATCTCCAGCAAAGGCGGCACGTTGACCGGACAGGCAGGCATCAGCGGCGCCGAGCAGCGGGATTTTTCACCCGCCGCGATCACCGCCAGCTGCGAGGCGTCGCTGCGCAACCTGGGGCTGGACTACCTGGACGTGTACCAGTTGCACGGCATCGGGGGCCCTGAAATCACCGATGAGCTGCTGCATGCGCTGCAGCAGCTGCGCCAGCGCGGACTGGTGCGCAGTATCGGCATCAACACGCATTCGGCCAGCACCCTGGACTGGATGCTGGCCCACCCGCTGGCGTTCGATGTCGTGCTGCTCGACTACAACGCGCTGCAGCAGGACCGGACGGCTCCCATCAGTGCGCTGCACGCCGCCGGCATCGGTGTGCTGGCCGGCACTGTCCTCGCCCAGGGCCACCTGTTGCCGGCACGGCCGCGGCTGCCACGGCTGGCAGATGCCTGGTATCTGGCCCGTGCCTGGCTGAAGCCGAGCAGCCGCCGGTTGATGCGCAGCGCCAGCACGATGCGTGCAGCCATTGCGGGGATCACCTCGCAGCATCCGGCGCAGAGCGCCTTCGCCTATGTGCTGCAGCATCCGGGCGTGGCCGCGGGCATCCTTGGCACCACCCGCGTCGAGAGCCTCGAACAGGTACTGCAGACCGTGCCGGAGCGACTGGACACGGCCGACCGCGAACGCCTGGTGAGCGCGTTCGGTGATGGCAGTGGCTCACCCAGTCACTGAGGCTTAACCCACCGTGGCGCGCGATGCGGCACGCTGTGGGCCGGTCCATCAACACGCTGCCGCCATGAAGAAGTTCGTTGCTGTCCTGCTGGTCCTGCTGCTGGCAATTGCCGGCTGGTGGTTCAGCGGCCCCTATCTCACCGTGCATGGGCTGGCCCAGGCCATCGAGCAGCGCGACACCAGCCGGCTGGACCGCTACGTCGACTTCCCGCGCGTGCGCCTCAGTCTGCGCGCACAGGTCAGCGACTACATGGTGCGCCAGGCCGGGCCGGACGTGGCCGGCAGTCCGTTCGGCGCGCTGCTGTACGGCCTGGGTGACCAGCTGGGCGGCGCGGCGGTGGATACGATGATCACCCCGCTGGGGATCGGCGCACTGCTGCAGGGTCACGCGTTGTACAAGCGCGGCCGCAATGAACTGCAGGGCGATGGCGCGTTGGCGCCGACCCAATCGGCGCAACCGTTGAAACAGGCGAAGGGGCGTTTCGAGCGTCTGGATCGTTTCGTGGTCGACGTTGATCGTGGCCCGGGGCAGCCGCCGTTGCAGGTGGTGCTGGAACCGCAGGGACTGCGCTGGCAGGTGGTCGACCTGCGCAACGCGGTGCCGCAGTAGACCGGTAGCGCCGACCCATGGTCGGCGAGCGCGCAGCGCGGCCCTGTCAGTCGACGCATTGCCGTGACGGAGAGCCGCCGAGCATGGCTCGGCGCTACCGGCTACCGGCTGCCGCCCGGCATCAGGTTTCGTTCGCGACGCCGTGCGGCACGTGCCCGGCCGCGACGTGTTCGCGGGCGCTGTCGATGTTGTGCTGCGAATCATCGAAGAAGATGTCCGCGCCGAAGGCCTGCAGGAACGGTCCCTTGTGGCGGCCACCGAGGAACAACGCTTCGTCCAGTCGCACGCCCCACTCGCGCAGGGTGCGGATCACCCGCTCATGCGCCGGCGCCGAGCGCGCGGTGACCAGCGCGGTGCGGATCGGTGCGTCCTCGCCCGAGGGAAACACTTCCTGCAACGTATGCAGGGCCGACAGGAAGCCGCGGAACGGTCCCCCGCTCAAGGCTTCACGCGCGCGCTCGCGCTCGTGGCGGCCAAAGGCCTCCACCCCCTGCTCGCGCGAAATGCGTTCGCTTTCATCGCCGAAGATCACCGCATCGCCATCGAAGGCGATCCGCAGCTGGCCGGCCGGGCGGCGGGTGTCGACCTGGTCGGCCGCCGCTGCGGCGGTCTCGCCCGGCGGCTTGGGCAGGATGGTCGCCGCGGCGATGCCGTGGCGCAGCGCGCTGCGCACCGATTCGGGATTGGCCGACAGAAACAGGTCCGTGCCGAACGGCTTCACGTAGGGCCAGGTCGGCTCACCGGCGGTGAACGTGGCGCGGATGATGCCCAGCCCGTAGTGCTGGATGGAATTGAAGATGCGCAGACCGGTATCGGCGGAATTGCGCGACAGCAGGATCACCTCCACGCGCGGGTTCTCCGGGCCGGCGCCCTGGTTCAGCGCCAGCAGCTTGCGCACCACGGGGAACGCCACGCCAGGGCCCAGCACATCGTCTTCGTGCTCACGCTGGTACTTGGCGTAGGCATCCACGCCATCGCTCTCGAACAGCGCGTGGCTCTCTTCCAGGTCGAACAGGGCGCGCGAGGTCACCGCGACGGTCAGCAATCGGGGAGTGTTGTCGCCCATCGGGGGGTTCCTTGCAGCAACCGGCGGTTGCCGGCGGCCTATTGTCGCTCAGAACACGAACTGTTCGGACAGGATCCGGTCTTCGAGGTTGTGCTCCGGGTCGAACAGCAGGGTCACCTGGCGGTCGCGGCATTCGCGGATGGTCACTTCCACCACGTCGCGGGTCTCGTGCGAATCGGCGGTGACACTGACCGGGCGCTTGTACGGATCGAGCACGCGGAAGCGCACCTCGGTGTCGGCCTTGAGGATCGCCCCGCGCCAGCGGCGGGGCCGATACGGGGCCAATGGGGTCAGCGCGATGGTGGCCGAGCCCAACGGCAGCACCGGGCCATGCGCGGAATAGTTGTAGGCGGTGCTGCCCGCCGGGGTGGCCACCAGCACGCCATCACCGATCAGTTCAGCCACCCGCTCCTGGCCATTGAGGTCCACGCCGATGTGCGCGGCCTGCCGGGTCTGGCGCAGCAGCGAGACATCGTTGTAGGCCAGCGATCCGGTCGAGGTTCCCGATTCGGTCAGCGCGGTCATCTGCAGCGGCCGCAGGTGGGCCGGTTCGGCCAGTGCGATGCGCGCGGCCACGTCGTCCGCATCACGGTACTGGTTCATCAGGAAGCCCACCGTGCCCAGTTTCATGCCGAACACCGGCCGGCCGAGGTGGCCGTAGCGGTGCAGGGTCTGCAGCATGAAGCCATCGCCGCCCAGCGGACACAGCACGTCCGCCGCGTCGGGCGCATGCTCGCCGTGGCGCGCGACCATCGCGGCAAGGGCAAGCCGTGCCGGTTCGGTGTTGCTGGCCAGGAAGGCAATGCGGGGGGAATCGCTCATGCAGGGTGTCCGGTGGTGCGCGGGTACCGGTAGAGCATAACCGGACGTGGCGCGGAAACCGCGCCACCTGCCGCCGGCCTGAATGCATCAGGCCTGGAGCCCCCCTGAGTCAGGGGGGCGCGCCAAAGGCGCGGGGGTGTGGAAGCTGGTGAGACGGGGCCCACGCTCTGCATGGCAGAGCGTGGGGCGTAAGCGCGATTGCGCTGAAGCTTACCCGTGCGAGGCCAGCTGGCCCAGGCGCTGGACCGCGACCGAGACGGTCGGGTAGTCCAGGGTCTTCTGCTCGGCCAGTTCGCCCAGCATCGCCAAGGTGAAGCGCAGGCTGTTGTCGTCACGACCCACCCATGCGGCGACCTTGGCTTCAGCCGTGCCGCCCTTGGTGGCCAGCACCTGGCCCGCCAGGTTGCGGTGGTGGGCTGCCAGTTCGTCACGCAGCACGCCACGTGCCACCGCATGCCAACGGCCGTTGACCTCCAGCGCGTCGACCTGCTCGAACAACCACGGCAGGCTGAGCGCCTCGCCCAGGCGGAAGTGGATCTTGGACACGTCCACCGGCTTGAGCTTGCGGGTGCGTGCCAATTCGATGATGTCGAACGCCGGGGCCAGGAAGTGCAGCTCGGACAGCTGCTGCGCCAGGCCGGCCGGCAGGCCCTTTTCCACCCACTGCTGCACCAGCGCTTCGTAGGTCGGGCGCTGCGAATCGGGCAGCACGCCGGAGGCCACGCGGATGTCGTTGAACGGGCCCTGATAGCGGTTGACCGCCTCGGTGATGCCCGGCATCGGGCCGGGGCGGAACAGCAGCCAGCGCACGAACGCACGCTGCAGTTTCCAGATCACTTCCAGCGCATCGACCTGCACCGATTCGGGCACCTGCCCGTCCAGTGCGTCGATCTGCGCCCACAGCGCGCGCGCATCCAGCGTTTCGCGGCTGATGGTGTACGCCTTGGCGACCTCGGCGATGGAACGGCCGGTGTCTTCCTGCATGCGCATCAGGAAGGTGGCACCCATCCGGTTGATGGTCTGGTTGGTCACTGCCGTGGCGATGATCTCGCGCTTCAGGCGGTGGCGTTCCATGGCATCGGCGTACTTCTTCTGCAGCGGCTGCGGGAAGTAGCGCTGCAGCTCCTTGGACAGGTACGGGTCTTCCGGGATGTCCGATTCCAGCAGCTGCTGGAAGGCCACCAGCTTTGAGTAGGACAGCAGCACCGACAGCTCCGGACGGGTCAGGCCCTGGCCGCGCGCCTTGCGCTGGGACAGCTCGGCGTCGGACGGCAGGAACTCGATCTGCCGGTCCAGCAGGCCCTGCTGTTCCAGGGTCCGGATGAAGTGCTGCTTGGAGCCCAGGCGCTTGACCGCCATCCGCTCCATCAGGCTCAGCGCCTGGTTCTGGCGGTAGTTGTCATTGAGTACCAACGCGGCCACTTCGTCGGTCATCGAAGCCAGCAGCTTGTTGCGCTGCTCGACGGTGAGCTTCTTGGCGCGCACCACGTCGTTGAGCAGGATCTTGATGTTCACCTCGTGGTCGGAGGTGTCCACGCCGGCGGAGTTGTCGATGAAGTCGGTGTTGAGCAGCACGCCGGCCTGGGCCGCTTCGATGCGCCCCAGCTGGGTCATGCCGAGGTTGCCGCCCTCGCCCACCACCTTGCAGCGCAGCTCGGTGCCGTTGACGCGCAGCGCGTTGTTGGCGCGGTCGCCGACATCGCTGTGCTGCTCGCTGGTGGCCTTCACGTAGGTACCGATGCCGCCGTTCCACAGCAGGTCCACCGGGGCCTTCAGGATGGCGCTCATCAGGTCGTTCGGCGACAGCGCCTTGACCGAATCTTCCAGCCCGAGCGCCTCACGCACCTGCGGGGTGATCTCGATGGACTTCAGCGTACGCGGGAAGATGCCACCGCCCTTGCTGATCAGCTTGGCATCGTAGTCGGCCCAGCTGGAACGCGGCACGGTGAACATGCGCTCGCGTTCGACGAACGAGCTGGCCGCATCCGGGTTCGGGTCCAGGAAGATGTGGCGGTGGTCGAAGGCGGCCACCAGGCGGATGTGGCGCGACAACAGCATGCCGTTGCCGAACACGTCGCCGGACATGTCGCCCACGCCTGCGGCGGTGAAGTCCTGGCTCTGGCTGTCATGGCCCAGCGCACGGAAGTGGCGCTTGACCGACTCCCACGCACCGCGTGCGGTGATGCCCATGCCCTTGTGGTCGTAGCCCACCGAACCGCCGGAAGCGAACGCATCGCCCATCCAGAAGCCGTGCGCCACGGCCAGGCCGTTGGCGATGTCGGAGAAGGTCGCGGTGCCCTTGTCGGCGGCCACCACCAGGTACGGGTCGTCCATGTCGTGGCGGACCACGTCGATGGGCGGCACGATCTTGTTGTTGACGATGTTGTCGGTGATGTCCAGCAGGCCCTGGATGAACAGCTTGTAGCAGGCCACGCCATTGGCGAACACCGCATCGCGGTCACCGCTGGCCGGCGGGGTCTTGGCGAAGAAGCCACCCTTCGCGCCGACCGGGACGATCACCGTGTTCTTGACCATCTGTGCCTTCACCAGGCCCAGCACCTCGGTACGGAAGTCTTCGCGACGGTCCGACCAGCGCAGGCCACCACGCGCCACCGCACCGAAGCGCAGGTGCACGCCTTCAACGCGCGGACCGTAGACGAAGATCTCGCGGTACGGACGCGGCTTGGGCAGGTCCGGCACCAGCGCCGCATCGAACTTGAAGCTGATCACGTGGCCCGGCCGGCCATTGGCATCGGTCTGGTAATAGCTGGTGCGCAGGGTGGCGTCGATCACGCCCATGAAGCTGCGCAGGATGCGGTCCTCGTCCAGGCTGGAGACGCGGTCCATCAGCTTCAACAGCGCATCACGCGCGGCCTGCATCTGGCCATCGCGGTCCCCCTTGCGCGCATCGACCACGGTCTTGAGCACCTTCAGGGTGGCCTCGTCACCGGCGGCCAGCACGTCCAGGTGCGCCTTCAGCGTGGCCTGGCCGTGCGCGATGTCGTCCTTGCTCTCGTTGCCGGTCGCCGGGTCGAAGCGTGCTTCGAACAGTTCCACCAGCAGGCGCGCCAGCAGCGGATAGCGGGTGAAGGTGCCTTCCACGTAGGCCTGCGAGAACGGCACGCCGGTCTGCAGCAGGTACTTGCAGTAACCGCGCAGCATCGCGACCTGGCGCCAGTGCAGGCCTGCAGCCAGCACCAGGCGGTTGAAGCCATCGTTCTCGGCATCGCCGTGCCACACGCGGGCAAAGGTCTCGCCGAAGGCTTCATCGACACTGGCCGCGTCGATGGCACCGGCCACCGATTCGACCTCGAAGTCCTGCACGTACACCGGGGCATCGTCCACCGAAAGGCGATACGGACGCTCGGAGATCACGCGCAGGCCCATGTTTTCCATCATCGGCAGCGCATCGGACAGCGGGATGTCATCCAGCTGGCGATACAGCTTCAGGCGCAGGCCATCGCCGTTCTCGCGCGGCACCGTCTGCAGGCTCAGGCGCAGGTCGTCCGGGCCGGTCAGCGCGTCGAGCTGGCTGACATCGCTGGCCGCCACGGCGGTGCTGTTGTCTTCGATGTAGCCGGCCGGCAATGCCTTGCCGATACGCGAGGCGATGCGCAGGCCTTCGGTCTCGCCGTGGCGCGACACCAGCGTTTCACGCAGGTCGTCCTGCCAGTTGCGCAGCAGGTGGGCCAGGTTCTGTTCCAGCGCGCTGGTGTCCACGTCGACCACCGGGCCGGCCTTCGGACGCACGATCAGGTGCACCTGGGCCAGCGGCGATTCGCCCAGCACCACCGAGCTGTCCACGTGCTCGCCGTGCAGGGCGTCGCGCAGCATCGCTTCGATGCGCAGGCGCACATCGGTGTTGAAGCGTTCGCGCGGCAGGAAGGCCAGCGCGGAAATGAAGCGGGAATACTTGTCGCGGCGCAGGAACAGCCGGCTGCGGACCCGCTCCTGCAGGCCCAGCACGCCCATCGCAGTGCGGAACAGTTCGTCCTCGCTGGACTGGAACAGTTCTTCGCGCGGCAGGGTTTCCAGGATGTGGCGCAGCGCCTTGCCGCTGTGGCTGGACAGCGACAGGCCCGAACGCTGCATCACGTGCTCATAGCGCTGGCGCACCAGCGGGATTTCCCACGGGCGGCGGTTGTAGGCGCTGGAGGTGAACAGGCCGAGGAAGCGCTGCTCGCCGATGATCCGACCCTTGGCATCGAATTCCAGCACGCCGATGTAATCCATGTACCCGGCGCGGTGCACGCGCGAACGCGCGTTGGTCTTGGTCAGGATCAGCGCATCCTTCAGGCCCGTGGTGGTGTTCAGGCCCTGCGCGGCGAGGGTCTTGACCGGGCGCGCGGCGGAGGTGTCGCGGCCCTTCATCAGGCCCAGGCCGGTATCGTTCAGCGGGGCCAGCACGTCTTCCTTGCCGTCCTTCTGCACGCGGTATTCGCGGTAGCCGAAGAAGGTGAAGTGGTTGTCGGCGGCCCAGCGCAGGAACTCCTGCGCCTCCCGGCGCGAGGCGTCATCGACCGGCAGCTGGCGGCTGCCCAGGTCGTCGGCCACGGCCAGCGCCTTGTCACGCATCGGCTGCCAGTCACGCACGATCGAACGCACTTCTTCCAGCGCCTTGACGATGCCCTGCTCGACGTCGGCCATCGCCTCCGGGCTCTGGCGGTCGATCTCCAGCAGCATCACCGATTCGATCTCGCCCTCGCCGACCTTGGACAGCTTGCCGGCCTTGTCACGGCTGAAGCGGATCACCGGATGGCCCAGCACGTGCACGCCGATGCCCTGCTCGGCCAGCGCCATGGTCACCGTGTCCACCAGGAACGGCATGTCGTCGTTGACGATCTGCAGCACGGTATGCGGCGATTCCCAGCCGTTGGCCTTGGCGGTGGGGTTGAACACGCGCACGTTGGCCTTGCCGGCCTTGCGGCTGCGCGCGAACTCCAGCGTGTCAGCGGCCAGCGCGGCCCATTCTTCCACGCTGTGGTGCGGGAACTCGTCCGCTTCCATGCGCTTGTAGAAGTCGGCGGCGAACGCTACTGCCTCGGCCTGCCCGGCCGCGGGGTATCGCTTGCGCAAGGCCGTGTACACCGGTTCCAGCGAGAAACCAGTTGCCGGGACAAGCTGGGTTTCCGCCGTGGCGGGCTTGGTTTTCACGGTTTTGACTGCAGACTTTTGCGATTTCATGGCAGAGCGAGTCGTGTTGCCCAGTTGGGAAAATGAAATTGTAGCCCTGTTGCAGGAAAAGGCCTTGCTGCAGGACGGAATATGCAGATACGGGTTGGGTGCCGTTTACATGGACGCCAGGGCCGCGCACACCGTTCGCGCGCGTACGGCTGCCGCCATCGACGTGGCATGCCGACAGGATCGGCAAAGCCTGTGACAGAACTTGCCGCAGCAGGTCGCAAAACGTTTCCACAATTCTGAACTGGACGGTATAGTCCACTCCGTGAACCCCGCTCCCCTCCCCGCTGCCGACATGGACGCGCGCGATCTTCGTGTGTTCGATGCGGTGCGCGAGCTGCTCGCCCGGCATGGCATGCAGATGAGCATGGAAGCCGTGGCCCAGCACGCCGGTTGTTCCAAGCAGACCCTGTATTCGCGCTACGGCAGCAAGCAGGAACTGATGCGTCGGGTGGTGCAGCGGCATGTCTGCCGGGCCACCGCCGGGCTGCGTGGCCTGCGCGAAGATGATCTGCGCGGCAGCCTGATGCAGTTCGCCACCGACTACCTGGAGCACTTCAACCAGCCACACGTCGCCCAGGCCTGCCGGATGATTTCCGCCGATGCGGCGCAGTTTCCCGATGAGGCCCGCAGCCTGTGGCGCGACGGCACCGGGGCACTGACCCTTCATCTTGCTGAATGGATCGAATCGGCCATCGCCCGGGGGCAGCTCCGGCATGACGACCCGCACTTCATGGCTGAACTGCTAATCAGCATGATCGGTGGCCAGGATTTCGATCGGCAGCGCTTCCACATGCCCCATCGCGACGACGCCGGGACGCGTCGGCGCTGGGCTGGATTTTCCGTCGACAGCTTCCTGCGCGCGTTCGCGCCGGCCGCTTCGCCCCAACCGCATTCAAACCAACTCCGGAGTTTCTCCTGATGATCGCCCCACTCCGCACCCTCGCACTGACGTGCGCTGTTGCCATTGCCCTGGCTGGCTGCAAGAAAGAAGAACAGCAGGCACCGCCGCCGCCGGAAGTGGGCGTGATCGATGCCAAGCCACAGACCCTGCCGCTGCAGCGCGAGCTGGTCGGCCGGCTGTCGCCGTTCCGCAGCGCCGATGTCCGCGCCCGCGTGCCGGGCGTGCTGCTCAAGCGCGTCTACCAGGAAGGCAGTGAGGTCAAGCAGGGCCAGACCCTGTTCCTGATCGACCCGGCGCCGCTGCGCGCCGAGCTCAACGCCTCCGAAGCCCAGCTCGCCTCGGCCCGCGCCACCTATGCCAATGCCAAGGTGGCAGCGGATCGCGCCCGTTCGCTGGCCCCGCAGAAGTATGTTTCCAAGGCCGACCTGGACAATGCCGAATCGGCCGAGCGCACCGCGCTGGCGGCGGTCAAGCAGTCCGAAGCCGCCGTGAGCAGCTCGCGCATCAGCCTGGGTTACGCCGAAGTCACCGCGCCGATCAGCGGCGTGGCCGGCAAGCAGCAGGTCACCGAAGGCGCGCTGGTCGGCCAGGGTGACGTCACCCTGCTGACCACCGTGGACCAGCTGGATCCGCTGTACGTCAACTTCTCGCTGAGCGTGGACGAGCTGTCGCAGCTGCGTGCGGCGCAGGCCAAGGGCGCGCTGGCGCTGAGCGGCGATGGCAAGGCCACCGTGCAGGTCAAGCTGTCCGATGGCACCAACTACAACCAGAACGGCACGCTGGATTTCTCCTCCACCACGGTCGACCCGGCCACCGGCGCGGTATCGCTGCGCGCGGTGCTGCCGAACCCGGACCGGATCCTGCTGCCGGGCGCCTTCGTCAGCTTCCAGGCGACCCTGGGCGAGCGGAACAACGCCTACCTGGTGCCCCAGCAGGCGCTGCTGCGTGATGCCACGGGCGGCTACCTGATGGTGGTCGGTGCTGACGGCAAGGCGCTGCGCCGCAACGTCAAGACCGAAGGCGCGCAGGGTAGCAACTGGCTGGTCACCGCCGGCCTGGAGCCGGGTGACAAGGTGGTGGTTGCCGGCGTGCAGAAGGTCAAGGAAGGCGCACCGGCCACGGCCAAGCCGTGGAGCCCGGAGCAGGCCGCTGCTGGCCAGGGCGCCCCCGCCGCCGGCCAGAAGCCGGCCGCCCAGGGCGATGCCGCCGCCGATGCCGCCACGCCCGACGCCGCCGCGCAGGCCCCGGCCGCTGCCGACCAGGCAGCGCCGGCCTCCGATTCGACCAAGCAGTAACGGGAAAACTCCGTCATGCCTAAATTTTTCATCGAACACCCGGTCTTTGCCTGGGTGGTAGCGATCCTGATCTCGCTCAGCGGCGTGATCGCGATCCTCAACCTGGGTGTGGAGTCCTACCCCAGCATCGCCCCGCCACAGGTCACCGTGTCGGCCACCTACCCGGGCGCAAGCGCGGACACCACGGAAAAGTCGGTCACCCAGGTGATCGAGCAGCAGCTGACCGGCATCGATCACCTGCTGTACTTCAGCTCCTCGTCCTCGTCCAACGGCCGCGCCACGGTCACCCTGACCTTCGAAACCGGCACCGATGCGGATATCGCCCAGGTGCAGGTACAGAACAAGGTCTCGCTGGCGACCCCGCGCCTGCCCAGTGAAGTCACCCAGCAGGGCGTGGTGGTGGCCAAGGCCAACGCCGGCTTCCTGATGGTGGTGGCGCTGCGCTCGGATTCGGGCAGTATCAGCCGTGATGCGCTGAACGACATCGTCGCCTCGCGCGTGCTGGACCAGGTCTCGCGTATTCCCGGCGTCGGCAGCACCCAGCAGTTCGGTGGCGAGTACGCCATGAACATCTGGCTCAACCCCGAGCGCATGCAGGGCTACGGCCTCTCCGCCAGCCAGGTGCTGGCGGCGGTGCGCGAGCAGAACGTGCAGTTCGCCGCCGGTTCGCTGGGTTCGGACCCGGCCCCGGTCGGCCAGCACTTCACCGCCACGGTATCGGCCGAAGGCCGCTTCAGCACCCCGGAAGAGTTCGAGAACATCATCCTGCGCGCCAACCCGGATGGTTCGCGCGTGCTGCTGAAGGACATCGCCCGGATCGGCTTCGGCGCCGGCAACTACGGCTTTGATACCCAGTACAACGGCAAGCCGACCGGTGCCTTCGCGATCCAGCTGCTGCCCGGCGCGAATGCGCTGAACGTGGCCGAAGCCGTGCGCGCGAAGATGGACGAGCTGCAGCCGAGCTTCCCGGCCGGTGTCAGCTGGTTCTCGCCGTATGACAGCACCACCTTCGTCAAGATCTCCATCGAAGAGGTCATCAAGACGCTGATCGAAGCCATCATCCTGGTCTTCCTGGTGATGCTGATCTTCCTGCAGAACTTCCGTGCCACCCTGATCCCGACGCTGGTGATCCCGGTCGCGCTGCTGGGTACGTTCCTGGGCATGTGGATGATCGGCTTCACGATCAACCAGCTGACCCTGTTCGCGCTGGTGCTGGCGATCGGCATCGTGGTCGATGACGCGATCGTGGTGATCGAGAACGTCGAGCGCATCATGACCGACGAAGGGATGGCGCCGAAACAGGCCACCCAGAAAGCAATGACCCAGATCACCGGCGCGGTGGTGGCCATCACCGTGGTGCTGGCGGCGGTGTTCATCCCGTCCGCGCTGCAGGGCGGTGCGGCCGGCGAGATCTACAAGCAGTTCGCGCTGACCATCGCCATTTCGATGGCATTCTCAGCGTTCCTGGCGCTGGGCTTCACCCCGGCACTGTGCGCGACCTTCCTGAAGCCGACGCACAACGACAAGCCGAACATCGTCTACCGCACCTTCAACAAGTACTACGACAAGATCAGCGGCACCTACGTGGGCCACATCACCTCGGCGGTGAAGCATGCCCCGCGCTGGATGATCCTGTTCGTGGTGCTCGGTGCGCTGTGTGCGTTCCTGTTCACGCGCATGCCGGGCAGCTTCCTGCCCGAAGAAGACCAGGGCTACGCACTGGCCATCGTGCAGCTGCCGCCGGGTTCGACCAAGACCCAGACCAACGAAGTGTTCGCGCAGATGCGTGGCATCCTGGAAAAGCAGGAAGGCTTCGAAGGCCTGCTGCAGATCGCAGGTTTCAGCTTCGTGGGTTCCGGCGAAAACGTGGGCATGGGCTTCATCCGGCTCAAGCCCTGGGCCGACCGTGAGGTGACCGTACCCGAGCTGATCGGCAACATGAACGGCGCGTTCTATGGCATCAAGGAAGCGCAGATCTTCGTGGTCAACCTGCCTACCGTGCAGGGCCTTGGCCAGTTCGGCGGCTTCGACATGTGGCTGCAGGACCGTACCGGCGCCGGCTTCGAACAGCTCACCAACGCCCGCAACACCCTGCTGGGTGCAGCGGCGCAGAAGAGTGACCTGCTGACCGGCGTGCGCCCCAACGGACTGGAAAATGCCCCGCAGCTGGCCCTGCACGTGGACCGCGTGCAGGCGCAGGCGATGGGCATGTCGGTGTCGGACGTGTACAGCACCATCCAGCTGATGCTGGCCCCGGTGTACGTCAACGACTTCTTCAGCGAGGGCCGCATCAAGCGCGTGACCATGCAGGCCGATGCGCCGTACCGCACCGGCGAAGCATCGCTGAAGAGCTTCTACAGCCCGTCCACGCTGGATACCAATGCCGACGGCACCAACACGATGATCCCGCTGAGCACCGTGGTGCGCTCGGAATGGGTGTCGGCGCCGCCGTCGCTGAGCCGCTACAACGGCTATTCGGCGGTGAACATCGTCGGCTCGCAGGCACCGGGACGCAGCTCCGGCGAAGCGATGACCGCGATGGAAGACATCGTGCGCGACGAACTGCCGGCTGGCTTCGGCTACGACTGGTCCGGCATGTCCTACCAGGAAATCCTGGCAGGCAACGCGGCCACGCTGCTGCTGGTGCTGTCCATCGTGGTGGTGTTCCTGTGCCTTGCCGCGCTGTATGAAAGCTGGTCGATCCCGGTCGCCGTGCTGCTGGTGGTGCCGCTGGGCGTGCTGGGTGCGCTGGTGTTCTCGATGGCCCGCGGACTGCCCAACGATCTGTTCTTCAAGATCGGCCTGATCACGGTGATCGGCCTTGCGGCGAAGAACGCGATCCTGATCGTGGAGTTCGCGGTGGAACAGCGTGCGGCCGGCAAGACCCTGCGCGATGCCACCATCGAAGCGGCGCGCCTGCGCTTCCGCCCGATCCTGATGACCTCCTTCGCCTTCATCATGGGCGTCATCCCGATGGCCATCTCCACCGGTGCCGGCGCCAATTCCCGCCACGCCATCGGTACCGGCGTGATCGGCGGCATGGTGTTCGCCACCTTCCTCGGCCTGCTGATGATCCCGGTGTTCTTCATCGTGGTCCGCCGCATGCTGGGCGACAAGCTGGACGAACCCTCCAAGGAGTTCGTGGAGCGCCAGCACGAAGCCGGTGGCGCCCACCGCCCCGATCGCTGAGCGAGGTAGTGACGGCCGCTGGCCGTCACGCTCCCGATAAAAAAGGCCCCGGAGCGATCCGGGGCCTTTTTTTCATTCTCACCCAGCTTTCAGCGTGCCGCGGCAATCACCGCACACACCACCACGATGGCCAACGAGGGCCACTGCATCGGCAGGTAGAAGAAGTGATGCCGCGCCAGCTCGCCCTCCGGACGTGGTCCGCGATTGAGCACGAAACCCAGCACCGTGTTGATGGCCGCACCGATGCCACAGCCCAGCAGGAACTGCGGCAGCGTGATGTTGCCCTTGGCGACGGACGGATCGGGGTACAGCCAGAGCAACAACAGCACTGTGATGATCGGTGTCAGCAGGGTGAAAAAACCAGCACCACGGTAGATGACCATGCCCGTACCTGTTTTGAGAGGACGGGCATTCTAGGTGATCGTGCGGGCGGAGCGGGTCGCGCACCCGCCCCCACGTTTACGCCGAAGCGTCAGCGCAGCCCGGTTTCGTTGCGGGCGATCACCAGGCGCTGGATCTCCGAGGTGCCTTCGTAGATCTCGGTGATCTTGGCGTCACGGAAGTAGCGCTCCAGCGGCATTTCCTTCGAATACCCCATGCCGCCGTGGATCTGCACGGCCTGGTGGGTGATCCACATCGCCGCTTCGGACGCGGTGAGCTTGGCGATCGCCGCCTCGTTGCTGAAGCGCTTGCCCTCGCCCTTCACCCACGCCGCGCGCAGGGTCAGCAGCAGGGCGGCATCCAGCTTGCACTTCATGTCGGCGATCTTGGCCTGGGTCATCTGGAAGGTGCCGATGGCCGCGCCGAACGCCTTGCGCTCTTTCACGTACTCAAGGGTGGCCTCGTACGCCGCACGGGCAATGCCGATGGCCTGCGAGGCGATGCCGATGCGGCCGGCGTCGAGCACGCCCATCGCGATCTTGAAGCCTTCGCCTTCCTGGCCCAGCAGGTCTTCAGCCTGCGCCACGTAATCGTTGAACTCGATCTCGCAGGTCGCCGATGCGCGGATGCCGAGCTTGGGCTCGGTCTTGCCGCGACCAAAACCGGCGTTGTCGGTGTCGATCAGGAACGCGCTGATGCCACGCGCGCCCTTGTCCGCATCGGTCATCGCGAACAGCACGATGTACTTGGCCACCGGGCCGGACGTGATCCAGCTCTTCTTGCCGTTGATCACGTAGCTGCCGTCGGCCTGCTTGACCGCGCGGCAGCGCATGGCCGTGGCATCCGAGCCGGACTGCGGCTCGGTCAGCGCGAAGGCGCCGATGGCGGTCCCTTCGGCGATGGCGCGCACGTACTTCTGCTTCTGGGCCTCGTTGCCGTGGGTCAGGATGCCGTTGCAGAACAGCGAATTGTTGACCGACATGATGGTGGAATGGGCGGCGTCACCGGCGGCGACTTCCACCATCGCCAGCACGTAGGCGATCGGGTCCATGCCCGCGCCACCGTACTCGGCCGGCACTTCGATGCCCATCAGCCCGTTCTCGCCGAGCAGCTGGATGTTGGCCAGCGGGAACTCGCCGGTGCGGTCATGGTGCTCGGCGCTGGGCGCGATCTTTTCCTGCGCGATGCGGCGCGCAACGTCCTGCAGCATCAACTGCTCTTCGGTAAAGCTGAAATCCACAACGACCCCTCCCGGGTAATGAATCCCCAATTGTACTGGGGGGCAGCGGGTCCCGGCTGACTGGGGCACTGAACCCGTGCCCGGCGGATTGCCTGTGCCCACGCGCCGCTGCGCTCGCCGACCATGGGTCGGCGCTACCGACCGGCCGCCCGTGGTAGCGCCGAGCCGTGCTCGGCGGATTGCCGGCGCCCACGTACCGCTGCGCTCGCCGACCATGGGTCGGCGCTACCGTTCGGCCGCCCGTGGTAGCGCCGAGCCGTGCTCGGCGGATTGCCGGCGCCCACGCGCCGCTGCGCTCGCCGACCATGGGTCGGCGCTACCGTTCGGCCGCCCGTGGTAGCGCCGAGCCGTGCTCGGCGGATTGCCTGTGCCCACGAACCATTGCGCTCGCCGACCAAGGGTCGGCGCTACCGACCGGCCGCCCGGGTAGCGCCGAGCCGTGCTCAGCGGATTGCCGGCGCCCACGTACCGCTGCGCTCGCCGACCATGGGTCGGCCCCACCGACCGGCCGCCCAGGTAGCGCCGAGCCGTGCTCGGCGGATTGCCGGCGCCCACGCGCCGCTGCGCTCGCCGACCATGGGTCGGCGCTACCGTATCGTGTGCGTCAGGGGTCCGAAGGCCAGCGGCACCAGGCAAAGGGATAGACACCCAACTGATCGACAAGCCCCGCTCTTACGGGGTTGGCTGCGATGTAGCGCGCCTGCCTGAGCAGCGATTCGTCTGACCTCAGCGCGTGCTCGAAGTAGCTGGGCTGCCATAGCCGTAAGGCGGATCCCGCCGCTTGACCGATCAGCCGGCTGCTCCGTGATTTGAACCGTTGCATGCAGGCGCCCAGCGTGCCTTGGCGCAGTTGCAGCAGCCAGTGCACGTGGTCAGGCATGACGACCCAGGCGAAGGAATGGCTGATGCGGGCGCGTTCGATGTCGCGAAGGCAGTCAATCACGATACGGGCACTGTCGGCAGTCTCGAATACCGGGAGGCGTCCGCGGGTCACCGTGGTCAGGACGTAGATGCCGCCCGGGCGGGAGAAGCGGCCGCGCTGGAGATGGCGACTGGACATGCAGCCAGAGTCGGGCGATCGGGCCGGGACAAGGATCGGCAGAACCGCGATTGACGTGTGGGAAAGCCGCGCTGGTAGCGCCGAGGCGTGCCCGGCGAACTGCCTGTGCCCACGCGCCGCTGCGCACGCCGACCATGGGTCGGCGCTACCGTTCGGCGTTGCTTGACCGTTCACGCCGCGGAGGCGAAAATATCTCTCTATCGCGATAGGTGGATATTTATGGATCTCGAGGATTGGTCGACCCGGCTGAAAGTGTTCGCCGACGCCACCCGGGTGCGCCTGTTGGCGCTGCTGGAGCAGGAAGAACTGACCGTGGCCGAGCTGTCGGCGATCACCCGGCTGGCCCAGCCGCGGGTATCGACGCATCTGGCGCGCCTGAAAGAAGCCGGGCTGGTGCGCGACCGCCGCGCGGGCGTGTCTGCGTATTACCGCTTCGACGACGCCCAGCTGGACCCGGCACAGCGCGCATTGTGGCATGCCTTGAGCACCGGCAGCGACGACCCGCTGCTGCGCCAGGATGCCGAACGCGTGGCCTCGGTGCTGGCCAGCCGTGCCGCCGACCAGAACTGGGCCGACAGCGTGGCCGGTGACATGGAACGCCATTACTCCCCGGGCCGCACCTGGGAAGCCTTGGCGCGCACCGCCCTGCCCCTGCTGGAAACCGGCGACGTGCTGGATATCGCCTCCGGCGATGGCGTGCTCGCCGAACTGGTGGCCCCGCATGCCAGCCGCTATGTCTGCATCGACACCAGCGCGCGCGTGGTTGCCGCCGCCAGCGAACGCCTGCGCCGCCTGCCCAACGTGGAAGTGCGCGAAGGCGACATGCATGCCCTCCCCTTCAAGGATCGCAGCTTCGACCTGGTCGTGCTGATGCATGCCCTCACCTACGCCGCCAAGCCGGCCCAGGCGGTCACCGAAGCGGCGCGCGTGCTGCGCCCGGGCGGCCGCCTGCTGCTGTGCAGCCTGGCCCGCCATGAGCACAAGGCGGCGGTGGATGCCTACGGCCACGTCAACCTCGGCTTCAGTGACAAGGAGCTGCGCAAGTTCGTCGACAAGGCCGGGCTGCAGGTGTCGAGCCTGGAAACGGTGACGCGCGAAAAGCGCCCGCCACATTTCGAAGTCATTTCGCTGATCGCCAACAAACCCTGAGGTCGCCGTGCCCGCCCTGCCCTGGTTGCATCCCGAACGTGCCACTGCCCTGCTGAGCGCCCTGCGCGAACGCATCCTGATCATCGACGGTGCGATGGGCACGATGATCCAGCGCCATGGGCTGCAGGAAGACGACTACCGCGGCGAGCGCTTCATCGGCGGCGTGGATACCCGTGCCGCCGGCCACGTGCATGGCGCCGGCTGCGACCACGGCCCGGTGCAGGAGCAGGACCTGAAAGGCAACAATGACCTGCTGCTGCTGACCCGGCCGGAGATCATCGCCGGCATCCATACCGAATACCTGCAGGCCGGCGCGGACCTGGTGGAGACCAATACCTTCAACGCCACTTCGGTCAGCCAGGCCGACTACCACCTCGAGCACCTGGTGTACGAACTGAACAAGGCCGGCGCCGCCGTGGCGCGAGCCTGCTGCGATGCGATGGAAGCGACCACGCCGGACAAGCCGCGCTTCGTCATCGGGGTGCTCGGGCCGACCAGCCGTACCGCCTCGATCAGCCCGGACGTCAACGATCCCGGCTTCCGCAACACCAGCTTCGACGAACTGCGCGGCACCTACCGCGAGGCGATCGATGGCCTGATCGATGGGGGCGCCGATACGCTGATGGTGGAAACCATCTTCGACACCCTCAACGCCAAGGCGGCTTTGTTCGCGGTGGAAGAAGCCTTCGATGCGCGCGGCGCGCGCCTGCCGGTGATGATCTCCGGCACCATCACCGATGCGTCCGGACGCACCCTGTCGGGGCAGACCGCCGAAGCCTTCCATGCCTCGCTGGCGCACGCCCGACCGCTGTCGATCGGGCTCAACTGTGCGCTCGGCGCCGATGCGATGCGCCCGCACGTGGAGACGCTTTCCCAGGTGGCGGGCTGTTATGTCAGCGCCCATCCCAACGCCGGCCTGCCCAATGCGTTCGGCGAGTACGACGAAACCCCCGAGGAAATGGCCGCCACCCTGCACGGCTTCGCCACCGACGGCCTGCTGAACTTGGTCGGCGGCTGCTGCGGCAGCACCCCGGCGCATATCCGCGCCATCGCAGAGGCCGTCGCCGGACTGCCGCCGCGTGCGCTGCCCGGTGACCGGGAGCAGGCCGCATGAGCACCGCCCCGCACACCCGCCTGTCCGGACTGGAACCGCTGGTCATCACCCCGGACCTGCTGTTCATCAACATCGGCGAGCGCACCAACGTCACCGGCAGCGCGCAGTTCCGCAAACTGGTCAAGGAAGAACGCTACGAGGAAGCGGTCGACGTGGCGCGCCAGCAGGTGGCCAGCGGCGCGCAGATCCTCGACGTCAACATGGACGAAGGCCTGATCGATTCGGAAGCGGCGATGACGCGCTACCTCAACCTGATCATGTCCGAGCCGGATATCGCGCGCATCCCGGTGATGGTCGATTCCTCCAAGTGGAGCGTGATCGAAGCCGGGCTGAAATGCCTGCAGGGCAAGAGCGTGGTCAATTCGATCTCGCTGAAGGAAGGCGAAGACCTGTTCCGCGAGCATGCGCGAAAGGTGCTGCGCTACGGCGCCGCCGCGGTGGTGATGGCCTTTGACGAAGCCGGCCAGGCCGACACCTGCGCACGCAAGGTCGAGATCTGCACGCGGGCGTACCGCATCCTGGTGGACGAAATCGGCTTCCCGCCGCAGGACATCATCTTCGATCCGAACATCTTCGCCGTGGCCACCGGCATCGAAGAGCACGACAACTACGCGGTGGACTTCATCGAGGCCACCCGCATCATCAAGCGCACGCTGCCGCACTGCCATGTGTCCGGCGGCGTGTCCAACGTGTCCTTCTCCTTCCGCGGCAACGAGACGGTGCGCCAGGCGATCCACTCGGTGTTCCTTTACCACGCCATCGCCGCGGGCATGGACATGGGCATCGTCAATGCCGGCGCGATGCCGATCTACGACGACCTGGACGCGGAGCTGCGCGAACGCGTGGAGGACGTGATCCTCAACCGCCGGGCCGATGGCACCGAGCGCCTGCTGGAGATCGCCGAACGCTACAAAGGCAGCAAGGGCGCGGCGCGGGTCGAAGACCTGGCATGGCGTGAAAAGCCAGTCACCGACCGCCTGGCCCACGCGCTGGTGCACGGCCTGGATGCCTGGGTCGAACAGGACACAGAAGAAGCGCGGCAAGCCTCCACGCGCCCGCTGGATGTCATCGAAGGTCCGCTGATGAACGGCATGAACGTGGTCGGCGACCTGTTCGGTGCCGGCAAGATGTTCCTGCCACAGGTGGTCAAGTCGGCGCGGGTGATGAAGAAGGCGGTGGCCTACCTGCTGCCTTACATCGAAGCGGAAAAACTGCGCAGCGGCGATACGGCGCGCAGCAACGGCAAGATCATCATGGCTACGGTCAAGGGCGATGTGCACGACATCGGCAAGAACATCGTCGGCGTGGTGCTGGCCTGCAACAACTTCGAGGTGATCGACCTGGGCGTCATGGTCCCGGCGCAGAAGATCCTGGACGCCGCACGCGCCGAGAACGCCGACATCATCGGCCTGTCCGGCCTGATCACCCCATCGCTGGAAGAGATGAGCCACGTGGCCCGCGAGATGCAGCGCCAGGGCTTCGAGCTGCCGCTGATGATCGGCGGCGCCACCACCTCGCGCGCGCATACCGCGTTGAAGATCGACCCGCATTACAAGGCGCCCACGGTGTGGGTGAAAGACGCGTCGCGCGCCGTAGGTGTGGCCCAGTCCCTGATCTCGCATGACCTGCGCGCCGCGTTCGTGGCGGCCAACGAAGCCGACTACGCCGACATCCGCCTGCGCCACCGCAACCGCGGCGATGCCAAGCGCCTGGTCAGCCTGGCCCATGCACGCGGCCAGCGTTTCGACGGCGGCTGGGCAGACTACGTGCCACCGGCACCGAACCAGCCCGGACTGCATGTGTTCGATGACTATCCACTGGCCGAGCTGGTGGACTACATCGACTGGACGCCGTTCTTCCAGGCCTGGGAGCTGGCCGGCAAGTACCCGGCGATCCTTACCGACGAGATCGTCGGCAGCCAGGCCAGCGAGCTGTATCGCGATGCCCGGCAGATGCTCGACCGCATCGTCAAGGAGCGGTGGCTGCAGGCACGCGCGGTGTTCGGCCTGTGGCCCGCCAACAGCGTGGGCGATGACGTGCGCGTACAGCACCCCGACGGTGAGGCCACGCTGCACTTCCTGCGCCAGCAGGTCGACAAACCGGCCGAGCGTCCAGACTTCTGCCTGGCCGACTTCATCGCCCCCGCCGACAGTGGCCGCCAGGACTGGATCGGCGCGTTCGCGGTGACCGCCGGTATCGGCATCGATGCGCACGTGGCGCGTTTCGAAGCCGCCCATGATGACTACAACGCGATCCTGCTCAAGGCACTTGCCGACCGCTTCGCCGAAGCCCTGGCCGAGCGCCTGCACCAGCGCGTGCGCAAGGAGTTCTGGGGCCATGCCAACGACGAGACCCTCGACAACGATGCGCTGATCGCCGAGAAATACAGCGGCATCCGGCCTGCTCCCGGCTACCCGGCCTGCCCGGAGCACAGCGAGAAGGACACCTTGTTCCGGTTGCTGGACGCGCAGGGCAACGCCGGCATGCAGTTGACCGAAAGCTTCGCCATGCTGCCCACTGCAGCGGTGTCGGGCTACTACTTCAGCCATCCGCAGAGCCAGTATTTCGTGGTCGGGCGGGTCAGCCGCGAGCAGGTCACCGACTACGCCAAGCGCAAGGGCGTGGACCGCGTGCAGGCAGAGCGCTGGCTGGCCTCCAACCTGGATTACGATCCGGAGTAACAGCCGGCCGCTGCTCTCGCCGACCGTGGGTCGGCGCTACCGGTATCGCGGTGAATGGTAGCGCCGAGCCGTCCTCGGCGGATGCCCTCCGCAAGCGGCCGCTGCGCTCGCCGACAACGGGTCGGCGCTACCGATATCGCGGCACGCGGGTTAGGCTCGGGGTAACCCCAACCTGGAACCGCCGATGCGACCCAACCGCCTGTGGGCCCTGCTGCTCACCGCCACTGCCCTGCCCGCCGCCGCCGCGCCGGTGCTGCTGGAAAACGCCCGCGTGTTTGATGGAACCCGCGATCTCGGCATCACCCCGGTACTGATCAACGGCACGCGCATCGTGCATGTCGGCAGCCCGCTGCCCGCCGATGCCAGCGCTGCACGCCGCATCGATTACCGCGGCAAGACCCTACTTCCCGGGCTGGTCAGCGACCACGCGCACGTCGGCAACACCGAGGGCCTGCAGCACGGTGACCGCTTCTACACACGCGACAACGTGGTGCGCGACCTGCGCCAGTTCCAGCGCTATGGCGTCACCACGGTCACTGCGCTGGGCATGAACGGCCATGACTTCTTCCCCATCCGCAAAGAGGTCAATGCAGACCCGCGGCTGGGCGCGCAGCTGTACGGTGCCGGCGGCGGCATCGGTGCGGTGGACGGCGCACCGCCCGCCGCGGCGATGGGGCTGCAACGCGACGCCGTGGCCCGTCCGCGCAACGCCGAGGAAGCACGCGCCGCGGTGGCCAGCCAGCAGGCCGATGGCGTGGACCTGATCAAGCTGTGGGTGGACAACCTGGGCGGCAAGGTACCGATGATGGCGCCGGAGATCTTCCGCGCCGCGATCAGCGAGGCGCACGCGCGCGGGCTGAAGGTGGCTGCCCACATTCATGACCTGGACCAGGCCAAGGCGCTGGTCGATGCGAAGGTGGACATCATCGCCCATGGCATCCGCGACCGTGCGGTCGACCCGATGCTGGTGCGGAAGATGCGCGAACAGGGCACCGGCTATATCGCCACGGTGAACATCGACGAAGCCAATTACTGGTATGCGGAAAATCCGCAGGCGCTGCAGACCCCGTTCCTGCGCGCCGCGTTGCCGGTGGCGGTACGCGAGCGTTGGCAGCAGCCCGAGTGGCAGAGCGAACAGCTGGCGGGTGCCAACATCCCCGGCGCGCGCAAAGCCGTTGCGATGAACCTTGAAAACCTGCGCCGCCTGCATGCCGGCGGCGTGAAGCTGGGCTTCGGCACCGATGCCGGCGCGATGCCGCAGCGGGTGATCGGCTTTGCCGAGCACCGCGAACTGAAGCTGCTGACCGAGGCCGGCTTGACCCCGGCGCGTGCGCTGCAGGTCGCCACCGCCGATGCGGCCGACCTGCTGGGGCTGGCCGATCGCGGGCGGATCGCCCCCGGCAAGCGCGCCGACCTGCTGGTACTGGATGCCGACCCGCTGGCCGACATCCAGAACAGCCAAAGCATCCACGCCGTGTGGCAGGCAGGCCAGGAAGTCGGCGGCCCGATCACCGAATAAGCCAACGGCACCCAATGCCACGGTAGCGCCGAGCCATGCTCGGCGCGCAAAACGGACAGAACGCTAGCGCCGCTTACCAGACCAGGTCGTCGGGCACCTGGTACTGCGGATCGGCGTACGGATCCTCCTCGGCCGGTGCGTTCGGGTCCACCTTCAGCGCCACGGCCTGGGCGAAGATCGCCTCGGCCTGGGCCAGCATCTCCGCGGTCACCAGCATGTAGCGGCCGGCCACCTGCACCACGCCCAGCTCGCCGGCATTGAGTGCCTTCAGCTGGCCAGCGGTGACGTAGATCCGCTTGATCTTGCCGCCGTACGGGAAGTGCCGCGCGATGTCGGCCTCTTCCACGTTCAACGACGCATCCTTGAGCAGCACTTCCAGCTTCGCCTTCGCCTCGCGGCGCACGCGTGCGTCTTCCTGCTTCTGGCGCTCGGCCTCGATGCGCTCTTCCTTTTCGCGTTGCGCACGGATGGCATAGGCCTTGGCCAGGTCCATCTCTTCCTGCGAGCGTGGCTTGCGTGCACCCTGCGGGCGCGTCCCCGGACGGTTGCCGGGGTTGCCGGGATTGCCCGGGCGGGACGACGCAGGACGGTTATCGCCCGGCTTGCCCTGGTGGGGGCGGGCACCGGCCTGCCCCGGCTTTCCGCCACCCGGTCGCCCATCACGGCGCGCCTCCGGCTTGCGGTCCGGCTTTCGGTCGTTGCTGCGTTCAGGCTTCGGCGCGGGCTTGAAGCCCAGGCCCATCAGCTGGTCGCGGAGGGTATCGCTCATAAGGACAGATCAGTAGTGCGGCGGTGGCGGCTCATCCACCGGATCAGAGGAATACAGCGCGTTGCGGACCTTGCCCAGGTCCTCCAGCAATACCCGCATCAGGCCCTCGTTGCGTGAGCCCTCGATGCGTGCATCGGCCAGCGCTTCGCTCAGCTCGGCCAACGCCTGCTCCTGGAAGGAGACACGCATTTCCAGCTCGACCAGGCGCGCTTCCAGCGCCTGCTCGCGTTCGCTCGATGTAATTTCAGACATGCGTTGATCGTCCCCGGCCAATGACATGGATCGCCAGTCCCGCCGGTGTCCCGGCGGGTATGGCAGGGCGCGTGCGTGCCTTACGGCTGCACGGAAATGAGTTCGACGTCGAAGGTCAGCGTGGCGTTCGGGCCGATCGGGCCACCCTGGGTGCCGTTCTCGCCATAGGCCAGTTCGCCCGGAATCCAGAAGCGGTACTTCGAGCCCACCGGCATCAGCGACACGCCTTCGGTCCAGCCCTTGATCACCTGGTCCAGGCCGAACTCGACCGGCTGGCCGCGCTGGTAGCTGCTGTCGAAGACGGTGCCGTCCAGCAGCTTGCCTTCGTAGTTCACCTTGACCTTGCTGCTCGGCAGCGGACGCTCGCCACTGCCCGGGCGGATGACCTGGTACTGCAGGCCCGACGCGGTGGTGACCACGCCCGGCACGGTCTTGTTCTTGGCCAGGAACGCATTGCCTTCCTGACGGTTGGTCTGGCCCAGCTGCGCGGCCTTGGCCTGCATTTCAGCCTGCTTGGTGGCCATGAAGGACTGCAGGATCGCCGCGCCCTCTTCCTGGCTCAGCTTCGGCTGGCCACCATCGAAGGCGGTCTTGACCGCGTCGAACAGGGCGTCCAGCTCGATGTCACCCTTCAGCTCGGCCAGCGACGGGCCCACCATGTAGCTGCCCAGCATCAGGCCTACCTGGCGGTTGTCGACCTTCGGCGGCGCCGAACCCGGCGCCTGGCCCGGAACCTGCTGGCCATTGGCGATCGCCATGGAGGTACGCAGGGCCGTGTCGGTCTTCTGCGCATCGGCCTGGGTGATCAGCGGCTGCTTGCCGTCGAAGGTGGCCTGCACGGCTTCGCGCATGGCGGCCAGGTCGATGTGCGACTTGATCGCTTCGAGCGAACGGGCGACGTCGCCGCCGATGGCATAGCCGAGCTTCTGCTTGGAATTCAAATTACTGGTCTCCTTGGCTGCTGCCGGGGCGGCAGCAGGTTGCTGCGACAGCGCCACGCCGGTGGTGCCCATCGCCAGAATCAGAACCGACGCCGCAGCGCCACGCATTCCCATCTTCATGTGTTGCATTCCTGGAAGTGAAAAAACGCCGACGTCGGCGCGAAAACACGCATTGTCGCATGCGCGTCCGATATGTCGAGGCGCACGTGCGTCGTTCAATGAACCGCAGGGGCCGCCAACGCACGTTCGATCGCCGCGACCAGTTCCTTGTCATCCGGCTTGACCCGGCTCGGGAACTGGGCGATGACCGCGCCGTCGCGTCCGATCAGGTACTTGTGGAAGTTCCAGCCCGGGGCCACGCCGGTGGCGGCGGTCAGGCCCTTGTACAGCGGGGTCGCCTGGTCGCCCACGACGTGGACCTTTTCGAACATCGGGAACTTGACCCCGTAGGTCAGGGTGCAGAACTCCTGGATGTCCTTCTCATCGCCCGGCTCCTGCCCCTTGAAGTCATTGGAGGGGAAGCCCAGCACGCTCAGGCCGCGCGCGGAATACGACTTCTGCAGCGCCTCGAGGCCTTCGTACTGCGGGGTAAAGCCGCACTTGCTGGCGGTGTTGACCACCAGCAGCACGCGCCCGTGGTAGCGCTGGCCCAGATTGACCGCCTCCTTGCCCGCCAGCGGCCGGTAGGCCACGTCGAGCAGGCCGGCGGCCGAGGCCATCATCGGCAGGGCCAGGCTTGCGGCCACCAGCAGCGAACCCAGCACGCGGGGCAGGACCGGCACGCCGCGGCGCGGCAGGGAATCAGAACGCAGCATGGGAGATGTTCCTGGCAGGAGTGAAGGGCCGGACGCGGGGTCCGTATTTCGCCGCGAACTATACCACCGGGCCTTGGTGCGGCTTTTGTCGGCGATCGCGCAGCGCGCTGCGCTTACCTTCGGCCGGGGTGGGTCGAACGGGTGGAACCCCCTCGCGGGTGGCCGGAGTGCGACACCCCGGGTTGGCGCCGGGCGGTGGGGCTGGTCGGGGGACGGCAAGAGCCGCTCCTGCGGGCCTCGTTTCGCGCCATCCATGGCGCTCTACGCCCCCGCCCAGCCCCACCGCCCGGCCC